>CAMOMP010000048.1:0-24055 GCA_946619915.1 uncultured Prevotellaceae bacterium | reverse complement strand
TAGTAGGACTCGGAGAAGTCCTCTGGGATGTACTTCCCGAAGGTAAGAAACTGGGCGGCGCGCCCGCCAACTTTGCCTACCATGCCGGCCAGTTCCTGGGCATGGACAACACCCTGGCCATCAGCGCGCTGGGCGATGACCGCCTGGCAGAGGAAACCGTCGAGGCGTTGAATGAACACGAGTTGAACAACCTGCTTCCCCGTGTACCCTATCCCACCGGCACCGTACAGGTGCAGCTGGACGAACAGGGAATCCCCACCTATGATATCAAGGAGAATGTAGCATGGGACAATATCCCCTTCGACGGGGAAATCGCCCAGATAGCCGACAACTGCCGCGCCGTATGCTTCGGCTCGCTGGCACAGCGCAATGTCGTCAGTCGCGACACCATCCACAAGTTCCTTGACGCCACCCCCGAGGACTGCCTGAAGATCTTCGACATCAACCTGCGTCAGCAGTTCTATACCATGGAGGTTATCCGCGAATCCATGCAGCGCTGCAACATCCTTAAGATCAATGACGAGGAACTGGTACTCATCGGCCGCATGTTCGGCTATCCCGGTCTTGACATCGAGAACAAGTGCTGGCTCATCCTGGGCAAGTACAATCTGGATATGCTGGTACTCACCTGCGGCACCAACGGAAGCTACGTCTTCACACCCGGCCATATCTCCTTCCAGGAGACACCCAAGGTACAGGTAGCCGATACCGTCGGCGCAGGCGATTCCTTCACCGGCTCCTTCGTGGGCAGCATCCTCAACGGCAAGTCCGTCCCGGACGCTCACCGCACAGCCGTCCAGGTCAGCGCCTACGTCTGCACGCAGAACGGCGCCATGCCTCCCATCCCCGCTGATTTACTGAAGTAAGAGAAAAAGTCCGCCCTTCCCCCGAAAAGAGAGGAAGGGCGGACTTCTGTCGGATAGAGGAGACTCGAACTCCCGCCCCCTATGTCCCGAACGTAGTACGCTACCAACTGCACTACTATCCGAATGCAACAGAAAGAAACCGGGGCACTACACCCCCATCTCATCTGAAACGCATTGCAAAAGTTCGAAGAAATGGGCATAGTGCAAAATAATTGGGCTCTTTTTTTTCACAAGGGCAGGATATGCCCGTATCAGACGAATGAATTTAAGTTTTTTATTCAAAAAAGTGCCCAAAAATTTGGCAGGTACAGAAAAAGTCCTTACCTTTGCACCCGCTTAACAAAAGCAATGGTGCCATAGCTCAGTTGGTAGAGCAAAGGACTGAAAATCCTTGTGTCCCCGGTTCGATTCCTGGTGGCACCACTTCAGAAAAAGCAAATTAGGTTAATAAGCACAAGTTGATTCGGCATTCAGAGATGAATGCTGTTTTTGTTTATAGCCGCATCCCCAAAAAAGCACGGGCGCACCATTTGTTCTGGTTGATGGTAACGTCGGAGTTGTCAAAGACCGAATTGCTCATCACCAGGGTAGCGCGGACAAAGTAAAAGTGCTAATGCGAGGTACAAAAACACCCCCCCAATAAAACATCCCGGAACGCCAGATAAAACATTCCGATACGCCCAGATAAAACATTCTGATACGCCAAAAATAATTATTTTCAAGGCTTGAAAATATATTTTCAAAGCTTGGTTATATATTTTCAAAGTTTGATTATAAATTTTCAAAGCATGAAAATAGTTTATAACATAGGACTAAGGAACTTTTATATTAAGCTTAAGGATTTTCACAACTAATATCCCTCATTTTTTTCCTCTCCCGATTTTTCGAAACTTTGAGACCACGTCTCGAAGATACTCTCGTTCGGGAACAAAAATAAAAAGTGATTTTATTTTGTATTCCGCTCACTTATTCGTATAATTGAGGCTATTGCCTCGAAGATACTCTCGTTCGGGAACAAAAATAAAAAGTGATTTTATTTTGTATTCCGCTCACTTATTCGTATCTTTGTACCGCAATTTAAGATTACATTGCATTCGGATAGTAGCGCAGTTGGTAGCGTACTACGTTCGGGACGTAGGGGTCGGGAGTTCGAGTCTCCTCTATCCGACAAGCTAAACAACTAATAACATTGAAAGGGATTCAAGATAAATTTACAAGTTTTCTGAAGAAAGACATCATATTCTTTCTAATCGCAAACGTTGTATTCAGTATTTCTTCTTTCCTTGTCAATGCATTCCTCCCCAAAATTCTCAGCCCAAACACTTACACAAACTTTGTGTACATCTTCCAAATGGTGCTATTTGCCACCAATACCGTACAGATAGGCTTCGTGCTAGCTTTATATTATTTTGCCAAACAGAATGGCCGTCAAGCGATGAATATCTACTATTCTCTGGTTACACTATTAAATATCATTCTGCTTGTATGCTGCATCCTGCCACAAGGCTTCGTGTTTGAATTGCTAAAATTAACAAGTCTCAGTTTTTCGGAAAGGCTATGTTTTGCCATAAGTGTGATAGTTTCTAGCATCTTCCTATATAATAAAGGAGCTAATATCCAGCAAAAGCAATACAAATATATGCTAAGAGTATCCCTTTCTGCCTTTCTGTTGCGCATAATAGCATTGTTCTATATTATAATAACCAACACCGAAGAGAATAGTCTGCTGCTGATGCTTATATTTGTATTCCCGTTCGTTGTAGATATAAAAGATTACACACTAAGGCTTATACATCATGTCCGACCCAAGCAAATAGAGAAGAAGAAATTGATGGCATTTGCCACTTATTCGCTGAAAGCCTGGCTGACAGGTGTGCTGTTCATCATCTCCGACAAATTATTCTTAATCTCTACCAAAAATCAAAATCAAGACTTCACGGCAGCTCTAGCATTTGCTTCTGGCTTTATAGGCATAATATACATCTTCAAATCCACCTTTTACAACTTCTATTTGGCGAAATTCTCACGCGAGAATATCCCAGAGATAAAGGCTTACCTGCACAAGTTACTCAGCTATGCCCCACCCTATTTTGGCATGATACTGATTACTGCCATATGTTCATCGGCATGCGTACGGTACATCTACGAAGATATAGGAGTATACGCTTCACAAGTGCTACTCATACTTCTTATTCAAACGGGAGCAATCTGTTTTCTTGGAATGATAACTCTATTATCCAAGACATTGAACTACTTAAACCTAGAGATAGGACTGAACATAGCCCGCGTGGCTTTAATTTGGGGTATTTGCCATCTATGGACAGGTAGTAACATGCTGATATGGTACAGCATGACCCTATTTCTACTCACAACACCCGAGATTATACTGAGTGCATTTATACTAATCAAGTTGGCATACAAAAAATAATATCTATATATGTTCTATTCCGTTTCCTTATTACACGAAGCCCTGACAGTAATTGCATGGATGGTAATGCTGTTGTTGAGTTATAGGGAGGTAAATATTTACGATAGACTATATGCTGACTTTAACTACGAAAAGGAAGAATACTTTTTCTACAAGCCTCGTTCTTTCTGGTACAGGATGCTCATTCTGACCATATTGTTCTGTACGTTTGGGTGTGTGGGAGGCGACTTCCTGCATAATCAAGTGATATATGACATGAATGTCACATCCAGCACACCAATTCATTTCGAGGATGTATATGTCATGCTTATTAAAGGACTGCCCAAAAACTACTATGTATGGCGTTTCTGCGTATGGGGTCTAGCATCATTCCTTTTATTCTTGATAATGGACGAAATAAAGAGCGATTTGGACTTTTCCTTCCTTGTCTTTACATTAATTCTACTGAACTATTTCCCAAACCTAAGACAGACACTGGGGTTCATGCTAATGTTCTACGGCTATGTTCTAATATTCAAAGCCGCAGAAGACCATATGCTAAAGAAACTAATTCTGGGTATCATCATGCTAGCGATATCAGTATTCTTCCACTCAACAATAATCGCATTCATATTGTTATCCTTGGTGTTGTTCATACCCGGAGCCAAGTCATTGACAATGATTATCCTCACACTCCTGGCATTCCCACTCCTATACGAAATGACAAAGGATTTGTCTGCGAGTTTTATCGGTCTGATAGGTAACAATGAGACGATACAGGAGAAAGCTGTAAATTATATTGAATCCAGCTTCAGAGTTGAAATAAATATAAATGGAATACTGAAGTTAATTGTCAACAGACTACCCGTTATGATGGTATTCCTCTTTGGCATAAAGAAGATTCTGATAGAAAAAGTTGAGACCAGCTATATGGAAAAGCATCTGCTGATGCTGACGTATGTATTCATCTACATCTCCTGTCTGTTCTTTAACAACAATGTTTCTGCCTACCTATCGCAACGTTTCTGGGATGCCTCCCTCTTTCCGCTTACCATATTTGCAATGATATTCCTTAGGAACTACTCGGGCAGCATATACTTTAAGGCTACAATGTTCGCATTCCTAATCTCAAATATATTCAACATGGCATATTCGCTCTACACCATAGACAGCTTCAATGCCAATGCCAACACCATGTAACAATCAGAATCCCTATGAAAATTCTAGAGGTGATACAAACATTGGCATCAGGAGGAGCAGAAAGATTGGTGGTGGACCTCTGCAACGAAATGTCGAAGACAGAAGACGTTACAGTCCTGATACTAAAGGACAAGGAACACTTCTATCTGCCTCAACTAAGCCAGTGCGTAAAGGTGATTGAAGCAAAGATGCCATTGGGCGGCAGTATAAAGCAACTCCTGCAATGTTGCAAATGGGTTAAGAAAATTAACCCTGACGTAGTTCATATACACAGCCATGCCAGATATACCATGCTACTGGCCAACCTGTTATATGGACATAGGTATAAATTCTACATGACTATACATAGTGATGTCTGCTTAAACTACGTACACGGATGGTCAGGCTTGCAAGTAAGACTAAGCGGTTTTCTAGGTAGATGTAAGTTCATCACTATCTCAGAGACCAACTACCAGCAGTTCTGCACTTCGCACCCAAGACTCAAACAAAGGCTTATTCGAAACGGAAGAGCATTGCCCGCTTTATCAGACAAAATAAAAGATGTCAGAAAGGAAATGCAAACCTACAGAGGAGAAGAAGGGCATATTCTTTTTATTCACATTGCTCGTTGTCAACCCATGAAAGATCAAATTCTTCTGACAGATAGTTTTAACGAGCTTATACAGGAAGGAGAGAAACTTGTTCTAACAATTATCGGAGACGGATTTGACTCTGCCTTGGGAAAAAAAATTAAAGATAAGGCATGTAGCAATATTCACTTTCTAGGAACAAAAGATAATGTATATGACTACCTAGCCTGCGCTGACGCCTTTTGTCTCTCGTCTAAATACGAGGGGATGCCCATTACACTTATAGAAGCATACATGTCTGGAAAGCCCATTATCTCAACCCCTGTATGCGGAGCTGTGGATATTGTCAAAGAAGGTGTGAACGGTTACCTATCTGCAGGGCACACTAAAGAACAGTACAAAAATGCAATCAGACAGTTTATCGTAAACAAGGACACCATTACTGCAAATGCAGAAAAGAAGAAAGATAACTGTCCATACAACATAAGTGAGTGTGCAAAAGAATATATAGAATGGTTTAAGAACTAATATACAATGAAAAGGGTACTTACATTCGGAGTCTATGACCTGTTGCATATAGGTCACATCATGCTATTTAAACATGCAAGAGAAAAAGGAGACTACTTAATAGCTGCCGTTCAGGATGGAGGATACATACTGAAATACAAACCCAACACAAAGATAATAAACACCACAGACGAGCGCAGGATGATGGTGGCCAGTATTAGATTTGTGGATGAAGTAGTGACATACAAAGACGTTGACAAGGATATAATGAATATAGATTTCGATATCTTTGCCATTGGGCCAGATCAGAACCATGACGGATTTAAAAGAGCCATTGAATGGTGCAAGAAAAACGGCAAAGAAGTTGTGGTGATACCCAGAACAGAGGGTGTATCATCCACACTTTTGCGTGAATTTATAAACATCAGGTAACACCCACCATGATAGAAATCGGATTAGAAGAACGCAAGCAAATTCAGTTAGAGATACTAGATGCCGTAAACACATTCTGCCAAGAAATGGGCATCCGCTACTCTCTATCCTGTGGAACCATGCTGGGAGCCATTCGTCACAAAGGATACATCCCTTGGGACGATGACATCGATATATATATGCTCAGGGAGGACTTTGACCGGTTTGACGCTCTATTCCCCGATGTCTATCTCGACAAATACAAGATGGCATCACTCAGCCGGACAGAAGACTGGAGCATTTGCTTTGCTAAAGTTTATGACTGCAGGACTCTTGTAAAGGAAAAGAAAAACAAACAGCACAATATTGGTATCAGCATAGACGTATTCCCTGTTGACGAAGTACCAGACGACAACCTTGCATGGAACAGTTTCAACCGCAAGAGATTACGTATGATTCACCAACTAAGGCTGGCAAGCATCAAGTTCTCAAGAAGCCACAAATGGTATAACAACATAGCGCTTGTCTTCATAAAGAGTCTTTTCCATCACCCCCACAAACATGCCATGAAGGTTGACAGTTTCATACAGCAGCATAACGGCAAAGGGTACTGTCGCATTTACGAATGCTGCCAAGGGTTACTTGCAAAGAAACCATTTCCCAAAAGTCTGTTCTGTAATCTTACAGAAACATCTTTTGAGGGAAAAACATATAGCGGTTTTGCCGATTACGACACATATCTTACCCTTCAGTATGGAGAAGACTATATGACGCCACCGCCGCCAGAGAAAAGAGTATCATATCATACTAACAACTCATATTGGAAAGACTGATGTTATGAAAGTACTTTTCTGCACTCCATACATTGAATCTCCGGATGTCGTTAGCAGCGGCATAGGAACTTGGGCACGCAATATCATGGCCTACAACGAAAAGACCGGGAACAGTATTGATATTGTACCCGTATCCTTTGACAGGCACACACACATCGAGGAGTATACCGTAGGAGGATTCCGCAGGTACTATACAGGTATAAAAGAGGTAGGAAAGTGCGTCATAAAGGCTTTCTACAAAATGAGTACGGAAAAACCCGACGTGATACACATCTGCACAAGCGGTCACCTGGGTTTCATAAAAGATATCATCCTGGCCCAAGCAGCCCGAAGAAGAGGTATACGAAGTATCGTGCATCTACATTTTGGCAGAGTGCCCGGCATTGTGGATGAGAATGGCTTTGAATGTAAACTGCTGAGAAAATTGTTAGGTATTGCAGACAAGGTGATTGTGATAGACGGGAAATCGTACGAAACGTTAATCAGCCTACAATACAAGAACATTGCGTACATTCCCAACCCCATTCCCGATATGTTTATGCAAGAGTTGGAGAAACAGGAAGGAATGTTTGAGCAAAAACGCAACATCGCAGTGTTTGTCGGTCATGTAATTCCGACAAAGGGCGTAAAGGAACTGGTAGAGGGCTGTTGTCAAGTACCAGGTCTCTCCCTCAGGATTATTGGCAAATGCTCAGACGAGATGAATACGAAGCTATCGTCTCTTGCCACAAAAAGAGAAAACGGAAAGTGGCTAAGCATTGTGGGTGAAATTCCTTACACGAAAGTTGTAACAGAAATGCTGCAGGCAGACACGTTCCTTTTCCCCAGTTATACAGAAGCTTTTCCCAATGTCATTCTGGAGGCTATGGCCTGCGGATGTGCCGTAGCCTCCTCGAACGTAGGAGCCATCCCCGAAATACTGGATTATGAAGGCGAGACGACAGGAATCTGCTTCCCTGCCCAAAATACAGAAGAAATGGTAAAGGCAATAAACAAGTTGTATACCGACGAAGCATTCAGGACACAACTGACAGAAAAAGCCAAAAAGAAACTGTATAACACATACATGACAGAGAAAATATGGCCCCAACTCATAAACATATGGAGGACAGGAGATGATTAACACCATAAAACAAACCATAAAAAACAACAGGTTTATCCGAGGTCTGTATTTCGGATACAGAAGTCGGTTTGGCTATGCACGGTCTCAGTTCGGTTACCTGTGCACTGGTGCAAGTTTTACCCCGCCCATGAACATCATCAACCCCAAGAATATATTTATATACAGCGACGGAGCCCTCAACAATGCTACCATTTGGGCACTTAATGCAAAATTCCTCGTTAAAAAAGGGGGTCGAATAGGCTGCGGGCTAAACGTACAGACAGGCAACCATGCCAGACAAGTGGGGATGTTCGTAAGCGACATTACGGAAGAAAACAAGCCTAATGGTTATGACCACGATGTGACAATTGAGGAAGATGTATGGATTGGAAGTAATGTTACAATCCTATCGGGAGTGACAATTGGAAGAGGAACCACAGTGGCAGCAGGTGCTGTCGTTAGCAAGTCCATGCCGCCATACTGCATTTGCGGTGGAGTTCCAGCAAAAGTCATTAAGTTCTATTGGACCATAGACCAGATACTGGAACATGAGAAGAAACTATATTGCGAAAGCGATCGTTATACCCGTGAACAGTTGGAAAAGATTATCGTATGAAAATATCAGTCATAACTGCAACATACAATAGCGCCAAGACGTTGCGAGATACGCTGGACAGCATTCTGGCACAGACATATCCCGATATAGAGAGTATCATAGTGGATGGTGCCTCTAAGGACGGAACGATGGACATTGTGCGCGAGTACGAACCTCGCTTCGAGGGACGTATGCGTTGGATCAGCGAACCGGACAAGGGTATCTACGATGCCATGAATAAAGGCATTAAGATGGCCAGCGGAGATGTGATAGGCGTACTGAACTCTGACGATTTCTATCACGATGAGCGTGTGGTTGAAGACATCGTCAACGCCTTTGAACAGAAAAAAGTGGATTGCATCTATGGCAATCTGGTATTCATTGACGTCAAGAACAAAAACAACACAATACGTATATGGAAGGGCTCACAGCATGAATGCGGAGCCTTCCTGCGCGGATGGCATCCTGCCCACCCTACCTTCTATGCCAAGCGTATCTGGTTTGAACGCTTTGGAGGCTTTAATCTGCAATATGCCATTTCCGCTGACTTCGAACTGATGCTCCGCTTCATAGAGAAAGGTCAGATTAGGAATGCCTATCTGGACCGCTACTTCGTGAAGATGAGAATGGGAGGAGAGAGCACAGGTTCTATCCGGAACATCATTAAAGGCAATAGAAACATTCTCCGTGCCCTACGTGACAATGGATTCAAGCCCTCTCGTTTCTATCTCATAAAGAGACTCATACCCAAAGCATGGGACATGTTAAAATATAAACTCAAAAACATATTACACAAATGAACGATATATTCATTATTTTAGCCATCCCCTTTACTATCGCATTCTTGCTTAGTATGTTCATCATACCCAAGATGAGAATCATCAGCTATAATGGGAATGTCTATCTGAGACAAAAAGAGGATGAGGCCATGGGAATGGAGATGGGCGGACTGTCACTATTCCCCATCATACTCATTTCCATGTGTATCACCATGGTACTCCCGCACATGCTGGGGATGGAGGAACTGAGACAACAGGTAGAGCCAACCACCATGCGTATCCTACAGATTATCGTAGGAGGGGCTCTGCTGTATATTATGGGGGTGAAGGATGACCTTCATGGAACAGGATCCTGGAACAAGTTTCTGGTTCTCTTCTTAGTTGCAGCCATGTTTCCGGCATCGGGGCTATGGATAAACAACTTATACGGGCTCTTCGGTATTCATCAAATCCCCATGTGGGTGGGTATGCCCTTTACCATTTTTGTGGCAATGTATCTGACAGAATTGCCATCCATGACCGACAGCCCCGACGGACTTACCACAGGAACAGGCGCCTTACTCGTGTTTCTCTTCCTTATTCTTAGCATTTATGGTAACTTTGCCATAAGCACTATAATAGCCTCAACAGTCATTGGCGTAACACTGCCCTTTATCATCTGCAAGAGATTCCTCAAGAAGTGGGAGAAAACATTGATGGGTAGCTCCGGAAACTACATCCTGGGCTATATACTCAGCTATCTGGCAATAGGCCTGACAAGACAATGTGGAACCCGTCTGCCTGAAGAGGCTGTCATGGTGTGCATAGGCATTACCATTGTTCCTATACTGGAGGCTGTTCGTGTACTGAAGAGTCGTGTCTTGGAAAACAGAGACCTGCTGACGCCTGACAAGAACCAACTGCAGCACCGTCTTATCCGTACCGGAATGCCCGAGAAGTATATCACGCTGACCATCACGCTGATTATTATTGGCTTTACATTATTTAATCTGGCCTGCGTTTCTTACGGCATAGGAAAAACCGTCACCTTCTTCCTGGACATATTAATATGGACATTAGGCGCCTTCTTCATAGACTGGTGCATAGCAAAGTACGAGGCCAACTATGCCCACGAACAATGGAACAAGAAATATGGACGTGAGGCATGGGAAGCCAACATCCCCACGGAAACCCTGAACAGGAAAATCAAGAACTTCGGTACCATGGGGCTCACATCCGATATGCTTTCTGGCGACACACAGGAGTTCATAGCAGACGGTATGACGGGCTTCGGACGGACGACAAAGCGAACATTTGACTTACTTACCTCTGGCTGCTGCCTTGTTATCTTCTCACCACTGTTTGTTCTATGCTACATACTGATAAAGTTGGAAGATGGCGGACCAGCCATATATAAGCAGGAGAGAATAGGCAGATTCGGACGTCCTTTCACCATTTACAAGTTCCGATCTATGCGAACCGATGCAGAGAAATCCGGTCCGGCACTTAGTCACGCCAACGGAAACGAAGACCCGCGTCTGACGAAGGTTGGCAAGTTCCTTAGGACACATCATCTGGATGAACTGCCACAGCTATGGAATGTATTCAATGGCGACATGGCTTTCATCGGCTACCGTCCCGAAAGGAAGTTCTATATAGACCAGATTATGCAACACGACCCAAGATATGCCTTCTTGTATCAGATCAGACCCGGGGTCACCAGCTATGCGACACTTAATTTCGGATACACCGACACCATGGAGAAGATGCTGCGTCGTCTGGAGCTGGACCTGTACTACCTGAAGAACCGTTCGTGGTGGTTTGACTGCAAAGTGCTCGTCATGACCTTTATAAGTATCATTTTCGGAAAGAAATTCTAACAAAAGATGGACAAAAACCTGCAACTATTCCTTGACCTAACAAAGGTATCTGTCGGGAACGCTGACAGTCTGCCCTACATTCCTTCGGAACAGGAATGGAAGTTCTTGTTCCGCATGGCCAACAGCCATACCATTGCAGGCCCCCTCTTCGCTGCCCTCGACAGACTTCCTGCCGAGCAGCGCCCGCCAAGAAAGATCTTCGTGGACTGGCTGGCTACTACCGAGAAAATAAGGCATGACAGCAGGGAAGCCAACCATAACGCCGTATGGGCCAGCAAGAAATTCCTGAAGGCTGGTTTCAGGAATGTTATACTGAAAGGACAGGGGAATGCCCTACTCTACCCCGACCCGCTTCTGCGACACTCAGGGGATGTGGATATCTGGTTGGAAGGTTCGCGCGAGAAGATTATCAGCTACGTCAGGAAATTCTTCCCGAAGATACGAATCCAATGGGTGGAGATGGAGTTCCCTATAAAGAAAGACTGTTGCATAGAGGTTCATACCCTACCCAGCTTTATGTCTAACCTCTTCGACAACAGACGGCTGAAGCGCTACTTTGAACAGCATGCACAAGAGATATTCTCCAACACACCCGTCAACACAGACGAGGGCGAGATGAGGCTACCCACCACACAGGTTAACATGGTGTTCCAGCTGACGCATATATACCGCCACCTGTTCAACGAGGGCATTGGACTCCGTCAGGTAATGGATTACTATTATCTGCTCCAGTGCGAAGATGCACCCCAGCATATCAGCGAGACAGTCCAAATGGTAAAGCATCTGCACATGGAACGCTTTTGCCGTGCCCTAATGTACGTTTTGCAGGAGGTGTTCGGACTTCAGGAAGACAGGATGATACTGCCCCCTGACGAACAGGAAGGACGCTTCCTGCTATCAGAGATTCTGCAGGCAGGAAACTTCGGACATGCCGACGAGCGCAACCACCTCAAGGAAAGTCAATGGGGTAACTTCTGGCAGATGACCCTGCGCAACTGGCGCTTTATATCACACTACCACAGGGAGGTTCTATGGAACCCCTGGTACCGCCTTACCCAATTTGCATGGCGCAAATTCAAGGGGTATAATTAATTCTTTTTGGATGAATGGGTAAAATGCTTGGCTAACCACGACTTCTTATTTGAATCGTCGCGGTAACCATAGCCGTAACCATAGCCGTAACCATAGCCGTAACCATACTTCTTGTTGCGACTCTGGCAGTCATTCAGCACAACGCACAGATGATTGAACTTGCCCTCCTGATGCAGGCGCTCCAATTCGGGCAGATACCTGCGGTCAATCTTACCCTCACGAACAACATAGATGGTAAGGTCGGCTATTCTGTTCACAATACCAGCATCGGCAACTACCTGCGCGGGAACATTATCCACAACGATATAGTCGTAGTGCTTCTTCAACTCTTCCATACACTGCTCCAGGCGGTCACTCATCAGCAACTCGGCTGGATTAGGAGGCGTAATACCTGCTGGCAGCATATCCAAGTTGCAGGATTCATCCTGTCTTACCACCAGAGTTGTAATATCATCCACAGCACCAGAGAGGTAAGATGTGAGGCCCTGACTTCTTCCCTTGGAAGAGAGCTTGCTCTGAGTACGCTTACGGATATCGGTATCCACCAGCACCACTTTCTTGCCCGCCATACCTAAAGTTGCGGCAAAATTACGGCTGATGAACGTCTTACCCTCGCCAGGCATCGTACTGGTGAACATGATAACACGTGCATCCCTGTTGATGAACGACATACTGAATCGTAACAGGCGGAAAGCCTCTCCTATCACATCCTCGGTCTGCTCAGAAACGACAATGTCAGAATCACTGATACTACTCTTACGATGAGGAATCTCTCCCAAAATAGGGATAGTAGTGTAGCTCTCAATATCCTTACGCCCACGCACGCCCATATTAAGCATCTCCTTGATTTGGAAGAATGCAAAGGGAATGATAACACCCATTATCAAGGCAAGAAGAGAGATAACAGCCTTACGTGGTGCAACGGGAACCCTGCTCCCGAAAGGATGCTCCACAATACGTATGTTGGCTTCTGTGATGGCCAACTGGAGGGCTGTCTCCTCGCGCTTGTTAAGCAGGAATGTGTACAGTGTTTCTTTGATTGTCTGCTGTCGGGCAATATCAATCACCTGTTTTTCCTTCTGAGGTACGGCATTGATGGTACCATTGATACCCTGCTCCTCAACCCGGGCTTTGTCGAGCTGCAGCTTCAGGCTGGACGTGTAGCCCTTAAGAGAAGTTAATACGGTAGCATGCATCTGAGACAGATTACTGTCCATTTCCTTGATGGTAGGACTTGTCTCGCTAGTATTCTCTGCCAACCTGTTACGGTTCAGCATCAACTCGTTATACTGACTAATCTGTGCCTGGATGCCGTTGTCATTGATACCGCCCATAGTCGGGATAAGGCTGTTTCCCTTGCTGTTCTCTGTCAGATAATCCACCAGATACTTTACCATGCTATATTGCATCTCTGCCTGCAAGGTACGCTGACGTGCAGAAGTACTCTGAGTCAGGAAAGCCTCGGAGTTAGCCTTAATATCTACCAGGCCGCTATTCTGTTTGAACTCTGCCATTTTACCCTCCACATCACTAAGTTCCTGATGTATCAGCTGGATGCGGGAATCTATAAAGGCTGCTGTACTCTGTGCTATCTGGTTCTTATCCTCAATAATACTTTGTTTGTAAGCATCAAGGAGTCCTGACAGGATATCATCAGCACGTTGTATATTGGTGTCGTTGCAAGTGATGCGTACAAGAGTACTCTCCTTGTCCAGTTCACCGCTACCGCATTTATTCATAATCATGATAGCAGCATCGTCTATACTGATGCGGGTTACGGTTATCGTCTTACCGATGAACTCCTTCAGATTCTCTGTCATAGGTGTAACGACAAGTTGACCGAACGGAGTCTGTAACGTTTGTCCCATACGCACATTGCCTGTATAAGAAGAATCCTTCATGGGCGATCCCATCTTAACATCATAGATAGAACACTCCTGAGCGCTCTTGATATCCATACTGAAGGTAACAGGAGCCGTAAATGGCTGCAGGAAGTCAATTGTTACAGGACGGTTGTCGTACAGGGAGATATTCCTTAGCCCTTTCTTGAAATTATACATCACATCGAGGTGCAGATTTCTTGCCACTTCCTGTGAGAGCTGGAATGAATGCAGGATATACACTTCATTCTTGACACTGGTACCGGCCAGGACGCCATTTAACTGCATCAACGCATCGGTGCTGATGTTGGAACGTCTTCCGCCCGCACCGCTGGCATCATCCTTCACCAACATCACAGCCTGACGCTGATACACGTAAGACTGACTTGCCAGATATAAACGGGCAAGACCTACGCAAACAATGACAGAAAGGACGAACCACTTCCAGTTGTCCAGAAAGATGTCCAAGATATCACGCAGAGAGAACATCTCCTCTGTTTTCCTACCTCCCATGCGCTGACGGGGACCGCCCTGCAATCCTGCTACTCTATTTTCCATACTGTTTGTCATCATTTCTTAAGTGCAACAATCAGGGATACTACAGAAACCACAATACCTACAACGGTACTTCCTACCGTCAGCCATGTGTAGCTGGTACTTCCCTTAACACGCTGGCTCTTGTTGGGCTGAACATAGATTACGTCATTCTGCTGCAGATAATAGGCAGGTGAACTGAAAATGCTCTGCTGATCCAAAAGATTCACCTCGTATGTTACACGTTTGCCACCTTCCTCACGTATCACCAGGATATGGTCACGATGCGCACTGTTATTCAGGTCTCCTGCCCTACCCAGAGCCTCAAGGATTGTCAGACGCTCACCCTGATAAGTCTGGGTGCCGGGATTCTTCACATCACCCATCACAGTAACCTTGAAGCTCATAATCTTGGTATTTACCACAGCATCATTGATGTATCCTTCATCCTTGATACGTTTCTGAATCATGGATGAAATCTCGCGTGTCGTAAGACCGCCCACATTGATAGTGCCAAAGATAGGGAATTCAATATTACCATTCTTGTCCACCTGAAAATAAGCCACCCCAGATGAGACATTAATAGTATTTGTTCCCGCCATAGAGTTGTTACCACCACCAATAAGGGTGTTATTATTGAAACGCTGCAACAGCTCCTGATCTTTGCTAGCAATAGAGATTGCCAGCTGGTCGTCAGGCTCCGCCTTTAATTCAAAATTTGCTTCCAGATTCTTGGGAACAGCATATGCTTCAGAGGCGCCTTGCAGGTAAATCATCTTCTTGTCAGAAACGCAAGAAGACAAAACAGCCGTCAAGCAAACACAATAAAATATATTTCTGAATAGTATCTTCATACAAGAAAAGTTTTTATTTCATGCAAAGATACGATTAAGCGAGCGGAATACAAAATAAAAACTGGTTTTATTTTTATTCCCGAGCGAAAGTATCTTCGACGATAGTCAAAGATACGATTAAGTGAGCGATAAACGTAATAAATTATGATTTATTTCTTCATCCGAACGAAAGTATCTTCGAAACGCACAAAAAAAAGCCGCTCAATCCTTCGCGGATGAGCGGCTCACATTATTGCAATTTAGAATTATTCAGCGGGAGCTTCTTCAACTGCAGGTGCTTCTGTCACAGGAGCCTCAGCAGGTGCCTCGGCAGCCTTCTTTGAAGAACGACGTGTACGCTTAGCCTTCTTTGCAGTCTTAGCCATGTTCTCATCGAAGTCAACGAGCTCGATGAAACACATAGGAGCAGCATCGTTAGCACGGAAACCGGTCTTGATGATGCGGGTGTAACCACCGGGACGGTCACCAACCTTCTGAGAGATTACAGTGAACAACTCGGTAATAGCCTTCTTATCCTGAAGATAGCTAAATACAACACGACGTGAGTTTGTAGTGTCCTGCTTGCACTTTGTAATCAGGGGCTCTACATACTTCTTCAAGGCTTTTGCCTTAGCGAGGGTCGTAGTGATTCTTTTGTGCATAATCAAAGACACGGCCATGTTGCTCAACATAGCTGATCTGTGAGATGCAGTACGACCCAGGTGATTGAATTTCTTATTATGTCTCATTTGTTTTTAATCTTTATCTAATTTATACTTAGAAATGTCTGTTCCAAACGACAGATTCAGACTCTCGAGCAAATCATCAAGCTCCGTGAGCGATTTCTTACCAAAGTTACGGAACTTCAGGAGGTCAGTCTTGTTGTACTGAACCAGATCACCAAGGGTGTCTACATCTGCAGCCTTCAAGCAGTTGAGGGCGCGTACAGAAAGGTCCATATCTACAAGTTTGGTCTTCAGAAGTTGACGCATATGCAGAATCTCCTCATCGAACTCTTCATTACCGTCACCGTCAGTATTCTCCAATGTGATCTTCTCATCAGAGAACAGCATGAAGTGATAAATCAGAATCTTAGCAGCTTCCTTCAGTGCATCCTTTGGGTGAATGGAACCATCGGTAGAAATCTCGAGTACCAGTTTCTCATAGTCAGTCTTCTGTTCAACACGGAAGTTCTCAACTGAGTACTTAACATTTCTGATAGGAGTGTAAATTGAATCAATGGGAATAACATTAACATCAGTGCAGAAGACCTTGTTCTCCTCAGCGGGAACATAGCCACGGCCCTTATTAATGCTGATCTCCATCTGCATACTAGCTTTTGAATCTAGATGGCAAATTACCAATTCAGGGTTTAACACTTCAAATCCAGTCAGATACTTGTTAAAGTCACCAGCTTTGAGCTCGGTAGCGTTCTCTACAGTGACACTAATCTTCTCGTTCTCGAATTCTTCTACAATTTGTTTGAATCTTACTTGCTTCAGATTCAGAATAATGTTGGTAACATCCTCCTTGACTCCGGGGACTGTAGCGAACTCATGCTCAACACCTGAGATTGCTACTGTGTTAATGGCAAAACCATCCAATGAAGAGAGAAGAATGCGGCGCAAAGCATTACCGACGGTAGTACCGAAACCACCTTCAAGAGGACGAAATTCGAACTTGCCGTACTTTTCGTCAGCCTCCAACATTATTACCTTATCAGGTTTTTGAAATGCTAATATCGCCATCCTTAATTTTTATTTAGAGTACAACTCAACGATCAACTGCTCCTTAATGGTCTCAGGTATGTCAGCACGCTCGGGCTTGTGAAGCAATTTTCCAGATTTCAGGTTCTCGTCCCACTCCAACCAAGGATACTTGCTGTGGTTGAAACCAGCCAGTGCATTCTGAATTACCTCAAGACTCTTAGCGCGCTCACGAACACCAACAATCTGACCAGGTGCAACAGAGTATGATGCAATACCTACAACCTTACCATCAACAACAATGTGCTTGTGGTTTACCAACTGACGGGCAGCGGCACGTGTAGGAGCAATACCCAAACGATATACGATGTTGTCCAGACGGCACTCCAGATTCTGCAGCAGAATCTCACCAGTGATACCACTGTGACGTGCAGCCTTCTCAAACATATTGCGGAACTGCTTCTCCAATACACCGTATGTATACTTAGCCTTCTGCTTCTCAGCAAGCATGACGCCATACTCAGAAGTCTTACGACGACGGTTATTTCCATGCTGACCAGGAGGGAAATTGCGCTTTGACAATACCTTGTCAGGTCCATAGATAGCCTCGCCAAAACGACGGGCGATTCTTGATTTTGGTCCAGTATATCTAGCCATAATTACTTTATTTTTCTTTGTTTCCTAGGATTTCCTAGAGTTTCCTAGGATTTCCTAGTAGATCCTATTAATTAAACTCTACGACGCTTGGGAGGACGACAGCCATTGTGGGGTAATGGAGTAACGTCAACGATCTCTACAACCTCGATACCAGCACCGTGTACGGTACGGATTGCAGACTCACGGCCATTACCGGGACCCTTAACATAAGCCTTCACCTTGCGCAAGCCCAGATCGTAAGCAGTCTTAGCGCAATCCTGAGCTGCCATCTGAGCAGCATAAGGAGTATTCTTCTTTGAACCACGGAAACCCATCTTACCTGCTGAAGACCAAGAGATAACCTGACCCTCGCTGTTGGCCAAAGATACAATAATATTATTGAATGAGCTATGAACGTGCAGCTGACCCATTGCATCAACCTTTACGTTTCTCTTCTTTGCAGCAACTGTTTTCTTTGCCATATCATTTATTATTTAGTAGCCTTTTTCTTATTTGCAACAGTCTTCTTCTTACCCTTACGTGTACGAGCATTGTTCTTTGTACTCTGACCACGAACGGGCAAACCGTTACGATGACGAACACCACGATAGCAACCGATATCCATCAGACGCTTTATGTTCATTGCAACCTCTGAACGGAGGTCACCCTCAACTTTGAATTCAGCGCCAATGATCTCACGAATCTTACCAGCCTCGTCATCAGTCCAATCGCATACCTTCTTGTCCTTGTCGACACCGGCTTTTTCCAAGATCTTGCCTGAGCTACTACGACCTATACCATAAATGTAGGTCAAAGCAATTTCACCTCTCTTATTCTGAGGCAAATCTACACCAACAATTCTAATTGCCATATACTATAATTTTTCTTTTGCAATAATGATTAACCCTGACGCATCTTGTACTTGGGGTTTTTCTTGTTAATAACATACAAACGACCCTTACGACGAACGATCTTGCACTCTGGGGTACGTTTCTTTAAAGAAGCTCTAGTTTTCATATTGATGTTTTATTTATATCTAAATACAATGCGGCCCTTTGTCAAATCATAAGGTGACATTTCAACCTTAACCTTATCTCCAGGTAGTATCTTGATGTAATGCATTCTCATCTTGCCTGAGATGTTACAGATTATCTTCTGACCAATCTCCAGCTCAACGCGGAACATTGCGTTGGAGAGTGATTCAACAATTACACCGTCTTGTTCTATTACAGCCTGTTTTGCCATACTTAATTCTTATTCAATTCTCTTTCTATATTTTCGAATGATGATAAAATATCAAACTTTCCGTTATGAACTGCAATGGTATGCTCGAAATGAGCTGCGACCTTACCGTCGCGTGTCTTTATTGTCCACCTGTCCGGCATCATATATACCGAAGGATTACCCAATGTTATCATTGGCTCAATGGCTATGCACAAACCGTTCTTGATCATAGGACCGTTTCCTCTTCTTCCGTAGTTAGGAACCTGAGGGTCTTCGTGCATTTCCTTTCCTATTCCGTGTCCAACAAACTCCCTTACAACTCCATAGCCTGCACTCGTGCAGTGTTCTTGTACAGAGGCTCCGATATCACCGATACGCTTACCGGGCAAAGCAGCCTCTATTCCTTTATACAATGCTTCTTTGGTTCTCTGCAACAAGGCTTTCACCTCGTCGGCAACCTCACCTACACAGAATGTGTAACATGAGTCGCCATTAAAGCCGTTCAATAAAGTTCCGCAATCAACCGAAACAATGTCACCTTCCTCCAATGGAGTGTCGTTAGGAACACCGTGTACTACAACATCGTTTACTGATGTGCAGATGGATGCAGGAAACGGTCCACCGTAAGGATTGGGGAAACCCAAGAAGGTGGGCACTGCTCCGTGATCACGAATATACTCTTCTGCAACGCTGTTCATCTGTGCGGTGGTAACACCGGGCTTTATCATCTTAGCGATTTCAGCCAGTGTGTCACCAACCAACAGGTTGGCAGCACGCATTAATTCTATCTCATCCTCTGTCTTAAGAAAGATCATTTATAATCTTAATGGGCAGAGATACCAGACCTACCATGAATTCTACCAGAACTCAGAAGACCATCGTAATGTCTCATCAACAGATGACTCTCAATCTGCTGGAGGGTATCCAAAACCACACCAACAAGAATCAGAAGTGATGTACCTCCGAAGAACTGAGCGAACTCAGGTGTTACTTTCAATAGACCGGCGAATGCGGGCATACATGCTATAGCAGCCAAGAACAGAGAACCAGGCAATGTAATGCGGTCCATAATTCCATCAATGTACTTCGCTGTATCGCTACCAGAACGAACACCAGGAATGAAACCGTTGTTACGTCTCATATCCTCTGCCATCTGTGTAGGATTCAGTGTAATGGCTGTATAGAAATATGTAAATGCAATAATCAACAGTGCAAATACCAGGTTATATCCCAAGCTTGTGTGGTCAGACAACACCATCAGAACAGGTGAAGCACTCTGTCCGTCAGACAAAAGACCCAACAAAGTAACAGGGATAAACATGATAGCCTGAGCAAAGATGATAGGCATTACGTTAGCAGCAAATACCTTCAGAGGAATATACTGACGAACACCACCAACCTGCTGACCAGCATACATACGCTTAGCATACTGTACGGGAATCTTACGTGTACCTTGAACCAGAAGGATTGCTGCCAAGATAACCACGAACAAGAGCATCAATTCAATAATACCCATGATCAGACCACCACCAGCTGCGTTAGTGAAACGGTTTGCCAATTCCTGACCAAGTGCACCTGGTAAGCGAGCAATAATACCCAACATAATGATCAGAGAAACACCATTACCAATACCCTTGTCAGTGATACGCTCACCAATCCAGAGGATGAACATACTACCAGCAGCAAGGATAATAGTACTAGCCAGGATGAACAAAGTCCAGTCCAAAGAAGGATTCAAGGCACCAGCTGCTTGCATACGCAAGTTGATAAGGTAAGAAGGAGCTTGGAAAATCAGAATGATGATAGTCAAGTAACGAGTGTACTGATTCATCTTTCTACGCCCGCTCTCGCCCTCACGCTGTAACTTCTGGAAATAAGGTACAACGAAAGCAAACAACTGAATAACAATTGAAGCAGAGATGTAGGGCATGATTCCCAATGCAAAGATAGAAGCATTAGAGAATGCTCCTCCAGAGAACATATTCAACAGAGACATAAGTCCAGTGTTTGTCTGCTCACGCAGTGCTGTCAGAGCCTCGGGGTTGATACCGGGCAACACAACGAATGAACCGAAACGGTACATTGCTGCAAAAGCAAGGGTGATGAGGATTCGAGATCTCAAATCCTCAACACGCCATATGTTCTTAAGAGTTTCTATAAACTTCTTCATCAGAATTACAATTTAGTAGCGGTTCCACCAACGGCCAGAATAGCGGCCTCTGCAGTCTTAGAGAAGGCATTTGCAACAACCTCAACCTTAGCGGTCAGCTTGCCGTTACCCAAAACCTTAACCAAGCCCTTAGCATTTACAACACCAGCAGCAACCAACTCCTCTACACCAATCTTAGCGAGATTGTTCTTCTCAGCCAACTTCTGGATAGTAGAAAGGTTTACAGCCTGATATTCTACGCGATTGATATTCTTGAATCCGAACTTAGGCAGACGACGCTGCAAAGGCATCTGACCACCCTCAAATCCGATCTTGTTCTTATAACCAGAACGTGCCTTGGCTCCCTTGTGACCACGGGTAGAAGTACCACCCAGACCAGAACCAGGTCCACGACCTAATCTTCTACGGCTGTGAGTTGCACCAGCGGCGGGTTTCAAATTATCTAATTTCATAACTTAAATCCGATTTTAATGTTGATTTTAAATTAGTCGATCACCTTTACCAAGTGATGAACAGTATTAATAAGACCACGGGTAGAAGGTGTATCCTCAACCTCAACAACCTGATTCAACTTTCTCAAACCAAGTGTATCGAGAGTGGCCTTCTGAGTACGAGGAGCATGAATTCTGCTTCTAACTTGTTTTACCTTTATAGTTGCCATAATTTATTTCCTCCTTATCCTCTAAATACTTTTTCAACACTAACACCACGGTTGGCAGCAACAGTCTTGGCGTCACGCATCTCGCAAAGAGCTGCGATGGTAGCCTTAACCAAGTTGTGAGGGTTAGAAGAGCCCTTTGACTTAGCCAGACAGTCAGTTACACCAACGCTCTCAAGAACGGCACGCATAGCGCCACCGGCTACAACACCAGTACCGTGAGAGGCAGGCATAATCAGCACCTCAGCACCACCGAACTTGGCTGTTGCCTCATGGGGTACAGTACCCTTCAAAACAGGAACCTGAACCAAATTCTTCTTGGCAGACTCAACACCCTTGGCAATGGCAGCTGTTACTTCACCAGCCTTACCAAGACCCCAACCGATAATACCGTTCTCGTTACCAACAACAACGATGGCAGAGAAGGTGAAGGTACGACCACCCTTGGTGACCTTGGTTACACGATTGATAGCAACCAATCTGTCCTTCAATTCGATATCGCTATTTATCTTAACTTTATTAATTGCCATAATCATTTAGAATTTAAGTCCACCGTTACGAGCTGCATCAGCAACTTCCTTAACTCTACCATGATACAGATATCCGTTACGATCGAAAACTACGGTTGTGATACCAGCCTCGAGAGCTTTCTTTGCAGCCAACTCACCTACCTTGGCAGCCTGCTCCTTCTTAGGACAAGCCTCCATGCCAAGTGAAGATGCTGCTACCAGAGTAGTACCAGTCAAATCATTGATAATCTGTACGTATATCTGCTTGTTGCTTCTGAAAACTGTCATGCGAGGACGCTCAGCAGTACCAGAAATCTTATTACGTACTCTGTACTTAATCTTAATTCGTCTTTCTAATTTACTTGTCATGATCTTACAGTTTTAATGTTACTTAGCACCGGCAGACTTACCAGACTTTCTACGAATCTGCTCACCAACGAACAGAACACCCTTACCCTTATAAGGTTCAGGTTTACGGAAAGAACGAATTTTAGCACAAACCTGGCCTAACAGTTGTTTATTGCAAGACTCCAGAATAATCAGAGGATTCTGGTTTCTTTCAGACTTAGTCTCAACCTTAATCTCAGAAGGCAGCTGAATCAGAATGGGGTGAGTGTAACCCAGTGCGAAGTCAAGCAGGTTGCCCTGGTTGCTTACACGATAACCTACACCTACCAATTCCAGTTCCTTCTTATAACCTTCAGAAACACCAACTACCATGTTGTTGATCAAAGAACGATACAAGCCATGGAATGCCTGCTTCTGCTTTGTTTCAACGGTATCGTTTTTCTCATCGATCTCGAAAGTAACCTCGGCGTCAGAGATGTTAACCTTGATAGAAGGATCAACAGTCTGGGTCAGTTCGCCTTTGGGACCTTTTACGGTAACAACATTACCCTCGCCTACCTTTACGGTAACACCTGCGGGAATGTTAATGGGCAATTTACCTATTCTAGACATAAACTTATCCTCCTAACATTAATATACGTAGCAAAGAACCTCACCACCGATCTTCAGGTCAGCAGCCTCTTTGTTCGTCATAACACCCTTGGAAGTGGATATAATTGCTATACCCAAACCGTTAATAACTCTCGGCATATCCTTATAACCTGTATACTTACGCATACCAGGAGTGGATACTCTGATTAGCTTCTTGATAGCATTTACCTTGTTTGCGGCATCATACTTCAAAGCAATCTTAATTGAACCCTGAGGGCCATCCTCTACGAACTTGTAGTTCAGGATATAACCCTTCTCGAAGAGAATCTTTGTGATTTCCTTCTTCAAATTTGACGCAGGCACGTCAACAACTCTGTGCTTAGCCTGGATTGCGTTGCGCAATCTCGTCAAATAATCTGCTATTGGATCTGTCATTTTATAAATAGATTTAATTAATCGGGACGCTCCCGACAATATTAAAAAAAGTATTACCAGCTTGCTTTCTTCACGCCAGGAATCAAACCGGCTGAAGCCATCTCACGGAACTGAATACGAGAGAGACCGAACAGACGGATATAACCCTTTGGACGACCAGTTATCTTGCAACGGTTATGAAGACGGATGGGGTTAGCATTGCGGGGGATAGCCTGCAGCTTCTGAGCAGCCTCAAAAGCCTCAACAGGATCACCTGTGTTAACAATCTTCTTCAACGCTGCACGCTTCTCAGCATACTTAGCCACGAGTTT
>CAMOMP010000047.1:0-24072 GCA_946619915.1 uncultured Prevotellaceae bacterium | reverse complement strand
TAGATTTTGTAAAAAATGTTTGGCAGATATCGCAAAATAGCATACCTTTGCGTTAACAAATGTGTAAAAATGCATACAAATGCATGATTGAAAAGGAAATGATGTTTAACTTTTTATAAGTTTGTTATGAAAAAAATTACTCTTTTAATGGTTGCCATGTTCTCTATGGCATACAGTGCAAATGCACAGTACAATGTTGACGGTCACAAGTTTTGGGACAATTGGTCAATAGGTGTTGAGGGTGGTATCACAACTAACGCTCACGATTGGAACACTCCTAATGGTGCTATCGTTGGTATCAACGCCACAAAGGCTGTTACTCCTGTAGTTAGCTTCGAACTCGGCATTACTGCTGGCATTAACAACAACTACAACTGGCTGAGACTTAAGAGCCCCAATGCAATTGACAACTTGAGCGCTATTGCCAGCACCAAGATCAACTTGATGAACTGGTTCTGCGGTTACAAGGGTGCTCCTCGTTTCTTCGAGATTCAGGCTCGCGGTGGTTTCGGTTACCAGCGTTGGTTCTTCCCCAGCGAGTGGATTGGTGGTATTAACAACAACGACCTGAGCCGTCCCGTTGCTAAGTTCGGTTTCGACTTCGACTTCAACCTGGGTGAGGCTAAGGCTTGGACCATCAGCTTGCGTCCCGCAGTTGTTATGAACCTGACAAACGATTTCAATAGCGCACTTCCTGGTTACTTCGCAGGTTGCGTATATGCTGACCAGTGCACAGCTTACGGTCACAACGTAGTTGGTCAGATCACTGCTGGTGTAACTTACCACTTCAAGACCTCTAACGGCACTCACAACTTCGCTCCCGTTAAGCCTCAGATTGTAACTGAGACTGTTGAGAAGGTAGTTGAGAAGCCCGTTGAGAAGATCGTAGAGAAGGTAGTTGAGAAGAAGGTTGCTACTGGTTCTAGCATCTATGTAGTTGAGTTCGAGCAGAACAAGGCTAACCTGAGCAACGCTGCTAAGGCTACTCTGGATCAGATTGCTAACGGTTCAACTGTTATCATCGACGCTTACGCTTCTCCCGAAGGTGCTAAGTCTTACAACCAGAAGCTCTCTCAGAAGCGTGCTGACGCTGTTAAGGGTTACCTGGAGAACAAGGGTGTTAAGGTTGCTGATGCTCAGGCACACGGTGCTGAGAGCAAGAGCTCACAGCGTATCGTTTACGTTCGCATTAAGTAATCTAACCTAAGATTTACAGAACATATCTGAGCGGCAGGCCACAAGGCTTGCCGCTCTTTTTTAGCACAATGAAAAGAATACTATTTGTCTGTCATGGTAATATCTGCCGTAGCCCTATGGCAGAGTTTGTGATGAAGGACCTGGTTAGGAAAAACTGTCTCGAAGAGCAATTTTACATTGAGTCGGCAGCCACGTCAACAGAGGAAATCGGCAACAGCGTATATCCCCCAGCTCAACGGAAACTAGCCGAGTACGGCATATCATGCAAGGGCAAGACTGCCCGCCAGATGCGAAGAGCGGATTATGACCGCTTTGATTTACTGATAGGTATGGACGAGTGGAACATCCGCAATATGAACAGTATCTGCGGAGGGGACCCTGAAGGAAAGATTCATAAACTGTTAGATTATACAACCAGAAGAGGTGATGTTGCAGACCCATGGTACACTGGAGACTTTGATGCCACATGGCGCGACGTTAACGAAGGGTGCCAACGTCTGTTGGACACATTACAATAAAAAAATGCAGGCTTTGAAAAATCTAAGCCTGCATTTTTTTTACTAAAGTTGCGGAGCCGAAGGAGGTTCGTTTCCTACAGCTGCACCCCACTCCTTATTAGGACGACTGCCCATATTCAGGACAAGGGTTGCGCCATTCTTAACTTCCTCGTGTGTAATCCAAGGACGGTTCAGAGGCTTGCCATTGAGGGTAGCACTCTGGATGTACTTGTTTTCCTCGCTGCAATTCTTGGCAACAATATGGAAGAACTTACCATTTCCCACATTTACCTTAATATCAGAGAACAGCGGACTGCCGATGTTGTAAACAGGGAAACCAGGGGTTACAGGATAGAAACCGATGCTGGAGAAAACGACGAAAGAGGTCAGACCACCACCGTCCTCATCACCAGGAATCCCCATGAGGTCGTTACGGAACCAAGTCTTCAGACACTGACGGATACGCTTCTGAGTCTTCCAAGGTGCTCCAGCATAATTATATATATAAGGTATATGGAGTGAAGGCTCGTTGGCCATGGTGAACTGGCCAATGTTACCAGTCTGGTCGGGCAGCTGAGTGTAGAACTCGCGCTTGCCACGTCCCATACTCTCTGTGAAGGTCTGGTCGAGGTTGCGAACCAACTCTTCCCTACCCCCCATCAGATTGACAAGGTCGGCAAAGTTATGCTGAACATCCCAACGATAAGTCCATCCGTTGTTCTCGTCGTAAGCATCGCGCGCACCAATACCACCACTGAAACGATAGTCGAAATTCTCGATGAACTTACCATCCTTATCCTTGGGGTGGAAGAACTTGGTTTCAGGGTTCCAGACATTGCGATAGTTGTAGCTGAGCTTCAAGTATTTCTGCTGCAAATCATTATCGCCCATGTATTCAGCAATACGAGAGAGACACCACTCGTCGTATGAAGTACCCAATGTTACGGCTACAGGCTGACGCTTCTCGAAACCAGAGACATTGGGATCAGTCTCCTCTTCGCCCTTGCGCAAGGCTGGGATATAGCCGTTTTCTTTGTAGAAATCATCAATCCATCCTGCAGGTCTTCCGCTCCAGGGAGCCAAAGTCTTCTCCTCGATACCCTTACGACAATACTCAAAGGCACGCTTGGCATCTACCTTCAGACCCTTATAGAGTGCATCGGCTACCATGCTGACACCATGATTGGAGTTCATACGGCGGGTATCGCCTGTCATCTCGGGGAAGGTAGGCATCCAGTTGGTACCCATCTGCTCGGCCATACGGAGGAAACTCTCGATGATGTTCTCCTGCTTCTCGGGCTGGATAAGTGCACGAAGGGGATGAGCAGCACGATAGGTATCCCAAATCCAATCATCCGTATAGAAGGGCTTGCCATTATCGTCATGTATGTTACCATCGAAAGCAGAGAAATAACGACCATCCTCGCTCAGGCAAACAGGGCGTTCGAAGGTACGATAGTAAGAGGTATAGAGAACCGTCTTCTCATCTTCCGTGCCACCCTGAACCATAATATTCTTCAGGGTTTCGTTCCATTCCTTGCGACCATCTGCAATAACCTTGGCCATATCGAAGGCTGAGCCCTGCTCGCGCTGGAGGTTATTCTGAGCCTGCTCTGCACTGATAAGAGAGATACCATAGCGGAAGCTGACCTTCTTGGTTCCGACAGGGAAACTGAGGGCTGAGCAAACATTCTCGCCTTCCTTGTTTCCATCCTTCGTAATCTGGCCGTTCTGCAGAATACCTGCCTGTACGGGCTCCACATCAAACTCGCCAGCAAAATAAATCTTCATGTTATCGCTGAGACTCTGACTGGCAGAAACCTTCTTGCCATTCACCTGCATACGTCCATATTCGGAGTAGAACAGAACCGTTGCAGCCTTGGCAGGATCCTGGAATGACAGCTCATAAATAGCACTCTGATGGCTGACAGCCAAGTGAACATCTATGCTGTTGTCGGCAATCTGAACCTGATAATCGTATGGAGTAATCTTCTCCTGATCCCAGTTAGTGCCAATTATGGGACGCAAAGAAGTTCCCTGTGTAACACTCATACGGAAAGCACTGCGCTCGCGATGGTTAGTGACAACCATTGGCAGGCCGTCCAACAACTCCCTTGTATATTCGCTGCGAGTTGGATAGATTCGCATCAGACTGTTGGGCAACTGAATGGTCGGAAACGTAGGCACCAGCATGTGACTGATATTTCCGATGTAGGGATTCACATAATCCACAGGCTCCTGAGTGGCTGCTCCAGCTGTAAGAGAAGAACAAAAAAGAAGTGAGACAAAAAGTCCCACAGACTTAAGGTTATTATTCATTTTAAATACACATTATATTAAACTTTCCGGCAAAGTTAATACTTTTATATGAGAAAGCCGCCAGCGTGGGTCCTTATATGAATAAAAAACTTGCGTATCTCGGCAGAAAAGCGTAACTTTGAACGAATTTTAAGGGAAAAGAGAAGGATAACCCTATTATTATGAAACAAAAAACCAACGAATATAATATGAAGAAAAATGTAATGAGAATGCTGGTACTTACGGGTACCATGGCACTGACAACATCAGTATTGGCACAAGAAACAATCAAGACAAAACTGGTTAGCGGAACTGGTCGCAACGATGACGAAGGACCTGCCATGATTTGCGACGGTGATGTATCTACCAAGTGGTGCATCGACGAGGAAGAAAACATGCCTTACGTCATCATCCTGGATGCTGGCACTCCAACCGGCTTTGCCGAGTATGGTTTTGTTACAGGCGATGATACACAGGACTATCCCGACCGTAACCCTGTGACCTGGATTGTGAGTGGTTCAAACGATTTGCAGAACTGGACCACCATCGACAAACAGGAGAACGACCGCACACTGCGTGACGAGAACGAACAGGAATACAGATTCAAGCCCGCCAAGAAAGGCCAGTTCCGTTACTATCGCTTCGAATTCCTGAAGATGGCAGACGGTAGCCGCATTCAGCTAAGCGAGATAAACCTGCACAAGGTAGGCAGAACATACATCAAGACTACTTTCGTGAGCGGTACCGGCAACGGTAAGGAAGGTGCTGCAATGGTTAGCGACGGCATGTTCTATACCAAATGGTGTGTTGACGAGGCTGACAAGATGCCCTACTCTATCGTTCTGGATGCCGGCACCTCAACAACCATTTCTGAATATGGCCTTGTAACAGGTGACGATACCCACAGCTATCCCGGTCGCAACCCACGCAACTGGAAGGTGATGGGTAGCAACGACAAGAGCAACTGGAAGCAGCTGGCTGAGGTAAAGAACGACCGCAGCATGCGCGACGAGAACGAGCAGGAATACAGATTCAGAGTAAAGAACGCTCCTGCCTATCGTTACTACAAGTTCGTCTTCGAGGAGGTTTGGGAAGACACACGCATCCAGCTGGCAGAAATCAAGCTCTATAAATAAGACAGAAAAAGCGGACGTGAACCAATCATCCGCTTTTGATAATAAAGAAAGAAGAAGGTTAACGAATAACCTTCTTCTTTCCGTTTATAACATAAAGACCTTTCGCAGGAACGTCAACTTTTCGTCCTGACAAATCATAAACGACAGCCTTCCCATTACCTGGGGAGGTTGTTTCGTCTTCTGATATTTCTGAAAGAGAAACCTGCTTTTCTGGGTCGAAGATGCCATACAGACCACAATCGAAATATGCACCTCCGGTATTCTGCTGTATGCGAACGGCAATAACATTCTTGCCAACCTTGAGTGTAGCGTTGGTTACCCTCTTGGTTATGGGGTCACCATTTGCCTCCGTCCAATCATCAGCCTTATGAATCTGGCGGGCATTGAGGTATATCTCGTAATGATCATCATGATAGACTTCCAGATAATAGCTTGTAGCCTCGTTCACCTCGTCGAGTGTAAACTCACGCCTGATCCAATACGAGTTATACTCCCCTTCCCAGGTTGTTCGGTAAGGTGCCATGTAACTGGGCGAACCCATGGGCATCTCTATACTCTGCCATGTGGAAGGGGGAGTATAGGCGATAGCTTTCCACAAAGAAGCAGGTGCCGAAAGTGCATCCAGCGTAGAGGCCGTATTCTTGGGATCGTCCTTGAAGAAGCACAGTCCCTCCCATACGCGGTCTCTTCCCAAGGGCAGGACATAGACCTTGTTGCCTTTCACCACACGATTGGCCTCGTCACGCTCATTGGCATAAGTGCTGAAATTGTTGTTGATGATTAGGTCTATGAGATTCTGTCCGTTATAATTATTGTCACCGGCAAAGTCCATCATCACGAATCCCATAGGTCCGGTCTTTCCCTGCATATAATCTATCATCGCCTTATTGCAGGTACGGGCACATTCCTGAACACCCTCGAAAGTAGAATAACTGATAGTGAGGAACGAGGATTTCTTGCTGTAGCCCGAGGTGTGATTCATGTAAAGACGATACTCTTGCTCGCCCATAGAACGATCCAACAGCGACTTCATGGCAGCAACTTTCTGGTTCAATTGTCCGCTTCCCGCCACATCGTACATATCCTGAATGGTAAAATTCATATAGGCACCCGAAGGACCGACAAGGGTTTTATTCAGCGTTCCGTTGTCACCCCCACCATTCACATATCCTCCAATCGGACCATCGTCATACGTATTCCTACTCATCACCAACATTTTTCCACGCATATCCCTTACCGTTAATGTAGGAGAGTAATCTATCAGATATTGCTTCTTTGCATTAAGGCAATTCTTCATCTGTGCAGGCCATTTTGCCTTATCGTCTGAGGAGGCAAAATCATCCTCATGCCTCATAATCACGAAAAGAAACTCTTTGGGATGAGCATCCAGGAAGTTACAGAGGGTGGTCAGTGCATCGTTGAACTTCACCTTGGTAGAAACCATTCCATGATAAATCATCATATTTGAGCCATCCCATACAGGTCGTAGGTCAAACATTCTTACACCATGTTCCAACTGCTGAGCAATGGTATAGGTCTGCGTATGTGCACCTCCTGATAGGCCGCTACTGCTACAACTGCTGGTTGCTGCGTCATGTGCACCAGGAATCGAGAGCCTGCACAGGAACAGGTTATCGTCTAACGTCTGCATCCAATTTAAATAATCAATGGATTGGACAGGAAGAATGAAACATAAAAACAAAGAGGTTAACAAGATGCATCTTTTCATAATATTAATGTATTTGGTATATACGAAATATATTTATGGTTCTACGTCATATATATATATAACATATAATGTACGCGCGTACGAGGCAAAATTATTTGTACGAAGGATTCTCCACCTTATAGGACAATGTTACAGGCCCAAAAACCTCCTTCAGTGTATCAAAGAATTCTACTCCACACTTCTCTACCTGCTCGCTTACAAACTGATTGGGTGTTATAAGTGTGATGTGTGAATCCGTGATACTACCTACTCTACAGTAAACAAAGTATGTGCTGAAGAACGGTTCCCCTACCCTTTCCTGTACCAATTGCATGAACTGGAACCACTTTGTCTGCTGTTCTTCGGTCAGATGATTAACCTCGGAATTGGGAGATTTATCCTGTTCCTGAACATTATTATCTGGGATAGCAGGATTCAGAAGGAAGCGAACACTGTCCGGATTACCCCTCTTTTTCCCATTATGATATACAGGTTCGTACTCGAAGGTGAACTCAATTTCGCCTCTTTTGGCCAATTTTTCCATCTCGCGTTGCGCCGGTTTCAGCACATCACGATGGAAAACAGCCCACGTAGAACTCTTATCTTGCAAAACTTTGGTTCTATCTTTGCTGTAAACCAGCACTCCGAGGAACTCTTTTAGGGCTTCGTAACCAAGCGTACACATGCGCATTTTCTTCCAGGCGCTCAGATAAATATACAAACGAGGCGTTCTGGGACTGCGACAAAGCTTAACAATACCACCCAAATGTTCTACATAAGCACCACTTTTATTGAAGACAAGGTCGGCAACAGAGGCATTCATATCAATCTTTATAATACCGCTTCTTCGTTCCTGACCAGTGGTTGTGGTATAGGTTGGCACATCCACATCAGTAAAAATAACACTGGTTTTGGTTCTTTTCTGTCCATCAACGTCTGTATAATTGATGGTTGTATCCAGTTTTGTGAGCGCTTTGCATGCCTCATGAACGGCTGCATACTCCTTTGTTTTTACTCCCAGAGACTGCAAAGGAACCTCGAAAGTGATCTTTCCCTTTGATAATTCTTCCTCCGAAAAGAGCGGTCCCATCTTTCCTTCAACGAATCTTTCGTTGATTCTGGTCTGCATAGTTGCCGCTATGGCCACAAGAACATTGGTCTGAATCAGCGAGAAATCTCCTCTTATCTGTGAATAAACGAGGGGATTTTTTATGTAGTCCGAGTTTTCCAGCTGCTGAATAAGCTCGTTTTTCGGACTTACCATCTGCAACTTTCCGTTTGTTTTCTTTGTAGCCATTGCCTATATATATTATATAATGTACGCGCAAAGATATTGCTTTTTTTCGATTGACAAAAAGAAATAGTAAATAAAAACAAGGAAAAACAAAAAAATATTGATTACCTCCTTCTCAACAGGAAGAAACCATCTCCTCAGGAACAGATAACTTACCCCTCAAGAAGAGAAAACCAGGTTCTCAAAACATGATTACTTAAACCTCAAATAAAGGTTACTTTTTCCTCCATTTTCAATAATCGATTTCCCAAATTTCGTTTTCCTTTTTTCGCCAACGGGCACATATTTTTTTCCAGGCAGGGAAAAATTATTCTCCTCCTGGAGAAGAAAATCCCCCCTACCGAGGAGCAAAAATTCTCCAACTAAAGTCCTGAAAAGAAAAACAATAACTGAAGATTTTTCAGCCATTTAGCTCCCCCATTTCTTCCATTAAGACCGGATATCGTTACTATGATTACGGGCAAAAACAGACATCGGCTCCCCTACCCCCTCAGTTTAGGGAAAAAGGCGGAAAGGTTACTTTCTCCGCAATTCAGAAGTTACCTTCTCCTCAACTCAAAAGTAACCAAGACCTCAATTTGAAATATATATTCTGCTGATAGAAATACTTTAATGCAAAACAAGAGCAAATATTCCACAAATAATTGTATTACAAAAGAATAAGATTGCAAAAAAGTTGAAATTTTCCCTAAAAAACGGAATATTAATAATGAGTTGTCTTAAAGCAAACGTTTAAATAAAAGCACCAGAAAACGCTAAAAATGCCTATAAGGTTACCTTCTCCTCAACAAAAAGTTACTTTCTCCGCAAAAAAAGGTTCCATTTTTCTCATTTTAAAGTTGGTTTTTCCTCAAAAGAAGATTACCTTCTCCGCAATTCGTTTTTTGGAAAACACTGGGTTTCAATAAGTTAGGGCTAACACATATATTAATATGCCTAATATGTTATATTAATAAAAGAAGTAATTTTATTAGGGATATTAACTATATTATCTATATTAGGGATTTGTATGTTGTTGAAAAACAACGTTTTGCGCAGGTTTCTTGTGGAGAACGTAACCTTAAATTGAGGAGAAGGTTACCTTGGATTGCAATAAACCCCGCCTTTTGTTGAGGAGAAGGTTACTTTCCCCCACTTTATTGAGGAGAAAGTAACCTTTATGGGTATTATAAATGTGTATCGCGTACATATTGTCTGATTAGCTCAGCTCCTTCTGGCAAGATCTGCTCACCAGCCATATATCGTTTCAGAAATTCGTTCAGGGCTGTGCGTACCACATCCTGCCTGTCAACCTTACATTGCCAGTGTATTTCCTCCACAGCTCTGTTGTGTCGCTCCTCGAAGAAGATAAGCTTACCGTTCTGTCGAGGGATGATACTGTTGTCTTTCTTGCGTCCAGGTTTCTTGTATGTGGGCGCTGCGACTTCAGATGTTACATTCTCCGCAATTGGAGCAGGCGGAGTGCTGGTTGGAACCTTTTCGTACAGTTCTTCTGTTTTTGTTTTCATTCCGTCAGCGATAGCGCTGATGGGTGTTAGTTGTTTGATCTTTGGCATAGTGCTACCCTCCCCTATTCTTTTTCTTGTTCATTTATGAATGATAAATATGCTTCGCTTGCTTTCTTGTACCATGCAGCGGGTGTCCACTTCTTGTTGCGTGTACCCTTACCTGTTATCTGCTCGGCCAGACGCATATAGTCGTCTGCAGCTGTGCAGCTTGGAGCGTACTCGAACAGACTCATCTGTTCCTTGGGTGCCTCGTTGCATTTTGCACACTTACGGATGGGTACAGGGAACACTGGTGTGTTGGGCTGTGAGCGGAAGAACTCCTGCACTTCCTTACCCATCTTCGTTTTCTCGAACTGAGTCAGCAGATAGCCCATCAGCTCGATATTCTTTCCCATCATCTTGTTTACTTCCTCCACGATGGTCCTTACGGCGTCTTTTCCTTGTACTGAGTACAGGTCTGTTCTTACAGGCACGATAACACCGTCAGAGGCTGCAATGGCATTCTTGTTCAGGATGCTGTTACAGCCAGGTGCACAATCTATAAGAATGTAGTCGTACATGTCTTTCAGAGCGTTCAGTCTGATCGTCAGATAATTCTCGCGATAAACCTTGTCTGCCAGCCATGTATTCAGCTCGTCTATGCGAATGCTGCTTGGAATGTAATCCATGCCCTTGTAGCGCTCGTATACAGGCGGAGCAATGGTGTCGTCCTTCAGCCAGTCGTACAACGTGGCCACGCCTACTGTGTAGCTCGACCGGTCTATCGTTATGGTCATGTTACATTGTTTATCTGTGTCCACCAGCAGAACGCGCTTTCCCAGCAGCCAAAGGGCTGTTCCCAGGTTGATGGTGGTGGTGGTTTTTGCTACCCCACCCTTGTCGTTGATAATAGAAATTACTTTAGCCATTGCTTACATACATTTATTTGCTGCAAATTTACAAATTTGTTTTCATCCGGCAATGGTATTTTTCAAATATTTTGTATATTCTGCTATATAACATATTCAATATATTCTTCTATATACATATTTCGTATAATAAAATATAGGGAATATACATATAATCAATATATCTATATAAAGGAAATACACATATATCCCATATATAAAGATATGTTATATATCCTATATATCCCAACTATATAAACTATTCCAACTATACAACTATATTAACTATATAACTATATCACATATATAAACTATACAACTATTCAAACTATACAACTATATAAACTATATTATATATACGAAATACATGAATACAAAGTGGGGTAGGGGAGTGTTTACGTGATGTTAAAGAAATGGTTCAAGTCTTAAACTTGGTTTAAACAAATGGTTAAACTTTGGTGGAATAAAAAATAATGTATACTTTTGCGCAAAATTTGTTATATGAGGTTTTTTCTAAAGTTCAAGTGGATTTTCTTGTTCATTGGTTTCAGGGTAGCAGGTGGTAGGGGAGCCTTCTGGGGTTTCCTGCTGGGCAGTTTGATAGACAGCATGATTTCTCCGCCAACAATCAAGTTCCGTGTTTACACCAATTATTCCGATGCCAATCAGCAGCAGTGGGGTAGGGGAGCAGGTTCTGCCAATCCTTATCCTTACTTCGACTCGCAGTTGGACGAAGCCTACCGAACCTTAGGTATAACAGAGTCAGCTACCGACGACGAGGTACGCCAGGCGTATCGTCAGATGGCCTTGAAGTATCACCCAGATCGTCTTGCTTCTCAAGGCGAGGAGGCGCGTCAGGCAGCCGAAAAGGCATTTCAGCAGATTAATCAGGCCAAAGAAAGAATATTCAAAGCACGTGGGCTGAAATAGGCAAATAAAATGATATAAGGGTAAGTATTTCAAAACAACAGGTTTTAAATAGCCTGAATATTTGGTATATACAAAATATATGAAAAAGGAGTTTCGTGTTGCATTATTTGATTTGGATGGCACACTAATCAATACAGAAAGCCAATATACTCAGTTTTGGGAGAGGGTAGGGGAAGAGCTGAATCTCGGCATTCCCAATCTTGCCCAAATAATCAAGGGGCGGACTCTTTCTTCTATTTTCAGTACTTTTATTCCATCAAAGGAGTTGCAGAAAGAGATTTCCCTCAGACTTGACGTGTTTGAGAGGCAGATGCAGTTTCCCTTTTATCCTGGCGTGCTAGATTTTTTGGGAGATGTAAGGAAGAATGGAGTAAAATGTGCGGTTGTAACCAGTTCTAATAAAGCAAAGATGAGTGCCGTTAAGCGTAAGATTCCTTATTTTGAGAATCTGTTTGACAAGGTTCTAACTGCCGAGGATTTTTCTGCTTCCAAACCTGATCCTGCTTGTTATTTATATGGTGCACAGGTTTTTTCTGCCCAGAAGAATCAGTGTGTGGTATTTGAGGATGCTGTCAACGGTCTTCAGGCGGGTACGTCAGCGGGTATGTTTACCATAGGTTTTGCAACAACCAATCCGAGGAGTGTCATTGCGCCATTATGCCATCATGTTCAGGATGATTTTCTTCATCTTACCTATGCTGACGTTGAGAAATTACTTTCAGATTATTGGAGGAATAGAGGTTAGCGGAACTGCTTTTGTTCCTCCATGTATTCGAAGCCAAATTGGCTTAGGTAGTCCTTAATTTCGTTGATATCCTTGCCGAAATCGTCGCATAATGCTTCCAGCGAATCGTACTCATTGTCACGCAGAAGCATATTTATGCTTGAGAACAACATAAACGGGTCTTGTGGTAGTTTATCCATCTCTATTTTTGAGTGTTTGTTGAAAAATTGGTGCAAAGATACAAAATATATGGGTAAATGTCCCTGTATGTTTTGTCTCTTCTGTTTCTTTTTCGTAAATTTGCTCGCTCTAGACTATAATTTACATTTAAATAGGAATCATGATAGTAGGATTAATCACAGGAATCCTTGCCGGCTTTGTTGCCAGCAAGTTGTTCGACGGAAAGGGTAAGGGATGTGTTGTAAACCTTGTTTTGGGCATCATTGGCGGTGCCTTAGGAGGCTGGGTTTTCAGTCTTTTTGGTTTGCAGGCATACAGTTGGATGGGCGAGTTGGTAGTCGCTGTTATTGGCGCTATGCTGTTCTTGGCTATCTGGAACAAGCTTTTGAAGTAACACCTCTCTGTATTCTCCACATTTTGTGAAAACAAATTAACCATATATGAAGATCAAATATTTTAGACATTATTTGTTGTGGCTACTGCTGATTGTCTGTAGCCATATCCATGCGCAGGACCAGCTGAACCCTGTTGCCGATCCCGCGGCAGTGGTCGAGAGCGGCAATGCCCGTTTCACGGTCCTCACCAGCAAGATGATTCGTATCGAGTACAGCAGCACCAGGCAGTTCGAGGACCGCGCCACCTTTGCTATCGTTAACCGCAGGTTGCCCGTTCCCTCTTTTTCTACCGAGGAGTCGGATGGCTATCTGTATATCCGCACGGCCGATGTAACATTGCGTTATAAGATTGGTTCCGAGATTAAGGCCTCCGACAAGAAGCCTGATAATCTGCAGGTTACCTTCCTCCTTAATGGTATTACCTGCACCTGGTATCCAGGCAAGGACGATGCCCTGAACCTCTTGGGCACCAACAGAACCCTTGATACCGCCTGGGGCGATAATGCCCGTGGCAAGTTAGAGAAAGGCCTTCTCTCGCGTGCCGGTTGGAGTATTATCGACGAGAGTCCCACTGCCACACGAGGCGACGGCAGCACCACCTTGCCTATGGCTCCCAATGCCGATGGTTACATGTGGTGGCAGAAGGCAGCCGATGCCACGGCTATCGACTGGTACTTCCTGGGCTCTGGTCCCCAGTACAAGGAGTGTATCCAGGATTTCACCAGGGTAGGGGGTCGTGTACCTTTGCCTCCCAAGTATATCTTTGGCTATTGGTACAGTCGTTATTGGGCTTATACCCAGAGCGATTTCCAGGGCATCATACGTGATGTCGAGAGCAACGACATCCCCATGGACGTCATCATCATGGATATGGACTGGCACCGCAGTGGCTGGACGGGCTGGAGCTGGAACACCAGTCGCATCCCCAATCCTACCTCCCTTATCTCTTTCATGCATAATCATGGCCTTCGTACGGCCCTCAATCTTCACCCCTCCGATGGTATAAGCAGTTCCGAGGACAAGTACAAGAATCTCCGCACTGCCATGGGATTCCCCTCTTCCTATACCGCGACAATTCCCTGGACCATACAGGATTACAGCTTTGCCCGTCCCTTCTTCGATAATATCATCCGTCCACTCGAGAAGCAGGGTGTCGACTTCTGGTGGCTCGATTGGCAGCAGGAGAAGACCGTTGGCGAGCATGCCAGTGCCAAGGGTTATTCCCTCGCGGATGGAGCCGATAAGCTGAGCGAGACCTTCTGGTGCAACCACACCTTCTTCGAGGATATGCAGAAGAACCGTCCCGAGCTTCGCCCCGTCATCTATCACCGATGGGGTGGGTTAGGTTCGCACCGTTATCCCATCTGTTTCAGTGGCGACACATGGGCGGCATGGTCCACCCTCGGCTACGAGATATTCTTCACCAGCAACGCCAGCAACGTCTGCTACGCCTATTGGGGCCACGATTTGGGTGGTCATCAGGGAGGCGACAACGACCCCGAGCTCCTGCTGCGCTGGTTGCAGTTCGGAGCCTTCACTCCCATCTTCCGTACCCATGCCACCAACGATTCCAAGTTAGAGCGTAAGATCTGGAAGTACAGCAACTTCGAGCAGCTTCGCGAGGCTGTCCGCCTGCGCTATCAGATGTTCCCCTATCTCTATACGGCAGCCCGCGAGACCTACGATACCGGTATTGGCATGAACCGTCCCCTCTATTACGAATGGCCCGAGGAGAATAATGCCTATGTCTATGAGGACGAGTACATGTTCGGCAACGATATGCTCGTGGCTCCCATCTATACCGCCTCCCACAATGGCATCAGCAACCGCAACGTCTGGCTGCCTGCTGGCTTGTGGTGGGATGTAACAGAGAACCGTCTGCGTCAGGGCGGCAGTGTCTTCCGTGGCAAATATACGTTGGACCAGTTCCCCGTCTTCTATCGCCCCGGCAGTGTCATCCCCTTCTATCCCGTCCAGCGTAGCGTTGTCACCAATCCTGCCGAGATTATCCTCAAGGTAGTCCCTGGAGCCGATGGCACAGGCTCGTTCTACGAGGATGGTGGAGCCAATCAGGACTACCTCACAGGTGGATATGCCCGCACGACCTTCTCTTATAGCAATCTCTCTGCTTCCAGCAAGCGTCTTACCATCCATCCCCGCGAGGGCAGCTTCACCGGCATGCCCACCACACGTACCTGGAGCGTTCAGTTCTTGGGCATTCAGAAGGCTCCTCAGGCTATCAGCGTCAGCAACGACATGCCTTTCGAGCAGAGTTACGATGCCGAGGCGAAGGTCCTGACCGTTAGTATCCCTACGTCAGCTCTCGACAAGGAGATTGTCATCCAGTTGGATGGGGTAGAGGCTGATTCCGCCCCCCAGGCCATTGCTCCTCAGGTGGTTAGCGAGGACGCTTCGCAGTCCGTCGGCTCTCCCAACAGGAACGTAGCCCGTGTTTCTGGTGTATCCCGACTCTATGTCCGTGGTTCAGCCATCCCCGGTGGCGTGCAGGAGCTCACCAGCTTCAACAGCCGCAATTGCTTCAAGTATCATGGCAAGTTGCTCCCTGGCACCTTCGTTATTTCTCCTTCCAAGACGGGCGGCACACGCTTCTACAAGCCTGCCCAGTTCAATGCCAATGTCGTTAACGATGGCATCAGCTATACCACCACTACGGATAGTACCGCTGCCGTCTGGACCGTTCTCTTCGAGGCCGATAACTATCGCTTTACCGTTACCCCCACCTCCACTTCGGCCGGCACCATGCAGGGCGAGCTGTTCACCTGGTGGTACGAGTCATGGATCTGTGGCGGTTGTGTCGAGGACAACCAGACCCCTGGCGCTGGCAACTGGCAGATTTCCAGTGGCAAGGCTATGGAGCAGTCGTCCCTGAATCCTTACGAATGGACTTGGACGGGCGAGCTGCGCAATTATACCAGCAACGACGAGCCTAAGCGCTTCAAGATCAATGGCCAGTATGGTTGGAGTCCCAAGGTGCTGCACCCCTTCAAGCAGGACGAGAGCATCCTCACGGCCAAGGAGGTTTGGTACAATGGCTCTTCCGACTATAAGTGGGCCATCTCTAAGGACGGCTTCTACCGTATCACCATCGATATCTTCCGCGAGACCATCTCGGGCGAGTACCTGGGCGATAATGTCGATATCGATGGGGTAGGGAGCATCCAGCCCGAGGCCAAGGTGCAGCTCTCTGTCCGCGACCATAGCATACAGGTTACCTCATCGCAGGTGATGGCTGTCTTCCTCTTTGGTGCCGAGGGTCAGTATCTCACCTCCGAGAGTGGCAGTCAGGTCACCCTGCAGGCTCCCCATGCCGGAACCTATATCCTGCATGCCACCAATGGCAAGGAGAACTTTACGCGTAAGATAACTATTCAGTAAAAGCAATATATCGATAACAAAATGAGAAAACTTAATCAACTATTATCCGCATTCCTGTTCTGCGTCAGCCTCTCTGCTGTTGCGCAGAAGAACTACATGGCAGCCCCCGGTGTGGCTGTCTTCTATCCCCAGAATTACGATGCCGCTGCGCACAGCCCATCACCTATCTTCGAGCAGGATTTGGCTCCTGTGGGCGATGTGCCTGCTTCGTGGAGGATTCGTCCCCTCTATAGTGTCGAGGACGGCAAGAACGTTGTCCGTATCCCCGTTGATGCCGATGCCGACCTCTATGGTGGTGGCGAGGTATGGGGCCCGCTGCGTCGCAATGGCAAGACCATAGAGTTCTTTAATATCGATACCCCCTGCTATGGCGTGGATGGCGGCTCTCACCTCTATCAGAGCCACCCCTGGGTCTTTGGCTTGCACAAGGACGGTTCTGCCTTCGGAATCATTGCCGATAACACCTGGAAGTCCACTATGACCACCGACTCCGAGGTCGTTTTCCGTTCCGAGGGTCCTGCCTTCCGTGTTGTCATCATCGAGAGGGAGAGCCCCGAGGCGCTCATGCAGGCCCTCGTGCAGCTTACCGGCACCATGCCCCTGCCTCCCCTGTGGTCGCTGGGCTATCAGCAGTGCCGCTACAGCTATCATCCCGATACGCGCGTCAAGGAGATTGCCGATACGCTCCGCCATTACCAGATTCCTTCTGATGTTATCTGGATGGATATCCATTATATGGATCAGTACAAGATTTTCACTTGGCACCCCCAGGAGTTCTCTAAGCCCAAGGAGCTGAACGACTATCTGCATAGCCTGAACTTCAAGAGCGTCTATATGATAGACCCCGGCGTTAAGGCGCAGGAGGGTTATTGGGTCGATGACCAGCTCATGCAGAACGACTATGCCGTGCTCGACGAGAATGGCAAGCCCTTCGTGGGCAATGTATGGCCTGGAGCCTGCCATTTCCCTGATTTCACCCGTCCCGAGGTGCGCTCATGGTGGAGCACGCTCTATCCTCCCTTCATGGCGCAGGGCGTGGATGGTATCTGGAACGATATGAACGAGCCCAGCGTCTTTGGTGGACCTGCAGGCACCATGCCGCTCACTAACCGTCATTTGGGCGGCGATGGCCTTCGTCCCGACTCGCACCTGCGTTATCATAATGTCTATGGACTGAATATGGTGCGTGCCAGCCGTCAGGGCCTCTTGTTGGCCAACCCCGACAAGCGTCCCTTCATCCTCAGCCGTAGCAACTTCCTGGGCGGTCACCGTTATGCCGCCACCTGGACGGGCGACAACCTCTCCAGCTGGGAGCAGTTCATGGCCAGCATCCCCATGACCATCACCCTTGGCCTCAGCGGTCAGCCCTTCAATGGTCCTGATATAGGTGGTTTCTGTGGCGATAGCAATGCCAAGCTGGTGGCCAACTGGACCGCCGTTGGTGTTTATTTCCCCTTCGTGCGTAACCATTGTATCGATGGCGGACGTGCGCAGGAGCCTTGGGCGTTCGACCAGCAGACCCTCGATGTCTGCCGCACAGCCATCAATCGTCGCTACCGCCTTATGCCCTATATCTATACCCTGTTCCAGGAGGCCAGTGTCAACGGAATGCCTGTTATGCGTCCTGTCTTCATGGCGGATGCCAAGGATGCCTCTCTGCGTGCCGAGCAGAAGGCCTTCCTCTTGGGTTCCGACCTGCTCGTCCTTCCCCGTTGGGCGGGCGATGCACAGCTTCCTCAGGGCGACTGGGACATCATCCCCTTCGAGTCCACCGACGATGGCTTCCAGCCCTACGTAGCCCTTCGTCCCGGTGCCATTGTCCCCATGGCCAACCTCTATCAGAACACCACCGAGATGCGCACCGACAGCCTCACCCTCCTCATCAACCCCGATGCCCAGGGACAGGCCTCTGGCCGCCTCTACGAGGATGCTGGCGATGGCTTCCAGTTCCGTCACGGCCAATATGCCCAGTATAGCATCCAGGCTCAGACGCAGGGCAAGAAGATTACTGTCAGCATCAGTAAGGAGGGTGGCAAGATGGATGAGAAGCCTCGCACCCTCCGTGTCGGAATCGTCGCTGACGGTAAGGTAACCTACAGTCCCTGGACCACAGGCAGCGAGGTAACCATGAAGGCCGTAGCGGACAAACAGCAGTTCATCGATAAGAATAAACTCACGTTCCCACAAAACCCCGAATAGCCTCCGGCCCTTCGGGTGAGTTTCAGGTTTCAGGTTTCAGGTTTCAGGTGGTAAGATATTTGATAATAATGATTTATAAAATATATAAGCAAACAGAAAAGTTGGAAAAAGTTCAGAGATTCGAGGATTTAATCATCTATCAGATGGCGCGTGACCTCTGTAAAGATGTTTATTCCATAACTAAATGTGATATATTCCAAAAGGATTCCAGATTTGTTCAGCAAATACATGCTTCAGCAGGTTCTGTCATGGATAATATTGCCGAAGGTTATGAACGAGATGGTAATAAGGAGTTTATAAACTTCTTGTATATAGCTAAAGGTTCATGTGGCGAGGTACGCAGCCAAATCATTCGAGCCTCTGATGTAGGTTTCATTGACTCTGACTGCGCTAAGAAACTTTATAACGACAGTCTAAAATTAAGTAAGGCTATCAGTAAGTTTATCAGTTCTCTGAAGTCCAGTCCTATAACTGGCAAAAAGTACATGCTCCCTGAAACCTGAAACCCAAACCTGAAACCTGAATCCTGAAACTTGAAACCCAAACTTGAAACTTGAAACTTGAAACTTGAAACCCAATAAAACAATGGAAATAACATCCGCCCAAAATCCCCGCATAAAGCATCTGCTGGCCCTCCAGCAGAAGTCATCCCTCCGCCGCGAAGAAGGCCTCTTCGTGGTAGAGGGACGCAGGGAGTTGGAACACTGCATCCATGCCGGCATGCAAGTAGAGTCTGTCTATTGCCTGGACGGCACAGACCTCTCTCAATTCTCATCTCTAAACTCTAAACTCTCAACTCTCAACTGGAATCTGACCCAGGTGTCAGATTCTGTTTACGAGCGCATAGCCTATCGCGGCAGTACAGAGGGCATTGTCGCCGTTATCCGTACCCCCCAGCCCCATACCCTGGAGTCCCTCCTCCAGCAGGAGGGTAGGGGAGTCAACGGCAAGCCCTTGTTCGTTGTTCTGGAGAGCGTAGAGAAGCCCGGCAACCTGGGCGCCATCCTTCGTAGTGCCGATGCAGCCAATGCCACGGGCGTCATCGTCTGCGACCCCCTTACAGACCTTTACAACCCCAATCTCATCCGCTCCTCCATTGGCGCCATCTTTACTGTCCCCACGGTCGCCTGCACCTCCCAGCAGTGCATCTCCTTCCTCAAGGAGCATGGCATACAGATACTCACGGCCCAGTTGCAGGATTCACATCTCTACTACGATACCCCCATGTCAGGCCCCACCGCCATTGTCATGGGCACCGAGAGCACAGGCCTCACCGATGTATGGCGACAGGCAGCCGATGCCCATATCCGCATTCCCATGCTTGGCCAACTGGATTCCCTCAACGTCTCCGTCTCTGCCGCCATCCTCCTCTTCGAAGCCGTAAGGCAACGCCAAGCGTAGTTAGCTTAATTCAAGGGTGACAAGGGACAGGTCCCTGAAACGTTAAAATTTCCTAGATTATCTAGATTTTCTAGATTTTCTAGATTTTCCAGATTATCTGGAATTTCTAGCGCCCTTTAACACCGCTATCTCGCGCTCAAGCGAGGCTATGCGAGCTTTCAGGGCAGCAATCTCTTGTTCTTGCCGGGCTATGATTTGCTTCTGCGTGCCTCGCATGTCCAGGCGGGCGGCCGTCATGCGTTCACGCACACCGCCCTCTTCCACGAATTCGCGGTCACGCTTTTCCATGAAAGTTGACATGGCCTTGTCCACCATATGGCAGAGGCTGATAGCGGTATTTGCCATTTCCTCATCGGTCCATTTGGTAAAGAATGGCTCATAGTCCCTTAGGTTATTGTGCGTGCGGCAATACGCCAAAAGCTTGTTATAGCGCCCGTGCAGCAGCTCCGTCTTCGACCATTCATTCAGTCCATGCTGCTTCAGATAGTCGTGGTAGTCTTCCAGCAGTTCCTGGTTGCTGCCTTTGGCTATGCCCAACAATTTTATTTCCGTCTCAAACGAGGTTTGTCCGTCGGTGAGACCTTCGGCTATGTTTTGTTTTATGCTGCGAGCAGCCTGCACCATCTGGTCAACGGTGCGGTCACCGTATTTGGGCAAAAAGCGCTCGCAGAATACCTTGGTGAGTTGCACCAGCACATCACTCTTGCGGTAGAAGTGCAGCTCGGTATATACCGTTGCTTTTCGCATGATGCTGGGCGTGCCGTCGTCATATCGTTTCAGATTGATATTCTTGGGGGTAAGCATGATCATATTTCATTAGCGAAGTGCAAAGTTACGATTAAGTGAGCGGAATACAAAATAAATTAGTTTATTTTTATTCCCGAACGAAAGTAATTTCGAGACGAAGTCTCAAAGTTACGAAAAAGTCGAGAGCAGAACAAAAAGAATAAATTCTTTTTTTATGCCGAGACGAAGTAACCAAAAAGAGGACCGACATTTCTGTCAATCCTCCTTTTGGTTTCAAGTTTCATAGGGTCTTCGACCCGGTCTCAGGTTTCAAGTAATTATGAATTATGAACGTCGAAGAGGTCGCGAGCGGAACGCGAGAACGAAGTGGCAATTGTGAATTATGAATTGACTAAAGTCTAATTCATGCAGCTGGTAACACCGAAGCTGGTTGCAATGGCTGTCAGTACAGCCAATATCGTCTGAATGACGAATTTCCAAGTCTCTTTTTTCATAATAGAAACCCCTTCCTAACCTCCCCGAGGGGAGGAACTGCAATAGGGTCGTGGGCAGTTGCATTGTTGATTTGAAATTTTAATTTTGAATTTTGAATTTAAATTGCGGGCTTTTACACCCGCAATTTACTAGTTTTGTCCGCCTCCGCCACCGGTGTTACCACCAGCGTTGCCGCCCTGGTTCTGACTCCCCTCGCCTTCGGGAGAGGGGTCGGGGGTGAGGCTAGTATCGGGGTCCTCCACCTCGCCGCCATCGTCGGAGGTAACACGCTTCAGGATGGTGCCGTCCTCGTCCAGGCAGGTGATCTGAATGCTGGTTTCTGCCAGCTCCTCCTTTACGTCTACGCTGGGGGTGAATACGATGCGGCGGGTGCTAATGAGCGAGGTCTTTACGTCCTCCAGATCCTCTACCGCCTTAGAGCGGACGCTGAAGCGCATGGTACCCAGTCCGGGCAGTGGCACGCTGTGACCTTCTGTTGCCCACGCCTTGATTACTTCGCCTGCTGCATCCCAAGCAGCCTTCATGGCGCCTACGCTGATGCCGCTTCTTACAGAGGCCTCCTTGAATACCTTCTTCTCCTGAATGGGAGTGTACAGCTCAGGACGCATCACAAACTTCTTCACTCCGGGGTTCTTGCCGATTTTAAGCACTCGGCGCTGTGCAATCACTTTTATTGCCATAATCTAATAATTGGTTGGTTAAGAGCCTTAAGAGGCTGTGGTTAATAAATCGGTTAATGGTTAATGAATTGGTTGTTTTGCCATCGGCTAAAGTCTAAAGCCTAAAGTCTAAAGCCTAAAGTCTAAAGTCTAATATCTAAAGCCTAAGGTCTAAAGTCTAATATCTGTTAAGATATTTTACTTCGCGTACAAGAGAGGCCTCGATGTTGGTTCTTAAGGTCGTTTTTGCAACTATTAATATTAATTATTGCGCGCATTAATACTTGCAAGTTTTACTCTTAATACCTTCCCTTGGTGGGGGCGTGAGGGTCTCTTATTTTGACACTACAAAGGTACGACAATATCTTTATATTGTAAAATAAATTCCTAAAATAAGCACGCAAAAAAACACACCCTTCTTTAACGAAGATAAACTTGGCAATGCGCACAGCGCACAGCGCACAGTTTATTTAGCGAGCAGAACACCCTTTATGGTAAAGTATATAGAAATATATACTTATTATATATAATAATATTATATATAATAAAATTTTTGTTCAGACATTTTGAGGTGCCACTGAGGAAACTGTGCGCTGTGCGCTGTGCGCTTTTGGGGTGTTTGTACTTCCCTAAAGATACTAAGACCACAATAATTCGGATGTGCTTGATAATCAGGCACATCTTTTTTTATGCTTTTAGGAGCTGAAAAATTGTTGAAAAATAATGGCCTCCGGATGCTTCAGGAGTCGGATTTTTAGTGTACTTTTGCAGAGAAATTCGCAGGCACAGAAAAGCACGGCGAAACCATTCCGCATCTTAAATAATAAAACACTAAACAAGCAGCATCTATGAGTATTGACAAACAGGATTTCGCTGATTGGGCAAGTGGTGCCCGACATGAGCTCGTGCATGAGCGCGAGCAACTGAAAGAGAGGGATAACCAGATTGAAAAATATCTGTACGCGATAGAGGTGGCTGATAACCTGATATCGGAGAACGAAAATCTAAAGGAGGAGAATGAAAAACTGAAGGAAGAACTGGAGGTGGCCCAGCAACAACTTTCCGAAGAGAAGAAACAGCGCTCTGAGTTGGAAATGAAAATGAACGAGATGAGCAAGCTGTCGGCTGGTATGGCCAAGAAAGCATCGCAGGATGACCTGAGCAAGGCGTTGCGCGGCTACCTGAATATATCCAAGAGAAAAACGCAAAGCAAGCGCGAGGCGGCCAAGACGGTATTCATGGAGATGCTGATAAGCGCCAAACTGGACCTGCCTGATGATATTATGAACCTGCTTGAACATCTTGACGACGAGCAGGAGGATAAGACCACAGAACTGCATAACCACTTCGAGGCTGGCAGCAGTGCACAGGTCTTCAATGACAAGGTGGAAGGTAAAATCACTTGGGAATGATGGAGGAGCAGAAAAATAAGGGGGTGGTAAACCACTTCGAGGCTGGCTCTAACTGCCAAGTTTTCAACGGTCCCGTCAGTGGCTGTGTGTTTGCTATGCCAGGGGCAAATGTTACCCAGCATACGGGCGAGCAGCCTCACAGTCGGGAAGAGGACGAACTGACCAATCTGCTCAAGCCTATGTTCTTTGGCTCGGAAGAGGAGGCAAAGGCGTTCTTGCAGAGTGTTCAGCGCATGAAGCCCACGCAGATAACGGCGAGGGTAAACCAACTGATAGGGGAGAAGAAGCTCTCCGAGTTGTCTAGCCACCGCGATCTGTGGAAGGTGCTGCACGACTGCGGCATATATACTCCAACGGAGTCCAACTGGAACCAACAGGTAAAATAACACTTTAGCTAAAAACCATTGCTAAGGGGGAATCGGTACAATCCGGTTCCCCCTTTTCTTGTACAAACTTGCACAAAACTTGTGCAGGACTTGTAATTTCTTGTAATTACTTGTATGCCAATGCGTTATATCTTCGTTTCTGAGGTATATACAGATATTGACAGTACCTTTGCATCGTCAAACAACAAACAGATGTTCTATTCATTAAATAAGGTTATTATGACAAGAAAAGTTTATGTAAGAAACCAATTTGATGTTCGCATCAAGAAGTGTTGCGCATCTTGCGCATTCAAGGACCTGACAAGGGCGGTAACGGAAAGATATTGTACGGAACATGCTAAGACCGTGAATGCCTGCGAGGTCTGCAATGGTTGGAGGATGAGCAGTCTGCTACAGTCTATGCAACTCTCGGACGGACAGGTAAAACGCCGTGAGTATCAGCTTTACCTTCTGAAAATCCGCACAGAAGAGCTGGAGAAGGAGGTAAAGAAACAGAAAAGCATAGAGATAGTCAGAGAAGAATTTGAAAGCCAATACGGCAGTGTTTTTATATAATCCATTTTTGATTCTGAGTTGAAGTGAGGAGGATGTCCCCGGGTAAATGCGCAAAGATTCCAACCTTC
>CAMOMP010000046.1:0-24363 GCA_946619915.1 uncultured Prevotellaceae bacterium | reverse complement strand
TCAGACAAAACGGGAGTTAAAATGAAAACGGTTTCGTATTGATTCATAATACGTTAAATAAATTAATTAATACTATTTCGCAAAAATGCGCCGCAAAGGTACAACTTTTTAATGAGACTGCCAAAGATTTGCACCTTTTTTACATTTTTTACCCGAAAACATTTCGCCACCTCAGGAAAAATCTGTTACTTTGTGTTTGCAAAAGTATAAACATAAAAAGACATTATAAATTATGAAGAAACAAAATGTAGGTATTATCCTGATTGTTTTGGGTGCTCTGCTGATGATCGTAAGCTACTTCTCAGCAAAATTCAACCTTGGTGCATTAGCAGACTTAATCGATTATAACTGGTTCCAGTTGTTTGCATTGGTACTTATTATCGCTGGTATTGTTTCACACATTGTCATCGCTAAGCGTTCTTAATAGACCATCAGCCTTTATTTCCAACTAATGAAACTGTTCCGTAGGAGTACAGGGATTTTATTATGCTTGTGCATGAGTAGTCTTACTTATGCGCAATACGATAATATCGACACCGTTGACGACTGGACTTTGGAGGACGTAGAGGAAGAAGCCCCCAAGTCTCTGCATAAGGAATACTCGAATGCGCTTTACCTGCAATACTCACCCAGCAGATACTATACTGATGACGTGAAGCAGAAATTCAACGAGTTCTCTGCCGGCTATGCCCGTTATTTCCAGATTATGGAAGGTAAGCCATACTTTATAGAGGCTGGCGCAAGCATCAAATACTCACATGCAAAGGAGAACGGCGTCAACATCGACCTGCTGACTTTCAAGATTCCTGTAAACGCGATGTACAAATTCTACCTTTCCAAGACCAAGGATATTGCACTGGCTCCTTATGCAGGTGTTTACGTTCGTGCCATAGCCGCTGGAAAGGAAGACGGTTGGAAGAGTTTTCAAGTAGGATGGCAGACAGGCCTAAGGTTATATATTAATAAGGTATATACGGGAATCTCATACTCACGCGATTTCCCCGACGAAGGCAAAAATCCCCACGTGCATGAATGTAGTGTGCACGTCGGATATTGTTTCTAAGTCAAGACCCAAACAAGAGATAAAAAAGCAGGGCTACCTTTTCTGGCAGCCCTGCTTTAATTTATTATTCCATCATAAGATTGGGAACTATCAAGCGGTATCCCTTACCATGAACATTGTTAATCTCGATGGAAGGATCATCCTTGAGATGCTTGCGCAGCTTGGTAATATAAACATCCATGCTACGGGCATTAAAGTAGTTATCGTCAATCCAGATGGTCTTCAGTGCCAATTCACGTTCCAGCACATCATTAGAATGTGCGCAAAGCATTGTCAGCAACTCACACTCCTTGGTAGTAAGTTTGGTCTGCTTGTCACCGATGGAAAGAATCTGACGCTGCGTATCAAAAGTGAACTTACCCAACTGATACTGCGTAACGGCACGCGTAGTTTTCACCTTGACACGACGCAGGATAGCCTCCATACGATAAACCAACTCGTCCATAGAGAACGGCTTTGTCAGGTAGTCATCAGCTCCCAACTTAAAGCCTTCCAGAATATCATCCTTAAGGTTCTTGGCTGTAAGGAAGATAATGGGCACCTCGGCATTCACCATACGAATCTCGCGTGCCAACGTAAAGCCATCCATCTTAGGCATCATTACATCAAGCAAACACATGTCGAACTTTGTTCTCATGAAGGCCTTATAACCAGCCTCACCATCCAGATAAAGCTCAGCATCGTAGCCCTTTGCCTGCAAATACTCACGAACCAGCATGCCCAGACTCTCCTCGTCCTCGCATAAAAGAATGTGCAATTTGTTCTCCATAACTTAATCTTTTACTATTGGTAATGTTATTATAAATTTTGTTCCTTGTCCAACCTCACTGGTAACCTTGATGGTACCATGATGGAGGTCTATCATCTTCTTAACGTAGGTCAGGCCTAAGCCAAAGCCCTTTACGTTATGCTTATTTCCAGTATGTACGCGGTAGAACTTCTCGAAGATACGCTTCAGGTCCACCTTCTGTATTCCGATACCATTATCCTTGATGCTAACACACAGGTAATCCTCACCCTGGTTCCACGTTGCGACTTCCAGACGTAATGGTTCATCCTCACGACGGTACTTAAAGGCGTTGTCAAGAAGGTTGAAGATAACATTGGTGAAATGCATCTCGTCAACATTCACGAAAGGATTATAGGCCTCCAAACGTGTATCTAAGGTTCCGCCACTCTGTGTCACCTTCAAAGAGAAGGTCTGGATAACGCTGTCTATCAGTTCGTTGGCATCCAGCTCCTGCAACTTCAAGGCGATATTATTCCTGTCAAAGAGACTCATCTGCAAAACCTTCTCGACCTGGAAGCGAAGACGGCGTGTTTCGTTGTTGATAACATCACCCAGTCGCTCATAAGTACCGGCATCCTTGTTGACACTCTTGTCCGACAACATCTGAGCCGCAATAGAGATTGTTGAGATGGGAGTCTTGAATTCATGCGTCATGTTATGAACAAAGTCGTTCTTCATCTCGCTGATTTTCTTCTGCCTTACAATCAGATATACCGTTATCATGAATGTTACAAACAGGATGAAGGTGAAAATCATGGCAGGCATAACATACTTGGCAATACCACGAATGTAACTGTTTCGTTCAGGGAAATGCACGCTCACAGTACCCATCTGCCCTGTAGGAGAAAAACGGCATAACGTCTGAGTATAAGTACATGACTCCTCACCGTCCTCTGGTTCCTGATAGTCAACACAACGGAAGACCTCCCTTCCGTCAGCTGTATAGACAATATAATGGAAATCCAGCTCTATTCCATTTCGCAGCAATGCGCCACGCAAGGTGTTATCAAGCTCCGGCTGATTAATACGGTCCTGAAGAGGAAGTTGATTCGTAGAACTTATCACCCAAAAGATAACTTCATCCAGCACACCGCGTTCATAGATATACGCATCCTCCACTTGTTTCTGAAGACGCCATGCCTGAGCCATACGATTGGAACGTGGCATAACCAAAGAGTTGGGCAGCTGACCTGGGCGGGGTCCTACCTGACGAATACTTCCACCATACTTCGCAGCTATTGTATCATAAACCAAAGTAGACGACGTGTTCTTCTTCGAACCTATCTCCGAACTATTCTGCTTCTCACGCTCATGATCATCCATTACATTCTGCAGATAACGAAATGTCTCAGCCCTATCCAAGTCACGCGAGGCCTGATCAAGGCTACGGCGCACATTTTCGTCAAACTGCTCTGTACGCATATTCACCATGGCGGTAGCATAGCTTCCTTGCAGATAAAGCAATACGAGGAAGGATACACCTATCAGCGTGCAGATTACATAAATATACGTCCTTTTCATACGGGCAAAGGTAGAGTCTTTTATTAAAGAAAACAAAAAAAGCTGGCACAAAACGTACCAGCTTTTGTGATATTTAACAGAATTGTTCTATTTAAGTTGTTAAAACAACAACTATTAAGCTTCTGTCTGTGTTGCCTGATAAGCTGCGATAAGCTTACTCTGAACATCACCAGGAACCAGCTCGTAGGAAGCAAACTTGGTAATAAAGCTTGCTCTACCGCCAGTAAGGCTACTGAGTGCTGTACTGTAGTTAGACATCTCCTTCTGAGGAGCCTTGGCAGTAAGTTTCTCGTATCCATTCTCACTGGTCATACCGGTAATCATAGCACGACGTCCCTGCAGATCGCTCATCACGTCACCCATCTTATCGCTGGGAACAAAGACTTCCACATCATTGATTGGCTCCAGAATCTTTGGACCTGCATCCTTGAAGGCCAAAGCAAATGCCTGACGGCCAGCCAGCATGAATGAAAGTTCGTTGCTATCTACTGGATGCATCTTACCATCATATACAATCACGCGCACGTCACGGGCATAGCAACCTGTCAGAGGGCCTTGCTCCATACGCTGCATTACACCCTTTAGGATAGCGGGCATGAAGCGGGCATCAATAGCACCACCTACAACGCTGTTTACGAAGACAAGCTTACCACCCCACTCCAGGTCGATAGTCTCAGTGCTCTTGGCATTGATACGATATTCCTGACCGCCGAATGTATAAACTTCGGGAGCTGGCATACCCTCGTAGTAAGGCTCTACAATCAGATGAACCTCACCAAACTGTCCGGCACCACCAGACTGTTTCTTATGACGATAGTCGGCACGTGCAGCCTTGGTAATAGTTTCACGATAAGGAATCTTGGGCTCGTCATAGATAATCTGAATCTTCTCGTTGTTCTCCATACGCCACTTCAGTGTACGCAAGTGGAACTCACCCTGTCCATGAACAAGTATCTGGCGCAACTCCTTACTCTGCTCAATCTGCCATGTAGGATCTTCCTCACGCATCTTCTGCAGGGCATTCATCATCTTTTCAGTCTCACTCTCGTTGACAGCACGGATAGCACGACTATACTTGGCGTTAGGATACTTAATGAAGTTGAAGCGGTATTCACAATCCTTACCATTAAGGGTATTGCCTGTCTTCACATCCTTCAGCTTAACAGTACAACCTATATCACCAGCTACCAGTTCGTCAACCTTGATACGGTTAGCACCAGCACATACAAAGAGCTGTGCCATACGTTCCTTACTGCCACGGTCGGCATTGGTAAGGTCATCACCCTCCTTAACTGTACCGCTCATTACCTTGAAATACTGAACCTCACCAATATGGGGCTCAACAGCTGTCTTGAAGAAGAACAGGCTGGTAGGACCTGCTGGGTCTGGAGCCACTTCCTCGCCACGGGTATTGAAGACCTTGGGCATCTCGTCGACAAAAGGTACAACGTTACCCAAGAACTCCATCAGACGACGAACACCCATATCCTTGACAGCATCTACGCAGAATACGGGGAACATGCCACGTGAAGCCAAGCCCTTGCGGATACCCTCGCGCATCTCATCCTCTGTAAGAGTTTCGCTATCAAAGAACTTCTCCATCAAAGCCTCATCATGCTCTGCGGCAGCCTCAACCAATGCCTTATGCATCTCCAAAGCCTTATCCATCTGATCGGCAGGTACATCCTCGATAGTAGGAGCACCACCATCAGGACCCCATGAGTACTTCTTCATGAGCAATACGTCGATAAGAGCATTGAAGTTAGGACCTGTAGCTATAGGATACTGAACAGGCACAACCTTAGGACCATAGATAGACTTAAGCTGTTCCAGCAGCATATCGAAGTCACAGTTCTCATCGTCCAGCTGGTTAATCAGGAAGATAACAGGCTTGTTCAGTTTCTCTGTATAACGGAAATGGTTCTGGGTTCCAACCTCTACACCTGCTCCACCCTTAAGAAGGATAACGGTGGTGTCCGTTACGTTCAGCGCTGTGATAGCAGAACCCACGAAGTCATCACTACCAGGACAGTCAATAATATTCAGTTTCTTACCATTCCACTCTGTATGAAAAACAGTAGAGAAAACGGAATAACCATACTCCTGCTCTACTGGGAAATAATCGCTTACGGTATTCTTCTGGGTAATACGACCTCTTCTCTTGATAACACCTGCCTCGAAGAGCAGGGATTCTGTAAGGGTTGTCTTACCCGCACCATCATTGCCCATCAGAGCAATGTTCTTAATCTCATTTGTTTTGTAAACTTTCATATTTTTAGGTGTTAATGCTATTAGTTTTAGTTTTCAGGGGATAAAATTAGCAATAATATTTGAACTGACAATAGCAAAATTACATGTTAAAAAACATGTTTACAAAGGAAACAAGAAATAAGAAACGAAGAAGTAAAGGAAAGGAGCTAACACATCAAGTCGCTGATGATGCTATTGGAAATAAAGATTCCTTTCCTCGAAAGACGCAGCACAAGACCATCCTGCACCAGGTCACCTCTGTGGATATGAGGTTCCGCCATCTCCATGCAGTAGCTCCTCTGCTCTGGCGCAAGAAGGCTGAGAGGAAGGCCCGAGGCTGTACGCAGACGTGTCATAACCAACTCGTCGTATTGTTCCTCTGGAGTAAGAACCTCCTTCTGATGCGGCACATCTGCCGTTGAGCAAACATAATCCTTCAGGGATGTATCATTAGATCTGCGCACACACCCCCCGTCATAAGAATGCGCTCCCGGTCCTAATCCCAAATAGGGAGAGCCGTCCCAGTAGCTGCTATTATGTCTGGAATGCATTCCTGGTTTGGCAAAGTTGGAAATCTCGTAATGCCCCATCCCTGCAGCCGCTGTTTCATTCATCAGGTACTCATACATCTGCCACGAGAGTTCATCGGATGCCTCATTCACTTTCCCGTCCTGAAGCATTTTGCTCAGCGCAGTCCCTTCTTCATAAGACAAAGCATAGGCACTGAGATGAGGAACGTCAAGCGACAGCAAAAGCTTAACATCACGACACCAGTCCTCGAACGTCTGGCCAGGCAGTCCGTATATCAAGTCCAAACTGATATTACTGTACCCAGCATCCTGGCAACGTTGTACAGCCTCGATGGCCTGATGCGAAGTATGCCTACGATTCAGGAAACACAACAAAGAATCAGAAAATGTCTGCACGCCCATGCTGATTCTGTTAACAGGAGTCTGAGACAAAGCGGCAAGCCATTCTGGGGTTACATCATCCGGATTGGCCTCGATGGTAACCTCTGCATCCTTGGCAAGCGTAAAATTTTCCTGTATAGCCCGGAAAACTTCCTGTAGCAAAGTAGATGGCAACTGGCTTGGCGTACCACCTCCTATATATAAAGAAGGTACGCGTGTAACATCTATTTCCTCACGGCGCAATTGTATCTCGCGCTTAAGGCTATCAACATACGAGCGCTTCCATTCTGCCCCATAGGTAGTAGAATAGAAGTCGCAATAGATACAACGACTTTGACAAAAAGGTACGTGAATGTATATTCCGCCTGTTTTAGTCACGACACTCCTGGTAGAGGATTTCGTAGAAACAGGGATAGACATTTGAGGCGGCATTGGCCTGACCTGCCGTATGAGGCACAATCAACCTAACCTTTGCAATCTCTCCGTCTTCCGTTTTCTGGCGTCCTACACGGATATAGGGGAAAGGAGCCAGCCATCCGTCCAGAACCTTCTCCTCTCCATAAGTCTGGTACATAGCACCAGTCAAATCACCTGTCAGGAACTTGGCAGAGAATGTTCCAGAGGTATTGGTTACAGCCATAATATCCGGAGTGGTGTGCCAATAGCTGACATCACTGCGCAACTGCAAGCTGTCACCCAGGATATTAAATTCCACGAAGCGGCAGGCAATCTGACGAGTCTGGCCTTTTGCAATCTTCTCGCCAACGCCCTTTCTGACAATCTGCATATAAATACCAGAACTGGCGAAGAGCACATACTCGTTATTCTCAAGGTTGGTAGTAGAATCCTGAGCAAAGAATTGCTGCTCAGTGATAACTTTGATAACACCCACATTGCAAATAGTATCACCAGAAGGACCCACGACTGTAACATCGCGCTTAAGAAATGCATCTATGGCATTACGCTCTTTATCTTTCCGTTCGGCATATGTCTGGTCATCAGAGCAGGATACGAGACCTGCAAAAGCTACCATCAAACTTAAGAATGTACCAAAAACCTTTTTCATAAAATTACTATTTTGCCTGCAAAGGTATAAAAAACGTTCCAATATCCTATGTCTCAATATGCGCAAAATACTTTCACATAATCTATTTTAACAAATGAGCATAGGATTTTATGGCTTCATGCACCTTTTGGACAGCCTCGTCCATACTGCAGAAAAGTCGTCCGCCACTGGCATTCAGATGACCGCCTCCATTAAAGAACTGTGCTGCCATATCGTTGCAAGGGAAATCATCAACGCTGCGCAGGCTCACCTTCACCACACCGTCATGCTCTGTATCCTCACTCAGGAATACGCTCAAGCGCATACCCGAAATCTGCAAGGGCATATTCACGATTCCCTCCGTGTCACCATTCTTAACGCCAAACAGCTTACGCTCCTTATTGGTAAGTGTGATGATGCTGGCATTCATCTCAGGAACGGTCTCCATCTTCACATACAGCAAATAGCCAGTAAGTCGCATACGTGCCAAGGAACACGTCCAGTACACGTTACGGTATATCTTGTCCTTGTCGATGCCGCAGTTCAGCAGATGCGAGATACATTCGTACACAACAGCCCTGTTCGAGTTATAGGTAAAGGCACCAGTATCGCACATCATGGCAGCATACAGACAGGTTGCCTCATCGGGTGTAATCGCTTCCAGTTCCCCCAACTGATACAACAGATGACATATCACCTCGGCTGTTGCACACATATCCGAGCGCGAAATCACCAACTGACAGAAATCTGTAGGATTCAGATGATGGTCTATCATTATCTTGGGGGCAGGATTAGCCATCACAGATGCCTCCACATCCTGCATACGGGAAGAGTCGTTAAGATCTGCAATGATGAACAAATCGGCTTCTGCCAACACAGGCTTCACCTCAACCTCGTGCTTGGCAAAGACCTTCACATCCTCGGCACCAGGCAGCCAATGCAGAAAATCCGGGAATATATTCGGCACCACCACCGTTACCTGCTTTCCCTTGCGGGTAAGCCAATGCTTCAATGCCAATGTCGAACCTATGGCATCTCCGTCTGGAGACACATGTCCGCAGATAACCACCTTCGTGGCTTTATCTATCAATTCCCTGAATCTATTCAGTCCTTCCTTTGTTAATATCTTTTCCATTTTGCTTATTTATCTAATGTTCACCACGACATATTCCGAGCGGGTACCTATCCTGAACTTGCCGCCCCATATACCCATGCCGCTACTGATGTAATATTGGGTGTTGCCTCTTTGGTACGAGCCATAGGCACATTCAAACATCTTCTTTACAATCCACGAGATGGGCCACACCTGTCCGTTATGGGTATGACCGCTGAACTGAAAGTCCACCTTCTGTCGTTCTGCCTGCTCCAGATGGCTGGGCTGATGATCCAGCACAATGCTGTATTTCGACGGGTCAGTCTGTTTCATCAATTCTCTCAGCGATGCCCTATGATACCTGTTCGCATTATCGTCGCGTCCTATGATACACAGGTCACCCACCACCACACACGAATCCTGTAACAGGCAGATACCAGCATCCTTGTAGAACTGCTTTGCCTTATCTTTGCCACAAATATATTCGTGATTACCCATACAGGCATAAACAGGGGCTTTCAGTCGCAGAAACTCCTTGTGCATCTCCTCCTCCAGAAGAGGTCTCATGCTGCCGTCAATGATATCTCCTGCTATCAGGATCATGTCGGGTTGCTCTGCATTCACCATATCCACCCATCTGCTAAGCTCTTTACGCCTATTGGGGTAGCCTATGTGTAAGTCGCTCATCATTACCAGTTTCACAGGCTTCTCAATCTTCTTGCTGGTAGTAAGCAGTAATTCCGTACGATGTTTATGCTGGTAGTTCAGGTTGCCATAGATAAAGATGCCCAGCATCAGTAGCATGATGCCGCCAGCCGTCCACCAGTTGTTGTAAAGCATTGTCTTGGGAACCAAGTGGAAGAGCCGCCCCAAGTCAAGGGCTAGGAACAGCATAAACAAGTACAGCAGCACTATCACACTTGATGTTCCCACCTCATAAGCTCCAACGGCCAAGTTCAAAGGCATACGGTCCGTAGTGCGCATGATGCAGGCAGGCAACAGCAGGAAAGCCCCAGCCATACACCCAATCACCAGCGTCTTCCATCCCCACCCCAGTGGCAATAGGCACCATACATGCCAACTAACATAGGCAAGAGCCGACAGCGGCAACAACATTACAACAAGCAACCACATAATAATAAATGGCAATTTGTTGGCGAAGGTACAAAGAAATAATGAGCCCACCAAAAGGTAAGCCCATTATGTTTTGGAATTTATATGTTCGACCGTCGTTGGTATATTAACATCGAAAGACACTAAAGGCCCTAAGAATTGGAATGTCACTTTTTAAAGTGTATAGTTTATAGTGTATAGTTTATAGACAGTTTTTAAGATTAGAGATTAAATGTTTTAAACGGTAAACGGCAACTCAAAAGCTTCAATTGATAATTAACTTTTCTCTTTTATCTTTTAATTTTCAATTCGAATGATACCGCCTCCTTATCTAATTCCTTTGAAACACCCCGAAAAAGCTGAGCCGCCTCAAACTATCGACCGAGCCGGCTCAACCGGAAAAACGAGGCGTATGCGAAATCGACAAATGTTACATCTCAAATATAAAAAAACATCAGGCATCTAAAATCCACCCTCTTCCCCGCATTATTCAAGGCTTTGCTCAACACCCAAAGCGTGAAGCACAAATACTATTTTGTCACCTATCACCCTCGCTCTTCCCTTACTGCAGCCATACCCTAGCCATATCCACGGAGGAGCTTAGGAGGAGCTTAGGAGGAGGCTAGGAGGAGGCTAGGAGGAGCTTAGGAGGAGCTTAGGAGGAGGCTAGAACATATAATCTGATTATTTTTTTTCCGAGGTGCAGCCTATCTTCGAGGCGATAGCCTCAATTATAGCGATATTATTCTTTCAAACAAAGGAAATCAGGGAATATATTAGGCACCACTACATTCACCTGCTTTCCCTTTCGAGTAAGCCAATGCTTTAAAGCCAAGGTAGAGCCTATGGCATCTCCATCAGGAGACACATGGGCACAAATCACCACTTTCTTGGCGTTATCTATTAAATCCGAGAACAGCCTCTGTTCTTCTTCTGTCAGTATCTTCTCCATAATTTTCTGCAAAGATACAACATTATCTTAATATGGCACGCCCCAGCCACTATTCTTTTATAAAATTAGCTTTTTCATGCCTTATTCTGACATTTTTCTCTCATAGTGACCACATGTCAATTGTCCAGTCACTGTCTAGATTTTTGAAAAACTCACACAGAAGAGTCACAATCCCGGAAAAAGTGAGACAAGTCTCACATATTCGAAATCCTCGGTTTGCAGGAAACCTTTTGTTATAGTTAAATCGTTTTGTTCTTCTACATGCTGGTATCAGTGTTCCACCTAAACCTAGTTTATGCCATTGGGTTTCTGTGTCCTTCTGAATGTTGATTTTACTTGAAACTCAAAACCTATTTTGCCAATGTCATATTCCCTATCGTTACGAACTAACTTCCAACCATCAACATCTCGCAATATCGGATATCCCAGAAAAGTTGCAGTTGGCAAGTGTTCTTCTTCTAATTCTTCTAAATTGCAATCTATTCTTAAAGATGATTGAAAATGTCTAATGTACTCACCTGCCCATTGGTCTTTTTGATATTCAAATACTTCCCAAGGATTTGAAACTACTTTACCAACCTTATCATATAGAATGCCACCATCTAAATCCACAAGACAATTGTTAGTGCCCCAAACAAATATTTTTGTAGGCGTAATGTCCTTTTGGTCAATCCAAGGGCTATACCAATGTATTTCACCATCTTTATAGAATCCAATATCAGAATAATCAATAGAGCACAAATCTTTTGCAACTTTTCCTCTTACCACGTATTGAAGCGTTGCATATTGATCAATACACTCTGGTTTGATAGCCATATTCCATTCATTTCCCTCTTTCACTTTTGTACTTGGGTATAGAATGCCGTCGAAAGGTTTAATCTTACTACCATCAGGTAGAATTATTGAGTGGAATTTATACACAAAGTTAGCACAAAGAGCAGAAACAAGATATTTGGCATTTCCTTCTTCCGTACTCTTCAATATTTCACCTAATTTTTGAAAAAAGGATTCAAAGGCATCGCTCGTTTCTTCGTCCATGCCAAGCATTTTTCTGAGATATTCATTTAAAAATGTATCTTTGGGCGGGAGTACCTTGTAAAGCATTAAATTTGCATCTGGCGAAAAATTCCATTTTGCCATGTAGATTTCCTCTCCTGCTGTAACATCTTCACTTATTTCCCTAAAGTTTGTTGTAGGAGACAATGAACCATAGAAAACAGATTGTCCTGAGAAATTTGCACGTTGCAATTTAGGGAAATTAGCGTTAGTTGATGCCAAAGGAACATAGGAGAAAGTTTGAGGAGCAGACAAGTCTTCATCTTCACTTACAAAGCGAGCCAACCTACTACGGTATAAACTTAAACATATATCGGGAACCTGAATAACACTGAACGGCAAAGTACCTTGATCGTTCTCATAAGTGCGACGAAACGTCTGTTCATCCATTATCTTAGCAGAATGAACATATTCATCCAACTTAGAATGATACCTTGGAAACTGTTCGAGAAGTTCCGAGGTCCCCATTTGTTTAAATTTGTTTGGACAAGAAGTAGGCATATCCTCGAGTGAAATTCGTAATTGATTGTATTTTTTTCGACATCTCACCTATTAGAGAAAACTGGGTTGAATAATTTTCTTTTTAGGAGAAGATGCTTGAGTGAGTTTATCTTTCCGCGTTTTCTTTTTTTTATTTTTACGCTTCTTATGTGACTTATCAGCTTTCTTTGCCATATCCACACTTCTGCGCATCAACTCTAAGACAATCTTTTCCTCATCCTTTTCATCTATGCCATATATCTTAGCTACCAACTTGTCGTTAGCCTTATGAGCTTCAAGCAGCTCGCCTTTCATATAGTCGTACATGTCAGCCAAAGTGGAGCCCTCATCAAGTTTACGAGCTTCAAGAATCGCATCTGCCGTTTTTTCTATAGCAGCCTTCTGCTCATCCGACAAGTCCATCCATGGAAAATTATTATAGACGACATCAGCAGAATAACGATTTCTTGTTTCTAGTCTTCCACATGTATATTTAACCCATGCCATATGGATTTTAGATTCAAGAATACCAAACAACCATTTTAATGGTTCTGGTATTATTAAATTGGCGTTAGAGCTAATAATATCTGGCGAAACAATACCCATAGGAATGTAGTCACGATTTTCTGACGAATGACTTGGCACGAGAATATAATCTGTTTCTGGCTGTCGCCTCTCCATAAAACGATGCATTTGTTTTGCATATAATTGGGTAGCCTCCTTTTTACTAGCTTGACGAAATTTTTCTGTAGCTTTCAGTCTCTTCCACACCATTGGAAGACTTTTAGGAGACTTGAAGAAGCATCGTCAGGAATCCAAAGGCAATATCTTGGAAGATTATGAAGATACTCTTTGGCGCCTAAGCAAGGTTTTATAAACTGCATTGCCTCAGGTTCATTCTCAGCAAAATCTTTATAAGCGTCTTCGTCTATCAAAAGATTACCTCCATCAACAGGGATACTTCCCTTAACCATCTCAGGAACATGGCCCAATGCGTTAGAACGACTCTTGATGAAAAAATCCTCTGCTGGCATCAGATAACAGTTAATATGGGGAACCGACTTTGCTTCCTGTTCAGGATAATATATCTTACATGGAAGATTCTTGAAACAAGATTCTTTGCCCATTCCAATAATGACACAGTGTACATGGGCCATCGAATCAGCTTTATTGAACCATTTGAACGATTTCCAGGCAAAGGTAATACAAAGCTTATAATGCCTCAACAACGGTTCCCACAGCAAAGCAACTTGCTCGCCTTGGGTTACACTGTTCGTGGAAACAAATGCAGTTTGAATGTTATTGTATCCTTGCATGAACTCAGCAGCTTTAGCATACCATGCACATGCAAAGTCTAAGTTACCATGCTTCTCCCATACTTTCTTACCATCATATTCAGCAGACATAGCAAAAGCTTTACTCTGTTTTTGTTCCTCGCTTTTACGCTGACTCCCCTGGAATGGGGGATTACCAATAATATAGACAGGTGTTTTTTTGTTTCGTTTTACAAGTTTAGACCAATCATACTTCAAGGCATCAGCGCATTGAATATTATTATTATTTAATAATGGGAGAATTCTAATACCTTTTATCTTCTTACTAAGTTCATTCAACATCTGACATTCAGAAATCCACATAGCTGTTTTTGCAACATTGACAGCAAAATCATCTATCTCAATACCATAAAATTGCGTCATCTGGACTTCACAGGGATCTATGTTCTCAAGGTACTGTTGCTTACCTCCGATGTCCATCAGTTCTCGTGCTTCCATATCAATTCGACGAAGAGACTTGAATGTTTCAGTAAGAAAGTTACCACTACCGCATGCAGGGTCAAGAATCCGAATATTTTTCATATCTAACCTTAATTCTTGGAGTGCATCGTCCCGAGTTTGTCGTTGTTCTCTGGTATCATGTGGCATATCTCTAATATTGCTCAGTCTATCTTTAAAACTATCCAGAAACAATGGATCAATGACCCGATGTATGTTCTCTACGGTAGTATAATGCATACCACCAGACTTTCTTACTTCATCATCGACAGTACTTTCAAAGATACAGCCAAAGTTAGTTGGTGAGATTTTGTCCCATGTAAACTTCTCATCACTATCTGGCATTCCCAAATTTTCTGCCTCATGCAAAAGCATGTCTCTAACGCTCTTAGGTATCTTTGGAGTTAAATAGTCTTTGTCATCTGCGAACAACCCTCCATTAACATATGGAAACTCCTTAATGACTGCATCCGTAATGCTGGGACGTTTCTCTATGGGGGTGTTTAAAGCAATAAATAAATGGTCAAACTTTTCCTGTAGTTGACTTGCAGAATACGTCTCGACAAACTTTCTGAATTGCCTATTATCAAAAAGGAAAGAATCATCAGCATAGAGGCAGAAAACAACCCTAACGCAGAATACATTGAGTGAATGAAGCAATTTCTTGTCAACTTTGTTATGCTTTTTAATTGCATCATACATCTTCCTGACAAAATCACTCGCTTTACCAGCAACGAGCTTTTCTTTTATCTCTTCATCTTCTAAGGATGAGGTATATGGTTCTATGAGTATCTTTAATTTTCGATAGTCTCTTTTGAGATTCTTTAGTTCTATTTCTATATGGGGAAAGCCCATCTTATTCATGTCATAGATAAAGAACTGCTTAAAATTGCTCGTGATTATCCATCTAGCATGGTTATCAAATAAGACTTCATTATCGTATTCCTTAGCTTGTTGAAATGGAGTAAGCATTTCTTTCCCATGCTTGTATTTTTTATTTAAGTCAACATCTGCGCTCTTATGCTCAATTAGAACCCTAGAATTCTTAATAAAACCATCTGCATAGTGCGTTGTAGTCAATTTCACTTGCTTTTCAAAAGAAATATAATGTTCTGCATCTTCTACGCCGAAGACCTTTCTAAGCAGCGCAATCCAAAATGGTTGTGCCTGTCCGCGTTCATAGCTAGCATTCGCCCAATCTTTTGAAAACCGTTCAGCGGCTTCAGACATTTCCTTTTCAGTCATAATCTTCTTTCTAATTTTATATAGTTTCAGAAGTTTCCATTATCATTCTCGGCTGATACATATAGAGTATAATATCATGCAATAAGTTTTCCAACCTCGTAGGTTCCTTGGCACTTTCTGGCAACAGAATTCGTTATGGAAGAAACATGTTCACAGCCATCAGCAATCCCAAGAGCTTTTTTGTACTGGGATATTCGTTGGTTGTTATAGTCGTATTCCTGTTCCGCATCCCATGTAATGGGAACCTTATAGCCCTTAAAGAGCTGGGATGATGAGTATGAAAATGACTCCATATTCTTTGTTTGCCTTATTTCCGTATTATATCGCCTACAAATTTACATTTTTTCTTTGAGAATAAAACCTTCCATCAATAAAAAAAAACATAATATAATAGAAAAAACATTATATAATAGAAAATCTCCAAAACTTAGTCTTGTGAAGCCACATCAGGGTTTGTCAGAGCGTCACCAACGTCGTGCGCTTGATGTTACATTGGCCTGTAAGTTGACACATGCATACGGGAAATATCATGTCGATGCATGAGGTGGTTGAGGCTTATCATCGAATAAAAATTACCCTAAATTTTGAGAATTTCGGGGAAAACAGATAAATAAATTTTGAGGAAACTGGAAAAATAGCATGAGATGTAAAATAGAGTTTAGCATCTATACACACAAAAGAATTCCCACGTCAGTTTGTTGTCATCACTGATACAATAGACCTCCTTGTTTCTCAAACAGTTTCCAGAACTCTATTGCATTCACAAAATGGAACTGGCGCCTTCCTGCAAACAGACGTTTCTGATGGTTATATTGGGTAGAAACAATCAAACAAGAGACAAAAACTCTGCTGGCGTTATGACACGAGGTGATGTGGGATAATGCTTAGTAGCACATAATCGGCAATAAGATTCATCTCCAAGCCTATTGACAACAGAGTAAACCTCAAATAGTCGAGAACAAAAAGGCTGACAACAGAGAGCAGTCGAGGTTTAATAACCAGTCAACTCTATCCAGTCGTAAGACAGAAAACTGACAACCTAAATCAGCGAACTACAGCGAGCTTCAGTACTCTTGCCAGAGTACTCGAGTACTTCAACTAGAGTACTGGAGTACTTTAACCGGAGTACTGGAGTACTCCTTAGGAAGTACTGGCGCCATCAAGAAGAGACAATAAAAAGATACGCGGAAAAGTGATTATGGACTAAAAAGAGTTGACTTTCAAGAAAAGACATACTTACTCAACAACAGGGACTGAAAGCCGTTGGTTATCGAGCGGAAAGGACATGAGACGCGGTTTTGAGACCTCACAGAAACCTCATAGAAACCTCCTATTTAAGAGTCTGGAGTATTTGCCAACGACCACCTTTGTCAGGACCTACATGACGCAGGTAACCTAAAGTTTGCAAAGTGGCAAGATCACGCCGGATTGTACGGGCATCAACGCTCAATTTGGCTGCCAAAGAGGAAGAGGTTTCTAGGACATTTTCTAGGACATCATCTAGGACATTGTGTTTCCCTGTCACAACCAACAATTTCATGATTTTCTCCTGACGTCCAGTAAGTTGCACAGATTTTGGATTTGACTTTTCTAGGACATCTCCCTCTGACATCGACTTCAAATATTGGTCAATATCATGCTGAAGATGTTGGCAATGATGACGGGCCATACAATTGAGGAAGATGTTGAGGTCTTCTTTTTCTCTAGAATCAATCAAAGATTGAATATATTCTGCCTTGTCTTCTTTGAGCACTTTGGTGGGTAAAACATCAAACTCCCATTGTAATAGGTTCATCAGCAAACGGCAGGTACGTCCGTTTCCGTCAGCCCACGGGTGAATGGTCACCAGTTCGAAGTGCGCCCAGAAACTCAAATCATAAACTGCAGCAATGTCTGTTGGGTCAATAGTTTTGCGTCTATAGTTCAACTCTTCACAGAAGGCTTCAAGGCGAGCAGGTACCTTAAGATATGACATATACGACTTTCCACCAAGTCCGGCAGTCACGTTCAATTTGCGTAACTCGCCTTTGGCAGCAGAGAAAGAACCACCCATCGCATTATATTCTGTGCCAGTGGTAGCCATTACCTTTGAAGCCAGAAGAATAAGCCAATCAACAGTAACAGGTTGGTGCTGCTTTATCCATTCTCTTCCATAATCATAAGCCACTTTCAGGTCCAGATTCATCTTCTGTTCCGTCAGGGTGCGCTTGCTGCTGGTGATGCCTTCATCGAACAACAACTGTGCCTCAACTTCCGTCACCGTAGAGCCCTCAATAGCTGTGGAGTGCGTAATAATGGAGTAAAGATAAAACTTATCGAAGTCTATCTGGCCAGATATCCCCAACGCCTTGTGCCGTTGGAGTAATCGCAACAATATGTCTCTATTCTCTTGCGTCATTGCCGTATAATTGCTTGGCAAAGGTACACATTATTTCAGCAAACACAAAAAGTTTGAGAATTAGTTTGTATCTTTGCACTACAAAAACAAAAAGACGATGCAGAAAGACCTGAGAATTGTGTTTATGGGAACGCCTGACTTTGCCGTTCCTACGTTAGCCAACTTGGTTGATAACGGATATAATGTGGTGGGAGTTGTTACTATGCCTGACAAAGCCATAGGAAGACACCACGATGTGCTGCAATCAAGTCCCGTTAAACAATATGCCGTTGCACACAACATCCCTGTCCTTCAGCCAGAGAAACTGAAAGACGAGGCATTCCTGGAAGCCCTGAGAGAGTGGAAGGCTGATTTGCAAATTGTTGTTGCCTTCAGGATGCTGCCTCAGGTAGTATGGGGCATGCCACGCTTGGGCACCTTCAACCTGCACGCCGCCCTGCTACCTCAATACCGAGGTGCCGCCCCCATCAACTGGGCCATCATAAACGGCGATAAGGAGACGGGCATCACCACCTTCTTCCTGGACGAAGACATAGACACTGGCAGAATTATCCTGCAGGAACGTATGCCTATAGGCGATGACGACTGCCTGGAGGATATCCACGACCGTATGATGATTCAGGGAGCCGCCTTGGTTCAGAAGACAGTTGACCTGATAGCCGAAGGAAAAGCCGAAGCAACAGACCAGACACAGTTCATGACAGACGAGCCCCTACGTCCTGCACCCAAGATTTTTAAGGAAACATGCGAGATAGAATGGACAAGCGTAGAGCAGGTTCACAACTTTGTAAGAGGCCTGAGTCCCTACCCTGCCGCATGGACAACATTGTGCACACAAGACGGGAAGGAAGTGGTAATGAAGGTCTTCAGAACAAAAAAGGAAGCAGCATCACTTAACATAGCAGAGCCCGCCTTGCAGACCGATGGAAAGACCTATCTTCGTGTAGCATTACCTGACGGCTATCTATACCTGACGGAGGTGCAGATTTCGGGTAAGAAACGTATGAGCATTGCAGATTTTTTGCGTGGCGCACATACAGAAGGATGGACACTATGTATAAAAAAATGACAAAAAATTTGGCAAATTGCTCAAAAAGTGTTTCCTTTGCATTTGCAAACACAAAAATAAACCGTTAAAACGAACATTGCCTATAGAGAAAACATTACACAGAAACTATTAAAACAAGCGTAATGATGAATCTAAGTACAAGTACCGACTATGAGTTGGTAGAATTGTATGAGAACGGTAATGACAAGGCTTTTGACGAGATATTACAGCGTCATCAGAATTATGTATATTCCTATATTCTCTTTCTTGTAAAGGAAGAGGATGTGGCTGATGATATCTTCCAGGAAACTTTCACACGTGCCATCATAGCCATCCGCAGCCACAGGTATCAGACTACCGGCAAGTTCAGCGCATGGCTCATTCGCATAGCGCATAATCTGATTGTTGATTCTACGCGCGAAACAGAAACGGGCAAGATAATTTTCCAGGAAAAGTTTTCGTCGAACATCCTCAACGATATTCGTCTGAGCGAAGGCGCCATAGAAGGCAACATCATGGAAGAGCAGAAAGCCGACCAGATACGTAAGATGCTGGACTACCTGCCCGAAGTTCAGCGCGAAGTTATCATTATGCGATTTTATGAAGATCTGAGCTTTAAGGAGATTGCAGAAAAGACTGGCGTTAGCATCAATACCTCCTTGGGCCGCATGAGATACGCACTTATCAACCTCAGAAAACTCATCCAGCAGCATAATGTAGCATTGGTTGGATAAAAATATTGCCTTTCACACAATATTTTGCCAACGAGGTACGTTTTATTTGTAAAGACAGTAAGCAAATAAAATATACCAAATTGTGCCTATGGAACAAGTTTTACCCCTCCCTTACATTCAACCAAGCGCTGCCGTTTTAGCACGCATCCGCCAGTTTGCGAGATCTTATCGCCCTCAGTTTCTAACAAACATAAAGGTCTGCTGACATGATAGTATCACCATCGCTACTATCGGCAAACTTTGCCGACCTTAAAAGTGAAATGGAATGGCTCAACCAAAGTCCTGCCGACTGGCTGCATCTGGATATTATGGACGGTGTGTTCGTCCCCAATATCTCGTTTGGATTCCCCGTTCTGAAATATGTCGCTAAACTTTGCAAGAAACCCTTGGATGTTCACCTCATGATTGTACAGCCAGAGAAGTTCGTACAGGAAGTGAAGGATCTGGGAGCTTATCTCATGAACGTTCACTATGAGGCATGCCCTCATCTGCATCGCGTAATTGGTCAGATTCACGAAGCTGGCATGAAGGCTGGCGTAACCCTTAACCCTGCCACACCGGTTAGTGTGCTGCGCGACATCATAGAAGACGTTGACTTGGTTCTTCTTATGAGCGTAAACCCCGGCTTCGGTGGACAGAAGTTCATACCTCACACCACACAGAAGGTTAAAGAACTGCGCAAGCTGATAGACGAGACAGGTAGCAAGGCTCTGATAGAAGTTGACGGCGGCGTAAATGCAGAAACAGGTAAGCTGTTAGCAGAAGCAGGTGCCGATGCTTTGGTAGCAGGCAATTACGTATTCAATGCGCCCAATCCTGCAGAGGCCTGTGCACTTCTGAAAGCCCTATGAGCATAAGACAGCCCATCATCTGGGCTACAATGCTTTACATAACAGGTATATTGCTGGGGAACTTTTTCTCCAGCATTCTGTTTTTATATCTTTCCGTAGGCATACTTGTAGCAGGAACAATACTCAGGAAAAAGACACATATTGCGGATGCATTGCTATTCGTTTTCTGGATTACCCTGGGAATGGCACGTGTTACGACAGATAATCCGCAGCACGACAACACTTATTACGAGACAGTTTGCAGGAAAGCTCAGGAGCAGAACCATAAACTTACAGAACGTTTACAAGACGCCGGACTCGAGGACAAAGCATTGTCTGTCAGTTCTGCCTTGCTTCTGGGACAGAAAAGCACGCTCGACAAAGAGACAAAAAAAGGTTATGCAAGGGCAGGCGTCTCCCATCTGCTGGCATTAAGCGGCATGCATCTGGGCATCATATACGGACTTCTGTATATGCTCTTCATCAGACGTATCCGCTTCAGTGAATGGAGATGGTTCTGGCTACCGCCCATCCTCCTAACCATCTGGGGCTACGTGTTCATAGCTGGGATGCCCGTATCACTTGTCAGAGCAGCCATCATGTTTTCGATAGCTACCATTGCTACTCTGGCACAAGCAGACACCCCACCCCTGCACATACTGGCATTGAGCGCCTTAATCATCCTACTATTCAGCCCTGCAACACTCTATCAGATAGGGTTTCAGCTCTCTTTTATAGCAGTATTCTTCATAATGGTCTTATATCAGCCTTTAAGAGAGAAGTTTGGTTTGCGAAACAAGATTGCCGACTTGATGCTACTATCTGTTGTAGCCCAATTGGGAACAGCGCCTCTGAGCATTTATTACTTTCATACGCTTCCGCTATTGGGAGCCATTGTCAGCATCATATTAATACCGCTCACAACAGTAATTATATACCTGGGGCTATTGTTGCTGCTTTTTCCCATAGGAAGCATTGCATGGTTGACAAGTGCAGCCATATCATTGCAGGAATGGATTGTAAGGACTGTAGGCAGTATCCCCTACGCCACTATAGAGAACCTTTACCCCACTTGGTGGCAAGTTCTTCTGGTCTATATGCTACTACTCTGCGTAATAGCAAAGAGCCACATCCTTTGGAGCAAAGAGGATTTTAATCTGTAGAAAAATCGGCCAGCAACTGGCGATATACAGTCAGTACAGAACTCTTACGGATAAAGCCCACGAAGAGGCCCTCGGCATCGACAACGGGAAGTGTCCATGCATGTGTCTTGTCGAAAGTGGCTACGACAACATCCATAGAATCATTTACGGTAAGAGTACACTCCGGTTTCTTCATCAACTGAGCAACCGTAAACTGGCGGTACAGCTCGGTACGGAAAATAAGATGACGGATATCGTCCAGATAAACGGCGCCTACAAACTGCATCTGCCTGTTTACGACGGGGAACACATGATTCTTGCTGTTGCTAACCTGGATGGCAACATCACCCAACGTCATGTCTGGATAGAGGACATGCTCGTAGTGCTGTATTACGCTATCCATACTCATCAGCGTAAGGATAGCCTTGTCTGTATGATGCGTAAGCAGCTCGCCTCGCTGAGCCAGTCGCATAGCATAGATACTATGAGGCTCGAAGGCCTTTATAGTGAGGTATGCCATAACAGCCACCACCATCAAAGGCATGAAAAGCTGGTAACCGCCTGTCAGTTCGGCAATCAGGAAGATGCCGGTAAGGGGGGCGTGCATGACACCGCTCATAAGGCCGCACATACCCAGCATGGCAAAGTTACGCTCGGGAATCTGAATACCCATGACATCATAGATATTCCACAAACGGCAGAAGATGAAACCGCAGATGCAGCCCAGGAACAGACTGGGAGCGAAGATTCCGCCACATCCCCCTCCTCCGTTGGTAGCCGTAGAGGCAAATACCTTGAAGACGATTATCAGGAAGAGGTAGATAAGCAGGTGGTCACTGCCGTAGAAGAGGGAACGGTCCATAGCCGTGTTCCAGTCTGCCTCGCCCGTCCCGTTCAGCAGCAGGGTGATAAGGTCATAACCTTCGCCGTACAGAGAGGGGAACAGATAAATGAGCAGGCTGAGCATGACAGCTCCGAGCGCCAGTTTCTTATACCTGTTCTGCAGTTTACGGAAGACGCCCTCCAGCATATTCATAGTACGGGTGAAGTACAGGGCCACAAGGCCGCATGCCACACCCAAAGCCAGATAGGCGGGCAGGCGTTCGACGCTGAAGGCGTCCTGCATATGAAACTCGAAGATGGGCTTGATACCTGAGACCGCGAAGGTAAGGGCTGCCGCCGTTACACAGCTGACAAGCAATGGCAGGAGGCTGGTCATGGTAAGGTCTATCATCAGGACCTCCAGCACGAAGACCAGTCCGGCTATGGGAGCCTTGAAGATTCCGGCTACAGCACCGGCGGCTCCGCAACCTACCAGCAGCATCATCTGTTTGCTGCTCAGATGGAACAGACGACCGAACTGACTGCCGATAGCACTTCCAGTAAGAACAATAGGAGCCTCGGCACCCACACTACCTCCGAAGCCGATGGTAATGGCACTGGCCACTACGGACGACCAGGTGTTGTGCGCCTTGATCTGGCTCTGCTTGCGGGCAATGGCAAAGAGAATCTTGGTGACTCCATGACTGATATCATCACGCACCACATAACGGATGAAGATCATGGTCAGCCAGATGCCTATTACGGGATAGACCAGGTAGAGCCAGTTGGCCGTGGAGGCAACGAAGCTCTGGGTGAGCAAGTCCTCAATCTGACCGATGAGCCACTTCAGCAACAGTCCCGCACAGGCGGTGAAGATACCCACAAAGAGGCTGATGACAAGCATGAACTGATTGTCATTCAGGTGTCTGCGACGCCAGCGCAGTACAAACGCAAGTATATTCCGGCCTCTCTTCCTCATTTACGCTCTGATAATGGTGACTTCTCCGTCCTTGCCCAACTTGATAATCTGACTGGGCTGAGCCTTGGTCTTCTCGCCCCGGCGGAAATTGACGATGTAATCCACCTGATTCTTTATCTCGTCTGAGATATCATAGAAGTTCTGGGGTGAAGGCTCGCCGCTGATATTGGCGCTGGTGCTGACAATAGCCTTCTGAAACCGGTAACACATCTGACGACTGAACTCCTCGTGTGTCACCCTGATACCCAGACTGCCGTCCTCAGCCAGCAGGTTGGGAGCGATGTTAACCGCATCGTCCATGATGAGTGTCAGCGGCTTGGTAGCATAATCCACCAAGTCCCAGGCCACATCAGGAACATTCCTGAAATAGCGCTGCATACGGTCGGCACTATCCACCAGACAGATAAGAGCCTTACTATCTTCACGCTTCTTAATCTCATAAACGCGTCGAACCGCGTCAGGATTCGTGGCATCACAACCAATACCCCAGATGGTATCTGTGGGATAGAGAATCACGCCACCCTTACGCAGCACCTCGACAGCATTCTTTATATCTATATCGCAATTCATATCTTATATAGGGGTTAGCGGTTAGCGGTTAGCGAACACAGCGGTAGCAAATTCTTCACTCTTCATTCTTCATTTCCTTTAGAATTCGCTGGTAAAATGGAATCTGATATGTTCAAAGTCCTGCTGTGCCATCGTGAGCACATAACCACTGTCGGCAAGGAACACATCCCTACCCTCGCGGTCCTTGGCCATATACTGGTACTTACGCTTCTTGAACTGCTCCAATTCACTCTCGTAGCCAGGCTCACATTCAATCCAACAAGCCTTATACAGACTTACAGGTTCCCAACGACATTTGGCATTGTATTCGTTCTCAAGACGATACTGGATAACCTCGAACTGCAACTGTCCTACCGTACCAATAATCTTGCGGTTGTTGAACTGGTTCACGAAGAGCTGAGCTACACCCTCATCCATCAATTGGCTGATACCCTTCTCCAACTGCTTGGTCTTCATGGGGTCGGCATTCTCGATATACTTGAACATTTCAGGCGAGAAGGAAGGCAGTCCACGGAAGTGAAGTTGCTCGCCCTCGGTGAGGGTGTCGCC
>CAMOMP010000045.1:0-25281 GCA_946619915.1 uncultured Prevotellaceae bacterium | reverse complement strand
CATTCATACTCATAAGTTGAACTCAATTTTTGTCAACTTATTCAGTACAATACACCTTTGAGCAATTTTTTTCAAAAATGGCATATCAGCCTACATGCCTACACGATTTTGCCATTCAGCGCCGATGGTTATCGCGTTTCTTTCTCTTTCAAGCCTACACGATGCCTACACGATGCCTACACAAGCCTACACGATTTTGAGGCTTTACAGCGTGCTGACGAGAATCTATTAGCGCATTTGCAAGTATTCTGCTTCCTGCAAGCAAAGAAATTCTCTAGAGAATTTTGCAGTATTCAGGTTGAATAGCAATCGTTTGCACGTTGATTAGCAGAAAATTCTCTAGAGAATTTCAGAACAGTCAATAGGAATACGTTTTGCGAACAGGCTAAATGGTTTCTGTAAGTAAGCCAATTGGTCCCAAAATCATGTAGGCTTATGTAAGCATCGTGTAGGCTTTGTGTAGGCTTGCGGACGCAGAAATCCCGATAACCATCGGTCTTCAACGCGATTTTGTGTAGGCATGTAGGCTTTTCTATGAAAAATCGCTGGAAAAATTGTGCAGAAGACGGCGAAAAGTCATTTTTTCGAGAAAAAAATGAATATTCTCGAGAGAATGTGTATCTTTAGAAAAAATCTAAGCAAGCGGCAAAGATGATCGGTTCTCAGATTTCAATTGTTTCTCCTTCCCTATTGATTTTCCAAAACTGAATACCTTTTTCATCGGTGAATTCCTTCATGCGCCATGCTGACCTGAAACCGCTGGCTACAAAGTGCATCGGCGCAAAGTGACGAACCTTGAAGCGCTCGATGAACTGTCGGCCTCCAAGGGTGTAACCATTGCCGATACGACCGTCAACAGGAAACATCACTAAGTCGAAACTATCCGTAATCTTACGAATGTCCTTCAGTTCACCCAGATACTGTTTCTCATGGGCAATCGGTTCTATTTCCTCGCCGAATTCCTCACTATAGATGGTTTCGCCAGGTTTAACGTCTTGTAGGAATCTCGCATACCAGTTGTTCAGGTCGCCCGCATGGAAAATACGTTTGACCTTTGGTCGAGTCTGCTCACGCTCGGCAGAGTCCAAGCAAGCTTGGCTCTGCACTCGCTTAATCGCAGCCTTGTCCTTTGTCTCAACAATCCACGACACGCCGCTGTCCGTACTGCCCATTGCCCATACGGATATGTTATCGTCATACCATGTACCACCTTTGGCCAGCCACACATCAGCATCTTCTTTGCCGGCTCTCCGATGTTTGCAGATGTCCTTGGAGAGAATGTATGTTATATTCAATTTTTGCTTCTTCCACTCAAAGATTTCCTTCGTAAAATGGTCTTCATGGAAGTGGCTGGAGAAGACATACATGGGCTTCTCGCTCCGTAGCACGCTGTCCATTACACCACTGGGATCCAGCCAGTAGTCGAACACCAGGATGGACTGTTCTGTTTCGAGCACAAAGCCGCTATGGAAGATGTAGGTTAGTGTCATGTAATCAGAATAATTAGAAAGAGATGGGTGGAATAGTCCAAAACGATCCCTTGCGATAGCTTGCCCACGAAAGTAAGGATTTCATGCCGCACCTACAACTTACTTTACACAACCTTGTCATATCGAAGGTCTTCGTAATAGACACCATTGGCATAGGCGACTTCGTCCACAATTCGAATGCTATGGCTCTATTGGTATCCTTGGCATCCATCTCCTGTCTCATGCTATCAAAATATACTTTATACCTATTGAGGGCTGAAAGACTATCCCGGCGACTCCTTCTAAGGCTATTTTAGATTAGATCTCTTTTCCCATAATACTCTCCGCCATTCTCTTTCCAGCATCGAATGCCTTTTGCAAATCCTCCTCCCAATGTTCCTCGCGATACTTCCGCTTGTCTGGCTCTGAGAATCCCCGCAACTCGTAGTTGTCGTAGTTCTTCACCTGATAGGTGTTGTAAGCAATCAGTCTCTCAGGTTCTCCGAGGGCTTGGGTGATACAGTATTCCATCGTGCCGTAGCCGTTGCAGTTGTTGAACTCCTTGGTGCCGTTCTGGGTCTCTACGAGCACAACAGGCATTCGCTTCGGTGCCGTCAGACTGTGGTCGTTGTAGGAGAGCCAGGCAAAGGCCAGCCGCTCGAGGAACGCACGCATCTGTGCCGTAATCTCTCCGAAATAGTTGGGCGAGCCCAGCACCAGTCCGTCTGCCTCAGCAACTTCCTGCAGCACAGGAGTCAGGGCATCCTTGAACTTGCAGACATTAGAAACCTTGTCCCTGATTTTACATGCCATACATGACATGCAACCCTTATAGTCAAGGCCATACAAACGCACGGTCTTAACCTCGATGTCATTACTTACAGAACTTGCGCCTTCGGCAAACTTCTTAAGCATTGAGGCCGTATTGAATGTCTTTCTTGGGCCTCCGTCGATAATCATAATCTTTTTCATAGTGTTTAATCTTCAATGATGTATGCAGAAACAATTTCCCTGTAATAGCAGAAGTGACCGTCTGTTTCCATCGTATAGGACTGGCGGGTAATCCCGTCGTTAAATTGGAATTTACTTTGCAGCAATCCAACAGCCGGCAGCCATTAGGATTGAGGCAATTATGAATATTATGGTGACAGGTTCGCCTAACAATAAGATAGACAACAATGCACCGATGAATGGTGCCAGGGCATAGTAGGTACTGGTCTTTGCCGCTCCGATAGTGCGCTGGGCATAGGTGTAGAAGTAGATGCTCAGGCCGTATGCCACATAACCCAGCAACAGAATGATGGCGATGTGCTGCAGTGTTGGAAACTCACTGCCTACACAGACGGCTATCATCAATGCCCCCAATCCTGAACCAAAGCCCTTGACGGTCACTATCTCCATCGGGTCACGGTCAGCTATCTGACGAGTGCAGTTGTTCTCCAATCCCCAACAGATGGTGGCACCAAGCACAAGCAGTGAGCCTCGTGAGAAGGATAAAGCTTCTGACATGTTGCCGTCTTCCAAAGAAAGCAGTATGCTGGCGGTAGTTACCAGCATGATAGCTATCCAGAGTTTGCGCTTCACGCTTTCACCAAAGAACAGCAGGGCGATAAGTGCCGTTGCCACAATCTCAAAATTATTGAGCAAAGAAGTGTTGGATGCTGAACACGTTCTCAGGCCGTACATCATCAAGATAGGTGCCGCAATGTCGAGCACTATCATGGCCACAGCGTATGGTATATCACTTCTGTGCAGCCGTTCCTCTGTCGTTCTGTGCCTTCCGCTACGTACAAGCATCATGGCTCCCATGCCGATGCCTGCTCCAAGATACAGGAATGCTGCCACCATTGTTGGCGCAACGGTCTGGAGCATTACCTTCGAAACTGGCGTGCTGATGGCATACAAAGCAGCAGCAAGTATAGCCAGAAGTATTGCTACGAGGTTCTTGTCTTTTAGCATGTAAATTCCGATTAATCGTTCTTTTGTGAATCCGTAAACTGCCAACGTGGGTAGAATAACCAATAGCAATAAGCATATCTCCACCAATGCATAGGACCCGAAATAGTCAACCAATGTCTGGAATTTCAAGACTCCATCCACAAGGAAAACCAGAAAGGCCAACCAACAGATGAAGAATATAGCCGCAAACTTTATTTTCCGTTTCTTCAGTTTCATATTTATGACATGTTTGCTGCAAAGGTATAAATAAATATCGAAAACAAAAAAATCAACGTGGCGCCAAGAAAGGTGTCACGGGCAGCCCGTCGTAGCTATTGGCCGCATCTTCCAGCGCTTCGTCGGTAGTGCACTGCACAAATAAGGTACATCGAGCGACAATTGCATACCTCGAACAACGGTCATCCATCACCTTTACGCTGGAATCATTGAAAAAATCGGGTGCAAAATATGCAGCTCATGCGCATAATGTTTCCCAAATATCGCACAAAATTGCTATTAAGTACAGATTATCAACATGCGTAAGCCGACCAAGACAGACGTAGAAAACGTAAAAAACACTCGAAATTCCCATAAAAAGGAAAAATTATATTCATTAGGGACCGGATTTTTTCTTTGCGAAGTGTTAAATTGCAGAATAATATTCCACAAAAACGCCAGTTTGCCGATAAATACAAACAAATATTACACAAATTTAAATATATTAAGAAATTTCATCTAAATTTAAGCATTTTTATTGCACATATTCATTTTATTCGTATCTTTGCGCAGATTTATTGGAAAAATACACACATACATTATATATTATTTTTTATTAAATCCATGAGTAAATTAGCAATTGAACTGAAAAAGCTCTTGCTTGTTGTACTTGCCCTTTGGACATTCGTACCATGGGGTACATGTGCATATGCACAAGGCACAAGCAATAGCAAGGAGCAGGTAACGAAAGCTCCGGATGGTAAGCAGAGAACCGTTAGCGGTACTGTACGTGATGAACAAGGCGAAGAGCTGGTAGGCGTTCCCGTAACCGTTGGCAACGGGTATGCTACGGCTATCACCGACAGTAAGGGTCACTACACATTGAAAGTGCCCACAAATGCATGTCAACTGAAGTTTACCTATGTAGGCATGAAGCCTGAAGTGGTATCTTTGGCTTCAGGAAGCAAGGACCTGACGAAAGACGTTGTAATGAAGGACAACAACACCCTTCATGACGTGGTGGTTACAGGTATCTTCTCTAAGGCACGCGAGAGCTACACTGGTGCTGTCTCTACAATCAGCAAAGAAGAACTGAAGTTGCACAAGAGCCAGAACCTGCTGCAGACACTGAAGTCAATTGATGCATCACTGAACTTCCAGGTAAACAACCTGGCTGGTAGCAACCCCAACAACCTGCCTCAGATTAACATCCGTGGTAATTCCAGTCTGCCCATGAACGTTGTTGAATTCAACACCTCAGCCAGCACATCCGTTAATACACCCTTGGTTATATTGGACGGATTCGAAATGTCTTTGGAGAAGTTGATGGACTACAACGATGAGGAAATTGAGAGCATCAACATCCTGAAGGATGCTGCCGCAACAGCCATCTACGGTTCACGCGGATCAAATGGTGTGATCGTTGTTACCACCCGTCAGCCCGAAGCCGGCAAGTTGCGCATCCAGGCTGAGGTTGGAATTGACATCGAGGCACCAGACCTCTCAAGCTATGACTATCTGAACGCCAAGGAGAAGTTGGAGTTGGAGAACAGACTAGGTTTGTACTCTGGAACCAATCCTAAGAATGACTTCAGTTTCCAGGAGCATTACAACACAAAACTGCGTAATGTCCTCAGCGGAGCCACAACAGACTGGATTGCCAAGCCTATCCGCACAGGCGTAGGTTCGCACTACAATATCCGTCTTGAAGGTGGTAGCAACGAGTTCCGTTGGGCTGCCAGTGCTAATTACAAGGACACAGAGGGTGCCATGAAGGGTTCTAACCGTCGTTCTTTCAATGGTAGCATCCAGTTGGTTTACACCCTGAAGAACATTAAGTTCAAGAACTACACAACCATCGGTCTTGTTAATTCAAACGAGAGCAAATACGGCTCATTCAGCAACTATGTTGCACAGCAGCCCTATGATATCCCCTACGATGAGACAGGCGCACTCCGCGACAGATTTGAGCCTTTCCTTGGTTCTTCTCAGGGTTTAGGACGTGCCAATCCCCTTTATGACGCAGAGCTTAACATTATCAATAAGTCTGGTCACGAGACATTGACCAACAATTTCTCTATCGATTGGAAAATCATCCCTGACCTGACATTACGCGGCCAGTTCGGTATCAGCAAGTTGAGCAACACCAGCGACTACTTCCTGCCCAAAGAGCATTCAACATTTACGACCGGTTCACAATACCAGGATGACGAGGGTATCCTGCGTCGTGGAAGATATACTTATGGAACAGGTAACGGTTACAGCTATAACGGAAACGTAACCTTGGCTTATAGCCACATATTTGCAGAGAAACATCAGTTGTACGTAGGTGCCGACTATAACATCGCCGCCAGCGAGAACGAGTCCATCTCATTCGAGTCGGAAGGATATCCCGATAGCAAGTTCCCCACCCCGTATAACGGAAAGCAATACAGACAGAATAGCGGCCCCAACGGTTCTAAGAGCAAGAGCCGCAGAATCGGTTTTACCGCTAACGTCAACTATACCTACGATTCGCGTTACTACGTTGACCTTTCTTATCGTGTGGATGGAAGCTCTTCATTCGGTAGCGAAAGAAAATGGGCTCCGTTCTGGTCAACAGGTATCGGATGGAATGTTCACAACGAGAAATTCTTCAAGGCTAACCCCATCCTGAGCATTCTGCGTCTGAAGGGCTCAATCGGTGAAGTAGGTTCACAGATGGGTAGCGGCTCTGGCGCAAACACCATTTATCGTGCTGTTACAGACAGCAACTATATGAACTGGCAGGGCTCACAGCTTGCTGCATGGGGTAACCCACGCTTAACATGGCAAACAACACTTGAGGGAAATGCAGGTCTTGAATTCGGTATGCTCAAAGGACGCCTGAAGGGAGAGTTCAACTACTACGAGAAGCGTACCACTAACCTGCTTTCATCTATGGACCTGCCACAGAGCATGGGTATCAACAACTATATTGCAAATATCGGTGAGGTAAGAAACCGTGGTTGGGAGCTTTCATTGACAGGATATCCCATTCGTGACCTGAAGCACGATTTCACTTGGATGGTGACCGGTCAGATGGTTTACAACAAGAACTGGATTTCTAAACTTTCCAATGCTGTTAAGGCTCAGACAGAGGCATATCGCGAGCAAGACGTAGATGTTGCCAACCTCTTCTACGAGGGAATGCCTCAGAACGCGCTCTACACCGTAAAGTCCTTGGGTATCGACCCCTCAACAGGTAAGGAAATATACGTTGACCGCAATGGCAATGTAACCGACTCATGGCGTGCCGGCGACAAGGTGTTCTGCGGACAGGCAGATCCCAAATATCGTGGTAACTTTACCAACGTTCTGCGCTATAAGGGTTGGACGCTGAACTTCACATTCACCTATTACTGGGGTGGCTACACCTACAACAGCACTCTGCTCAATAGGGTCGAGGTTCCCATCAGCGCTTTGAAGTCTCAGAATGTTGACCGCCGTGCTCTTACAGACCGTTGGATGAATCCCGGCGACGTTACTTTCTTCAAGGGTTACGGAGAGGACGATACACGTGCCACCTCACGTTTCGTAATGAAGGACAATGTGCTGGAGCTTTCCTCTCTCAGCCTTCAATACCGTTGGGACAGCAAGTTTGTACGCAAGAACCTGAATATGCAGTCCGTAACCTTCGGTCTGAACTGCAACGACCTGGTTCACTGGGGCAGTGTTAAGCAAGAGCGTGGTACAAGCTATCCCTATTCACGTAACATACTGGGTAGTGTAAGACTGTTGTTCTAATGAAAGAAATAAAGAATTTTTAATTCAGCATTCAGAAATATGAATATCAAGATAAAAAACAGGCAAGTGTTAGGCATAGCTGCCCTCATTTGCAATATAGCCCTCGGCACAACGCTTACATCGTGCAACAACTGGCTCGATGTGCGTCCTGAGACAGAACAGAAAGAGGAAGATCAGTTCTCTACTGAAAACGGATTCCAGATGGCACTTATAGGTTGTTACCTGCATATGGCAAGCCAGAGTGCCTATGGATTGCAGCTGACAATGACCAGCGTAGAGAATATGGCTAATCTGTGGCGTATAGACCCTGCAACCACTAACATATCAGAGCGCGATCTTGCCCAGCACGACTATACGACAGATAACGCTAAGTCAACAGTCAAGGGAATGTACACTACCCTTTTCAAGACAATTGCAGAAGCTAACCTTATTATAAAGAATGCCAAGGCAAGACCTGAAGTATTCAACGAAAGCCGTATGCAGAAAATCATCTTAGGAGAGGCTTACGCCATACGTGCATATTGTCAGCTGGATATTCTCCGTCTCTTCGGTCAGGTTCCTAATCAGCCTCAGAAGCTGGTAAGCCTACCCTATTCCGAGGCTACCAATATCGACAAAATTCCCGCATACTACGATTTCGAGGCATATACAGCTAAGCTGAAAAGCGATATCGAAACAGCAGAGGAGTTGCTGAAGGAGTCAGATCCTGCTACATTGTATCCTTATAACCGCACCTATGCCACAGGAGAAGTGTATGAGAAAAATGCCTTCCTGGCGAACAGACAGATGAGACTCAACTACTGGGCTGTTCGTGCGCTGCATGCCCGTATGGCACTTTATACAGGCGATAAGGAATCAGCACTTACCATAGCACGTGAACTTATCACCTCGACGTTGCCCGACGGAACAGTTGTTCGTAAACTGAGCGGTCTTACAGACTACAGGGCAGGATACACCACATGTCCCAACGAGTGTTATTTCTCGATAAGCAAAGCCAACGTAAAGGATTATACCGTGCAATACTTCACGGATAATGCTAATGGCATCATCTCTTCATACGATGCCAACAAGCTGATTCTTAGCGCAGAAATGCTCGACCAGCTTTTCCAGGGAGAGAACATCGAAAGCCATAACCGTTACAATAATCTGTGGAACAGAGAGCTGAAGGATGGCGACGGTTACCTTTGGGTTGGATTCAAGCGTTACAGCTATGACGAAGATAAGGTTCAGAACAAGGAACTTTATTATCAGATTATCCCCATGCTACGTACTTCTGAAATGTACCTGATTGCGATGGAGACATCAACCGACCTGGAGGAAATCAATCGTTTATATAAAGAATATATGATTTCTCACAACGTGCCCATGGCAGTACCATTCACATCAACTCAGGATGTAACTACATGGATTGAGAACGAGTATCGTCGCGAGTTCTATGGTGAAGGACAGATGTTCTATACTTACAAACGTATGGGCGAGACAAACATTCTGTGGTCAAAAACTGCTGCTGACGAGAGTACTTATGTTATTCCTCTGCCTGAAACAGAATACGATCCCAGTACTGTAAAGAAAGAAAAATAACAGTTAAACGAGAAAATAAAATATATGAAGACAATAAAATATCTGGCAATAGCAGCCGTAGTGCTGACAACAGCCACCTCATGCGAAAAGGAACTGGAACCATATTCCAGTACTGATTGCTTCCTGAATTTCCGCTTCCTCAACAGCAAGGGTGAGGATATGCAGAACGAAGACATTGTCAAGAAACCTGAGATTATAGATATACCAATTCTCTACAATTTCAAGACACACGGTAATGTAGAATACGATACAGTATGGATTGACGCAAAGACTGCGGGCTTCGTTATGGATTATGACCGTGAATTCGCACTCGAGCAGGTTGAAGTAGAAGGAGCAGAGAATGCTGTTCCGGGTGAAGATTATGTTGATTTCGACAGCCCTGAGGCACAAAAAATTCAGGTTGTGAAGGCTGGCGAATCACTCTTCAAGGTGCCTGTAGTGTTACTGCGAAGTGAGAAACAGCAGACAAAGAACCTCACTCTGAAAGTACGTATCAAGGAGAACAAAAACTTCAAGAACGGATTCACCATGATGCAGACTCGCGTTATCTCCTTTACAGACCGTGTATCCAAGCCTGCTGTATGGGACGATTGCGACTTCGACAACATCTTTGGCGAATATGGCGACGTTAAGTACCAACTGATGATTGACTGGAGCGGCAAGCCTTGGAGCGATGAATTCATCCTTGATAACTACAACAAAGACAAGGAATACTTCAAATACATGGCTCAGGTATTCGAAAAGCGTCTTACCGAGGAAAATGCAGCCCGCGAGTTGGCCGGACAGGACATATGGCGTGAGGCCGACGGTACGCCCGTAAGCTTTACCCGTAAACCTAAGTTGTAATTATCTTATAGGGTTAAACGTAAACAAGTATAAGAATCATGAAGAAAAATATATTTCAAATAGCATTGGCAGCTGTGCTACCCCTTGCACTCACAGCCTGCTTCAGCGATGACAGCTCGCTTGGAGATCCCAATAGCGTACCAGTCATCAAGATTGAAGAGATGCCAGTACAGAGTGTTGTCTCGTATGTAGGTAACCATCTTACTATTACACCAGAGATAAATTCGCCATACAAAGATTCTGAACTGGAGTATACATGGTATCTGTATGACGAAAATGATATAACCAAGGAGGCCGGTTTCCGCGATTCGATAATCGACAAAAAGCGTAACCTGGACTTCGAGGTTAACCTGCCCACCGGTAATTATAACATTGCCTTTGAGGTAAAAGTGAAGGCAACAGGTCTTGCTACGTATGCACGTACTACTATTAAGGTTACGACCGCTTTCTCTGAGGGATGGTATATCCTGAAGGAGACAGAAGACGGAAATACGGATATTGACCTCATTACCGAAAGTAGCACCTCAACCGATCTTATCGCCAAACTCGAAGGTGAGCCTCTGAAAGGAACTCCTCTGTCTCTGGCGATGATCTATCAGCAGGACTATGTTAATCCTGATAAGAACACGATGGAAAAGGCTAACATGATTAACGTTTTCTCAAACGAGAACTATCTTGCCTACCGTGTTGAGGATATGAAGAGAATCTTCGACCAGAAGAATATCTGTTATGCCGGAGAGGATAACGATGACGTTTACTACAACACGAGCAACTATTGGAACCTTACCGTAATGCTGTCTAAGAAAGGTGTAAGTTTCAATACTTCCATGGCTAACACCTACAATACGGGTAAGTACAAACTGCCCGCATTTGAGGATGATATTGCACCCTTTGTACAGATGGCAAAGGGTGGTCAGCAGGGTATCCTGTATTGGAGCAACACCTTGCATGGCGTACGTAATATCGACCAGAAGGCTGTGAACATGAAGGACATCTCGTGCGACTCATTGGGTCTTCAGGAGTGTCTGGCAAGCGGTATCACACGTATTGGTGGCAAAGAAACAGTATGGTTCTATACCCAGAACAAGGCTGAAAACAAACGCTACCTGCACATCATCGACAGTAACGTTGACACACTGAAGCAAATCCGTTTACTCGACCCAGACCTTCATATTGCCAAGGCAACACGTGTAGCCGCATGCGGTGGTAGCGCATCCTATATCTATGCTATCGATGGTGGCAAGCTCTATGCTTATGGTATTGAGACAGGAACTGAAGTTGAGATTCAATTACCTAACGTATCCGAACCCATTAGCTTCGTGACCAACCAGTGGCTTTGTTTGGTGTTTGGTGACAAACAGTATAACTATGACCACCTCGTAGTAGGAAGTCAGAATGGAAACGAGTACAAACTCTGGTTCTTCGACAACATCGTGGGTGGTATGCCATCTAATGCACCATACAAGACATTCACAGGCACTGGCAAGATTCATTCTATCCGCCGTGCTGTCCCCAGCAATATCAGTAGTTTGTTTATCCAGATGGGACCCCGCGCAGCAATGCCTGTTTTCCCAACGAGCGAGTAAGGTAAAGTTTAAAGTTTATAATTAGATAATAAATGAGAAAAATCATCACCATAGTGCTGGCCGTGTTTGCAATCACGGCTGGCGCTCAGACAAACTTCAACGAGGGTAAGACATTCCAGCAGATTCTGGATCAGGCCAAGGCCGAGGGAAAGCCAGTCTTTATAGACTGCTACACCTCATGGTGCGGCCCCTGCAAGCAGATGGCTACAAAGGTATTCCCCCAGAAAGAAGCAGGAGATTACTTCAACAGCAAGTTTGTATGCTGGAAGGTGGATATGGAGAAGGGCGAGGGTCCGGAGCTGGCCAAAAATACGATGTGGCCGCCTACCCCACCTTCCTGATTGTGAATAGCGATGGCAGCCTGCGTGCCAGTCAGGTGGGCTCTGCTCCACTTGAGAAGTTCATAAAGGACATCGACGCTTTGCTCAACGAGGAGAAAGGTTTGCCCTGGTATCAGCAGCAGTTCAAGGAGGGCAACCGAGATAAGGCTTTCCTGAAGGATTACATGCAGTTGCTTGACGACCGTTACCTGCGTAACGAGAAGAAGCAGGTTACCAGCGTGCTGCTGGAAGGAAAGACGGCTGAGCAGGTTGTAGCTGACAATGCACTCTTCGAGCTTTTTATCAAAGCCAACTATACTCCTGACGACCAACTCTTCCTGGATGTGTACCGCCTGCGCTCTACCGTAGAGCAGAAGTATGGCGAAGAAAGTGTCCAGACGTTAGACAAGGCTTGGAAACAGGGAGCTCGCATGATTATGGAGTTCGAAGGACGTGAGTTCAAGAGCTTCGACATGAAGCAGTTCCAGACTTACAAGCAGAAGATGCAGGAGTACAACGTACCCGATATCGAGCAGATTGAAGATGCAACGCTGGTGGCAGTAGCTAACTACAAGAAGGACTATGCCACATTGGCTAAGTACCTCCAGAAGGACATCAAGACCAAGGGAGCCGTATGGCCTAGCCCACGCGACCTCTGGCCTCTGCTGATGGGTATGTCACAGAACTGCGGTCAGGATAAGAAGATGAAGAAGCAGGTTATCGCCGAGGCTAAGAACCGCATCGATATCCTGAAGAAGCAGCAGGCTGAGAACCCAGGTGGTACGGTTACCGTTGAAGGTAAGCAGATGACAGCTGCTGAGTTCATGATCAATAACTTCCAGAAGATTATCGACCAGTTGAATAAGTAAGAAGTAAACTTATCTGAATAGAAAAGAAAGACCCCTGAGTTCTCATTACTCAAGGGTCTTTCTTATTTTATGCCTTGCATTGTTGCATTTGCGAGAGTAAAGCGTTGGCTTGCTCTACCGAGTTTACATCGGTAACCAATAGCTTAAACTGATTCTTGCTGTTATCCACCTTACATATATGGGCGTTGGTGGTAGCGAAGGCAATCACCTTATGGAAGGCCTCGCTATCGTAGAAGGGGCTGTCGGGATTCGAGACAAACTGCATGCGCATGCGTCCCTGCTTCAAAATAATGCGCTCACATCCGAAGTAACGTCCCAGGCTGCGCAGTTTTACCACACGAATCAGCTCCTCGCCATCGGCAGGAATAGCTCCGAAACGGTCTATCATACGCTGGCGGAACTGTTCCACATCGGCATCACGTTCCAAACCGTCCAGTTCGCGGTACAACAACATGCGTTCGCTACTGGTAGGTACATAATCTTCGCTAAAGGACATCGGCAGGTCGCTCTCTATGATACATTCCTCCACAAACTCCGTTCCGCTAGTGATGTTGCCAGCCTTCACTTCCTCTTTATACAGATCCTGGAACTCATCGTTACGCAATTCCTTTACAGCCTGCGACAGAATCTTCTGGTAAGCCTCGTAACCCAGGTCGGCTATGAAGCCGCTCTGCTCGGCACCCAACATATTTCCTGCCCCTCTGATATCCAAGTCCTGCATGGCTATATGTATGCCGCTACCCAGGTCAGAGAAATTCTCTATGGCCTGCAGACGACGTCGAGCGTCTATGTTCAGAGCACTCAAAGGCGGTGCCAATAAGTAGCAGAAGGCCTTCTTGTTCGAGCGTCCCACACGGCCACGCATCTGGTGCAGATCGCTCAGACCGAAGTTCTGTGCTCCGTTTATAATAATGGTATTGGCATTGGGGATGTCCAATCCGCTCTCTATGATGGTAGTGCTCAGCAGCACATCGTAGTCATAGTTGGCAAAGGCCATCATAATATTCTCCAATGTCTCTGGCGGCATCTGTCCGTGTGCTACAGCCACACGGGCATCAGGTACATGCTTATTGATGAGAGCTGCCAAGTCAGGCAGATTGTTGATACGGTTGTTCACGAAGAACACCTGTCCGTTGCGGCTCATCTCGAAGTTGATAGCCTCGGCTATTATCTCGGCGCTGAACACACTCACCTGCGTCTGTATGGGATAGCGGTTGGGCGGTGGCGTCTGGATTACACTCAGGTCGCGCGCTCCCATCAGACTGAACTGGAGGGTACGAGGGATGGGCGTAGCGGTAAGCGTAAGGGTATCTACATTCACCTTCATCTGGCGCAACTTCTCCTTGGTGCTGACGCCAAACTTCTGCTCCTCGTCTATGATGAGCAAGCCTAGGTCCTTGAACTTCACGCTCTTGCCAATCAACTTATGCGTACCTATAACAATATTGATGGTGCCGTTCTTCAGTCCTTCCAGAATCTCTTTCGTTTGTGAGGCGGTACGTGCACGGCTCAGGTAGGCAATCTTAACAGGGAAATCCTTCAGACGCGACGAGAACGTGCGGAAGTGTTGATAGGCCAGTACCGTTGTGGGTACCAGCACAGCCACCTGCTTGTTGTCGGCACAAGCCTTGAAGGCAGCACGCACAGCCACCTCGGTCTTGCCGAATCCCACATCGCCACATACCAGACGGTCCATGGGGCGGGCGCGTTCCATGTCAGCCTTTATGTCCTGCGTAGCTTTCAACTGATCTGGTGTATCTTCGTAGAGGAAGCTGGCCTCCAGCTCGTGCTGCATAAAGCTGTCGGGCGAATAAGAGAAACCCTTCTCCTCGCGTCGGCGACTGTATAGCTTTATCAGGTCGCGGGCGATATCCTTAATCTTCGTCTTCGTACGCTCCTTCATGCGCTCCCATGCTCCTGTGCCAAGGGTGCTGATGCGAGGCGGCTCGCCCTCTTTACCTTTATATTTCGACACCTTGTGCAAGGCATGGATAGAGACAAACACCACATCATCGTGGTTGTAGATAATCTTTATCACCTCCTGCATCTTATCTCCGTTGGGAATACGTACCAATCCACCAAAGCGACCTACACCATGATCCAGATGCACCACATAATCGCCAATCTCGAACTGCTGAAGCTCCTTCAACGTCAACGCCACCTTGCCTGTACGTGTCTGCTGGGTGCGCAAGTTGTACTTGTGGTAACGGTCGAATATCTGATGGTCGGTAAAGAAACAAGCTTTCAGGTCATCATCCACGAAACCAGCATGAATAGTTTTGTCAACAGCTGTGAAATGAATGTTTGTCCCCTGTTCCTCGAAGATGCTCTCCAATCGGTCTGTCTGTTTCTGGCTGTCTGCCAGAATATAGAGCTGGTAGCCATCTTCCATATATTGCTGAAACGACTGGAACAGCATCTCAAAGTTCTTATGGAAAACGGGCTGCGGGTGGGTTTTAAAGGGAATTGAAAATTGAGAATTGAGAGTTGAGAATTGTGAACTATGAATTGCGTTCCCAATTTCTACGCGTCGGAAATCTAGCAACTGATGCTTGAAGTCTTCTGGATCAACGAGAACCGATGATTTTTCCAATTCCTCCTCTCTAATCTCCAGTCCTTCTGTCATCGCCTGCTTCGTGAACCCTTCCTGATAGGCTTGGTCAACTACATCTGCAACAAAGGCAGGGTCTTTCATCACCAACAAAGTATCCTTTGGCAAGAAGCTGAGAAATGACTCTTGAGAAGAATTATGAATTATGAATTGTGAATTATGAATTAAAGATATGGATTGCAACTTGGTGCGACTAAGCTGGCTCTGCACCTCGAACGTGCGTATACTGTCCACTTCGTCGCCAAAAAAGTCTATACGATACGGCAGCTCGCATGAATATGAATACACGTCAATGATGCTACCGCGGACGGCAAACTGACCAGGTTCATATACATAGTCCACACGCTGGAAACCATACTCTATCAATGTTTCCTGCACAAACATTATATCCACCTTCTCGCCCGTCTGCAAATTGAGCGTCTGCTCACTCAACTTCTCCTGCGTCACCACCAGCTCGGCAAGGGCCTGAGGGTATGTTATTATATAGAGTGAAGAGTGAAGAGTGAAGAGTGAAGAATCAGGGTTACCACTTTGCTCCTCATTTTGAATTGAGGATTGTGAATTTTCAGCCTCATTCTTTTTGAATTTTGAATTTTGAATTTTGAATTGCGAAGCGAGCTTCGTCATGACTTCGGTTCGGAGGATTTCGTTACCAGCATCCCGTTGTCCATACTTAATGGCTCGCTTGTAGCTGCTGGGGAAGAACAGCACTTGCTCCTGCCCCATCATCTGCGTCAGATCGTGGTAGAAATACCCAGCCTCTTCCTCATCGTCTAAGATGAAGAGAAAAGGGAATTCTCCTTTCATTTGGGATGAGATTGCCGCAAATGACATCGCAGCACAACTTCCCTGGAGCCCCGAGAGTTGAATGTTATCCTTTTTCTTATTTAATGCCATAGCCAGTGTCTTTACACCTGGATGCTTGGCAAAGTTATCCTGTAGTTTTTGAATCTCCATGAATGAAGGTAAGTTTCTTTACAATATAATATTACGACAAGGAAGACGTCACATACTTATCTGCCTCTGCAAGCGTGTCTATCTTGCCAACATCCATCAGACGGAGGTCATCGGGGACAAAGCCATAGATGGGTTCTCGAGCGCAGATGCTCAGGTAGAAGTCTATGATACTGAACTTCTGGGGCCACTCGCTAAAATAGCGGAAAAGCGAGGGATTCATGTAATGGATGCCAGCAAAGGCCAATTTGCGATAACGGTCAGAATTTTGAATTTCGGATTTTGAATTCTGAATTGATGGATAGGGGCTCTTTACTTCGCCCGTCTGGATGTTGGTCCACCCCACGAGGCGCATATCATCATCGAAGAGCAGATAGCGGCTGGTCTTACGTTCAGAGACCATAAGGGTAGCTGCCCTGCCCTTGCCGAAAGCAACGAGAGCGCCCAAGTCGGCATTACTAAGGATATCAACATTATGAATTAGGAAGCCATCCTGCGCATCGGAGAGCAAGGACGCGGCATGCTTAATGCCGCCGCCTGTCTCAAGGAGTTCTTGTCGCTCGTCGGAGAAACGAATGTTGAGTCCCATGGGGTGCTGCTGGCACCATTGTTCTATCATATCGGCAAAATGATGTACGTTTATCACCACGTCCGTTATGCCAGCCCCCTGCAGCTTCTCAAGCGTATGTTGCAGAAGAGGCTTGCCGGCAACGGGAACCAGTGCCTTGGGCATTGTATCTGTGAGCGGCTTGAGGCGTGTGCCCAGTCCGGCTGCAAAAATCATAGCTGTTTGTCTCATCCTTATTTATTTAATTCGACTTTCCATTCTTCCAATCTTGGAATTCGTGACCATTTGCTTTATAGAGGAGCATACACAGGTTATGAAGACATTCCTCGTTAAACTGCAAACTTATACCTATGCGTGTAGCCTTACCTACGCTGCGCTTAGAACCACTCATGATTATGTTGCTGAAGGCAGGCAGGTCTTCGCCCTCGAAGGTAATGGTCTCGTTGTCCTGCGGGAAGGCATCATACTCGGTATGGTAAACGACATTGTAAGCCTCGCCGGGAATATTATACTCCGTATTGTTCTGCACAGTAACGGCAATATCCTTGAGGGTTGCGCCGCCTGTTTCGCCTCCCATGACGGTAATCTTGGAGCGAAGCTCACGGATGATATGCTCTACCATATAGTCTCTGAACTCGTTCTCAGAGAGCATACTGTCTATGGTGGCATCGTTCATGGAAGGGTCTATCCAACCCGTACGTACGGCAAAATCGTAGAGGTCGCAATCGAAGACAGCTACACCATGCGTGGATACTATACTAATCGTGCCATGCGAGCCAATCTTAACATCCATAGAGCTCTGCTCGGACAGCTGAACGTGATAGCCATCGTGCTGTTTCTCGAAGACCACCTTGTCAGGATCGTAATCATCCAGACCGAAGCACTCGCAATTCATCAAGCCCGGAATCATCCGATGCAAAGAACGAACATCCTCATTCATTACCTTTTCAACGAAATCATTTGTAAACTCACGCACTCTTTTTTCATTGTCCCTACAAGAGGAAAATACCAGAGCCATAAAGGCCATCATTAGGAAATAGATTTTTTTCATGTTTGTAAAGGTTTATTAATATTAATGGTTATGGTTTGCCTTTATTTTCGAAGGTCTGCGAGATGCCTTGTTCGCGATGGCAGAGGCGTACCTCTATGCCAAATTTCTGGTGAATATGCTCGGCCAGATGCTGGGCACTATACACGCTACGATGCTGACCGCCCGTACAGCCGAAGCAGAACATCAGGTCGGTAAAGCCACGTTGCAGGTAACGCTGGACATGAGCGTCGGCCAACTTATATACACTCTCGAGGAAAGTGAGAATCTCTCCATCATCCTCGAGGAAACGGATAACAGGCTCGTCGATACCGGTAAGTTCCTTGTACGGCTCGTATCGTCCGGGGTTGTGCGTACTACGGCAGTCGAAGACATAACCACCGCCATTGCCGCTTGTATCCTCGGGGATACCCTTGCCGAAGGAGAAACTGAAGACGCGTACCACCAAGGGACCCTTGCCATCGTAACGACTGAAGGTGGCAGGTCCGTCTTTGGGATGCGAGACGTAGGGATTGTTGTCCGTAATCTTGTAACCATCGGCTCGACGGACGGGTTCCTCTGGCTTGGAAGCAAACTGAGGCAACTCCACCAACTGAGTGAGCACTTCCCGCATATAGGGATAGGGACAGCCGCCCTCACCAAGTAACTCACGCAGATTCTGGATTGCAGGCGGTATGCTCTCGAGAAAATGTTTCTTGCGTTCGAAATAGCCACGGAAACCGTAAGCGCCCAACACCTGCAGCAAGCGGAAGAGGACGCATAGCCTCAGGTTCTGACGGAACTGAAATTCGTTCACCTCGACATACTGCTTCAAGCTGTTGATGTAGGTATTGATAAGTTCCTGGCGTAACGAGGGGCTGTAATGGGCTGATGCTTGCCAGAGGAAGCTGGCCACATCATACTGAACGGGACCACGACGGCCGCCTTGGAAATCGATAAAGAAGGGATTGCCCTCCTTGTCGAGCATGACATTACGAGCCTGGAAGTCGCGATACATAAAGGTGTCGCCCGGTATGGCAACAATATCCTTGGCCATCAGCTGGAAGGTAGCCTCGAGCTTCAGTTCGTGGAAGTCGAGTCCCGTGGTCTTCAGAAAGCAATACTTGAAGTAGTTGAGGTCGAAGAGCACATTGGTCTCGTCGAGCGCCTCCTGAGGATAGCAGTTCTTGAAGTCCAAGTCGCGCGAGCCCTTAATCTGCATCTTGGGCAACAGGGCAATGGTGCGATGGAGGAGTTCCTTCTCGGCCTGCGTATAACGGCCTCCCGCATCACGTCCACCCTTGATGGCATCGAAGAGGGAGAGGTCGCCCAGATCTTCCTGCAGATACCTAAGTCCGTCGGCACTCTTGGCCACAACGGCTGGAACGGGCAACTGGCGCTCTGTGAAATGCTGAGCCAGGTAGCAGAAGGCATGATTCTCGTCGAGGCTGGTGCCGACAACACCTATCAGGGTGCTGCCGTCCGAGCCATGCAGACGATAGTATTTGCGGTTGCTGCCCGAGCCTGCAATCTCGTCGCAAGCTGCCACTTGCAGACCTGTATGCTGGGTATATAGTTTCTTTAGTTCTTCCATATTAATCCTTGCGATTCCAGATTTTCATTACTCTGTTACGTACGGCCACGATATTGATGATGCTAACCACGGCAAAGAGGCAGAAGCCCAGACAGAAGGCGGGCAGAAGACTGCCGTCCTGCATCTGTGGGAACATTACCCAGAGTGTGTTCATATAATATCCGCGTACCATATATAATATAATAAAGGAGAGCAGCAGCACAACTGCGTTCATGCCAACTGTCAGAAGCTGGTAAGGCAGAGAGACCCTGACGGGACTGTAGCCGATGAGCAGGAGGTTGCGTAACTTCTCGGTATTCTTCTGCACCAACAGATAGATGCTGAGCATAAGGATGTAGAACGACAGGACACTAATAAGCATACCGATGCACATAACCAAGACGGTTACCACCCTGAGGAAATAAGTGGCCTTGCCGGCATCCAGCTTGTCGTTCTCCAACTCCAGATTATGCTGATTGATATACTTCACGATGGCGTCGTCCGTAGGATTCTTCACCTCCACAATCAGACGGTTGGGCGTGAGGTCAGCTTCGGGAGCAAACTTTCCGTTGCTCCATTTGATGAACGACTCAGGCACCAGAATGGTATTCAGACGGCTGCTGAAGCCGATAACCTTGCCCTGCAGACGCTGCTCCTGACCGTTGCCACGAAGCACCACCACCATATCAATCATACCCACGATACCCTCAGAAATCTTGGGTAACGACTGGCTCTGGGCAAAGCCGAAGTTATAAATGGCCAGGTAGGTACGAGGCAGGACAATGGGGATAACGCCCTCCTCGGGGTCGAACTTCCATTGGCTGAGGTCGGTATCAACAAACTTGTCGGGCACACTCTCGAAGAACATCTCCGTACCCATCTGTGCCACGCCTTTCACGCCCAGGCTGCATACCACACGATACTGACTGGCGGTAAAAGCACCCACGCTCTTGCAGAAAGGCTGGCTGGTGATGTCCTGCACCTCCTTCTCGCTGAAGCCGCAGCTCTCTCCTGCCCCCAGCATGCTGACGCCAGATATGCGTTTGCTGACGATAAGGTACTCGGGCTTCAGGAATCCGTCTTCCTGACTGAAGAGGGGCTTGACATCGTTATAGAACTGGAGTCCCAACAAAACTATGAACATGCCAAAGAGGTTGGCAAAGAAGAAGCCCGCGAACTGGGCTATGCTAATGTGCTGACGCAGCAATTTCCAAACCAACGACATCATAAGCGGTATGTTTTATCGTAAGACATATTCATGTGCTTGCCTATGCTGGTAACGATGACTCCAGCCCCTTGCCTGCGGGCTTCCTCCATCATAATGTCACACATGATTGCACTATTCACATCGTCCAGGTGGCTGATGGGCTCGTCCACCATCAGGAAATCGAAGGGCTGCACCAGGGCGCGTATCATGGCTACACGTTGCTGCTGGCCGAAACTCATACGTCCCACCTTGGCCGACATCTTATCGGCTATGCCAAGGCGCTGGAACCATTCCTCTATCTCCTGGAGGCTCTTGTGGTTGGTAAGGCCGTTCTTAATCTGAACGTTCTCCAGGGCCGAAAGCTCGGGAAAGAGTCGCAACTCCTGAAAGAGGAGACTGAGACTATGCTGGCGGATGGACGTCCAGTCTGAAACACGATGCTGACGGATATCCTTGCCATCGAAGAAAATGTTACCCAAATAATCTTTTCTGTATCCTATAATATAGCTGCAGAGCGAGCTTTTTCCCGTTCCTGAATTGGCCTCCACGAGGTATGTCTGCCCCTTCTGGAAGGTGACATCCTGCAGCCAGATTTCGCTCTGCACGTCCCTGCCCTCGAAGACGCAGGGTAAAGTGTTTTGTAATTCTATCTTATCCATTTATTTCAACAATCCTTTTATAAAGTCTGTCGTATTATCCCTTGTTGTTAATTCATAATCTATGTGCCTGAAGTCTGTTACGCTCACGTTAATATGCTCCAGGCTGGTGGTTCCCTTCTCGAACTGGGTCTTGGCACCAAGGGCTGTCATAGAATTCAGCATCCTTGCGAAGTCCACAGAGGCATATATCCTCTTGCCCTTAGCCTGCTCCCTAACCTGAGAAATCTTTTCCTCTAACTGGGGAGCAGAAAACTGGAGTGTTTTACCATTGTCGGACGAGAGGTACAGGAAATCGTCGTGTACGCCGAAGAAGAACTTGTCGCGGGCATTCTGCAAAACGAAATCCTTCTCGCCCAGAGCCTGACAGCTATATCCGAAAGTGGATGCTCCAGAGATCCAGTCCTTGGAATTCTTGAGGAAATCCTGATTCTTGATTTGAGCGCTTGCCACGAACTCCGGAGAGAAGATTGTGCGCCCCCCCCACTCCACCAGCACATCGCCATCGATGGCCTTGATCATCATATCCAAATCCACACAGAGGTTTAGCCCGACAAGCATCGTCCTGAAAACAAAGTTCTCCCTGAGCTTAGGCAGCACCTTCTCGCCCTCTACATTAAAGACGGCCCTGAGCATAGGCTCCGCCATGCAGGAAGGCAACTTCTTGCCATCGATGGGACGAAGCAGTTTGTCGGATTCCGAGGCATAGTTGGTGAAATTCTCGTCCTCGCTTTCCAACTCCGTAGAGAGCTGGAAGGATTTCTCCTTAACCCTGAGAGAGGCATTCAGGAAGACGTCGTTCAGGTTGACATCCTTGATACTGCCCACCATCTGATTGGTAATAGTCGGAGGCAAGACGGCAAGGCTGGAACGCAGACTTACAACGCCGCCATCCTTCTTCAGGTCAGAGAGAACGGGCACCTTATGGCTTCCCTGAGTCATCCACTCTACCATCTTGCCACGCATAGCATCGGCTTGGCTACCTATAACGGGACCTAATACCAGGGCTTTCTTGCTATCGAAGCAAAGCATGATTTCGCCCTTGCTGGCCCACTTGAAGCCACGCTGGGACTCGACGGCAATTTCCTCCTCCTTCAGTTTCTCTTCGAAGTCGTCGGCATCGCTCAAGGCAAAAACACCACATACGTAGTTGTCGGCCGAGACAAAGCCATACATGGGCACCAGCATGTCTATTCCCCATCCTGCCTTATCCTCCTCCTTTTGCTGCTGACGATGTTTCAGGGCTTTGAAGATGTCAGAGATGCTGAAATCCAATTGTTTCAACGCTTGCTTGGCATCTACCACCAGAACGGCCTTAGCGTCCTCTGGAATAACATTCTTACATACATCCTTCTTGCCGAAAAGAAAGAAATAGCCACCTATTACAACTGCAATAATTAGGGCTATAATAATCAGATACTTCTTCATTTTATAATATTTATCTCGAGAAATAACTTTTGACCTGCGGTCGAACCTGCTCGCGCTCGGGATAGCCTATGCAAGCTTAGCTCTTCTCTCGCTCAATCGCAGCCTTCTCTTTTAATTATTCTCTTTTATCTCTTAATCTTATCGTTTCTGATTGATTAATTGCATCATGTGCACAGCCACCAGGGCTGCTGTTTCCGTTCTCAAACGGCTGGTACCAAGGGATACGCTACGGTATCCGTTCTTCTGCGCCAACCTAACCTCGTCCACGCTAAAATCTCCCTCAGGACCTATCAAGACGGTTGTCTCCACACCCCGCCTTAGCACATCCATCAGAAATGGTTTTGCGCACGTATTAGGCTCTCCCCCTTCAATATCCTCCTCATCATAACAATGGCAGATGAACTTATCGCCCTTGCGTTCCTGCTTGATGAAGCGTTCGAAGGAAGTCATCTCGTTCAGGACAGGCTTCCAAGCCTTATGGCTTTGCTTGACAGCCGAAATGAGAATCTTATCTATTCTTTCGCATTTGATGACGCGCCTTTCGCTGAACTTACAATCCAGGAAGGAGAGCTCGTCCATGCCAATCTCTGTGGCCTTCTCGGCAAACCACTCCACGCGGTCGTTCAACTTGGTTGGAGCCATAGCCAGATGGATATGTCCCTCCCATGCAGGCTCCTGAGGCATCGTTTCCAGAATCCTATAAAGGCAACGATGGTTGTCCGCAACCGTTATCTCGGCACGGAAGAAACTGCCATTACCATCCATCAGCAACAGTTCATCCCCCGCCGTAAGCCTGAGCACACGCGTAGCATGCTTGGCTTCATCCTGGGGAAGTTCTGTACGGTTACTTGCTTCAGGAACAAAGAAAAAACGCGTTTCTTTCACTTAATTTAATTCATAATTAATAATTCACAATTCATAATTCTCTCTGCGGTAGCAAATTACCACTTCGTTGACTTTCCCCTTCGGGCCGTCGAGCTAAACCTTCTCGCTATTCGCTCGCGCCCCCTTCGGCGTTCTTCACTCTTCACTTTTCCCTCCCATTTGGGCGACTGGGGTCTTTAGAGTAGCCACCAAATGTGGCTACGGCCCCACAAAGGTGAGCGAATCACCATTCGCGAAGATGGGCAATAGGGCTGGGGAGAGGGGCCCTTCACTCTTTCTTGTCTTTAAAGCAAATTGCGAACAAAATTGCCACTACCAGAGCGTATGCCGCAAAGAGGTACCAGCAGGTCTGCCACCCGGCTATGACCTCAGCGCCAGATGCACCGGCAGCCTGTGGGTTGAAGACATAATTGTTGATGACAGCCTGAGCAACAAGGGTTCCCACGAAGGCTCCCAAGCCGTTGGTCATCATCATAAACAAACCCTGCGCACTACTGCGGATGCTCTCGTCGGTCTCCTGGTTGATAAACAACGAGCCTGAGATATTGAAGAAATCAAAGGCCACGCCATAAACTATCATGGAAAGCAGGAAGAGCCATACGCCGTTACCAGGGTTACCCAATCCGAAGAAGGCAAACCTTAGCACCCATCCCATCAGGGCAATAAGCACCACTTTCTTGATACCAAACTTAGAGAGGAAGAAGGGGATGAGCAGGATGCAAAGCGTCTCGCTAACCTGCGAAAGGGATATAAGGATATTGGCATGCTGAACGCCAAAGGTGGACTGATACTCCGTTACACCGCCAAAGCTGGTGATGAAGGGATTGGCATATCCGTTGGAGATCTGCAGGCAGAAGCCCAACAGCATGGCAAAGGCCAGAAATACGGCCAAGCGTGGCTTTAGGAACAGGCGGAAAGCATTCAGTCCGAGTGCCTCCACGAGTGTCTTCTGCTGACTCTCATCTTTATTGATTCTCATGCGAGGCATCGTCAGGGAGTATGCTGCCATAACAAGGCTCAATGCACCACTCACCATCCACTGACCAGGTGTTGACTGCAGGCCACAAAGGTCAACCACCCACATGGTAACGATGAAACCAACGGTTCCCCATACACGGATAGGCGGGAAAGCATTAACGGTATCCAACCCAGCCTTCTCAAGTGCCGAGTAAGCAACCGAATAGCTGAGGGCTATGGTGGGCATGAAGAATGCCACAGAGAGTGTATAAAGCGAGAACAATGTGCTGAAGTCGGGATTAGCACCTGCCTGGAAGCCATAGCACGAGGCGGCTATCATGAAGACACCTGCCAACGTATGGCAGAGGCTCAGCACACGCTGTCCCTCCATCCAGCGGTCAGCCAGAATACCCATCAGGGCAGGCATGAAGATACTGACGATACCTTGTACAGAATAGAACCATCCGATGTGAGAACCCAGTCCCACGCCGGCAAGGTAAGTACCCATAGAAGTCAGATAGGCTCCCCAGACAGCGAACTCCAAGAAGTTCAGCAACGTTAGTCTAAATTTAATGTTCATGGTGTTATTTAAATTGAAATTTAAATCCAAATTCAAAATTTATAAATTCAAAATTCAAAACCTGAAACTTGAAACCTGAAACTTGAAACCATCTATCATCTCAAAATTTTCAACTTTCAACTCAGTCCACCCACAGCACCAAGCCTTTCAGGTATTCGCCCTCGGGGTGGTAGATGTTGATGGGATGGTCGGCAGGCTGATGCAGCTGGTGCAGGATGCGAACCTTGCGCTTGGCCATGGCAGCA
>CAMOMP010000044.1:0-26330 GCA_946619915.1 uncultured Prevotellaceae bacterium | reverse complement strand
AGCTCCATGATATTGTCCTCTGTGAGATGCTCTGAAAGAAGCGGGTTCTCCCAGAAGTTCTGAGGCCACGAGAAGGGGTTCTCGATCTCGTTTCTGATGGGAGAGTGAACAAAGATGCGGTACAGGTTTTGCATGGTTGTCTTCATGTGGTTTACATAAGGAACCACATTTTCGTCCCCAAGAAGACCTGTCATGTCAAGGGATTGTGCCATCTGTTCGATGAAGGTGCTCTTATATTCGGTCCTTGCCATGAACGAGAACATGGCATAACGGTCTATATCGCATTCAGAGGGCAAGTCGAGAATCTGATAGGCCTGCTTGTTGAACTTTCCGTCTTTGCCTATAAGCAGTTCCTCGATAACGGGCGAGCTCTTCTCGAAGGGAATCCACCAGTGTGATATGTTTTCGCGAAGGAAACTGCATTTGTACCAGAGTTCTGAGCGATTGCCCAGGTTGATGTCCAATCCCTTGTTTACCATGTGTCCGATATTGGCCATCTTCTTGTTCATCAGCTTCTCCATTTCCTCTTTCGGCATATTCAGGGAGAAGCCAGCCATATCTTCCTGCTCTTTCTTGATGGCTATAAGCGTCTGCAGCATTAGCAGTTTCTCCTTCAATACAACGGTAACGTTTTTACTGATGATGCTGCTCTGGTAGCGTTTCGCTAACTCGGGATAGAGCTGTAACTCTTTCTGATATTTCTCTACCAGTAAGATGAGGGCTGTTATCGTCAGGGCGTTCAGTCTCTGACTTTCTGTATCGGTATAAAGGAAAAGCAGGGAGAGTTTCTCTTCGTCGAGGTACTCCCATAGTGAAAGGATAACGGCTCCTATGAAGTGCATCTTTACAAGGTCGGTCTGCCGGCTTATGAACTCGTACCAATGGGCAGTATCCTTCTGGCTCCACTGTGGTGATGTCCATATCAAACTGAAGATTTGGTCTTCTATCAGCAGTTGTTCGTCGGGTAATGGGTTGGCTCCCCATCTCTTGAGCAGTTCTTCTTCGGGCTCAAGGCCATATTGATTTGTCAGTTCGTGAAAGGCCTTTGCATACCAAGTGTGCTCCTCTTGCAAGCGTATGTCGCGATGTGCAACACGTAGTATTTCGAGTGCCTTCTTGCAGATTTTCTCTTGCGTAAGATTTCTTTCTTCATCCTTCCCGCCATTGGCAAGGAAAGAGAGCATGCAATGATAGTTCTCTGTTAACTCCTCTACCTGTGAGATAATCTGACTATCTGAGCAATAGCGTGCAATAATATTTAGCTGGTTCAGGCCAGAACCGATGAAAAGTGCAGACAAATCCTTTCTGCAAGATGCTGTTATATTGTTGAGCGTAACGTTATCCATTTATTTCTTTTTGTAGAGTATGGTGTTGATGAATGTGTCGGAATTAAACTTCTTGGGAGTAATGTTCCGCCCGGAAAGCCAAGTGATTGCCTCTTCTACATCCTTTTTTTGTGGAAGGAATGGCTGTTTGATGGGTATCAGCTTAAGTGAATCTGCCACAGAGTCGGGCATTTCGTATTCCTTTATTAATATAGACCGTAGCGAATCGGCATAAAGTCCTTTGCTTATATTCTCCACCGCCAGTTTGTAGGCAGCAACGAATTTGCGCATTTGCTCAGTCTTCCTTTTGTCTTTTCCAATACTGTCTGTTGTAACCCAGACGGCAAGCTGGAATGGCATCCCCTGTGACTGCATCAGTTTCTTGTTGCCGTCCATAACAGCCCATGAAGCATAAGGCTCTTCCAGCATGGCTCCTTCCAAGAGACCGGTGCGCATCATCTTGCCGCGTAGTTTTACATCGTTGATTTGTGGACGGTAGACGCTATCCTGACTAATCTTGGCACTGTCGAGCATCTTCTCGCACCAGTAGTCGGTTGCGCAGAGTCGGCAGATGGCAATCATCTTCTCACTCATTTGTTTCATCTTCTTCACCTTCTTTCCTTTCTCGGCTACCAATGTGATGGGTTCCTCGTTTGCCAGGAAAGATGTTACGGAAACAGAGTCGGAAAGACGAATGGCACGTATGATGTCGGTATAAGCGACATCTGCATGCCCGCGTGCAATAGCCGTGTCAATATCCATTTGTGCGGAATAGCGCAGCAGTCTCATGTCGAGATGCAGCGAGTCTGTTATACCTGTTTGTTCCGCATAATAGATAGGCAGGCATCCCAGTGTGGGCATTAGTGCCACATGCAATGCCAGGCTGTCGTTCTTCTTGGCTTCGGCTACAGATAGCATGGCCTCCTGTTTATGAGCACAGGAGGCCAGCATGATGATAGATAGTAAGAATGAAATGTAACGCTTCATTCTTTAACCAATTACATTATTAACCTTTGATAGCTGCTACACCGGGCAGAACCTTACCCTCGATAGCCTCGAGCAGAGCGCCACCACCAGTAGAGATGTAAGAAACCTTGTCGGTCAGACCGAACTTGGTGCAGCATGCAACAGAGTCACCACCACCAATCAGTGAGAAAGCACCCTCGGCAGTAGCCTCGGCAACAGCGTCACCTACAGCACGTGAACCAGCGCAGAAGTCGTCGCACTCGAAGCATCCGGCAGGACCGTTCCAAAGGATAGTCTTAGCACCCTTGATGGCTGCAGCAAACTTAGCACGGCTGATTGGACCAGCATCCAGACCCTCGTACTCGGCAGGAATCTCTGTTGACTTGAATGTCTCGATCTTGGCACCGGGCTTAACGCTGAAGGTAGAGAAGTCGTAGCCTGTGCAGCATACGCTGTCCTCACCAAGGATAAGCTCTACGCCATTCTCCTTAGCCATCTTCTCAACGTTCAGAGCAACATCCAACTTGTCGAGCTCAACGATTGACTGACCAATCTCGCCACCGTGAGCCTTAGAGAAGGTGTATGTCATACCACCGCAGAGAATCAACTTGTCAACCTTGCCCAGAAGGTTCTCGATGATACCAATCTTAGAAGATACCTTAGAACCACCCATGATGGCTACGAAGGGACGCTTGATGTTAGAGAGTACATTATCAACAGCCTGAACTTCCTTCTCCATCAAGAAGCCCAGCATCTTGTTGTCTGCATCGAAGTAGTCAGCAATAACAGCTGTAGAAGCGTGCTTGCGGTGAGCAGTACCGAAGGCATCCATTACGTAGCAGTCAGCATAAGAAGCCAATGTCTTAGCGAACTCCTTCTGGCGACCCTTCATCTCTTCCTTGGCAGCCTTGTATGCAGGATCCTCCTTGTCGATACCTACGGGCTTACCTTCCTCCTCGGGATAGTAACGCAGGTTCTCGAGTAGCAGTACTTCGCCCATCTTCAGGTCAGCAGCAGCCTGTGCAGCCTTAGCGCAATCAGGAGCGAACTTAACCTCGGCAACGCCAAGAGCCTTAGCAACGGCATCCTTAATCTGACCCAGAGAAAGCTCAGGCTTAACCTTGCCCTTGGGCTTACCCATGTGACTCATGATGATAAGTGCGCCACCACCCTCAAGGATGTGCTTCAGTGTGGGAACTGCACCGCGGATACGGGTATCATCAGTAATAACTCCCTCTTTCAAAGGTACATTGAAATCAACACGAACGATTGCCTTCTTACCGGCAAAATTGTACTCGTTAATAGTCATCTTTTTTTGATATTTAAAATAAAAACAATCTGTCTCTTTATTTCCGCGCAAAGGTATGGCTATTTCTTGAATTCTCCAAATTTTCTTGCACAAATATCAAGAATGCCACACTCTTCACATTTGGGAGAACGTGCCGTGCAAACGTATCTTCCATGAAGGATGAGCCAATGGTGGGCTAGGGGGATGATTTCCTTGGGAAAATACTTAGTAAGCATGCGCTCTACACTCAGGGGCGTCTTGCAGGAATCCGGCACTAAACCTATACGATGACTTACACGGAAAACGTGTGTATCAACTGCCATTGCAGCCTTCTGAAAGACTACGCTCTGTATGACGTTTGCTGTCTTTCTGCCAACCCCGGGTAATCTTGTCAAATCCTTTAGGTCTGATGGTACAACGCCTTGATATTCAGCTTGTAGCATCTTTGCCATTTGGGAAAGATGCTTGGCCTTGTTGTTGGGGTATGAGACGCTGCGTATGTATTCAAACAATACCTCCGGCGTGGCTTCTGCCATGGCTTCAGGGGTGGGGTAATCGTGGAAAAGGCGAGGGGTAACTTGGTTGATGCGTTTGTCTGTGCATTGGGCACTCAGAATAACCGCAACCAACAGTTCAAAGGGGGTGGTGTAGTGCAGTTCGGTCTTGGCCTCAGGCATTGCCTTTTGGAAGTATTCCTGCACATGCTGGTATAGTTCTTTTCTTTTCATTACACCTTATAGTATTTAATGGCGCAAAGATACAAACTTTAGCCGAGGTGCACAACTGCGAAGCGGGAGATGTTGCTGTGTTTTAGCGTATGTTTACATTATTATATTATAAATCCTTGGCGTTTAGCATTTTGTTTAGTATTTTTGTGCCCAATAAAGATTGGTATTGTGAGATTTATATTCTTTTTATTCTTGTTCTCCGTGTCCTGTTTCCAATGTGTAAGTGCACAGGACTTTGATGAGTGGTTTCTGGATAAGACTTTACGTCTGGATTACACCTTCTCAGGCGATAATCATAGTCAGCATATTTATCTTGATGAGATGCGGAGTTCTGATAACTGGTATGGCAGACGCGTGAATCTGGACAGCTTGCTTCTGCTTGGAAACGGACAAATCTGTATGAAGGATAGCAAGAGTGGGGTAGTGCTTTACAGGCATTCATTCAGTACGCTTTTTCAGGAGTGGCAGACCACGGAGGAGGCTTCGCGCGTACAGAAATCCTTCGAAAATGTATTCCTTGTTCCTTTTCCTAAACATCCTGTTGATATAACGGTTACCCTGACAGATACACACAATCAGGTAAATGGTATACTGACGCATCATGTTGATCCACAGGATATTCTGATAAGACCGGCGCTGGCAGACAACAGTGTCAAGTGGGAGTATCTGAGTAAGTCGGGTGACAGCAAAAACAAGATTGATGTTGCCTTTGTGGCAGAAGGGTATCAGGATACGGAGATGGATGTGTTCCTGCGAGATTGTAAGGCCTCTATTGGTGCAATGCTTGGCCATGAACCTTTCAGGTCATTGGCAGATAGGTTTAACTTTGTGGCTGTGATGGTTCCTTCGAAGGATAAGGGCGTGAGCATACCTCACGATAATCTGTGGAAAAACACGGCTCTTGCAAGTAGCTTCGATACTTTCTATAGCAACAGGTACCTGACTACCTTGCATCTGAAAAAACTGCATGATATATTGTCGGGAATACCATACGAACATATCGTTATTCTTGCCAACACGGAGAATTATGGCGGTGGCGGTATTTATAACAGCTATTTGATGTCGGCAGCGCATAATGAGCATAATCTGCCTGTGGTTGTTCACGAGTTCGGACACAGCTTTGCAGGGTTGGCAGATGAATATTACTATGATGATCAGTACGAGACCATGTATCCCGCTGACACGGAGCCTTGGGAACCGAATATTACCACGTTGGTTGATTTTAAAAGCAAATGGGCTGATTTGTTGGGTAAAGATGTAAAGATACCTACTATTCCATCGGGCAGGAATCAACATACTGAGGTTGGAGTGTATGAGGGAGGCGGATATCAGTCAAAAGGCGTTTACAGGCCTACTCAGGAGTGCCGTATGAAGATAAATCAGGCGCCAGTCTTTTGCCCTGTTTGCGAAAGGGCGATACGTAGGATGATAGATTACAACACAAAGCAGGTGAAGTGATGCTTTGTGTAACGTTCAAACATTATCTTCTGGGATTAATAACGGCGGCGTTTTTTGCCGAATAATGAGCGGAATGCGGAGATTATGCTCATGCCAAGGCGCAGTCCCTCGTAGATGGCAAGTCCATTGCTTACGAGCTGACCAATGCGGGTTGTGTTTTTCTTGACCGTTTTGGCGGGCGAAATGATACCTTGAACCTTGTACTTAATGTTGGCCTTGGAGACATTAAGTTCCTTCTTGACCTGCAGTTTGCTTTCGTGCAAAGCCTTCAGGGCGTCAATTTGGGAGGATATGTGTGATGTACTTTTCATAACTTATTCCTCCTCTTCGTTATTTTCCACGAACAATTGCGCCATCATGCGAGCAAGCGGCTGGGTAATCCATGCTTTGCGCTTGCAGTAGAATAGAATAAACAGAAGTGTGACAATGCAGGCCATTGCCAGGAATCCGAGTGGAAGGCTGTTAAGCAGGTCGCCAATCCAATAGGCCAGGGCGAATGTGCCGAGCAAAAGAATGATAGCACCTAGCAGAATGCAGATAGCTGCAATAGCTACGGCAGACAGAATAATGGTGGTCTTTTCTGCCGCATCTATTGCAAGGTATTTCTTCTGCAGATTCAGGTAATGTTTAACTTCCAGAATGATTTCCCTGATATCTTCTGTATATTTACCTGCTCCTATCATGTCTTTGTCTGAAGGTGTTGTTACTCAGCGTCTTCCTTTACGGTCTGCAATTCTTCTGCTATCTCCTCAACGAGATTAGACATTTCCTTGCGATTCAGACGGATGCCGCGTTTGCGTAATGCCTCGGCAATTTTCTCACGTGTGTCAGAACCCTTTTCGGGGGCAAAGAGTAAACCACAAGCGGCACCGACTGCAGCGCCACCAACGAATGCTAACAGATAATTAATTGCTTTCATAATGACTACTTCAATAATGGTTTGTATCTAAATTCAATGCAAATATATGTTATTTTTTCATATATCAGTGCTTTAAAGGGGTATTTTGTTTATAATTTAACACTTTTTTTAGAAATATGTATTGCGTACGTGCGGAAAATTTGCTAATTTTGCGCCAAAATATATTGTAAATTAAACGCAATCTAAAATTATTTATAATTAAAAGTATGAAAAAAACATTATTGATGGGCGCTGCCGTTTGTGCAGTTTTTGCAATGACTTCATGTAAGAGTAAAGAGAGTGCTTATAAGAAAGCTTACGAGAAGGCTAAGGCTCAGCAGGAGACTGTTGTAACTACAACACCTGTTACAACTCAGACAGCTACTCCTGTTGCTGTAACTCCCGCAGTTCCTGTAACTACAACTCCTGCAGCTGACTATAGCTCTGTAGCTGTTCGCACAGAGAGCGTATCTCTTGTAAACGGCGCTCCTTTGAAGGCTTACAGCGTTGTTGTTGGTAGCTTCAGTGTTCAGAGCAATGCTAATGCATTGAGCAACACTTTGGCTGGCAAGGGTTATGCTCCCCGTGTTGTGAAGGCTGTTGTAAACGGTGCTGACTGGTTCCGCGTAATTGCTACCAGCTACGACACAAAGGCTGAGGCTGCTCAGAGCCGTGCTGCTCTTCAGAGCCAGTACAAAGATGCTTGGTTGTTGTATCAGAAGTAAAAAAGAATCTCTTCTTGTTAAACGACATTAAGTGGGAAGAGTTCTTTCTGTAGATTATGGGGTCCGTCGTACAGGGTTAGCTGTGACGGACCCTTTGAAAATCATTGCGGGCGGACTTACAACTGTAGAGACGCCTCGCCTAATGAAATATTTGAAGGAATATACGGCTAAGGAGCCTGTAGAACGTTTTGTCGTTGGGCTTCCCAAACAGACGAACGGCAGGGATAGTGATAATTTGCCCAGGGTGCGTGCTTTTGTGGAACAGTTAAAGAAGGCGTTTCCGGGTGTCCCAGTAGATATGTGGGATGAGCGCTATACCAGTGTGCTCGCTCATCAGGCGATGCTCCAGAGCGGCATCGGAAAGAAAGCTCGTCAGAATAAGGCGCTGGTGGATGAGATTAGCGCCACCATCATCCTGCAGGGATGGATGGAAGGACGGGGAAATTTGTAAGTTAGAATATCGGATTTAAAAATACAATATAATTATGATAATGCCAATATACACCTTCGGTCAGCCTGTATTGCGTAAGGTAGCTGAAGATATTGATAAAGATTATCCTAATCTGCAACAACTTATTCAGGATATGTATGACACCCTCGACAGGAGTGAGGGAATTGGTCTGGCTGCACCCCAGGTTGGCCTTAATATAAGGCTGGTTGTTATTAATCTGGATATTATCAGTGAGGATTATCCTGAATACAAGGATTATATACACGCTTTCATTAATCCTTATATCGAGGAGTATGATGAAACTGAGACAGATATCATGGAAGAAGGTTGTCTGAGTCTGCCTGGCGTGCACGAGAGTGTGAAGCGTCCTAAAAGAATACGTGTCACCTATCTTGATGAGAATTTCCAAGAGCATGACGAGTGGGTGACAGGATACCTGGCTCGTGTTATGCAGCATGAGTTTGATCACCTTGATGGAGTGGTGTTTACAGACCACCTTACAGGTTTGCGCAAACAGCTTACCAAAGCAAAGTTGCAGCAGATAATAAAGGGTAAGTTCAGTTGCTCCTATAAGGTTAAGGTTAAAAGGTAAGAGTAAAGACATTGAATAAACTGCGACTTATCTTGTTGCTTGCTGTTTCCATTTTTCTATTGTGGGGAACAACAAGCAGATGTTACGCTCAGATCAATACTGACAGGGTTCTATTGATGGGGCGTAACGCCTTGTATTTCGAGGATTATGTTTTGGCTATTCAGCGTTTTAATATGGTAATCAGTGCCAAGCCTTGGTTGGGTGAACCCTATTTTTACAGAAGTCTTGCCAAGTATTATCTGGAGGATTATCAAGGAGCAGAGATAGACTGCGGAGTTGCCTTGGAGCGTAATCCTTATATGTGCAACTATTTTCAATTGCGTGCCTTATGTCGCATAAACCAAGCACGTTACGAGCTTGCTTCTCAAGACTTTGTCCAGGCGCTAAAGATTAACCCGCTTGAGAAATCCTGCTGGCATAATCTTGTCCTTTCCTACATAGAGCTTAAGCAATACGAGCAAGCGGATTCGGCATTGGATGTGATGATTAAGCAGTGGCCGAAAGTTCCAGAGAACTTGACGCTGAAGGCTCAGGTGGCTCTGCTAAGAACAGACACAGTATCGGCTGAAAAATGGGTGGATCGAGCTTTAGAACTGAATGAGTATGATGGGAATGCCTGGAGTATGAAATCTATGTTTCAAGCGAAAAGAGAGGAGTACGCGCAGGCTGAGCAGAGTCTGGATAAAGCTATCATGCAGTCCCCGAAGGTGGCCAATCTCTATGTCAACAGGGCCTTGGCGCGATATAATCAGGATAACTTGCGTGGAGCTATGTCTGATTACGACGCAGCCATCGATATTGCTCCCAATAGCTATTATGCTCATTACAACCGTGGTCTTCTTCGTGCGAACGTGGGTGAGGATAACCTTGCCATAGAAGACTTTAACTTTGTCCTGAAGATAGAGCCTGATAACACCATCGTTCTTTATAACAGAGCTTTGCTGCTTGATAATATTGGTGACTATAAGGGTGCCATTCGTGATATTAGTGCTGTGATAAAGGATTATCCTGAGTTCTGGGAAGGATACCGTAAGCGTGCCGAGATACGTAGGAAGGTAGGCGATGTCTATGGTGCTGAACGCGATGAGTATAAGATTCTGAAGGCACAGATGGCTGTGACAACGGGTACGTATAAGAGTTCTGGCAAGACCCGCAAGAAGAGTGAGCATAATATCGACGACTACGATAAATTGGTGGAGGAGGATACGCACGAGACGGATAACCAGTATGTTAGTGAGTATCGCGGAAAGGTTCAGAACAAGCAGACGGAACTAAAGCCTGAGCCGCTTTATATCTTTACGTATTATAAAAATCAGTCGGACGTTAAGTTGTATGTTGCCTATAGTAAGGAACTTGACAAATTAAATTCACGTTCGATACTGCCTGCTCCGTTGTATCTTACGAGTGATGAGGGTAGTATGACCGAGTCTCAGTTGAATGCCCATATGACATCAATTGCAGAAACAACCTCTGCCATTGAATCGAAAGGAGTCATAAAGGAACTGCTCTTCAAACGTGCGCTGGATTATTACCACGTGAGAGATTTTGAGAATGGTATAGCCGATATGGATACCTATGTGCTTAAGTATGGAGACGATGCCATGGCCCTTATGCTACGTGCTCAGTGCCGTTATGCGCAGCTCGAGGTGTCCAGTACAACTGCTCAGGCTGCCGATTTGCGCTTAGGCTACCTGATGGTGATGCAGGATTATAACCGTGCGCTCGATTTACAACCGCAATCCCCATATCTACATTATAACCTTGGCTGCATGATGATAAAACTTGCAGACTACATTGGAGCGATTAATGCCCTCAGTAAGGCTATCGAATTAGATTCGCATTTTCCTGATGCGTACTATAGTCGTGGCGTGGCTTATATCCTCTGCGGCAAGTTGTCTGAGGGACTCAGTGACCTCAGTCAAGCAGGCGAATATGGCCTATATTCGGCTTATAATTTGATTAAGAAGTATGCAAATGAGAAAAAATAGCCTATTTAAGGAAAAACTTTTAATGTAGTTCTTTCTGTTTTAACATTTTATAATTATCTTTGCAACTCATTTTACCGAATAACAAAATAATACGATATATGATTAAAATTACTTTTCCTGATGGGTCAGTACGTGAGTATGAAGCTGGCGTAACTGGTCTTCAGATTGCCGAGAGCATTTCTTCACGTTTGGCACAAGATGTTGTTGCCTGTGGCGTAAATGGCGAGACGGTTGAACTGAACCGTCCAATCAATCAGGATGCCAAGGTTGTCCTGTATAAGTTTGACGACGAGGAAGGCAAGCATGCTTTCTGGCATACCAGTGCTCATTTGCTGGCTGAAGCATTGCAGGAGCTGTATCCCGGTATTCAGTTCGGTTTCGGTCCTGCAGTCGAGAACGGCTTCTTCTATGATGTCTTGCTGCCCAATGGCGAGATGATTAAGGAAGGCGACTTCAAGCAGATAGAGGATAAGATGATTGAGCTGGCCCGTAAGGACGAGCCCGTTGTCCGCAAGGAGATTAGCAAGGCTGATAGCTTGAAGTTCTTTGCTGCCAGTGGTCAAACTTATAAGTGCGAACACATCGAGCAGGATCTCGAGGACGGAAGCATTACTACCTACACACAGGGTAATTTCACCGACTTGTGTAAGGGTCCCCATATTATCTCTACGGGAATTATCAAGGCTGTTAAACTGATGAGTGTAGCTGGTGCCTTCTGGCGTGGTGATGCTACTAAGGATCAGATGCAGCGTCTCTATGGTGTTTCTTTCCCCAAGAAGAAGATGCTCGATGAATATCTGGTTGTCTTGGAGGAGGCTAAGAAACGCGACCATCGCAAGATTGGTAAGGAGATGGAGCTCTTCATGTTCTCTGAGCGTGTAGGAAAGGGCCTGCCTATTTGGTTGCCAAAGGGCACCGATATGCGTTTGCGTTTGCAGGATATGCTGCGCCGCATCCAGAAGAAGTATGGTTATCAAGAGGTTATCACACCCAATATTGGTGGCAAGAACCTTTATCAGACTTCTGGTCACTGGGATCACTACGGTAAGGATAGCTTCCAGCCCATTCAGACCCCTGAGGAGGGCGAGGAGTACTTGCTCAAGCCAATGAACTGTCCTCACCACTGCGAGATTTATGCTAATAAGCCCCGCAGCTATCGTGACCTTCCTTTCCGTTGTGCTGAGTTCGGTACTGTTTATCGTTACGAGCAGAGCGGTGAGCTTCACGGATTGACCCGTGTTCGTTGCTTCACTCAGGACGATGCTCATATCTTCTGCCGTCCAGATCAGGTAAAAGATGAATTCATCAAGGTAATGGAGATTATTCAGCATGTATTCCGTATCTTCGACTTTAAGGAGGAGAGCGTAGAAGTGCAGATTTCTCTCCGTGACCCCAACGATACAGAAAAGTATATCGGTAGTGACGAGGATTGGGCAACAGCCGAGCAGGCTATTATTGATGCCTGTGCCGAGAAGGGTATGAAGGCTAAGACCGAATTGGGCGAGGCTGCATTCTATGGTCCCAAACTCGACTTTATGGTCAAGGATGCTATCGGCCGTCGTTGGCAGTTGGGTACTATCCAGGTTGACTACCAGTTACCTCAGCGTTTCCAACTTGAATATATTGGCGAGGACAATGCCAAGCACCGTCCCGTTATGATTCATCGTGCCCCCTTCGGCAGTATGGAGCGTTTCTGCGCTGTGCTCATCGAGCATACTGCAGGTCATTTCCCCTTGTGGCTGACCCCCGATCAGGTTGCAATCCTTCCTGTCAGCGAGAAGTATGTTGAGTATGCTCAGCAGGTAAAGGAATACTTCGATAGTCAGGAAGTACGTTCATACATCGATGACCGCAACGAGAAGATTGGACGTAAGATTCGTGACAACGAGATGAAGCATATTCCTTACATGATCATTGTTGGTGAAAAAGAGCAGGCCGAAGGCACTGTTAGCTATCGTCAACAGGGCGGAGGAGAGCAAGGAACAGTCAAATTTGAAGATTTTGCGAAGAAAATTAATGAAGAAGTACGCCAAATGACGGAAAATTCGTAATTTTGCACCCGATTTAAAATAATTGATGAAAAAAGACAACCCCAAACAGCAGTATCGCGTTAACGAACAGATTCGTGCTCGCGAAGTTCGCATTGTCGGAGATGGTATAGAATCAACAGTTCTGCCAACCTACAAAGCTATCCAGTTAGCCGAGCAGAAAGGCGTGGATCTTGTTGAGATTTCGCCCAATGCCGAACCTCCTGTATGTCGCTTGATTGATTTCAGTAAGTTCCTCTATCAGCAGAAGAAGCACCAGAAGGAGATCAAGGCTAAGCAGGTAAAGGTTGAGGTAAAGGAGATTCGTTTCGGACCACAGACCGACGACCATGATTACAATTTCAAACTCAAGCATGCTCAGGGCTTCCTCTCTGATGGAGATAAGGTTAAGGCTTATGTTTTCTTCAAGGGACGTAGCATTCTTTTCAAGGAGCAGGGCGAGGTTCTGTTACTCCGTTTCGCAGCCGACTTGGAAGAGTACGGTAAGGTTGAGCAGATGCCTCAGTTGGAGGGTAAGCGTATGATTATGTTCATCGCTCCCAAGAAACAACCCGCTCAAGTTAAGAAGGTGCTCGAGAGTACTGCCCAAGAGTTGAATGTCGAGAAGCCTCGTGAGAAGAAAGCCCCCCAGCAGAAGGCTCGTAAGGAATATACAGGTCCCAAGGTCGAGGGTGAGGACTTCGATGACTAATAAAAGGAGAAAGGATAGTGCGTAACGCCCTGGTATATGCGTTGCCACATCTATTAATAATAATTATATAAACAATTTAACAATTATGCCAAAAGTAAAGACTAATTCCGGCGCAAAGAAGAGATTCGTGCTCACCGGTACAGGCAAGGTAAAGCGTCATCACGCATTCCACAGCCACATCTTGACAAAGAAGACCAAGAAGCAGAAGAGAAACCTGGATCACAGCGCTATTGTAGTGACTGAGAACATGAAGCAGGTACGTGACCTCCTGTGTATGCGTTAACCCAAATGTCAAGACGCAGTTTTTAACTTTAGTTATTAACCGAATGTTTAGCACCTAAAGAACGCCATGTGCGTCGCTAACGTTCAAAAAGAAAAAAATTATGCCAAGATCAGTAAATCATGTAGCTTCAAGAGCTAAGAGAAAGAAAATCCTGGGTCTCACCAGAGGTTACTTTGGTGCCCGTAAGAATGTTTGGACTGTTGCAAAGAACACTTGGGAGAAGGGTCTTACTTACGCTTTCCGCGATCGTCGTACTAAGAAGCGTAACTTCCGTGCTTTGTGGATTCAGCGTATCAACGCTGCCGCTCGTATGGAGGGTCTGAGCTATTCTCAGTTGATGGGTCTTTTGCACAAGGCTGGCATCGAGATCAACCGTAAGGTGCTCGCTGACCTTGCTATTAACCACCCCGAAGCTTTCAAGGCTATCGTAAACAAGGTTAAGTAATTACAGCCCTCTTTAGGATTAGCAAAAAAAACGTGCCTCTCTTTAATAGGGAGGCACGCTTTTTTATGTAAAACCGCACTGGTGATGTGATGAAACTCCTTAAGAACAAGTTTTGAGTGCTCGCCGCCTTTGTAATCCACCGACTCAAGGTTACCCTTCTCAGGGCGTGGCCCGCCATTAGCATGCGAAGCGTTCTCGGTTTCAAAAATTTATTGATGAGATTCCCGATCAGTCCAGTGCGGTATTTTGTCTCATCTCTCTATGGCAAAGGTACTCTCATTTTGTCATTTAGCCAAGCTTTAGGGGCTTTTTTTTCAATTCAACCTTGTTTTTTCCCCATTTTTCTCATATTTTTGTCTCAAATCAGATAAAAATAGAGTATGAAATTGCATTTTTCAGTAGAATACCATACCGAATGGGGCCAGCAAGTATGTGTCCAGATTACTCGTCACCGCAAAAGTGGCAAGGATATTGTAGAACTGGTACACCTTGATACACAGGACGGATATATATGGAAGGGGGAGATCTTTTACAATAATGCCGAGTCAGAAATCTTCACGTACCTATATATAATATATGAGGGAGACACCATTTTGCGTCGCGAGTGGGATTTGGTTCCCCGCACCTTTAATGCCTCGCCCAATCATGTCTTTATTTTCTCCGACTCATGGCGTGATGTCCCTTTCTGTAATCATATGTACAGCACAGCCTATACCAATTGTATTGGCGCTCTTACGTCCAGTAGACCACGCTTTGCCTATTTCGATAAGACACTTGTCTTTCGTATACAAGCTCCCCAGCTACGTGCTGGGCAGATTCTTGCTCTCACGGGCAGTATTCCTCAGTTAGGCACATGGGAGGCACACTATTCTCTGCGTATGATGCGTATTGGCATCAACGAATGGGGGATTTCCATCAGTGCTGACGGCATTTATGCCCCCTTCGAATATAAATATGTCATCCTTGATGAAGCAAGTGGTGAACTCGTTGCATGGGAAGAGGGAGATAACCGCAAGACGCCTAGTTATAGCATCGAGTCAGGCAGGATAATAGTCCTCTCCGACAATAACCTGCACCTTAGCGAAGGATGGTGGAAGACATCGGGCGTAGTCATTCCTGTCTTTTCTTTGCGTACAAGTGGCAGTCAGGGTGTTGGCGACTTCGGCGATTTGCGCTCGATGGTGGATTGGTCGGTCCAGACAGGTATGCACGTCATACAGTTGCTGCCTATCTATGATACCACCCAGACTGGAACAGATGCTGATAGCTATCCCTATAATAGTATCAGCATTTATGCGCTTCATCCCATGTATATCGATATACGACAGCTTCCTCCTATTCAGGACGAAGCATATATGCAGCAGTTCCGTCAGGAAAGTGAGGTGCTTAACTCATCTGCCCAGATGCAGTATGCCCGCGTGAATGCCCTCAAACATCAGTATCTGAGGCGACTTTATCAGCAGCAGACGGATGCCTTGACTTCAGATTCTGATTATCACGACTTCTGCCATAAAAACTCCGATTGGCTTACCACTTATAGTGTCTTCTGCTTGTTGCGTGATCAGTATCATACGGCAGATTTCCATCAGTGGCCCCAGTATAGCACATATTCCCAATCCGACACTCTCTCCTTAGTACGTAAGTATCCTGTTGAGGTAGGCTATTATATGTTTGTCCAGTATCTGCTACATAAACAGCTCTCTGCCGTAACTGATTATGCCCATAGTAATAGGGTGGTACTGAAGGGTGATATTCCTATAGGCATCAGCCGTTATAGCGTTGAGGCATGGGCTGAGCCCTATTACTTTAATCTCGACAGTCAAGCCGGTGCACCACCAGATGATTTTAGTGTCGATGGTCAGAATTGGGGCTTTCCCACCTATAACTGGGAACGTATGGCACAGGATGGTTACCAATGGTGGATACATCGTTTCCAGAAAATGGCAGATTACTTCGATGCTTACCGTATAGATCACGTGCTGGGTTTCTTCCGTATCTGGCAGATTCCCAGTCATAGCATACATGGGCTGATAGGCTATTTCACTCCTTCTCTTCCTCTGAATGCTACGGAGATAGAGAAGTTTGGCCTTCGTTATCGTTATGACTTCTTTACGCGTCCCTACATAACGGATGAGATACTGACGCAAGTTTTCGGTTCAAAGGCCGAGAAGGTGGCTGCTCGTTTCCTGGAGGAACGTGGTGACGGCACTTATGATATCAAACCTCAGTTTGCCACCCAGCGGCGGATAGAACAGTATTTTGCCAAGTCTTCTGTCAGACTATCCACCGAGGTTCGCGATGGTCTATATCACCTTATAGATAATGTCCTGTTTGTGCCTGATGTCCAGCATCCCGATTTGCTGCATCCTCGTATTGCCGTTCAGCAAGCAAGTGTTTTCCAGGCGCTATCGCAGCAGGAGCAGCAGGCTTTTAATGTCTTATATGAGGATTATTTCTACCACAGGCACGACGAATTCTGGTATGCTCAAGCCATGAAGAAACTGCCTGCCCTTGTACAATGTACACGCATGTTAGTCTGTGCTGAGGATTTAGGAATGGTTCCGTCCTGTGTGAAGCCAGTGCTGGATAATCTGAAGATTCTCTCTCTCGAGATTCAGACTATGCCCAAGATCTATGGTCAGGCCTTTGCCCGTCTCGAGGATAATCCTTATCGCAGTGTAGCCACAATCTTCACCCACGATATGCCCACCCTGCGTGGTTGGTGGCAGGAGGATTATCAGCGTTCCCAGCGCTATTATAATCAGGTACTTCAGCATCAAGGCTTTGCTCCTCAACAAATAACCGGTGAGTTGTGCCAGGAGGTGGTAGCTCGCCATTTGGCGTGTCCCTCCATGCTTTGTCTTATTAGTCTTCAGGATTGGCTGTCTATTGACGAGGAAGTCCGCTTCCCTGATCCAGATGCTGAACGCATAAATATACCTGCCAATCCTCATCATTATTGGGGTTACCGTATGCATCTTAATATTGAGGACCTTATAGCCAATAAAGGCTTGTCCTCACGCATCCGTGGTATGATAACAGGTAGCGACCGCGCTTAGTGGATGTTTCTTGCGTTCAGCGCCCTGATGTAGTTGCGGGCATTCTTCTTGTGTTCGTTGAAAGTGGCGGCAAATGCATGTGTTCCAGAGAAATCTGCTTTGGCACACATGTATAGGTAGTTGTGTTGCTGGTGGTTCAGCACAGCATCCAGTCCTGCTATGCTGGCAATACGAATGGGGCCTGGAGGCAGCCCTGTGTTTAAGTAAGTATTATATGGGCTTTCTTTCTTTAGGTGTTCTCCTGTTATTCGTCTTAGGCTGAAATCGCCCACAGCAAACTTTACTGTTGGGTCTGCCTGTAACGGCATTCCCTTGTATAGACGGTTCAGATATAGTCCAGCGATGGCAGGTTTCTCTGCATCGTTTGCTGTTTCCTCATCCACGATGCTTGCCAGTGTGCAGATCTCCTCGTGGCTCAGGTCGAGCGCTTTTGCCTTCTTTTCGCGTTCGTCATTCCAGAAGGCTTCGTTCTCTTTTTGCATGCGGTGAATCAGGCCCTCAAGGGTGATGTCCCAATATACCTCGTAGGTATTGGGAATGAACAGGGCTGGTATGGTAGCTGTGCTGTATCCTGCCTCTTGGCAGAATGATTCGTCTGTCAGTGCGTTTACCAGTGTCAGACTATCTAGCATCAGTTTCTTCGAGAGTGCTCCCGCCAACTTTTCCATTGTTCGACTTGTGGGGATGGTTAAGTATATGGGATCTTGCTGTCCGTTCCTAAGTTTGCGGTACAGCGTTAGTACAGGGATATCCTGTCCCACATCGTATCGTCCTGTCCTTACTTTCTTGTAAGGAAGCACCATATTTATAAGGTCTCCTCTCCAGCCTAGTCCTGTTTTCTGCCACACACTGTCGGGGGTGTCATCATTGTCTATATATATAATGGTATTGTCATCAGCTGGGGTTGCCTTGCCTAAAAAAGCCGATGCTGTTACCGCTCCTGCGGCCAAAATGGCCAATACGATTCCTGATATAACAGTCTTTTTGCCTATGCTCATGTATCTATTTCAAAAAATGTAGGTGCAAAATTACGTATTTCCGTAAACTTTACCGAAAAAAGCGTTGTATAATTTCCCTAATTTGGAAAAAAAGCTTAACTTTGCATTCGGTTTTGCCGATATGGCTCAGTTGGTAGAGCAACGCATTCGTAATGCGTGGGTCAGGGGTTCGAGTCCCCTTATCGGCTCAAAATAGGATAGTATTTGGAGAGTTCTGCAAGGAACTCTTTTTTTCTTACAATATGACTTTAAATATAATCTCATGAACAGAATCCTGAATTGTTTCCCGTTGTTTATTCTTGTTGTTTTTCCTTTCTTTTGTCAGGCGCAGTCGCTGCAACGCGTTACTCCTGAGCAGGTAGGAATGAACTCACAACGACTACTCAAGGCAGATTCTGTTATTGAGGATGCTATCCATCAAGGACATATTCCAGGAGCAGTATTGGCCGTTGTCCGTCATGGCAAGATGGCTTACCTCCGCGCTTATGGAAACCGTCAGGTATGGCCTGTAGATTGCCCTATGACAACAAATACTATCTTCGATATGGCATCGTGTAGCAAGGCTATGTCCACAGCCATCTCTGCGCTCATCCTATGTGAGGAGGGCAAGTTCCGTATGCAGGATGCTGTTAACCTTTATATCCCTGGTTTCGAAGACTGGCTGGATCCTTCTGGTGATAAGACCACCATACGCATTCATCACCTGCTTACTCACACTTCTGGACTGCCTGCCTATTTCTCACCCTCTGCTGATCCTGTCCCCAATCCCGATGCTGCCATCGATCGTATCTCGCACATGCCACGTGGCTTCAAGCCAGGCACTGCTTTCCGTTATAGTTGTCTCAACTTCATTGCCCTGCAACGCATTATCGAGACTGTCAGCGGGCTCTCGTTACGCGATTTCTCGCGCCAGCGTATCTTTGCGCCGTTGGGAATGAACCACACCGACTATATTCCCTGTGCCCCTGATGCCAATGGTGTTTGGCATAATACCGACCAACCATGCTGGTCACTACTGATGCCTCAGGGCGAGGATTGGCGTAGTCTTGTTGCCCCTACCACCCATCAATCTGCCGACAGCGTTCTCTGTGGCATGGTTCACGACCCTTTGGCACGCATCATGAACGGAGGTATTAGTGGCAATGCTGGGCTCTTCAGTTCGGCTGAGGATATAGCCGTTCTCAGTGCCATGCTGCAGAATGAAGGCGTATGGGAGGGGAGGCGCATCATCAGCAGACAGGCAGCACGCCTCCTGCGTACTGTTCCTCGTTTTGCAGAACCTTTCGGACGAACGTATGGATGGGATAGTTATAGCGATTATGCCTCATGCTGTGGCGACCTTTTCTCTAGGCAGACCTACTGTCATACAGGCTTCACGGGCACAAGTATAGTCATAGACCCCGAACTGGATTGTAGTGTCATATTGCTCACCAATGCTGTTCATTCCAATGGGGGCGGTTCCGTTGTCCGTCTCCGCTCGGTTGTCAGCAACGTTGTAGCTTCTTCTATTCTTAATTGATATGATAGTCGGTGCCCTTAGATAGCCTCAAAAAAACAAGCCTGCATTCCATCAAGGAGTGCAGGCCTGTTTGATTATAGAGAGTTCTGTTTTACTTTATAAAGACTTTCTTTCCGTTTATAATGTAGAGACCTTTCTTCACTTTAGACATTTGGCCATTTGATATTCTTCTACCACTGAGGTCATAAACTTTGTTTGTTTTTTCTGTCTTTGTCACAGATCCAGGATTAAGGATTGCAGTGGCATTCTCGCTGTCGTACAACTCTTCCTTCAGCACTTCCAGTTGTGGTAGCTCTATGACAGCGGGACTCTCCTCTGCAGGCTGCAGACTGGTGAAGTACGAGGTAAGGGGTGTGACAGTCTTCTTGACAGTGGTAAACTCGAAGGCAGTACCCTCGGCATTCAGCATATAAATATTGTTAACTGCCGTGGACAGGCTGAGACCATGGAACAGGAAGTTGGGAGAGGAGATAACCATCTTGTCATCGCCTGACTTGGAGAAAGTAACGTTAGTGGCACGGAACTCTATAGCGCGTCCTGCCATGGTAGAGTCTGCTGCTATGATGTAGGGTGTTGACCCTCTGAGTTCTGTGGCGGGAGTAAAGATAGCCTCGCCATTGGCACCCTGGGCAGAAAACTCGTAAATCCAGAAGTGCTTCAGACTGTCATCGAGGGCAACGGGGATGCTGTCAACATAAATGCTGTCAACACTGAAGGGTAGGGTCATGGCGTGCCAGCCTGTACCGTTCTCTGTCTGAGAGAAGGTGTAGGTAAAGGAGGCACTGTCAGCCTGGAAAGTAACGGGGATGAAGTAGGGCTTGTCATTGACCATCTTAATGTGTTTAGCCTGTTTGCCGACTACGAGATTACATGTATCCAGCGTGGCAGGGGGTGTCATACTCTCTTCAAAGGCATAGATGACATTGGGGTTGGTCCTGTTGGGCATCATACGTGTGATTTTTGTGCTGCTACATGCCATAACACCGCAGATTGTAGAGGCGGTGGTCATGGTGGTGGTAACAGCTTTGCCAGTAACGGTACCGTCGCTCTTCCAACTGAGTACGCCATCCTGCATTTGGCACTTATAATCCCAGATGCCGCCACCGCTGAGCGTTCCATCCTGATTACCATACATTGCCTTAAGATGACAGATATAGTCAGAACTGATATTTTCGAAATGAACATCCACGGTAACGGACTTGCCCTTGGGGATTTCAACGTTATACCTACTGGTTGAACTGCTTGAGGCTGTAGTGGCGCCTACCTTCTGTTTCCAAAGTTGAATCTTGACCATACCGTCGTAGTCTGTGTTGCCGTTGTTCTTGATGGTAGCTTTTACAAAGAGTTGCTTGCCATAGGCGATGTTGTTGGCACCATTGACTACGGAATAGCTGATGGCAAGGTTTGCCTTGGTGGCTTCGGCCTCGGTTATCACCTCCATGGTGCCCTGACCTATGACGTCATTGCCTTTCTTGTCCGAGCAGAACCACAGGTTGTATGTTCCAGTCTCCTCGGGAGTGTAGTAGAAAGAGAATTTAGCAGTCTCGCCCTTGCGGACACCAACGCGTGCCAGATTTTCGGTATAGACCTTACTGCTCGTCTTGCTTGCAAAGAGATAAACATCTTTATAGTACTCATCGGCATTGTTGCGGAAGGATACTACAATCTCCTGTTCCTTGCCTACAATACGAGTGCCGGGGAAGGTGATGGTATCTATACTGATGTTGTAAACCGGTTCAACGAGACGCAGGGTGGTTTTGCCCTCGGCATCAACTACGGCCTCGATATACTGGTCGCGCATGTTATAGAGTGGCTTCCAGTCCTCGTTTGTTGTGGGCTTGCTAGCAGGGGAGAGTCGGTAGGTACCCTCGGGCAGTTTGCCAGCGAGAACGAAGCTCTTAGATTGTGAAGTTCCATCGGCTATGCCTGAGATGGTTTGTTTGTTGCCAACCAGAGCATAATTGCCATCTTCGTCGATTCTGATTATTCCGACATTGAATCTGCCAGAAGCACCTGTCTCATTCTTAAATGTTGCCCTGGCCGTTGAGCCGCTGACGGCTACATCGCTGATGGTAAGATAAGTGTTGGCTTTGATATTATCAGGACGGCGCAAACCTATGATTGCTGCCTGTCCTCTTGCATAACCGCAGCTACCAGAAGCAGCACCGATGCCGCTGTTATCTCCAGAGTTAAGTACTCCAATCAGGAACCAGCCGTTGCTGCTGCCGCCCCAGCCCCAGTTGACGTGGAAGAGTTGCTCGCCATCGAATCCGTCCAACACAAAGGCATGTCCGCCGCTAATCTTTGAGCCACTGAAAGGTACAGGATAACCGGCAGCAATCTCGTTATATACCAGATCTTGCCACTCGTCTATGCTACACTCGTCACGACCGACTCTGTGTCCGCTGTCGTCAAAGCCGAAGTACTTAACGACATCGGGAGCATGCCATGTAGCGCCAGAAGAGGCGCCATATCCCATCTTGACGGCCTGCCCGCAATAGCGCATCAGGTTAGCTACCGCGGTATCTGCAGCATCGTGTTGGTGACTTTCGTTACAGCTATAGGTATCCTTCATGTGCTCCCAGTCAATCTTGGAACCACGGGGAACCTTGGGGAAAGTAACGGTTTTCGTGGTTCCGTCTTTCAATGTGTATGTCTTGCTATAGGCGGGAATCTCCACTTTAATCTCGTTAGGATATTTGTGGAAGTTGATGACTTGTGCCCATGCTGTGGCGATACATCCTGTGGCAGGGCGTGCCTGTGTGCCATCCTCCTTGTAGTATTTCTCGATGGTCAGGTTATAGGGCATTCCCTGATTCCAGCGTGTGGTTAGAATCTCGGGGATACTGTGTTTGGTGTTGATGACCTTGCTGCGCCTTCTGAGAGCAGGGGAGCTGGGCTGCAGGTCATTGTCAATTACATATTTGATTTCCTCTTCGTAGCCCTCAAGCCAGGCACGCATGTTGTCAGGAATCTTGTCGGGGTCGAAAGAGCCCTGCTCTACATATCCCAGAATAGGTTCCACACGGTCGTCACCAGAAACAATGACATAGCCTCCATTGTCTCCGGCATTGAAGACATAATAGTAAGCTTCTTCCTCTGCCTTTGCGGATGCCGTCTTACGTGCAGCTCTGAAGGGTTTCTGCGTCGTGTTGATGTGTTTACCTTTGGTCATCATGTAGGACTGGGCTGTGTATAACGCGGTCTGCCGTCCAACAGGTTCGGCTGTAGCCATAAGGGTGCAGCAAAACATCAATAATGACAAGTTGAGTTTTTTCATATTGTTAGTATTTAAATAAAAGGTTTAACAAAGTTTTTATGTGGCTTGGAGAGTGTCGATTGACGGGATGTCAACCTGTTTGCATTATGCGGGAATCTCCTTACCTTTGATTTTTCAGCTGCAAATTTACACTTTAGCGAGAATATAACAAAGAAAATTCTTCTTTTTTTTGAATGTGTGTAATTTACGCCCTTAGTGGAATGTAAAAAAAGGCGGAAACGTGTTTTTTGTCGTTTCCGCCCTTTAAGGGAATCTATACCTTATTAATATACTTATTCAGCACCACCTCCAAGGGCCTGATACAGGTCGATGGTGGAGTTTATAGCATCCATGCGATTCTTGATCTGGCTCATCTGGGCAGAGAGCAGTGAGTTCTGTGCTGTGATGACATTCAGATAATTGGCGCTGCTAAGAGCATAAAGCTTTTTGGTGGCATCGAGGGCTTTCTCCAGTGCCTCAACCTGCTTGGCTATGAGCTCCTTCTGATCCTCAGCACCCTTCAGCTCTACCATGGCAGTGTTCACTTCGTTGCCAGCAGCGATAACGGCTTGTTTGAAATTGTTTGTGGCAACCTCAATCTCAGCCTTTGATATCTTGTACTGGGCACGAATCCTGCCATTCGAGAATATGGGCTGCGACAGGTTAGCTACCACATTTCCTATCATAATGCCAGGGTTGATAGCACCACCTCCAAGGGCATTGGTGAATTGCCCTGTCGAACTGATATTCAGCGAAGGATAGAACTGGCTGGCAGCAATATTCTTCTCGTAGAAAGCACTGGCCAGTTCCAGCTCAGCAGCTTTGACATCGGGGCGGCGTGAGAGAATGCTGATAGGAGCACCTGTTGCCAGGATGGCAGGTGTTTGGAAAGTGGTGAGAGCACCACGGCTGATGTGGCCAGCTGTCTCACCCAGAATAGTTCCCAGAGAGTTCTCTACCAACCTGATATTATCCTCTAAAGCCACAACGCTGGTGCAAATGCTGTAGTAGGTGGCTTCGATGCTAGATACAGCAGCTAAGTCAGCCTGACCAGCCTGCATGAGTTTCTTCTCCATGTCGAGGTATTTACCCCAGTTGTCGCGTGTAATCTGTGTAAGCTCCAACTGCTCATCCAAAGAAGAGAGGGTGTAGTACATAGATGCGATATTGGCAACCAATGCTGCCTGAACGGCCTGCTTCGCATTCTTGAGTTGCTCAACGTTCACCTCAGCCTTCTTCTTGGAGTTGCGCAGACTTCCCAAACTACCGATCTGCCAACTCATGGTAGCAGGCAGGCTGTAGGTAGTGCTGGTGCTATAGTTGTTGCGATCGTAGGGATCCCATGGACGGCTTACGGTTCCGCTGGGGTTGAAGTAGATGTTGGGGAAGTAAGCCAGTTTGGCACACTTGAGGGCATACTGAACCTCCTGAATCTTAAGGTCAGCATTCTTCATATCCGTGTTGTTGGCCAAGCCTTTTTCGATGAGGGCCTGCAATTGTGGGTCGGTGAAGATTTCACGCCACTGGATATCACCCAGTCCTTTCTCCTCGCCGCTTTGAGCGTTGCCATAGATGCCGTCAGTCTTAATGTCGGCAGGACGCTGGTAGTTCTTATATAATGAACAGCTGCTCAGCAAAAGAGCCCCCACTAAACCTCCCCAAAGGGAGGCTTTTATGGAAATAATAGATTTTTTATTCATATTTGAACGTTATTTTCGTTATTTCGTTTTGCCGCTTTCGTTATTACAACATTATTTTGCGGCCTCACTTTCAATGGCTTTCTCTTTCTCTCTGAGTGAACGCTCACGTTCCTTCAGGAATTGTTGGTCAGCCTCTTCAACCATAACGGGACGAATCTTCTCCTGAAGATATTCGAAGATGATGAAGAAGAGGGGAACAGTAAAGAGTATGGCCAATGTTCCTACTGTCATACCTCCAATTACACCGATACCGATAGTACGGTTACCGTTGGCTCCGGCACCTGTGGCGAAGACTAGAGGAATCATACCGAAAATCATGGTGAGGACGGTCATGAGGATGGGACGCAGGCGGGCCTCGGCTGCGGCGAAGGCCGCTTCGACGATTCCCATTCCCTTACGACGGCGCTCAAGGGCGAACTCGGTAATAAGGATGGCTGTCTTGGCGAGCAGTCCGATGAGCATGATGACACCGGTCTGCAGGTAGATATTGTTCTCGATGGGGCCCATGAAGAGCATACGTCCGATGGGGACGGGCTGGCCGTTCATGGGAATAGTCCAGTTGAATCCTGCATTCCACAACCATGCAAATCCATAGGTTCCCATCAGACCGGCAGGAACAGAGAAGATAACGGCAAATGGAATAAGGAAGCTCTCGTAGAGACAGCTCAGGATAAGGAAGATAAGAATCACACAGATGGCATAGGTGAGGTACGTGTCGTAACTGCCTATGGTCTGTGCCTCCTCACGAGCCATACCACCGAACTCGTAGCTATAGCCTTCGGGGAAGACCTCCTTGTGTACCTGCTCGATAACGTTCATAACCTCTGTGTTGCTGACACCGGTATTGGCTGCCACGTTAACGGAGATAGAACTGAACAGGTTAAAGCGGTTGTCAATCTCGGGACCGAGAACGGGCTTCAGTTTGACGAACTGGCTGAGAGGTGCCATCTGTCCTTGGTTACGAATGAACATGTTGTTGAGGTCGTCTTCGGTGGTTCTGCTCTGAGGATTGCTCTGCAGCATCACACGATAGACCTTACTGAATTGGTTCATGTTACTGATATAAGCACCACCGCAATAGCTGGCGAGAGCGTTTAGTACGGTAGTGGGAGAGATTCCTGCACGCTTGCACTGTGCGGCATCTACCTCGACATCGAACTGGGGGAAGTTACGCTCGTAGGTGGTGATACAACGTCCAACCTCGGGGTGCTCGCTCAACTTGGCGATGAATTCCTTGGTGTAGTTGAAGAAGACCTCCTTGTCAGCGGTTCCCGTCTTGTCTTGCAACTGCAACTCGATAGAACCCATACCGTAGCCAGGAATCATACCGGGCTCGAAGACAAAGCACTGAGCCTCAGGAATCTCCTTCAACAGACGGGCATTCAACTTGGCATTTGCCACCATGGTGCTGGTGCTCATCATATTATCCAGAGGATGATAGTTCATGAGTGCTATGACAGACAATGCTCCTATAACAACGAAAGCCAAAGCTTTCTTGAATACCTTTTTACGGGTAAACAGACTTCGTACAAATACAATCAGAGAAATAACGAGAGACAGAAATGCTAGCGTGGCAAATCCAAAGCTAAGACCGTATTGACGTTCGCCCCATGGTTTGAGACGAATTACTGACATACCATAGGATGTTCCCTGACCTGACATGAAGCCATAGCCGGCTACCTTGGTATATTCCTTAACTTCGGGTACACTCTCGATGATTTTCTGAGCCTTGTTCATTACCTCGTAGGTGGATGCCACATTGCTGCCGGGAACGGCGCTGACATTCATCATACATACACCCTGGTCTTCGCTGGGAACAAGTCCTCCGGGGAGGTGGCTGGCAAAGAAGAGTACACCTACTATGGCTACGGCAAGTGCGCCGAAACTAACGTAATATCTGACTTTGCGC
>CAMOMP010000043.1:0-26528 GCA_946619915.1 uncultured Prevotellaceae bacterium | reverse complement strand
TGCTGATGGTTCTTCCATCAGGCAACTCGACTGTCTTTGTAATTACGTTCATCTTTTCGTTAATAATAAAAATTGCGTCAAAAAATTGTTGCAAAGGTAGGAATTAAAATTCATAATATGCAATTCATAATTCATAATTTTTCATCTTAGTGGCTCTTTTTTATGTAATAAGGTACCAAACAAGATAAAAAAGTGTACCTTTGCGAGGTTTAAAACAGCATTTTCACAATCATGAAGTTAAAATCATTCATTATAGCTGCTTGCCTCGTTTTGGCAGGTTGTGCACAGAAAGGAAAATTCCACGTAACAGGTCACATCACAGATGCGGCAGATACCGTCATGTACCTGGAACATCTAACACTTGGCAATGGTGTTCAAGTTATAGACTCCGTAAAACTCACCGAAGACGGATTCTACGAGATGAGCGGCGACACCGTCGGCAACCCCGAATTCTATCGTCTGCGCATTGGCAACCAATGTATAAATCTGGCTTTCGACAGCACTGAAACAGTAACGGTGGATGCCAGCCTGAAGAACATGTCGTTCGGTTACAAGGTGGAAGGCAGCGGTGTATGCGACACCATACGTCTGCTCAGCCTGAAGTTGGCCGACCTGGAACGACAAATCAGACGTGTCTCTAACGACCGCAACTACACCATACAGGAACGTTCCGACATGATAGAGCAGTTGATTAGCGACTACAAGACCGACGTCGAGATGGAGATTATCCAGAACCGCTATGATGCCACGTACAGCTATTTCGCCTGCTTCCAGGTACTGGGCGGTCGCTTGCTCTTCGATCCCATGAACGACAAGAACGACCTGGCATGGATACGTGCCATTGCCAATGCCTGGGACCAGAAATACCCGGGATGTCCTCGTACGCAGAATCTATTCAACATTGCCTCTGAGGGACGACGCAACCAGGCTCCCCCTCGCCGCATTGTCCTGGATGTTGAAGACGAAAAGATAAAGGAGTTGGGAATCATAGACATGACATTCCCCGATATCAACGGAACAGAACGTACGCTGAGCGACCTGAAGGGAAAGGTTGTATTGCTGGACTTCACGGCCTTTGGCATGGAAGGGAACCAGGAGCGAACCCTGCAGTTGCGCGAACTGTACAACAAATACCACAGCAGCGGATTCGAGATTTATCAGGTGAGCGTTGACCCCGACCGTCACCTGTGGACACAACGCTGCGAACATCTCCCATGGGTTAGCGTATACTGTGAGGAAGGAGTTAACAGCGATATGCTGAAACTATATCAGGTACAGGCAATACCCAGCTACTTCCTGATAGACCGCAACTGCGACCTACGGTCGAGGATGGAAGACATCAAAGATATCAAAAAGGCAATTGAAAGCCTGCTTTGATTTTATAGGAGGAAAATTTGCAAGGTAGGAAAAATATACATACCTTTGCAGCGGTGAATCTTAACAATTAACAAGTAAAGGGTTCCGGCATTAGCGCTGGGATTCTTTTTCTTTTACGTTATAAAAAAGGAGGAGCCGTGAAAACAAACAAGAAGCTAAAACAAAACAAAAAACAAGAATATGGCATACATTTCACAGAAAGGCTACGATGAATTGGTAGCAAAACTTCAGCACATGGAGAGTGTTGACAGACCCGCAGCAAGCGCCGCAATTGCTGAGGCACGCGACAAGGGCGATCTTTCAGAGAACGCAGAATATGATGCGGCAAAAGAATGGCAAGGCAAGCTGGAGACAGAGATTGCGCTGCTGAAGAAAACCATCATGGAAGCTAAGATTATCGACACCAGCCAGATGGACACCAGCACCGTACAGATCCTCTCTACCGTGGAGCTGCGCAACGTTAAGACCAAGCAGCAGATGAAGTACACCATCGTCAGTGCCACAGAGGCTGACCTGCGTGCTGGCAAGTTGAGCGTCGAGACTCCCATCGCAAAAGGATTGCTGGGCAAGAAGGTTGGCGAGATTGCCGAGGTAAAGGTTCCTGCCGGCACCATTCAACTGGAAGTAGTAAGCATTAAATTTGAATAAGCACTATGGCAAGTATCTTCTCACGCATTGTAGCTGGAGAAATTCCCTGCTACAAGATTGCCGAGGACGACAAATACTTCGCTTTCCTCGACATCAGCCCCCTTCAGAAGGGTCATACATTGGTAATTCCCAAACGTGAGGTTGACTACATTTTCGACCTTACCGACGAGGAACTGGCTGGCCTTCAGGTATTTGCCAAGAAGGTTGCAATAGCTATAAAGAAAGCTATCCCCTGCGTAAAAGTAGGACAATGTGTATTGGGCCTGGAAGTTCCCCACGCCCACATCCACTTGGTACCCATGCAGAGTGAGGCTGATATGCGTTTCACCAATCCTCATCTGGAACTGACCACTGAGGAGTTTCAGCAAATAGCAGCCTCTATCCGCAAAGAGTTATAAGATATATCTTAAGAGAATTTGGTGTCTGTATGCATCTTACGCATGGCAGCCACATCAGCACGAGGGCAAATCATTAGGATTTCGCCCTCTTCTGCTATTACATAGTCACTCAGGCCCTTAACGACAGCTGTGCGGCCCTTTGGAAGGCGGATAATATTGTTCTGACTTTCGTACAGATAAGCCTTCGTGTTCAGCAGAACATTTCCCTCCTCATCACTAGGAGCATCATCATAGATACTGGCCCATGTTCCCAGGTCTGCCCACTCAAAATGTCCTTGCTGCATGTAAACATTATCGCTCTTCTCAAGAATACTGACGTCAACATTCAGATTCGGCAAACGACTGAAGAAATCGGGAACGGACTTGGGGTCAGCAAATTCTGCCTCTGCCATCATACGCGGAATCTCTACCTGATACTCAGGAACCAAATCATACAATTTTCTCAGCATGACATCCACGTTGAAATAGAAGAGACCCGTATTCCAATAGAAACTTCCCTCCTGAAGGAATATGTTGGCAAACTCCTCGTTAGGTTTCTCCGTAAAGGACCTTACCGGATAAATACGCTCTCCTACCTGTCGGTCATCGTCGATCTGCAAATAGCCATATCCTGTTTCTGGTCTTGTGGGATGCATGCCGGTAACCAACAGACAATCATTCTTCCCCACAAAATCCATCGCAGAGAGGACATCCTTCTCGAAATCAGCCTCCTTCATTATCAAATGGTCTGAGGGGGATACAAATATCCTGGCCTTGGGATTTTCCTTGGCTATCACCACAGTACCCCATGCTACGGCAGCTAAGGTTCCACGACGTATAGGCTCCTCCAGAATATGAACATCATCTACCTGTGGCAGCTGTTCATATACAATAGGAAGATATTGAACGTTGGTTGAGATGTAGATATGTGAAGGGTCAATAAATTGTGCCACGCGGTCATAAGCCTGCTGCAACAAAGTCCTTCCCGTACCCAGCAAATCCATAAACTGCTTGGGATAGGTAGTTCTACTTACAGGCCACAGACGGCTTCCATTACCGCCGGCAAGAATTAGGCAATAATTATTATCGTTCATGATAGGATTCTTAGGTTATGACAAGTAAGTGCCGCATTGGCGGCACTTACACATATATCTCTCTTAGCGTAATTTCTTGATTACGGGAAGCAACAAGCCTTCCATAATCTTGTATCCCTCCACATTGGGATGAACACCAGGTGTGTCCTGAGCAAGCTCGGGTCTCATCTCCTTGCCGTCAGCAGTAACCATTGCGCTGAAGTAATCAACATATGGGATCTTATTCTTCTTGGCATATTCCTGCACACGGGCATTCAGGTGACGAATCTTCTCCATAGCATCCGTTATGGCCGGACGCCAGCTGAAACCTCCTGCAGGCAGACAGCTGGTCAGGATGACCTTGCATTTGTGATACTTTGCCAACTCAACCATTGAGCAGACATTACCGAATGTCAAGTCCTCGTTGTATGCACCTGTATTCTCTGCGATATCGTTGGTTCCGTAGTTAATAACAACAACCTTGGGTTGGAGGTTGATTACATCCTCGCGGAAGCGAAGAAGAAACTGATAGCTGGTCTGGCCACCGATTCCACGACCGATAATCTTGTTTTCCTTGAAAAATTCGGGGCGCTTGCCTGGCCAACCGTCGGTAATGGAGTTACCCATCAATACAACGCGCTTCTCACCCTTAGCAGGAGCGCCCAGCTCTGTATTTGCCTGAGCATAACGTTTCCAGTTTGCAAACTCGTGTTTTTGTGCGTTTACACTCACTGCCATCATTGACAGCATCATAAAGAGAATTGTTTTTGTTTTCATTATCTTTATTCTTAGATTAAATAGTTACTTTTTATATTGCGAAGATAAAGATTTTTGCAGACCCCTGCAAGGATTATACATAATTTTACGTACTTTATAACAAGTTTTCACCTTTTCTGCCACCTGCATTTGTCAGAACTGGAAATAAATGAACGGTTGCATCTTGGCCGTCACGAACTGATAGACAACAAAGACAGCTATGACACATGCCAGGCACATCACAGGAATGGGCAGCATGGCAAAACTCAGACGGTAGCGCCTCTTCAAGTTCTCTGGCAACCAGTGGATTATCATTCCTATAATAAATAAGGTAAAGACACTACTGTATGCCTGCACAATCTCCCAAGCATTTCCACTCCAAGCAGACCCAATCCTTGTTACCATATTAGAGGCTGTATTCCAAGCCGTCTCATTGGCTGTGGCGGGGTCAAGGTTAGAACCCGAGCGGAAGAACAGACGGGTAAAGGTGATAAAGGTGAATGTTACCAGAATGCACCACGAGTGCTCCAGCCATCCCCAGCAATGTGGCAAGTTCAACCTACCGTAGCCCCATTTTATCCAAGCACTTACCATAATAAAGGCTACGTATGCCAAGAACAGGTTCCACACAGGTGAGGGAGCTTGCGTTGTCAGCACCCACAGGACAATCACAACCACGGTGCTACCCAAGGAGCGAACCAGCAGCGAGGCATCACGCCAGAACTTGAACACCACCATTCCGACACCATTCAGACCGCCCCATATCAGGAAGTTCATACTGGCTCCGTGCCACAAACCGCCCAACAGCATGGTTATCATACTGTTCAGGTTGGCCCATATCTTACGACGCCTATCTGGGCAATACCAGGCAGTCAGTATCACAGCTGTTGCCAGTACCAAGGCTCCCGCACAAACATACAGGTTACCGCTCAGAATCAGAGCCGAGAGGGTGAGGATAGCTATCCAAAGAATCGTTCCGAAAGTGATATTCCTGTTACCACCAAGGGGAATATACAGATAGGTCTGCAACCAACGGCTCAGACTGATGTGCCAACGTTTCCAGAAGTTACTACAGTTGGCTGCCTTGTATGGTGAATTGAAGTTGCGAGGAAGATGGAAGCCCATCAGCATACTCAATCCTATGGCAATATCGGTATAACCCGAGAAATCGGCATACACCTGCAGAGAGTACAGGAACAGAGCCGAAAGATTCTCGAACCCCGTAAAGAGCATGGGATTGTCGAAGACCCTGTCTATGAAGTTCACAGCCAGGTAGTCGCTCAGCACAATCTTCTTTATCAGACCATTCAGTATCCAGAAGATGGCAATACCGAACTGCCTGCGGCTCAGGAAATACTTGCGATACAACTGGGGAATGAAGTCGCTGGCCTTGACAATAGGGCCTGCCACAAGCTGTGGGAAGAAACTTACGTAGAAGCCAAAGTCCAGAATATTCCTAACAGGCTTCACCAACCCCTTGTACACATCAGCCGTATAGCTCACAATCTGGAAGGTATAGAACGAGATACCCACAGGCAGGATAATCTTATCAACACCAAAATATGAGGTTGCGGTCAGTTCGTTCAGCCATTTCGCTGCCACATTAGTGACCTCTATTTGGGTTCCAAGCATCTGGTTCAGGATATCAGCAATGAAATAGCTGTACTTGAAGTAGCACAGGATACCCAAGTCTATGCATACGCTCAGCGTCAGCCAAGCCCGCTTCTTCCACTGTTTCTTACACTTGTAAATAAACTGGGCAATGAGAAAGTCCGAACAGGTGACCAATACCAATAAGCCTACAAATGCACCGCTGGTCTTATAGTAGAACAGCAGACTTACGGCAAAAAGGTAAGCGTTGCGCATCCATGCCTTTCGTTGGAAGAATGCAAACGCCATGAACACCAAACTAAAGAATGCCCAGAACTGGAACTGCGTGAAAAGCAGAGGAGTCTCAGGGTCGAAAGAAAAAACGTTCTGAATATATCTTATGAAATCTGACAAATCCATATCTTATCTTAGATAATCGTTGTAATCCTGCACAAAAGCATTGTAAATCAAATCACCCATCAAGCGGTATCCCGGCGAGAGGAAATGAACATGATCCCTGTTCATCAGGCCGGCTGATACCCATTCGCTGCTACTGCCCAGTCCGCCCATCACCTGGAACTGATTAAAGACGGCCCCGTTGAATTCCTGAGCCAGTTCCGTCATAGCCTGCTCCACAACACTTCCGTTGCCATTATAGACATGACGACGACGTCCCACACGCAAGCGGCAGTCGTTATTAGTAATGAATAGGAAGGCAGTACTGGGGTTTACGGCCAATATGTTGTTAATCAATTCCCGGTAGTTGGCCTTGAAAGCCTCGGCACTGAACCTGCTGGTCGGCACATTGGCATCATTAATTCCTATGCCGAAGATTACCAAATCAGGAGGGCACAACCTTTTCAGCTCCTCTGCAAAGAGCTTGCATCGCAACCACGAGGGAACAGCAGCACCGTTGATGCCGCTCTCGGAATAAGCTATCCCCACCCCATCGTGCTCTGGCCATACACCTCGCAAAACAAAGCTGGTACCGTTACCTTCCAAGCCCTCAAAGACAATGGTACATTCATTTGTCGTCTTGGGGAAGGTAAATAGGAAATCCTTCCCTGCCTTCGACGGATGCAAGGTGTCTGCCTCTGCTGTCACAATAAGTGGTCTAACCTCTCCGCCCATTGCTTCGCCCAGCACCCTGAGACGCTGAAAAGAATAAGCCTCATCCACGCTCAGATGCAAAGAGCACTCTGCTGATGTCGCTACAGCAGCGGCACCGCTCAAACCCAGAGAATAAGAGGGGGAAAACTCCAGACAGCGGGAAGACCTCCAGCTACCTGAAGCTGTAAATTGATAATCTGCAGGAGCATTGGTACGGATAGCCCTGAAGGGGAACATCAGTCCACGGCTCTTAGGGCGTTCAGGCATTATCTGCGAGAAATTACACCGCAGTCTGTGACTCAGCACTCCGGCCTGCACATGGCTTCCGCCCACATGCAAGATGTTCACCACGCCCCTGCCGCCCCTACGGATATACGCTATCTTGCGATACAGTGCTTCATACCTATGGTGCTGTGCAGGGAAGTGCAGATAGCAGGCATCGAAGTTCACATAATCATAGTTGTCAACCTCGACGCACTTCAGGCGTTGCGCACTGCCAGTGAGCAGAAAGAACGACAGAAGGAATAGTATGAACAACCTCTTTGTCATAGCGAATCAACTGACAGGGAATCTCCTTCCGGAAGTTCAACCTTATCCTGTCCAGAACGGAACCTGTAAAACTTATAATAGAACTGCAACGTCTCGTATAGCATGTGAGCCATCTTCTTGGCTCCACCAGGGGTAAAATGAACATAGTCCGAACCAGCCAGACCGGAACGCACCCACTTAGACATACTGCCGGTTCCGCCCATCACTTCGTACATATTCCAGAAGGCAGCCCCCGATTCATTGGCAGCCTCCCTCAGGGTCTTAACCGTCTCTGGCAATACCGAATAGGAACGGACGGCCCCCGTGGAGTCTGTTGTCGCCATATCAGACGGACCTATGAAGATTATCCTTGCCTCTGGAGCCATCTGGCGGAACATATTTATCACATTCTTCATACGCTCCTTGTAACCAGGCAACTTAGCCTTGGTAAGATAGGGAACACTGTTGCCTCCGTACTGCAGCAGGATAAGACCCACATTCTCTCTGCCAAGGAAGGGACGTATGGATGCCCTGCTGATGTTCAGCAACTCAGGACCGGAACAACCGCGCATAGGCAGATTGTCAACGTTAACACCCTTTGAACCATCCAATTGGATACCCAGGATAGAGGCATGTCCTTTCACGCCAAGGGTAGCTGACGAAGCGCCACCGCCCAACCTTGCCGTATAGAAGTACATCTCGCCCACATTGGTGGAGTCCATGGCAATGGTATCTCCGCGTACCACCAGATGCAGATCGGCCGCATCCTTGGTTAGAACGGTAACCTTGTTAAAGGAGCAGGAATGAGAATAGTCTTTTCCGCCCCTTGCTGATATGCTGATGGAAGCAGCTCCATGAATCTCCGTCCGCTTGGCCATAGGACCATAGAAGTCGCTGTTGCCACGCGAATCAGCAGGACCAAAGGCCAGATATTGGGTAGCACTGCCAGAAAGACTCTGGCTCGTGGTATAGGTGGGAACAGTCTGTAGGGCTGGAATAAGACCTACGCCACAGCCCCCGAATTCCTCCTGAAACTCCTGGCGCAGGAAACTGGTGATACGGTCACATTCTATCTGTGAATCGCCATAATGCATAATACGCAGATGCTTGTTACCGGCATTCTGCATCTTCTCAAAGAAAGCATCCAGATATGTCTCATCGTCGTTGGGCAGATACAGGCGGGCAGGATTGGTCTGGCAATAGAGGTTGAACTCCTCCATCTTCTCCGTCTTCAGCGCAGCCAAGCGCTGCTCCATAATCTCCTCAGGCGAGAGTATGGCTATAGTATCGGTATCCACAGTCTCCTCGGGCACATCCAGCACCTCTGCCAAAGCAGGGAAACGCAACGTGGTGTTTCCCAAACGAATACCACCCCTAGGGAATAGCATACACAGCAAAGCAAGCCCTAACAGCAGGCAAACGATAAACAAAACAATATAACGGGGTTTCATCTTAACTATTCTTCACGAAAAACGGCGCAAAATTACGAAATTTTCTCCATAAGAGAATAAAGTTCAATGTTCAATATTCAATGTTCCACGAAAAAAACGTCAAATTATTTGGCATTTAAGGAAAAAAAGTCGAACTTGCACACCCTAAACTATACTGGTCCTATGAAACATCTTCATTTCATACGTCTGGCTATATGCCTTGTCGCCTGCATCTTTCTGCAGCCTGCATGGGCAGATCCTACCTCAGAGAAATCCCCCAAAACCATAAAGGGAAAAGCTTCCTGGTATGATGCCCACGGACGATTCACAGCCAACGGAGAGCGTTTCCATAAAGACAGTCTTACCTGCGCTCACCGCACCTTTCCCTTTGGCACCCGACTCAAGGTAAAGAATATCAAAAACGGTCGCGAAGTCATTGTCCGCGTAACAGATCGCGGGCCCTTTGGCGGCAAGTATTGCATCGACATCAGTATTGCAGCAGCCCGCATACTGGGCATCGTTCGCCTGGGCTTTGCCGAGGTGGAGATTACGGAATACAACGAGAACATCGTCCCTCTGAAGGCAAAACCCGCGAAGATACCCGAACTGGAGTTCGGCACTGTGAACGTGGGCAAGGACTACTCGCCAGAATGGAAGATTGATTCCCTTCCGCCACTGAAGCCGCTCTAACAAAACGGCATGTCGCTATCAGCGAAACGGCGTATTGCTATCAGCGAAACGGCATGTTGCTATCAGCGAAACGGCATGTTGCTTTACGCCCCCAAAAGAGGAGGAACTCATAAACTCATAAACTTACAAACTCAAAAACTCAAAAACTCAAAAAACATCTGATATTATGGAAAAAATAATCGGACTTATAGATGCACCGTTTACTCCTTTCTACGAGAACGGTGATGTGAATTTGGAACCTATCCCTGCCTATGCAAAGATGTTGCAGAAGAATGGACTGAAGGGCGTATTCATAAACGGCAGTAGCGGCGAGGGCTATATGCTGACACCCGAGGAACGCATGCAGTTGGCCGAGGCTTGGATGGCTGCTGCACCCGAGGGATTCAAGGTGATTGTACACGTGGGTAGCTGCTGCGTTCGCGAGAGCAGACGTCTTGCCGAGCATGCCCAGAAGATTGGAGCATGGGGCATTGGTGCCATGGCACCTCCATTCCCCAAGATCGGGCGCATAGAGGAACTGGTGAAATACATCGAAGAGATTGCCGCCGGCGCCCCCAACCTGCCCTTCTATTACTACCACATCCCTGCCTTCAACGGGGCCTTCCTGCCTATGGTGAAGCTCTTGGAGGCTGTTGACGGACGCGTACCTAACTTTGCTGGCATCAAGTACACCTTCGAGAGTATGTACGAGTACAACCAATGCCGACTCTACAAGAATGGCAAGTACGACATGCTTCACGGTCAGGACGAGACTATCCTACCCTGCCTGGCTATGGGCGGAGCACAGGGTGGAATCGGAGGAACGACCAACTATAATGGCAAGAATCTGGTGGGCATCATAGAGGCATGGAACCGCGGCGATTTGGAGTCGGCACGTGCTTTGCAGAACTACAGTCAAGAGGTTATAAACATCATATGTCACTTCCGCGGCAACATCGTTGGCGGCAAGCGCATCATGAAACTTATTGGCTTGGACCTTGGTCCCAACCGTACTCCGTTCCAAAACATCACGCCAGAAGAGGAGGTTCAACTTCGCAAGGAACTGGACGAGATAGGCTTCTTCCAGCATTGCAACATCTTTTAAGTGAAAAGTGAAAAATGAAAGTAAGATTATTCTCCATTTATCTCCTTCTATCTTCTTTTATCTTCTATCCTTTGCAGGCGAAGGTGAAGGTCACCTGCGTGGGCAACAGTATCACCTATGGGTACGGATTGGCGAACCCTAAGACCGACAGCTACCCCTCCCAGTTGCAACAGCTGTTGGGTGAGGAGTACGAAGTAGGCAACTTTGGGCATTCGGGTGCCACACTTCTTTTCAAAGGTCACCGACCATACGTGCAGCTACCCGAGTTCCGCAAGGCTATGGACTTCAAGGGTGATATAGTGGTAATACATTTGGGTATCAACGATACCGATCCGCGCGACTGGCCCCTTTACCGCGATGAGTTCATTACAGACTACTGTACCCTTATCGACTCGTTCCGAGTGGCTAACCCCAAGGCACGTATCATCATAGCACAACTGTCGCCCATCTCTAGCCGCCACCATCGGTTCCTGTCGGGCACACGCGACTGGCTAGAGGACATCCAGCAGGTGATTCCCGTTATTGCCAAAGCCCGCAACGTGGAGCTTACTGATTTCCATACGCCGCTTTACAGCCACCCCGACCTCTTCCCCGACGGTCTACACCCCAACAAGAAGGGTGCCGGCATCATGGCGGATGTGGTTTACAAGCATATCACAGGCAACTACGGTGGCCTGAAGCTGCCTGTCATATATTCCGACGGTATGGTGCTGCAGCGCGACATGCCCCTCGATATTCACGGAATAGCCAATGCAGGCGAAGAGGTAACAGTCTCCATCGGAAAGCAGAAAACAAAAGCAGTTACGGGAAAGGACGGACGCTGGGCTGTGGAGTTGAAGCCCTTGAAGGCTGGCGGGCCCTATACGCTCACTTTCTCTACAAAGAAACAGAACATCACCTTCCAGAATGTAATGGTAGGCGAAGTGTGGCTATGCTCCGGTCAGTCGAACATGGAGTTCAAACTCTGCGACACCCAAGAATGGAGAAACTCTCAATCCTCATCTTTCGCCCTCCAACTTCCAACAGTCCGTCTTTACAACTCCGTACGCACAGGTCCTGTGGGAGATGTTGAATGGGACAGCCTCATGCTGAACCGCATCAACGATCTGGGTTATATGAAGCCCACCAAGTGGACGGAATGTACACCAGAAACAGCAAAGGAATTCTCTGCCGTTGCCTACTTCTTCGGTCGCATGTTGGCTGACAGCCTGCAGGTTCCCATCGGCCTTATCACCAATGCTGTAGGCGGTTCCAATATCGAAAGTTGGATTGACCGCCGCACGCTGGAATTTGAGTTCCCCGCCATCCTGAACGACTGGACAAACAACGACTTCATCATGGACTGGTGCCGCCAGCGCGGAGCAAAGAATATAGCTAAAGCCTTAAGGAAAGGTGACAGCCAGCAGCGCCACCCCTATCAGCCCTGCTATCTGTACGAGGCAAGCATTGAGCCTATGGCACAATTCCCCATACGCGGCGTCATCTGGTATCAGGGAGAATCCAATGCCCACAACCCAGATACACATACAAAACTGTTCCCCCTGTTGGTGGATAGTTGGCGACGAAATTGGCAGCAGCCCGAGATGCCCTTCCTCTTTGTGCAGCTCTCCTCGCTCAGTCGTCCGTCGTGGCCTTGGTTCAGAGACAGCCAGCGCCTACTCCAACAAGAGATACCCCATACAGGCATGGCCGTCACCACCGATATTGGCGACTCTCTGGATGTACATCCACGACGCAAGCAACCTGTTGGCGAACGTCTGGCCCGTCTGGCGCTGTCCGATATCTACAAGCATCCCTATTTCGCAGCCCATCCTTCCGCATCCCAAGGTCCTGTTATAAAAGAGGTCAGAAGGGAGAAGAAACATATTGTGCTTAGCTTCGACCATGCTGATGGACTTACCACCTCCGATGGTACAGCACTCCGTACCTTCGAGTTGGCCGACGAATTCGGTATCTTCCATCCTGCCCAGGCTAAGATTGACGGGACAAACGTCCTAGTATCCTCTGGCGAAGTGAAGAATATTACCGCCATTCGCTATGGCTGGGAGCCTTTCTCGCATGCTAACATGGTTAACGTTTACGGCCTTCCCGCCTCAACATTCTACACAAAGATAGAATAAACCGCTCCTGTAAAACGCGGCATCCCAAACTTTTTTCCCTGACAGAGCCGCAAAAACGGGAGAGACCATTTGCCATGAAGGAATCCTCATTAGCTGGCATAAAAACGCACAAGAGCAGCACTATGGCTGCTCCGTGAATGAATGCGGTTGGGCGTGCATAACCCTAGAAAAAATATATAATCTTTTTACCTTAATGTCTTTCTTTGTTTTGATGCAAAAATATTGAGCCTTAATATATAATGGTGTATAAAATTCCAAAATGGTGTGTAATTTTCCACAATAGGGTGTAAAAATTAACGGAAAATACACACCTTTCCCAATCTTTCTGCAGAAAAAACATTAACTTTGCATCTAAGAAACAGGAAATATGAAAAATATGCCCAACAAATATCAGCCATGCAACGAAGGTGTTGCAAACAAGAGATAAAAACAGACGGCCATGAAAAAAAGAACTATTCTATTCAACATACTATTCATCCTCTCCTTCGGAATTTGCTGGGGACAGAATCGCATTGCTGTAACGAAAGCGGGCGATATGGAACGAGCTGTATCGGGACACTTTGCAGGTATCCAAGATGGGAAGCTGGTAACATGGGGCGGCTGCAACTTCCCTGACATCCCCTGCGCCGACGGCGGACAAAAGGTATTCTACCCCAAAGCCTACGGTGCCAGCGTTACGGTGCCGGAAGGGACAGTGTATATAGGGGGAGTTGGCCCCCTCCCCGCTCCCCCTTTGGGGGAGTGTCATTACGGAGATGAATGCTTCTTAGAGTTAGAGTACTCCCCCAAAGGAGGAGCGAAGAGGGGGCTTCCAGCTTTGCCCAAACCCCTCGACAACTTTGCTGCTTGCTATGGCACCGACAGGATATTTGTAGCGGGCGGACAGACAAATGGCGAGCCTAACCTTGACGTCTATGCCCTCGACTGGCCTGACGGAAAGGAGTGGGTAAAGATCGGGAATCTCCCCGATAGTCGTCTGCAACCTTGCATGGCGGTGCAAAATGCGCCGGAGGGGAAAGCGTTGTTTATATTTGGCGGATATAGCCTCACCCCTTACCCCTCTCCGAAGGGCGAGGGGAACCTTAAAAGCAATGGATTTGTATATACCCGTGGCTTAAAGTTGAACCTGAAGACGCTGGAGTGGAGCGAAACCGCACCCACCTCTGGCTGCGCCATAGTGGGGAGCTGCGCTACAACAAGCGGTTACAGTCATATTCTGTTCTTCGGAGGTGTGGACTACGACATCTTCCTGTCTGCCATTCAGGGCAGGCAGGACAGTCTGTATCTGCGCCATGATCCGGCGTGGTACAAGTTCCGTCAGGAGGTGCTGGTATATCACACCATCACGGACTCCTGGGCAATCATACCAGGTGACAGCACACTGGCACGTGCAGGAGCAGCACTCACGCCCTTCGAGGGAGGCTGGTTCTACAGCGGAGGCGAGACAATGCCTGGCATCAGGTCGGCAAAGATTTCACGCATTGAGATAAAGCACGAGACGCACTTCGGTTTTGCCAACTGGACTGTGCTGGCGCTGTATCTGCTGGCCATGTTGGGAATGGGCATTTATTTTATGCGCCGCGAGAACGGAGCGGAGGACTTCTTCAAGGGCGGCGGTCGTGTGCCTTGGTGGGCGGCGGGCATCAGTATCTATGCCACCATGCTCAGCGCCATTACCTATATGGCTATCCCTGCCAAGGCCTACGCTACGGACTGGACCTACTACCCCATGCTGTGGATGATTCCCCTGGTGGGTTTCCCCGTTATCTGGTACTACCTGCCCTACTTCCGTCGGAGCAAAGCAGCATCTGCCTATGCCATACTGGAGGAACGCTTCAATGCAGCTACACGTCTGATGGCTTCGACGCTGTTCTGCATCTTCATGATAGCACGTATGGCACTGGTGCTGTACCTTCCCTCGCTGGCGCTGACAGCCGTTACGGGCATCGACATCTATCTGTGCATTGTGCTGATGGGATTGGTTACCATAATATATTGTACCATGGGCGGTGTAGAAGCCGTTATCTGGGGCGATGTGGTGCAGGGATGTATTCTGGTCGGAGGTGCCATCTTCGCCGCTTTATACCTCTGGAGCAATACCGAGGGTGGATTCTCCGGAGCCTGGCAGATGGCTGTTGACAACGACAAGATGCGCCTCTTTGTATGGAGTTGGGACTACCGACGTGTCACCTTCTGGGTAGCTATCCTGGGTGGCGGCATTGCCAACAACCTGATTTCCTACACCAGCGACCAGACGGTCATCCAACGCTACATGACTACCAAGGACGAGAAGAGCGCTGGTCGCAGCATCCTGGTGAACGGATTCATGAGTGTGTTCATCTCCGTAGCCTTTTACTTCATCGGAACAGGACTATACACCTTCTACAAGACACACCCACAGAGTCTGGACATCACCATGCAGCAGGGAGATGCGATCTTCCCATACTTTATGATGAGTCAGATGCCAGCAGGCTTAGCTGGTCTGCTCATCGCTGCCATCTTTGCAGCAACCATGAGTACCATCTCCAGCAATATCAATAGCGTCAGCACAGCCTTCAGCGTTGACTTCATTCAGCGGTTCCGTCCCGGCATCAAGGATGATGCGCTGCTGCGCGTGGCACGCTGGACCTGCGTTGTCAGCGGTCTGATAGGACTGGGCATTGCCCTGCTGATGGCGACATGGGACATTACCTCGCTGCTGGATTACTTCAATACCATCCTGGGATTGCTGACCAGCGGATTGGGCGGTCTGTTCGTAATGGCCGTGTTCTGCCCGCGTATCAGGGGCGGCGCTGCGCTGACTGGCTTTATCGCCGGCGAGGTGGTGGTACTGCTGATGTACCTCTTCACGGATGCCAACTTCTTCCTCTTCGGTGCCACCGGCATTGTGGTAAGTGTCATCACGGCATGGATACTAAGCCTCAAAAGCCCCCTCCCCGCTCCCCCTTTGGGGGAGTGCCTAAAGCATTCTAAATCATGAATAAGTTTGATAGGAATAAAGCTAATTATTGTTTCTCTGACCCCATCCTTTATCCTATTCTGAAGGAACATGCCAAGAGGATGAGGAGTATGCCCACAGATGCCGAACGGTTGTTATGGATGTTTTTGTAGAAAAATAAATTGGGAAAACCTTTTAGAAGACAATATATAATCGCTGACAATATCGCAGATTTTGCTTGCCTACCTGCACGTTTAGTGATTGAGATAGATGGTGGCTACCACGATAATATTCGACAACAATATCATGATCAGGCAAGGACCAATGAAATAGAAAAGCTAGGGTTTAACGTCATAAGATTTACGAACGAAGATATATTCACAAGATTAGACGAAGTTATAAATATAATCAAAAACAAAATAACATGAAAACAATAAAACAAACCAACAATGGTACTCCCCCAAAGGGGGAGCGGAGAGGGGGCTTTTTTTCTGAATTGGCTGCTCAGTATAAGAGCGAACTGCTGGATAGGGTAATGCCCTTCTGGATGCAGAATAGTATTGACAAGGAATACGGTGGTTACTTCACCTGCATAGAACGTAACGGCGAAGTGTACGACACCGACAAGTTCATCTGGCTGCAGGGCCGTGAAGTATGGATGCTGGCTACCCTATATAATAAGGTAGAGAAAAAACAGGAATGGTTGGATGCAGCCATCCAGGGTGCCGAGTTCCTGAAGAAGTACGGGCATGACGGTCAGTTGAACTGGTACTTCTCGTTAGACCGACAGGGACGTCCCTTGGTAGAGCCCTACAACATCTTCTCCTACACCTTTGCCGTCATCGCCTTTGGTCAGCTTTATAAGGCTACAGGAAAGCAGGAGTATGCCGACATTGCCAAGAAGACCTTTGATATTGTACTCTCCAAACGTAACAACCCAAAAGGTAAATGGAACAAGGCAGTTACAGCACTCCCCCAAAGGGGGAGCGGGGAGGGGGCTTCAGCTGCACGTGCCCTAAAGGACTTCGCTCTGCCCATGATTCTGTGCAACGTGGCATTGGAGATTGAGGACCTACTCCCGCCCGAGTTCCTGAAGGAGACCATAGACATCTGCCTGCACGAGGTGCTGGATGTTTTCTATCGCCCCGAACTGGACTTGATAGTAGAACATGTAAGCAAGGATGGCAAGCTTGTCGATTGTCACGAGGGTCGTCTGCTCAACCCCGGACATGCCATAGAGGCTATGTGGTTCATCATGGACCTGGGCAAACGCCTGGGACGCAAGGACCTTATAGAGAAAGCCGTACACATCGCCCTGCGCGAGGCTGAATACGGTTGGGACAAGGAGTACGGAGGCATCTTCTACTTTATGGACAGACTGGGACGCCCCCTGCAGCAATTGGAGTGGGATCAGAAACTGTGGTGGGTTCACATCGAGACCCTCATTACCATGATTAAGGGCTACGAGCTGACAGGGAACAAGGAATGTCTGGATTGGTTCATGCGCATTCACGAATACGTCTGGAGTCACTTCATGGATCCCGAATATCCCGAATGGTTCGGTTACTTGAACCGCAGAGGCGAGGTGTTGCTCACGCTGAAAGGCGGCAAATGGAAGGGATGCTTCCACGTTCCCCGTGGTCTGATGCAAGTATATCAGACCTTAGAGAGAATTGCAGCCAAGGAATAAAACTGTAAGGATTATTCCCAAAATCGTTTCCTGGCTCATTTTACTGCCACGCCAGAGAAAATTTGCTCCCTCACTAGGAAAATTTTGCGCCCTAGTGAGGGAGCAATAGTTTTATGCCTAACAGCTTTGTGATGAAGGCGAGGCTAATATCGCAATTGTCAAATTATTTTACAGAACAATAGTTGAAGCTAGAGTCCAAAATCTAGTATTGCTATCATTAATTGCCAACATATACCCCAACGAGGCTTTACCCCCGATGGTTATCGTTCTTATCAGACGGTACATATTGTCTAAACATGTACCTAACATATACCCTACATGTACCCCACATGTACCTCATGATTCAAGATTTTGGCTGAGATGTCAGGTATATGTTAGGTACATGAAAGGTACATGTTGCACAAACATATACCGTGCCTTCAGCACGATAACCATCGGCTCTCAAAGGCAGTCGGGGTACATATTACCTGTTTTTGCGAAAATCCAATAATTTCGATTCACATCTTCCATCCGCCATCAGCCTTCATTCGCAGGTCGTATATTTATTAGAGAAACGCCGTATTGCTATTTGCTTTTATGGGGCGCTATAAATAATTCCGCCTTTTTCTTTGTGTGAATTGGATAATTCAGTATTTTTGATACCTGCGTCTCTAAAATACTAACGTTCGGAATAAAAAAATATTCAAATTATTTTGTTCTTCTCTCACTAAATCGTATTTTTGCAACGTGAAGCCTCTTCACTATGGCCTGATTATAGGTTGTTGTTAGCGTTGGCTAAAGTCTAATGTCTAACGCCTAAGGTCTGAAAATAGGGGGCAGCTGGCAGCGGTCAGCATTAATCTTATCGGAAAATAAACGAAGCGTTATGCTCGTCTTGTGTTCTGAAACCTGAGAAATTTCAAGCTAAGCAAGAAGAGAACATGATGGCTTCCATGCGTAAGCGTGGACTATAGTCATTTCTCCTTAGCAAGGTTTTCTCAGGACCCCAGAACAGAGAAGTGGATACAGTTCCACGCTTCATACGTATATATAGGTCTGCTGAGGGACTGGGCTACCATGAGAATTATTAACTAGCTAAACTATAAATCATGAAAAAGATTCTACTTCTATTTATGATGTGTGCGATGTTGCCAATAACAGCAGAAGCACAAACTCCGACAGATGACACGTTTACGGTGGGTGACTTAGCTTCCAATCCCTCTGGAACATATTTCGATGTGGGGATTGATGGTTCACGTATTTACTCAGCTTATAATCTGGATTTATTCTTGCCATCAGGAGTCAGTGTTGCTTTGGATGCCTATTCAAAACCCAAAGTGCAGATGCTCAAGACTTCTGCAGCTGTATATCCTGCAACCGTAACTCCTGTGTGGGATGATGAATTAGAGGATTATAAGGATGTTACAACATATTCCCATACGCTGAGTTGCAGTCAACCCACGGCAAACCAACTACGTGTAGCATGTAATTCTAATATCAGCGAGGATTTCACAAAGGCCTCAGGTAAACTTTTCCGTGTTTATGTTACTTTGGACAACGATGCGCTTGCTTCCAGCTTCTCCCCCAAGCCAATCGTTAAACTATCAGGTCTGAACCTGACAACTTCGGCAGCTGTGAAGTACGTTCCCGCCGACTTCGCTTGCCGCCCTTTCACTACAGGTATTCCAACTTCCCGTACATTACCTGTTAACATCTCGGCAGCTAATAAGGTTGGAACTCTTATTCTGCCGTTCGACACAGAATTGCCAAGTGGCCTGAAAGCCTATTCATGCAACGCGGTTGTGAATGACCAGCTAACTTTGACACCAGCTGCAAGCCTTGAGGCCTGCACACCCTATATCGTCTATGCCGAGAATGGCTATAGTGGGAACCTAAACGGCACAGCAGAGCTATTAGATGATAGCAACGTAACAGACATTTTTACTGATGGTTATCTCACTGGCCTCCTCACAGGAGCGACAGTCAATACTGGCTATATCTTGCAGAACAAAGGAACAGGTCCAATGTTCTACGATGCCGAAGGCGTTAACTTCAGCCTCCCTGCGGGCCGTTGTTACCTCACACCTTCTTCTAGCAGCGAGGTCAAAGCCTTCTGCTTCGATTTCGACAATACCACTGGCTTAGAAGAAATGTTCAATGAACAAAGTTCAATGTTCAATACATACGACCTTTCTGGTCGAAAAGTCTCTTCACCCCAGCGTGGCATTTATATAAAAGGTATGCGTAAGGTGGTCGTGAAGTAAAGAGGCACTAAACATACTAAACACAGCTCTATGGAAACAAACGAGGGAAGACATCGGAAGCCAAATGACACGCCACCGACATCCGAAATACTGCGAAGACGTCCCATTATGGACGAAAAGGACAGAATGGCTGATATCGTACTTTTTGGCAAATCAAGTCAAGGAAAAAGCAGTACTCTCCAACATTTGGCGGTTTTGCTGTTAAGCGGCGGTAAAACTCTTAACCCTAATATCGTAAAGGAATTTGAAAAGGCTTTTTGGAGAAATAATAGATATATTGACTTCATGATTCTTATTCCGTATCAGAGAGAAGATGATGGGAAGCATGCTATGATTTATCTTGCAACCGATGGAGATAACTGGCTTATTGTTGAGAATAACATGGAATTCTTCTATCAATATCTTTCTCGTAAGGGTAAACGAATTTATGTGTATGACGGAACAAAGTTTACGCTATTGCTAAAACTCCCAGAAGCTGATAAAGTCTCATGGCTAAAAGAGCGTCCTACCATTTGTGTCAGTCCTGCAAACTTCAACAATGGGGCTATTCAAGCACAACGCTACTATCTGGATGCCACTTATAACGATTGGAAATGTGAGCATTGGATAAGAAGGGAACGAGAAGACAAACTAACTGGCCCTCTTCCTGAATATAGCCATAAGATTATTTGTGATACGCATGACATTACTGCGAGAAATCTTATAGGGCTCATCCATTCTGTTATGGATGAAGACTACAAATAATAACTTAACCGTATATATTATTATGAAACTTAAACATTTTATACTCACTTTGCTGGCGTTGTTGACCAGCATCACAGCATCAGCATACACATGGACTGATGCCAATGGAACGGAGTGGTATTTCACCCCATATGGAAGTAATGCAACAATAACTAATAGAGGGTATAGCTCTCCTAGTTATCTTCCCTCTATTTCTGGAACTATCCCTGCAGACCTCACGATTCCCTCTATAGTCTATGTTGGAGAAACACCATACAATGTCACGTCTATTGAACAATATGCGTTCAATGGCTGCACCAGTCTGACTTCCATCAGCATCCCCGACGGCGTCACATCAATTGGACAATATGCGTTCAATGGCTGCACCAGTCTGACTTCCATCAGCATCCCCGACGGCGTCACATCAATTGGACAAGATGCGTTCGATGGCTGCACCAGTCTGACTTCCATCAACATCCCCGACGGCGTCACATCAATTGGACAATATGCGTTCAGAGGTTGCTCCAATCTGACCTCCATCAACATCCCCGACGGCGTCACATCAATTGGACATTATGCGTTCAGAGGTTGCTCCAGCTTGACCTCTATCAACATCCCCAATGAAGTCGCGTCAATAGGAAACTATGCTTTTTATGCATGCCACAGTCTGACCTCTATCACTATTCCCGATGGTGTCGTATCTATCGGGGATTGTGCGTTCGGTTATTGCTCCAACCTAACCTCCTTTACCTTCGGCGATGGCGTCACGTCAATCGGAAATTCCGTATTCGATGGTTGCTACAAACTGATTTCCATTACTGTCCCGTCAAGTGTTGAATCGATTGGGAATTGTACTTTTGGTAGTCATTATATGGTGGTCACATTCAACTCCTCTACGCCCTGTACACAAAGTGGGTTAAGTGAATATGTCAGATTAGTGGTACCACATAATGGGGTAGATGCTTACCGTGAAGCATGGTCTGCAATCGGCAACGTGATTGTTGATGCTGACCATATTGAGAAAACTGTGGATGTAACGGCCAGCGAATCATCATCTGCTGTGGCAGAAGCAATAGGTGAAGATTTGTTGAAGAATGTCTTGCACTTGAAAGTGAAAGGAACTTTCAACAGCTATGACGTGATGGTGTTCCGCAATAAGATGAATAACCTGATAGACTTAGACCTTTCCGATGCCAACGTAGTAGCCAGTTCGTATGCTTATTACGACTCATATAAAACAAAGAATAACGTCATAACAGGTTATTTTGTCCCCCAAAAAATCTTATTGTTCAAGTTCCCAAAGAACATCACAGAATTGGAAAATTACGCATTTTATGGGTGTGGGGAACTAAAAACAATGACGTTGCCAGATGGCATTAAATCTGTTCCCAGCTGTGCTTTTTATAACTGCGTCAAACTTACTTCTATAACTATCCCAGAATCTGTAACATCAATTGGTTCATCCGCTTTCACATTATGTTATAGTTTAAAGGATATCCATCTTCCTGCCAATCTCAAGGTAATAGGAAGTGGAGCATTTAACAATTGTAGTGCTTTCACCGAAATGCATCTGCCACCTTATTTGACCTCTATTGGAGACGATGCTTTCAGAAGTTGCTCAAACTTGAAAACCATCTATGCTTATATGCCCGACATCATCAGCATTGGTACAAATACTTTCAATGACTACACACACCAGCAACTGTATGTTCCTGAATTCCTTTACAATAACTATTACTACGACACGAACTGGAGCCAGTTCCTGAATGTGAACAAGAGTACATTGTCTCCTGATGATTACGAGAAAGTACCGACCAACAGCGACATCACTTGGGCTGATGGCGACCAGCGTATTCCAGATATGAGCAATGGTGAGCATGTAGATGGTGAAATAAACACACAAGGCTCGTTTACCGTAGAAGGCAGTGAGCCTCAGCCGTTCGATGAAGTAGATCAAATGCTTGACGGCGAAGGAAAAGGTGGATCTCTGATTGGCGAAGATGACGGAGAAAACGAAGGTAACCTGCGTGTGAACACCCTGCGTGTGAAGATTAACGTGAAGGCTGGCCGCTGGTACTTCTTCTGCTTCCCCTACGACGTAACGATTGCCAATTGCACTTATCCCGGTCAGTATGCTTGGCGCTGGTACGATGGTGCAGAACGTGCCGCTAATGGCAGTGGTGGTTGGAAAGCTGTGACAAGCTCCACGCTGACTGCTGGGCAGGGTTATGCTTTCCAGACAAGCCACACGGGTAACCTGATTGTTGAGTTCAGCAATCCCAAGTTTGGTGGCGACCGCCCGAAGACATTGGTGGCTCACGCAGCAGCCAATGCAGCCAATGCTAGCTGGAACTTGGTGGGTAACCCTTACTCCAGCTTCTATGATTTCCTTGCGGATGATTTCGATGCCCCCATCACGGTGTATAACAGTAACGGCACGTACAGTGCCTATCGTCCTGCCGACGATGAGTGTCACCTGCAGCCCTACGAGGCCTTCTTTGTGCAGAAGCCCACAGAGGTGGATGCCATCAACTTCGAGGCAGAAAGACGCGAAAGTTATAATCAAGGACAAACCAAGAAGACAGAACGTCACAAGGCACGTCGCCGTGCAGGAATTATTCCACAACGACGCCTTATCAATCTGGAAATCCTAAATGATGAAGAGCAGATAGACAAGACACGTGTAGTCCTGAATGAGCAGAAGAGCCGCGACTATGAACTGGACTGCGATGCATCGAAGTTCCTCTCGAACGAAGCTAAGGCACAGTTGTATTCAATAGAGAACGGTGTGAAGATGGCCATCAACGAACGTCCGCAGCAGGGTGACATCCGCTTAGGATACACAGCGAAGCAGGCTGGCACGCTAAGCATCAACGCATCGCGCATGGATATGCCTATGGTTCTGGTAGATACCAAGACGGGCATTACCTTCGACCTTAGTGTTGGTACATACGACTTCGAGACAACGGCTGGTACCTTCAACGACCGCTTCCTGCTGCGACAGAGCGGCGAGGCTACTGCTATCAATAACTTGACGGAAAAGACAGGTGTCTGCATCGGCACGCAGGATGGCGGCATTGCCATCGGTGGAGCTGAAGGCAAGAGCATTAGCGTATTCACCACAGGTGGTGCACAGGCTGCACAGCATAGTGGCAACGGATTCATCCAGTTGAAGAGCGGCGTGTATGTGGTTAATGTAGATGGTGTAACTGCAAAGGTAAGTGTGAAGTAAAGATGAAGAGTCTAAATTATATTCTCTGTTGTCTGCTGCTTCTCTCTGCGAGAAGCATGCTGGCACAGGGCGATTTCAATCCCGACAATCCCGTTGAACCGCAGGTGCCGATATTCTACTATCCGCTGACAATAACCTGCGACCCCGACGTGGCAGGGACAACGGCGGGAAAGGGCAACTATTCGCCTGGGACAACGGTGACGGTAAGCACATCGGCTAAAGTGGGCTATACCTTTAGCCATTGGACTTTGAATGGTGAGACTATCGACCAGCCTGCAAGCTTCAGCTATACCGTTGTAGCTGGTAAGATGGACTTTGTTGCGCATTACAACTTGGATCCCATAGACCCTTCTGAACCCACGATGGACGTGAAGAGTCGTCTATACCTAACTTCTGACCCAGAAGGTATCTGCACCTTCAACCGCACCAGCGGAGTTTATGTACAGGCTGACCAGTACATAGCGGTCAATGTAACAAACTGCGACCAATGGTATGAGTTTACAGGATGGTATAATGGCAACGAGTTGATAAGCAGCGTGCAAAACTTCAACTATCTGGCCGATTTCCACGATGTGACCCTCACAGCTCATTTCCACGAACTGCCATTCACTCCAACTAACCCTGACGATCCCGAATCACAAGGTGGCGATATTCAGACATTACTGACGGGCGATGCCAATGGTGATGGAAGTGTGGACGTGACGGATGCTGTAGCTGTCATCAATGCCTACCTCAGTGGGAACAACGAAAGCATCAACGTGGGTGTGGCAGATGTCAACCACGATGGCGTGATAGATATCACAGATGCTGTGGCAATTATTAACCTGTATTTAAATTCACAATGATATGAAACAAATATATCAATCAGCTGCTCAGAAGCGTCCCTATTTAGCCCCTAGGCTATTAACAGTGCAGATTTCATCTATGCAGATGATATCTTTAAGTGGGGCTCCAGAAGTTTATACAACTTCAGAGAAAGCCAGCACCGATTATGATGCTCTCGTCAAGGAGAACAAAAACAATGGTGTCTGGGACGATGAATGGTAAACGGTTAAATACCTGAAATGGAAAAAGCGAGGCCATTGGCTTCGCTTTTTTTTGTGCTTTGAGTATGAACACTGAATACGGGTCGTTTGCACGCTGAATACAAGGAGTTTGCACGCTGAATACGATGGGTTTGGAGGTTGTATTCTTTTTTGCTTGTTTTTGATGTTGCACTGAAAAGTTGGCACATGTGCCAACTTTTTCAGCCTAAAATTTTTGCGGTTCAGTATATATTTGTATCTCTGACCTACGGTCGAAAATACTCTCGTTCGACAAAAAAAGAAAATTTTTCTTTGTTTTGCATTCACTTATCCGTATCTTTGCACTGAAAAGTTGGCACATGTGCCATAAATTCATTGTACAATGGAGATAAAAAGAGACAGCTATCTGAACCAATTGATTAATGCCAGACAGAATGGATTCATTAAAGTTGTAACTGGGCCGCGCAGGTGTGGTAAGTCTTACTTGCTAAAAACCTTGTTCCATAATCACCTGCTTTCGGAAGGGGTGGACGAGAGCCGTATCATTGAAGTGGACCTGGAGGATAGGGCCAATAAGGAGTTGAGAGATCCTGATGCATTGCTGGCATATGTCAAGTCCCGGATTGTTAGCCAACAGTTGTATTTCATTATTCTGGACGAGGTGCAGAAGGTTGATGAATTTGTGGATGTGCTCAACAGCATGCTACATGTAAAGAACGCTGACGTTTATGTAACTGGCAGCAACTCACATTTCCTTTCTACCGATATTGCAACAGAGTTTAGGGGACGTGATCATCAGATAAGGGTTTATCCATTGAGTTTCACAGAATACTACTCTGCTGTAGGTGGAGATAAGAGCGATGCTTGGAAAGATTATTATACTTTTGGCGGTCTTCCATTAATTTTGTCCTTCTCCACTGACCAAGAGAAGGCTGACTATCTGCGAAAGCTGTTCCAGACCGTATATATGGCAGATATCTTGGAAAGATATAAGATCAAGAACGACAAAGAACTGCGTGAACTGGTCAATATCTTGGCTTCCTCTATCGGCTCTCCTAATAACCCTACGAGGATTGCAAATACTTTCAAGAGTGTTGAGAACTCAAATATTACAAGCCAGACTATCGACAAGTATCTTCTTTATCTTGATGAGGCATTTGTCATCAGGAAAGCAGAGCGTTTTGATGTAAAGGGAAGGAAATATATTGGTACGTTGTCGAAATACTACTTTGAGGATTTGGGCATTCGTAATGCGCTAATAAACTTCCGTCAGCAGGAGGAAACTCACATTATGGAGAACATTATCTACAATGAACTTTGCGTACGTGGCTATCAGGTTGATGTCGGTCAGGTGGAGATTCGGAAGAGAACCGAAGACGGGAAGCAAGAGAGAGTGCGTCTTGAAGTGGATTTCGTGGTCAATCAGGCAAGTCAGCGCTACTACATACAATCAGCTTTGGCTATTCCTGATAAGGAGAAAGAGGATCAGGAAACTCAATCACTGGTTAATATTGACGACTCTTTTAAGAAGATTGTCATTGTGAAAGATAATATCAAACCTTGGCGCAATGAAAAGGGTATTTTGATGATTGGACTAATGGATTTCTTGCTTGACAGAAACAGCTTGGAAGTTTAAGCATGAAGGCTGAATACGGGTCGAATTCAGCGTAAATACGATGGGTTTGGAGGTTGTATTCTTTTTGGGCATGTTTTTGAGCAAAAAACAACTTGTTTTTGGACAATAATCAGCTTAAATAATTTATTTTGCAAGTTGATTATTGTTGGACTGGGGAATAAAACAGGTTTTTCGCTCTAGCCTCCTCCTAGCCTCCTCCTAAGCTCCTCCGCGGGTATGGCTAGAGTATGGCTGCAGTATGGGAAGGACGAGGGTGAT
>CAMOMP010000042.1:0-27164 GCA_946619915.1 uncultured Prevotellaceae bacterium | reverse complement strand
AAGAATCCGGTAATTCAGTGTAATCTCATCTAATGGAGGTGATTTATAGAATCAGGCTATGACTATGTTACACATTGTTTTCTCTCCGCTCGCTCAATCGCAAATTTCTACAATTTCCTCGGAACTTAAACAATAAAACGCTCCCTTTTCCCGTTTTTCTTGGAAATAGAATATCCATAAGAAATAAAATAGACGCTAATGACAGATAATGAGATAACATACCAGATACGCGGAGCTATATATGATGTATACAGGAAACTAGGCCCAGGGCTTTTGGAATCCGTTTACGAAGAAGCAATGAGCTATGAGCTGGAGAAACGCGGGCTTACGGTGGAAAGGCAGCTGGAGGTGCCGATACACTATGATGGCCAGATATTAAAGACCCCGTTAAGATTGGACCTACTGGTTCAGGGAAGAATTGTTGTTGAACTGAAAAGCGTCAAGGAACTCCAGGAGGTCTTCTTCAAGCAGACAAGGACCTACCTAAGGCTATTAGGCCTGAAAGTTGGCATCCTTGTAAACTTCAATACAAATAACATTCTAAAGGACAGTATCCATCGCGTCGCAAATGGGGTGGACGAATTGAATTAAATATCTCTCGAAAGAGAGTAAATAACGCTTTGGAGTTGTGCCAAGTGATGGTCACAGCACTGATGTTGAAAGGGCGTGGTTTTATCTGGATGCTTGCATACAAGTAAAACCATGTGCTTTTAGCATCAAAACCGGGCGTAGAACGGTTAGCGCAACACCAAAGATACCGCTTTAAATATTTGACCTGCGGTCGAATTTGCTCACGCTCGGGATAGCTTAAGCAAGCTTAGCTTTCCACTCGCTCAATCGCAAATTTCTGCCATTTCTGCCATTTCTGCGGGACAAAAAAAAGACAGCTCCCACTAACGAGAACTGCCTTTCCTTTATTATCTTAAGAATAGAAAATTATTCTTCATCATCGTCCCAGATGGCCCAATCGCTTTCCTTGGTCAGGGCAGCGCCACCATCTACCGTTGTCTTGCCATCTATTGGCAGGCTCTCTGCCAGCATGCTGACAGCCTGAGCCGATTCAATCTTCATTGCGGGTTTAATGTATCTCATGATAACCAGCCTCTCCCCCCGCCCTCCCCGAGAGGGAGGGAGCCGAGGTTCCGAGGACTTAAATTTATTTGTTTGACATTTTTACTTTACTCAAGAAACGAAGTGAGAGAATTTTTATCTTATAAACTCACTTTTATCTTGTTCTCTTTTAATTTTTCTCTTAATACAGGACCTTGCGTCCGCTTACGATATTTACGCCCTTCTGCAGCTTAGAGAGCTTCTGGCCAGCAATGTTGTAAATTGCTCCCTCGCCTTCGGAGAGGGCTGGGGTGAGGCTCTTTATTGCTGTCTCTGTTTCCTCGAAGGGATAGAATGCCTTCACCTCACTACCACCAGCAATTACAAGGTAGCCCTTGCCTGCAGGAATGACAGAAGCGGGAGTAGCCTGAGCAAAGCCAGCCTTACTATCCACATTAGCCAAGATGTACTGAGTACCATCGGCAGTTACGCCATCAGAAGCTAAGAGCTCATTGGCAATGTTGTTAACTGCATCGGTAGTAACAGGCACTCTGTATGTACCCTCATTAGCCTTTACAATAACTGCAGTACCAACAGGAACCTTGGTGACAGGATCAGAGAGCTTAACATATTTGCCATTGAGTGTAGCAGCATGTGCCGTTACATCAGCACCCGTGAAGTCAACATCGAATGGAGCAACGAAGGTAGCATAGCCTGTCTCGCCAACTGCGATAGGAGCTGCAATCTGTGCCTCCAAACCGAAGTCGCAGTATGCACCACCTGTGTTCTGCTCAATGTAAACAGCAAGTACGTTCTTACCGGCAACGAGAAGTGCAGGATCAACATCGATTACTCTCCAGTCGTTTTCATTGCTTGTCCAATCATACTCCTGAACCACCTTAGTACCATTGAGGAATACAGCATAGTCGTCATCGTGAGTAGCCTTGAAGGTCAGTTTAGCAATTACAGAAGGATCTTCGATGAAGAAGTCACGACGGAACCAGAATGTGTTGCGTTCACCAATCCAGCGTGTGTGATAAGGACCGAATGAGCCAAGAGGCATCATCAGTTCACCCCATTCAGAATCGTTAAAGTCAACTGTGTTCCAGCCTTCTTCGATGTCAACATATTCAGCGTCGCTTACACCTTCTGCATAACGGAACTTAGCATAGTAAGGTGTGTTGTCGCCTCCACGTGTAGGCAGAAGAGTAATCTCTGCAATCTTTGCGCTACATACTTTGCAGACACCATCTACGTATGTGTGAGGAGCCTTCTCAATGGGCTTGCTCAAAAGAGCGTGGCAGTCGTCACATTCATACACAACCTGACCATCCTTTGTACATGTTGCCTCAACACGTAACTCGGCGTTTTCTGCATAGTTGTGTGCCTGAGCGTTAATCCAGAATTCACCCATCTGGAAGCCATCACCAAGCTGAGTAGCAGAGAACTTGAAGAATCTGTAAGTCTCGGTACCATTAACGGGGAATTCAAACTCTTCCTTGTTCTTAGCCTGGAGCTTGTAGCTCTTTACCTGCTCGTCGATAACAGTCCATGTCTGGTTGTCGTTAGAACCTTCAAGCTTCCAACTTACAGGATTGCGGCTGGGATAGTTGTAGGTATCACCACCAGTTACGATAGAGTATTGCTGAACGGCAACAGGTTCGCTGGCAATCATGATAGCCCAAGCATCACCTGAGTTAGAGCAGCCGAACTTAGTTGTTGCATCGTTATCAAGGAGAGCAGAGAGAGGTGAGTCGCCCCATCCAGTACCACCGGTAACGATAGCATAACCTACGTTGTTAGCATCCTTACGAACATAATTGGGCTCAGCAACGGTCAACTCGTAACTTGCGGTCCAACCCTGGTCGGCAGTAGTACTAACTGTGATAGTTACCTTGCCAGCAGCCTTACCAGTTACAGTACCATCGGAAGCAACAGTAGCGATAGACTCATCTGAAGATGTCCATGAGAACATGGCACTGGGGATATTCTGGATTTCGGGCAAGTACTGAGCGGTTGTACCAACAACTACAATACGTGTATCCTTATTATAAGTAATATATGCCTGATCTTCAAGTTTCTTGTAGCCATAGCCATCGAGCTTGCCCTGTGCAGGCTGAACGAATATGCGTGAAGCCTTGTCGTAGAAGCCGAACGCGCCATCGTGACGCATCACAGGCTTGAAGTTATAGACTGTCTCGCCTGCTTCGCTGATGTTGCAATAGTAGAAGCGACCACGCATTGGGCTGTCCCATTCAGGATTAGCGAAAAGAGACAGCTGGCGAGTGGTAGCGTTGGTAACAGTTTTGCCAGTATTATAGGTTTCACCATTTACAACCAACTTGGTTACATCGGCCTGAACCTCATAATCGGTATTGAGGCTGAAGGGAGCAAAGTTGTCACCTGCACCACCTGTGTCACCAGTAAAGTAACCGAAGTGAGCGCGGTCGTTACCGTTCATATAAAGAGAGATACCTGTACCTGCGTAGGTATTACGTGCACAGAAGATACCGCACCAGCCAGTAGATGAGTCATAGACCTGGAACTTGGTATCAATCTGTGTGGCAGTAACAGGAATATAAGGCAGTGTGAATGCATTCTCGCGAGCAGCACTTGTGCTCTCGATGTATTCCAGAGCTGTATATTTAACGGGGTCAGCCCAGTCAATCTTGTTGTAAGCCTGAGGCAGAACACGCTTCTCTACATTAATATTACCGAAGCTGAATGCGAAAGCAGGATCGTGACCTCCGTCATCAACAACACCGAACTGGATGCACAGCAGTGCATAGTTGTGGTTAGCAGTGAAGACAGTTGAATAAGTCTGGTTAGATGTTGCCGTATTGGGCATAGCAACATAACCGAGTGCTGCATCGGGATTGTTGAATGCATTGTCTGGCATGTTCTCGTTGTCAAGAACGAAGAATGGAAGAGTTGTATATGAGCTCCATGAGTGCCAAGCTGTGCCTGTGTAGTTGAACGATGCACGATAGGTATCGCCCTTTGTCAGACCTGTCAACTTAAATGACAGAGGCTCCCATCCACCTGCACCCTCATAGGGGTCAATAGTGTTTGTCGTGCCGTCGTATACGTTCCTACCGAATGTTGCATCATATGCAGAACCGGGATAAGTCCAATTAGAAAGGTTCTTGTAGTCGCTGCCGATTTCGGAAACAGCCTGATAAGCCATTTCGCCTCTGTCAACCCAATCTCCATTGAAGTATTCGTACTCATGGTTCTTATAGATAACAATCTTACCTTCATAAACGGGGATGCCTGCATCGCCAGCCATAGCCTGACCATCGGCACTGAGTTCAAACTCGGCACTAGTGGCAGAGCCGTAGAATGTGCCCGTGAGTTTATCCTTCAAACCGCCCTTGCCTTCTCCATTGATTGCGGGAACAAGGTCCATTACGAGGGTTTCACCTTCATACAACTGCAAACCATAGAGGGTAATGTAGGGGTTATAGCAGTCCGTCTGTGTGCCGCCACCAGGGATATCCTTGTTCTGTGCAAAGACATAAAGGGGAGTCTTACAGTCAGCTGTCTTTGGAGAATCAGTAATCGTACCAATAAGGGTTGTGCCATCAGCCTCGAAGATATCCATCTTTCCTGCAGCAGCATCCAGAACGGTCACGATTTTCTCGCCATAACGCATCTGCTCTCTATTGCCAGTCTCACCACCCAGGTTGATGGTTGCATTGGTGGTAAAGAAGCAGAAACGATCCTTCCAACCATTTTGGTTGTAACCACAACCATAAGCAGCCTTCCAATCGCCACCTGTTTCTGCAACCATCGTACAAACAGCCTTTGAGTTAGCCTTGGGGATGTAACCCAAGTTGATGTAAGCGCCATTGGGACTCTTAAGGTACTCAATCTCTGTAATAGCGTCACCAGCCACCTTCAGCGTTTTGACCTCTGAAACAATGCCGTACTCCTCATATTCGTTATTATTATTGAGGGCATAGAACTTCAAGCCAGTCTTGTCGTAGATGTAGGGGTCCTTGCCTGTGTAAGTTGCCTTATTTTCAACAGGAGTTGCCTCAAAAGGCTCTGTGAAACCACCAACAGGTACATCGGGCTTGTAGTCTTCATCTGGCGTGTAATCCACTGTAATCTTTGACAGATTGAAATTGCCAGAAACAGTGAAAGTAACAGATCTCGTATCTCCCTCTGGAGCCCATGTACCGCTGGAATAAGTACCAGTGCTGGCAGTAGCATTACCCACATGAGTATTGGGAGTGGTGGAGATTTTGATACTGTTAAGGGTTCCTGCTCCAGATATAGACACAGTGAACTGGAAGGTGTTGTTCATGCTAATTGTGTTGCCAACACCAAGAGATGCTTCTGTTGCATTCTGCTTGGCAATATTCACAGAAACATGATAAGGAGAAACCTTCCATGTGTACGGAATTGCAATGCTCGTGTTGCTCTGGAGCGTTGCTCTCAAGTCACTTGCAGCGAACGTGACCTCATCAGCAAATAGCTGACCGAAGCCCAACACGAGCGTAGTTAATAATAAGAAAAACTTTTTCATGTTGTTTGTTTTTAATTAAGTTAATATTGAAATGTTATATGGTTGGTTTATATCGGTTTTTTTAGGTTTTTTATTGGATATGCCATGCAAATATGCAAAAATTATATACACTAGCCAAATATTTACACTTTTTTTGAACAAAAAAACGCCACTTTCCCACGAATAGCTCCCATTTTGAAAGGATATATTTTGCAATATTAGCATAAATGTGTAATTTCGCAGCGCAAAAACTAACATATATTAATATTAACCGATGAATAAAACATTAGCCTTTATGTTTGCATTGCTATCTGTTGTAGCTTTGCAAGCACAGTCAGATTACTTTACACCTTATCAGCAGACCAAATTGCGCTTGCCATCAGTGCCCCTGATTTCAAACGACCCATACATCTCTTTTTGGTCGCCCTACAACAAACTTAATGGTGGTACTACCCGACATTGGACAGGAGCTGTAAAAGCGATGGATGGCATATTACGTGTTGACGGAAAGAACTACCGCTTCATGGGTAGTCAGAAGGATGTGCTATTGGAGTCCATAGCCGCCATGGGCAATAAAGGTCGATGGACAGCCAAGATCAAACGCTCGAATGCGGCCTCTAACTGGTACGAAAAGGATGCCAGCGAGAGCGGATGGAGCAATGGCTATGGCGCCTTTGGAACCAAAAGCGAGTACGATGGCGTATCAACAGAGTGGAACGATCTCTCGGAATACTACATCCGTCGCCATGTCACCCTCACAGAAGAGGATCTGAAAAGCGATTTGTGGATAATATACTCACACGATGATAATTTCGAACTATACATCAATGGCATAAAGCTGGCAGAGGCAACGGATGGTAACACCTGGAAGCAGAATGTCAAGGTCCATCTTCAGGGCGCATCACGTGATGCCCTTGTAGCAGGTGATAATGTCATTGCATTCCACGTAAACAATACACGTGGTGGTGCCTTGGCAGATGTAGGACTCTTCCGCAATACTCTTGGTTTCCATCCTGGCATGGAAGCTATTGCCCCTATGGCTGATCAAGGTCCATGGGGTGCGCGCGTACGTACCGTGTCTATTTCAGGTACTACATGGACAACGGAGGGTTATGATGATACCGGCTCTGCTTGGAAAGACCAGCAGGGTGCTTTCGGTTCGGATGGCGAACCTTACGTAAACACGCCGTGGACTGCCACAGGAAGTGATGTTTACATTCGTCGCCGTATCACCCTGACAGCAGAAGACCTGCAGAAAGATTTACACGTCATCTATTCGCACGATGATGTCTGTGATGGCTATATCAACGGACGCAAGATATTCTCCACAGGCGAGACTTGGGTTAAGAACGTGGACTACCAACTTACTGATGCAGACAAAGCCGTTCTGCATGAGGGCGAGAATGTCATAGCCTACCATGTACATAATACCACGGGCGGTGCCTTGGCAGATATCGGTCTGTATTACAGTACCACGGGCGAGGAAGTTGCCGACCAGACCCATTGCCACGTGTTGGCCACCAATACCTATTATACTTTCACATGCGGCCCCGTTACATTGGATGTGGTATTTACAGCCCCCATGCTGATGAAGGATGTTGACCTTATGTCAACTCCCATCAACTATATCTCTTATCAGGTAACCTCCAACGACGGAGAAGAGCATGATGTACAGTTCTACTTTGCCACATCACCAGAGTTGTCTGTGAACAACAACATGCAACCTACCGTTTCTTCTGTTACCACGCAGAACGGCATTCGCTACATTAAGTCGGGTTCCAAGGCACAGAATGTGCTGGGCAAGGCAGGCGACCTGATATGCATCGACTGGGGTTATCTGTACATTCCCGAGATAAACGGAACCATCACCGTTGGCAACCGCGCAGAGGTAGAGAACACCTTTGCCGCCACAGGTAAATTGCCTACGGCTTCCACCACCAGCATATCAACAACGGAAGAAGCCGATATGCCTCTCTTAGCCTTCAGTAATGACCTGGGGAAAGTAACTCAGACCAGTTCATACATGATGATTGGCTATGACGAGGTGAAGGATATGCGTTATATGGGCGAAGACTATAAAGGCTACTGGGCACGTAACGGGAAGACTATTTTTACCGCCTTCGAAGAACTGCGCGACCGTTATGAGCAGATTATGGCAGATTGCCAGGAACAAGACAAGATAATCTATGACGACGGCCTAGCCTCCGGCAACACCAAATATGCCGAATTACTCTCCGGCTGCTATCGTCATGTTATAGCTGCTCACAAGATTTTCCAGGATAAGAAAGGCAATCTTCTTTTCTTCTCCAAGGAGAACAACTCTAATGGTTGCGTTAATACCGTTGACCTGACCTATCCCTCCGCTCCCTTATTCCTTATATATAATACAGAACTCATGAAGGGTATGTGTACTTCTATTCTGGACTACTGTGAAAGCAGCCGTTGGGGATTTGACTTTGCCGCCCACGACCTTGGTACTTACCCACATGCCAACGGTCAGGTATATTCTATCACCAAACCTGACGCCAGTGGCGGTTTCGCAGGTAACATGCCTATCGAGGAGTCAGGAAATATTGTGGTATTGGCAGCAGCCATATCACTTATCGACGACGATCTGACATGGGCCAATAAATATTGGAACACCCTGAAAACTTGGACCGACTATCTGGTTGAGAATGGCCTCGACCCCGAGAACCAGCTTTGTACTGATGACTTTGCCGGTCATTTGGCACATAACGCAAACCTGTCTCTCAAGGCAATCATGGGTGTAGCAGGCTTTGCCCTTATGTGTCAGCAGAAAGGCGATACAGAAAGCTACGAGTACTACATCGGAAAGGCAAAGTACATGGCCACTGAGTGGATCAAGCTGGCAAAAGATGGAAACCACTACAAACTGGCATTCGACAAATCCGGCACTTGGAGTCAGAAGTACAATATGGTATGGGATAAGGTATGGCAGACAAAACTCTTCCCCGATGCAGTATACAGACAGGAGATGCTATATTACAATGGACAAATCAAGACGTATGGCCTCCCACTTGACAACCGTTCTGTTTACACCAAGTCCGACTGGGTTTCTTGGACAGCCTGTCTGGGTACTCAGACTCAGTTCAACACCCATATGGACCGTTTATATAAATATGCCAACGAGACAAAATCACGTGTTCCCCTTTCTGACTGGTACTTCACCGACAGCGGTAACTACGTTGCCTTCATAGGTCGTTCTGTTGTCGGCGGACACTGGATGAAAGTTCTCCTTGATAAATGTGTGTCCGGTGAGTTGATGACGGGAATTGAGTCAATTCACAATTCACAATTCACAATTCATAATAAGGAGAACAATATTTACAATCTGGCCGGCCAGAAACTTTCCGCACCTCAGAAGGGCGTTAACATCATTAACGGGAAAAAGGTTGTCTATTAAATGACAGATAAATAAAAAAGAGACCGTTGGAAAAAATCCAGCGGTCTCTTCTTATGTACGCCTGATAAGACTCGAACTTACACGCCTCACGGCACTAGATCCTAAGTCTAGCGTGTCTACCAATTCCACCACAGGCGCATTCTTGGTTAAGACGGCGCAAAGGTATGAATTTTTGGCGAAACAGGAAACTAAATCCTCAAAAAAATTTCAACCTCTCCCCTAACCCCTCCCCCGTGAGGGAGGGGAACGTTAACGCTAAACTCTTATCTTTAAAACCTTATCTTCAGGTATTTTACGCCATGGGTGGGGATGAAGTATTCCGTATCCGTAGTGCCCAGATCCTGCTGACGCCATAGGTCACGCACGCCCTGCAGGCTCTTTATACCCATCTTACTGAAATACTTACTGAAATCCACCCGGGCATCTGTAGTACCTACATTAAAGATGCCGACAGCTAGAGAACCATCGCTAAGGGGACGGCTCCAGATCTGAATGTTACCATCCAGCACCACACGTTTTGCCTGCTTACCCAAGATATCCTGATTAACAGCATTCACTTCATTATTGCAAAGCAGACTTACCGTAAACTCGTCCATCTGGGCAATATCGCAACCGATGAGCATATTACTGGCAAGAAGTGTCCATAGGCTGATATGAGTGTATTGCTCATCAGGAGTCAGACGGCTGTCGCGTAGATTGTTACTCCATCCCACTTTGCCTACTATCAGCATGTCAGGATCGTTCCAGTGTCCAGGCTGAGCGTATGGGTAGAGTTCTATCTGTTTGTCAAATCCTATGTCATACAAACTCTCCCACGTGTCGGTAATGTCACCCGTCGTACGCCAAGAGTTCGCATCTACGGCATGTCCCCACTTCCATACCTCTGCCATACCATATTGGCATAGGCTATAGAAGATGTCACGGGGCTGTTGGCGCAAGCAACGCTCCATCAGCAGATAGGGGCGGACATAACTGGCAACAGTCTTATTATCAGGCTCTGTTCTGTGTTTACGTCCATAACCACACCAGTCATACTTCAGGTAGTCCACGCCCCAACTGTTATAGCTCTCTGCATCCTGCAGCTCGTGGTCGATACTACCCAGATAGCCACCGCAGGTCAGGTCGCCTGGAGAAGAGTAGATACCGAACTTCAAACCCTCGGAGTGTAACCAGTCTCCCAACTGCTTCATGCTGGGGAACTTCTCATTCACAGCAATGGTGCCATCGGCATTACGTTTGGGAGCTTCCCAACCGTCGTCTATATTCATGTAGCAATAGCCATAGTCGGCCAATCCCTTTTCGATAAGAGCCTTGGCACTGCTTATAACCTTGTCTTGGGTAACACTCAGTCCCCAGCAGTTCCAACTGTTCCAACCCATAGGAGGTGTAAGGCCTATCTTGCTGCCGCAGCGGACAGTAAAACGTTGTGTCTGCTCACCCTTTGCATTCTTAGCCTTTACGGTAAAGGTGTACGAGCCCGCATTCTCTAACGAACCACTCAGCGCTCCATTGTCAGGATTCAATGTGAGTCCCTTTGGCAAATCATCCGATGAGAACTTCATAGGTTTCTCGCCACTCACGCCAAAGCGGAAGTGAATGGGAGAACCAGGTCTTACACCATAGAGTGGGGTGGTGTTAAAACGAGGCTCGGCAGGTGCAGCCGGCGTGAGGATATACTTGGGAATATACTTTGTTGTAGTGCTCAGACCTGTCTTACTCTCGGTAAAGGTGGCGATGATGCGTACCATCCGATGGTTGTCATAGGGCAGACTGACCGAACGGCTCTTCCGAGTGTTCACCGAAACTTTCTGGCTCTTCTCCGTCAGCACCTTCCCGGTCTCAGGATCCTGCACCTGAACAGAGAGCACACCACTCTTGGTAGCAGCTATCTTACTGTTCAAAGTACAAATGACGTTAGAGTTCCCCTCCCTCACGGGGGAGGGGTCAGGGGAGAGGCTTGTCTCTTTAATGCTAATGCTCAGGTTATCAATAGTATTAGGTACGCGCACGCATATAGGTCCTTGGAACATGCCACCGGGATCGCCTCCATTGTAAACCCTAACGGCCAATACGTTATCGGCATCCCACTTGATAAGACTGCTGGTTGACTTAACTCTGTAAACACGTAGGGTACTCCACTCACTGTCATAACCTTTAGGGTCAGAAGGGAAACGTCCTGTTTTGCCAATAAGCTTGCCATTCAAATACACCTCGTCAGCATCATCGATCTTTCCCATATAGAAATCCACAGATTCCTTGAGATCCGATTTGTCTAACAAGCTCTTGGGAATGGTTACATGGTAACGATACCAACCATAGCCATTCTCACACTTAACACCTTGGGATGTCCATGTTGAGGTATTGCTGATGTCGCGCCATGAACTCTCGTCAATGTTAACACCTGCCCATGATGCATCATCTCCTACGCGGAATTTCGCTTTTTCTACTGAAACATCCTGTGCACTGGAAGGAAGTAAAAAGGTACAGGTAAGTACCAGTGTTGTTAGAGCTTTCTTCATCTTATTATTAGTTTACGGTTTACAGAATTGGCCAGGGTTCAAGTCATATAGCCAATTTCCATCCGCAAAGGTAAAAGGATTTTTATTTATAAACAAGAAAAGCACCAGGAAATAATTCCTGATGCTCTTTTGATTCTTGTCTAAAAGAAGGAAACTATTATTCAGCTTCCTTAACGGCAACACGCTTTTCAGCGATACGTGCCTTCTTACCTGTGAGGTTACGCAGGTAGTACAGCTTAGCGCGACGTACCTTACCAACCTTGTTTACGGTAATGCTGTCGATGTTGGGAGACTCGATGGGGAAGATACGCTCAACACCCACAGTTCCAGACATCTTACGAACAGTGAAACGCTTCTTCTCACCGTGACCTGAAATCTTGATTACAACGCCACGATAGAGCTGGATACGCTCCTTGTTACCCTCGACAATTTTGTATGCTACTGTGATGGTGTCACCAGCCTTGAATGAAGGGTGGCTCTTGCCTGTAGCAAATGCTTCTTCAGCAATTTTAATTAAATCAGCCATTTTTTGCTATGTTTAAAAATTGTTTGTCGATCACCGATAGGCATAACAGGTCACTCTTCTCCTGCCAGCGACCTATGGGAAAGCGGGTGCAAAGGTACGACTTTTAATTCATAATTCACAAATCATAATTCATAATTTTGTTATTTTAGACGTTTTTTTTACTTTTGTGCGATAAAAGACATAATTATGAGACGTAAAATAGTCATATTTATATTAATTCTTCCATTTCTCACGCTTCAATTTGCATCGGCTCAACAGTATAAAGTTAAGTCAACCAAATGGAAACGCATTGAGGTGACTAGTGAATTGGATGCTAAGCCAGATTCGCAAGCTTTGGCAATCATTGCCCCATACAAAGTTAGTGTGGATAGCGTAATGTCTCCTGTATTGGGTATGAGTCGAGTGGCAATGAATCCCAATAGACCAGAGAGCCTGCTCAGCAACTGGGCAGCCGATGTAATGGTGGAAGGAAGCACGGCTACAGGTTTACCAGCCGCTGACATGGGACTGGTAAACATTGGTGGATTACGCAACAATATGCCCAAAGGCATTGTACGTAAAGGTGATGTTATCCTTATATCCCCCTTCGAGAATAGCCTGGTTGTTTTGGAAATGAAAGGGAAAGACCTTCTGAATCTGATGCAGAATATAGCTGCGGTAGGGGGAGAAGGCGTTAGCAGTAGCGTCAGGCTGGTAATCAGCAAGGACGGCAAACTTATCAGCGCTACCATTAATGGCGAGAAGATATCCCACAAACGCACCTATACCGTTGCCACGTTAGATTATCTGGCAGAAGGAAACGACAAGATGTATGCCCTGAAGAAAGCCAAGAAACGTCATGAGATAGGTCTGAAGACCCGTGATGTGATGATAGAGAGCATCATCAAGCATCGAATCATTGACGCCAAGATGGAAGGAAGAATCACCATTTCCCGTTAGTGGGAAATGGAATTCAAAATTCAAAATTATAAATTCAAAATTAAACTGTCAAGTTTGGAATTGCCCTCGCTCAATCGCAGCCTTCAACTGTCAACTAATAAATGTCAACTACATGAAACGTATAGTCATAATATTATTCTTTCATTTTCTCATTCTTTCATTCTTTCATTCTTTCCCCGGTTTGGCGCAGCCGAGGAAACTATTCCTTGTTCACACCAGCGACACACATTCTTGCGTGGAACCAATATCGCCCAACTTCAGTGACACAACTCAGGCAAACAAGGGTGGGTTCATACGTAGGGTTTCATTGTTTCAGCAGTTGAGGGAACAACATCCAGGCGAGATGCTTGCTTTGGATTGTGGCGATTTCTCACAAGGAAGTGTGTACTATAACCTCTTTAAGGGAGAAGTGGAGGTGAAACTTATGAACCAGATGCATTATGATGCGGCAACAATAGGTAACCATGAGTTCGACTTTGGTTTGGAAAATATGGCACGCATCTTCCGAATGGCATCTTTCCCTATAGTATGCTGTAACTACGACTTTACCGGAACACCTTGCGAAGGCCTGGTAAAACCTTATGTCGTTATGGAACGCAATGGATTAAAGATAGGTATATTTGGAGTCGCTCCACAACCCAAAGGGCTTATTCTCCAGCATAACTACATAGGCATGAAATACATCACACCTGCCAAGGCAGCCCAACCCATTATAGACAAACTGCGTAACGAAGAGAAATGTGATGTAGTTGTTTGCCTAAGTCATTTAGGCTGGGGTAATGAACCTGAACAGGACAAGGATTTCATATCCCGCACCTCTGGAATAGATGTACTCTTAGGCGGACATACGCATACCTATTTCAAGCACGAAGAATATGTTGCAGATAAGAAAGGTCATCAAGTAGTTGTTGACCACACAGGCAAGAACGCCCGATTTATTGGAACTTTAGAGATGGAAATTGAATAGGGTATAAAAAAAAGACGGTTGTCATCCCGACAACCAATCTTTCCTTAACCTTAAACTAATACCATGAAAACGCTGCAAAGGTACGCTCATTTAGGCAACCCTGCAACGTTTTGACCACGTTTGTTGTCCTTACCCTTTAGTTTATTGATTTATGTCAATTCTATATTAAGGGCAAGGCCCATAATTGAGAATTGAAAGTTGAAAATTGAGAATTGAAAATTCTTTTGACGAGTAAACGAGACGTTGGATTATCTTGTGCTTTCGTTATTTCGAAATTTCGATATTTCGAATTATCGCTAAGCGTCATTATGTTTAATAACAATGGTTAACGACTTAATAAAGAGCAAGCGATTAGGTATTTGCTCCTAACCGCTTGCGCCTTGTTTCTTATAAAAGATATCTTATAGATTATCCTTCTCGATGTCCTTGAAGTATCTGTAGGTGTCAACCTTCAGTTCACCGCATGCAGCTTCGTCACATACAATGATTGCATGAGGATGCATCTGCAGTGCAGAGATTGTCCACATCTGACTTACGCCTTCTTCTACGCCATGCTGCAAAGCACGTGCCTTGTTATGGCCGTTTACAACAATCAGAACCTCCTTGGCATCCATTACAGTACCTACACCAACAGTAAGAGCCGTCTTAGGCACCTTGTTAACATCATTGTCGAAGAAACGGCAGTTGGCAATGATTGTATCTGTTGTCAGTGTCTTAACACGAGTACGTGAAGTGAGTGAAGAGCCGGGCTCGTTAAAGGCAATATGTCCATCAGGGCCAATACCGCCCATGAAAAGGTCAATACCTCCGGCATCCTTGATAGCCTGTTCGTATGCAGCACACTCAGCAGCCAAATCAGGTGCGTTACCATTAAGGATGTGTACATTCTCCTTCTTGATGTCGATATGTGAGAAGAAGTTAGTCCACATGAAACTATGATATGATTCAGGATGTTCCTCGGGCAGGTTTACATATTCGTCCATGTTGAAAGTAACAACATTCTGGAAAGAAACCTTGCCAGCCTTATACAAAGAAATAAGCTCCTTGTAAAGACCCAGAGGTGATGAACCCGTAGGGCAACCCAACTTAAAAGGCTTCTCGGGTGTGGGGTTAGCAGCATTGATCTTTGCTGCAACGTAATTTGCTGCCCACTTCGAAAGTGTAGCATAATCTGTATTGATGATTACTCTCATCTGCTAAAGCCCTCTCCAAACTCCCCTTAGGGATAGACTAACAGGGCTATGGGTCTATGGTTATTACTGTTTTGTATTTCTTGGGCTTGCACCCGTTATTGCATCTTGTTCCGTATTCCTTCTCTGATGGCGATAGGTAGCATCAGTAGGAATATATTTCGCATTTACCGCCTCCGTATCATAAATACATTTGCCGATATCTTCCGTAGAGATAGTGACAGAATCCTTCGTGAGTTCGGGTACGTTGTAGCTCTTAAGCAATAATATATTCATCTCGGGATCCTCCTGCGGAATAACAAAAGCTTTATGAGCCTGTCCGTTCTTGTCGAAATATGCCAGGAAAGCCCTTGAATAATTGCCATCCATCCTACGACTGGCGAAGACCATCCAGCGTCCATTACTACTCCACGAATGGAAGCTCTCGGCATCATCGCTGTTGGCAGCCTTAAGTGCATAACAGCTGTCTGCCTGAAGGTCCTTCACCCAAAGGTCGGCGCCTTTATGCCAGATGTGGAACTGGCCGTAGTCTCCCTGCGTATAAAGCACATACCTGCCATCGGGACTAACCCTGGGCACACTGATGCTCTTATGCATAGATGCTGCATCAACCTCAACCTTAGGCTCACTGAATTTACGTGTCTTGGCGTCAAAGGTCATAGACATCAGATTATAGTAGATACTGTCATACTTGAGCATCAGTTGATGTGTGCGCGTACTGTCAGGCAGCGAAAGATCCAACAGAGGAAGAAGATTGGAGCTACAATAATATAGTTTCTTGCCATCAGGAGCCCAACAGGGGAAAGTCTCCAGATCATTGGGTGTGCGAATAATATGGCTGATCTCATTCTTTGTTACATCATATAACAGGAGGTCACTGGATTCGTCCATCACCTCGATCTTCTCTGGGTGATAAAGGTGGAATACCTGACCTGTCTTATTGGTAGAGAAAGCTATCAGATTCTCTTTGGGATGCCATGAAGGATAGACACCAGCAGTTATAATGGTACTGTCTTTCATCTGCACCTTATGCGCCTTACCGTTCTGGATGATAACCGTTCCTCCATGGTTTGCCCTGACGTGGAACAACATATCTGTCGTACTATTACTACGGTAGTTGTGGCAGTTGATACAATGATTCGTATTAGTCTCGAATTCGCGGTTGTTCTCGTAGATGGTATGGACATCCCAATTGGTAAGGTTACGCTGGTAAATACCCAGTTGGCGATACAGCTCATAGCTCGGCTGGATTAGGCGATAGCTTAGGAAAGCATCTATAGGCTCCTCCGCTACGCTAAGCGTGTATGGCTTATAGCAGAACCACTTCTCCCCTCTTCTGACATATACAGACACCTGTATGTCCGTACCTTTGCAAGTCGAAAGAAGGTTCTTCCATTCCGTCATGTCCATCTGCATAACACCGTCCTTCCCTGCCGAAACCAACAACTCAGCATCTTTCCCTTGTAAGTGAGCCACAAAAGCATCGGCCAAGGTGTCCCGAACGATGAAGTTGAGCGGAGCAATATTGGGTGGAACGACAATGTCGGTATAATCAGGATAGATATCTGCATTTTCTTCCAGCTGTGAATACTGAACAGGTACCTGAGCAGCTGGTTTTCCGCAGGCAGCCATCAGCACAGCTGCTGCTGTAATAAGGATATATTTTAGTTTAGAATTCATAATTCACAATTCATAATTCATAATTGAACTTGAGTTTATAAGTTCTTGCGTTTTTGAGTTTACCGTTTACTGTTGGTAACTTTGATTCTTCACTCTTCACTTTTAATCGGACCGCTTCGCTGTTCTGGACCGCTAACGCTCCTCTGGATCGCTTCGCTCTTCCAGAATTTTTATCTCGATAATTAACTTTTCTCTTTTAATTTTTCTCTTTTATCTTTTATCTGGTTCTCCCCCTAGAGGGGGAGTTAGAGAGGGTCTTTAGTTCACTCCCGAATTAGAGGTTGATAGCCCCGTATATCCTTTCTTCGTTGCCTTTAGGTTGCCGAAGAAATAGTAATAAGGATAATATCCTTTGTACTTGCCGAACAACTCGTATGCATGTCCAGGTCGGTCACTCATATAGGGCTGTACATTATTCAGGAAACTTTGAATCCTTGGTACTCGCATATCCAAACCGGTAAAGTTCTTCTCGAGGCCGGGATTCTTGGTCGAAGACAATAAGATACCATCGGCTATGATATCTGGAGGCGTTGTTCCAAGAATAGGCTCCAGACGCTGCATGAAGGAAGGCATCAGCTTGGTGTAAAGACATACGCAGAGCGAATTGTACAGCGCGTTTATGCTACGTCCTTCTACCAACATAAGGTTATAACCCATGAAAGTAGGCTGCTGATACATACTCTCGAAACTATCATGAAGAGGTTCTGTAAGTCTTATCTTGGCCATCTCGGGGTCGGCATTGACCAAAGAATCATTACCCACCATAGCACCATATTTCTTGCAGAAAGCGCCTTCGAATGGAACATCACTAAGAATACGGAGGTACTTACGGCAAAGTTCCCACTCGCCGCGCATCAACGCGCTCTTGATATATAGTTTCATCAGACGCAATGTAGGGCCCTCCACAACCATCTGTTCCATGCAGGAATGCATACAAGTCTCCACGAAACCGCCATGATAGCTACCCTCTGGGATATACATGTTGCTGGCATTGTTATGTCCTCCGTCTATTCCATGCAAATAAAGCGAGTCATAATCCAGACGGATGTCATACATGCGATAGGCAATCTGGTCGGTATGCACAAGAGCTATGGCGTACATACATGCCATAGGCCTATTGCTTTGGTAGGCATGGGAACGGGCAACCTTTTGTATTCCCTCCCAATCCTGTTCCTGTTCCATAGAGGACAGTTGAGTAATCACACGTACATAGGGACGTTCTATCTCGTTAAAGGTCACTATGGCAGCAAAGCCCAAAACGCAGACTACCAGTTGAATCAGGTTGTCGCGTTGGGTCTCATCACCAGGAATGCCAATCAAAGCAGGAACTTTCTTCTTGCTAAAACTCCTTATCATGATACCCCAGATAATAAGTACAAGAAGTACCAGGAAAGGGATTCCCATGATATATCCTGCTTCAGTCTCAAAGAAAATATCAAGTCCGTAGAAGGTAACGGTACCCATATATGCCAAAGCGGGCAAATATTGGATAGCACGCCACTTGGCTTTCAGACGCCAACAGTATCCAATTAACCATGTGCCTAACGTAAGCATTGCGGCCATGACAAATCCGCCTAACAACGGATACTTAAAGGTCATGAGCAGTGCCCTGCCTATATAACGCAAACTGCCGAATGAACACGAAAGGATGTAATCCAACTGACGCGTATCTGGTACCCAGAAACTATATTCCCGACTCAGATGGAATACGCTTCCATAATAAAATGCTGCCCACGCCAGCACTGCCACAAAGAATATTGGCAGCACCGGCACGCGCACAGTTATTTTCTTTTTTTCTTCTGTTTCCTTTGTTACACTACCAGGGGTAACAACATGCTGTTTCCTGTTAGTCTTTTCTTTTGCCATATTATTTTATCAGTATCTTTTTACCATTAATAATGTAAATACCCTTATTTAGTGAAGAGTGAAAAGTGAAGAGTGAAGAATTTGCTGCCGCTGTGATTCTTCTTCCTGCAAGGTCGTAAACTACTCCCTCTTCATTATGAATTGTGAATTGTGAATTATGAATTGATCCAATAGCTGTTGTTTCACTATCATCCCAAACGTATGTGAAGGGAGAGAAATTCTCAGCATAGAGGAATGAGATACCGTCTGGAGCAAGCGCATAACCAAATTGTGTCTGGGCATAAGTGCCGGCATTCACCACCACATCATTGGCAGTTAGACTAACCTTACCTTCGGTGACAACGGGCGAACCTGCATCAATACTCTCTACCGTGTTATCAAGCTGATAATTAGTGATAGTACCGACAAATCCCTCTTTTACCTGGAAAGGCAGACGGAGTGCCTGATAACCTTCGCCACTCTTACTAAAGGAGAGGCTGGTAGCCGTAAACTCGGTGGGAATATAGAAGGATTTGTCACCATCTATTACAAGAGATTGTGCAATACCCTCGCCACTTACCACATTACCATTGGTCAGCAACTCAGGTGTCGGTTGCTTCTTATCAGCCTGGTCAGGTTTAATGTATGCAATAGAATTGGCGGGAAGGGGATTCATTTCGCTCTTGCCTGCTGTTCCCGTACCATAATAATATAAGGTATGAGGAGTGGGATCACCTTCATAATAAGCCGTCATCTCGCCACGATACATGGCAGGACCATAAGGAACAAGGACTTCATAGCCGTTAGCCTCACAGGCTACAATAGTAAATCCATCCTGTACTTTCGTCTTAACATTCGATGGGAAAGAGAACTTCTTCTTGTCGGTAAGATAAACAAGCTTACCATCCTTGTCATAAACCTTGAAGCCGATTGCGCCAGATCCGTTTATCGTATAGGTACCGGAAGATAATGCATAATAGTAACCGTTGGTCTGGTAGTCATTCACAAAATCGCTCCACTGTCCCACATCGGCATAACCGATAGACACCTCGCTATCATAATTAACACGAGTAGCGCCTTGTGGTTTGCCTTCGAAGGGACCGTCTGAGCTTGAAGGTGATGCCTTGATGCGGTCATCGATGAAACAGATGCTGGGAGCCTTGGGATAGCGATGCATATAAGCCTTAGCATCTTCTATGTCCTGCTCAGTAGTCGTTACCCAGTAGTCACCATAGTCACTCACGTAGAACTTCTCGTAAGGAACAAACATTCCGTTCACCTCGAAGAACTCGCTCAGGTCAAGTTGTGCGGCGTCACACATCTTCTTTGCCATGTGCAGATAATCTTCTTTTCCATAGCTGATGTAACCACCCACGATACCTTCATCGTTGGCAAGACTCGAATCGTATGTAGTTGAGCGCTTCCTGATGGGATCCTTGCGGAGCATCTTAAACAATGTGGGATAGAAGTCGGGCTTATGTCCCTGGGCATGGAAATAAAGGTAGAGTTGGAAGTAGAAACGTGTCTGCTCCCAGATGTTCATACCAAACCATCCCTTCTCTCTTGCGAAGTCATCGAGAGTGTCTGTCACCTTTGTGCCACGTGTCGTGGAAATGCCATGCAGGAATACGTTGACGTTCGAGAAGAGGTTGTTGCTCACTTCAGTAGCGCCAACAATGTTGAGACATGCCTGATGGTTGTGCCCAATCTCGTGTGAGGGTCCCCAGATAGCTCCGCCACTTGTCGTAAGCTGGTTGTAATCCATCACGGTAGAGATAGTGCCGTTCGAGTAGTATGTACCATAGGTCGTAGCATACATATGGCCGTGTGTGACAGAGAAAGCATTCCAGATATTGCGGAACCTCCCCTGCAAATCCTCCTTGAAGCCCATCAGGTCCTCCTCGCACTCTATGAAGTTATTCCAGATGCGCATCAAGCCTTCTACTTCACCAGTCCTGCCTATTGCATTCTTCACCAGACTACCCACCATCGAGAAGACAACACGGTCGCACTTCAAATTGACAATATCACTCTTGTTAAGCATCTTCTCATAGAGAAGTGTCCAGTCCTGATTGGTCATACCCCTTGTATAGTCAAAATAGCCTTGCACCTCACCGCCCTCGATGTGTATTTTGGCAGCGGGATAATTGGCAAGGTACTTATTGGGATTGTTGAGCTGATAGAAAATATAGACCGTGCTGGGGGCACTCAACAGCACCGTATTAAGACCAGCTTGAAGATTAGTGGTTGTACCTGTCTGATGGTCACCAGGGCTATCACTATCTATTACGACTTCTGCTTGCAGCGTACAGTCGCTGCTGGGGTTTTCATCAACATAGATATAGATGATATCGCCTGCCTTGCCAACGATACCTGTCGGTCCTGAGAGCTTGCCGAAGCTATAGCTCATACCTGCATAACTATTTCCTGCCATCTGCTGGTAGTGGCTATAAACCTGATAGTCGTCTCTGACACGGAAGAACTTCTCGAAGCCTTCTCGCGTATAGCCCGAGGAAGAAGTGTAGCTTTGCCATGTATCGTTCTTTACCTTGAGCACCATTGCCTTCATGTCGGCATTCAACGTCTTATAGACTTCATTCTCAGCCAAAGCCTCGTCGGATAGAGCCTGGATTTCATCCTTCAGCTCTGTGCAGGCTTTGTCCTTGAAGAGGTTGGCAAGAGCTGCCTTATAGGTACTAAGGTTCTTCGTCAAGTCATTATAGATATTCAGTTGGGCACGGCCTGCCTCGATGAATGCTTCATCCAAATTTGCCTCCTCGAATCCCCAGACACTATTGGTAGCGTTGCTACTCCAACCAACCACAACATTGCTGGCATCGCAATGGAGTCCGGTACTTCCGTAGTCAAGGATATAATATGTAAGGGATGTAGCATCGTTTGTCCTCTGAATAGAGAAAGTATTTGTATTGGAGGTCGAAGTAGTATATTGTTTACTGAGAGCACCGTTTTGCTGAACGATGTAGCGTTGGGTGCAGACGTTCTGCAGATTATAGCGTCCGTTGGAAGTCTGTACCAGCGTCCAGTACTGCGACAGTTTGTCAGCATCCTTGCCCTCGCAAGTGAGGACACTGGCTCCTATGTTCTCGTTCATGTATACTGACTTGCCCACATTCTTTATACGGTAATACTTCCCGGGGACAGGTTCCGAGAGACCGCCTAGGGCAAGCAGATTGTCCTCTACTTCCTTTATGGTATAGTTCTCGACGAGTGCAATACTCCAGTCGCTACCTTGGTCACCCTGGCACGCCCACTTGAAAAGATCCGTGCCGTTGTTGCCAAGATTCAGGCAGACATTGCCCGAGAACTCTGCATTCTCTGAAAGATTAATATAGTCACCGTTCGTTCCGTTGTTGGGACTGAACTGGATGTAGATGGTATTTGCCGTAGTGGAAGGCGAACGGAAATTATCGTCATCGTTCAGGAAACGTCCGGTATTGGCATTACGAAGTATATCCACTGCCTGATTTTGTGAGCAGCCATACCTGAGCCAGCGTATTGTCATTCTTGGCGGCACCCACAGTATTGGTACCATCGTCAGCGAGACGCACATTGGTGTTACGACGGTTGGTAAACCGCACGATGTTCTTGCTGGCCAGAATAAAGTTAACGTAGTCTTTTCCTGATAAATCAGACATACTCGTGACAGTAACCTCACGGAACGCCCAGTCACAGTCTCCATTTGTATTACCCCTGCTGGCTGCTCCGTACAATCCTCCATTCTTACTCTGCAGGAAATACGAACTACTACTATTCTTCAGGCACCAATGTCCTTCGGTGTTAAACTTAGCAATGGTATAGGCATACTTCGATGCCAAAGTAGCGCTTGTAACGTTGGGATTACTTGAAGTTACATTAGCATAATAGTTGCCCAAGCCTGTTTTCAGGTAATACTTGTTTTGTGTTCCCGCAGCCTCCAACTGAACCAGATAGGCAGCACCGGTTGATGCATCTAACCCATTTGGGTCGGTGGTGGTTGCCACTAAGGTGTTCTCCGCCTCTTCTTTGGCATAAGAAGAAGTGGATGAGTTATACAGAACATACCATTTGTCTGTCTGTAGCGTTGTAACACTTTCCCCAATAGACAGAATTTTTCCTTTCCATTCCTGACCTTGTGCCTGCATGGTGTACATGCCAAGCAGTTGAAGGAGTAACAGAGTTATTAAAGATTTTGCTTTCATAGTAGTTATTTTTTTAAGGCACATAAACAAAAGCGGAAGTAAATTCGCTTCTCATCCTCATATTTGACTCCCCTTTTGTTTTCATTATCATTCGCTGTCCAGATCTCGCGCCCCTCGTATTGTCCCCTACCCCAAGAAACAGAGCAGGTAGAACTTGCGAGAGTTAATTTATTTATTGTTTATCACTGCAAAGATAACAAAATTTTCCATCAGACAGTATTCCACGGCTGTTTTTTATAAATAAATGTGTAAAATCACCCTTTATTCTTCATTTCGTTAGCTCAGGATACTGAATGCGGGTATGATACATGGTACGTAGCTTTGTCTTAAAGACTTCCTTAGCCTCGGCAATCTCCAGGAAGGAAATGGGGCACTGAGCAAAGTATCCACTTGTTACCTGATCATCAATGATCCTGTCAACCATACTATTCAGACTCTCCTCGGTATATTCCGACAGACTCCTCGATGCAGCTTCTATAGAATCCGCCATCATCAGGATTGCCTGCTCCAGTGTTGTGGGATTAGGACCAGGATAGGTAAAGATATGTTCATCTACTTCCTTATCAGGGAAGGCATTCTTGTATGACACATAGAAATATTTGGCCATACTCTGACCATGATGGGTAGAGATGAATTCCTTAATCACAGAGGGCAACTGGTATTTATCTGCCAATCGCAAACCATTTCTTACATGCTGAATGATAATCTGGGCACTCTGCTCGTATGGCAGGTTATCATGCGGGTTGGTTCCCGACTGGTTTTCGGTAAAGAAAACAGGGTTTTCCAGTTTTCCTATGTCATGATACAAGGCACCGGTACGTACCAACTGACTCTTGGCGCCTATACTGTTTGCAACCTCAGCAGCCAGATTAGCCACCTGCATACTATGCTGGAAAGTTCCGGGTGCCTCCTCCGAGAGTCTGCGAAGTATGGTGTTGTTGATATTCGAGAGTTCCACCAGTGTAACATTCGATGTAAAACCGAAGATGCGCTCTATTGGCATGAGCAGCGTATAAGACAGCAACGAGAGAACGCCAGCCACCAGAATGTATATATATGTCCATCTGTCAAATCCACTGGAATTATACGGTCTGCCATGCAGCAGCTCAATGCAGAAGTACGTCACTAATGCAGCCAAGGTTACCAAGGCAGCTGCACGTACCAGCTCGCTGCGCTGCGAAAGCTGACGCAGGCTGTAGATAGCCACCAGACCTGCCACCAACTGCGTTACAACAAACTCATAAGGGTTATTGAGAACCACGGCACATGCAAGAATACATAAGGTATGGGTAATGAATGCTGTTCGGCTGTCCATGAACACCCGGATAAGGATGGGCAGGATACAATAGGGAATAACGTACACATTCATCAGGCTGTGCGACATCAGTGCGTATGTAACAAGCGGGAACAGCAGATACTGGCTTATCACCAGCATGACAGTACGCGGATTCGCCAGGTAATCACTACGGAACTGCTCAAAATAAAACAGGAGCAGAATCATCAGGATGGCAATATATGTTACCTGTCCGCCTAATTGTAACAACTGCTCTGTGCTACTCATCGAACGGCTCTGCTGGAAACGTTCCCACGACTGCAAGACACAATACGTATATTCGTCTATAATCTGTCCGCGATCAACCAGTTTCTGCCCTACCTGCACCTGTCCGATGAAGGGTACTAACTGAGCATCTACATCCTGGCGCTGCTGCAGAGATTTCTCGGCATCATAAACCAGATTGGGTTGAATAAATTTCTCCAGTCCGCAACGCAGCAGTTTACCGTGGTTATAACGTACGCTGTCCTCCTCCGCCATCATATATTCATAGGCGGTCTTCTGGGTAAGAAGATGCCTAACATACCGCGGTTGTGACTCGTTGTTCTCATAGAGCCAGACCTGGCGGGTATTTTCCTTTTTCAGCACTTCGTAGTCCTCAGTCTCTATGATACCCTGTGCATACATGCGTCTTAGCTTATCTAACAGATGCGGCAGATAATAGGCCGGTACACCCTCGCCATACAATGTCCTGAAGGCCTCTCTTAGTTGTGCTGCCTGTTTCTCATAGACCGCATGCTTATACTCAAAATAAGGTTCATAGTAATTATGCAGACTATCGCTTTCGCGCTTCAGTTGAGCTTCGCTCTTATAAACAGGAAAGCTGTCCTGGGCTATCACTTGTCCGTCATCCCAAGGCTCTCCTACCTTATACTCGTATTTGTTGTAGCTACCCTTGGGCAGAAAGACTGCCAAGATGGCTATCATAGCAATTAGTCCTGCTATTCTATACAGGTACTCTTTCTTGCTTATTTTTCTCTGTCTGTTGTATCTGCTCATAGTGGTTATTCATAATTCACAATTCATAATTCACAATTCATAATTGCCACTTCGTTGACTTTCCCCTTCGGGCCGTCGAGCTAAACCTTCTCGCGATTCGCTCGCGATCCCTTCGGCGTTCATAATTCACAATTCATATATGAACCCATATTTATGGCAAAGATACACAGAAAATCATAATTCATGATTCATATTTCATATTTTCTTTATATTTTTGCACGGAATTTAAGAACATATAGTCTGTAATAAGACATGAGGCCAACTTACGTCCCACTTATATCAGTTGCAGATTATGAATTATGAATCATGAATTATGAATTATAACTCAAATAAAGTAAGGGTAAGATTTGCCCCAAGCCCAACAGGTCCATTACATATTGGAGGTGTACGTACCGCGTTATACAACTACCTTTTCGCACGCCAGCATGGCGGTGATTTGATTTTCCGTATCGAGGATACAGACAGTGGTCGTTTCGTTCCCGGTGCCGAGGAATATATCATTGAGAGTTTCCGCTGGTTGGGAATAAAATTCGACGAAGGTGTAAGCTTCGGTGGTTCACACGGACCATACCGCCAGAGCGAACGTAGGGATATCTACAAGAAATATGTGCAGCAACTGCTGGATAACGGCAAGGCCTATATCGCCTTTGACACGCCAGAGGAGCTGGATGCCAAACGTGCTGAGATTGAGAACTTCCAGTACGATGCCAGCACACGTATGCAGATGCGCAACTCACTCTCTATGCCTAAGGAGGAGGTTGATAAGCTCATTGCCGACGGACAGCAATACGTAGTACGTTTCCTTATCGAACCCGGCAGAGATGTCTTGGTTGACGATTTGATTCGTGGTGAGGTACGCATCAACAGTAGCATCTTGGATGACAAGGTGCTCTACAAGAGTGCTGACGAATTGCCTACCTACCACTTGGCCAATATCGTTGACGACCACCTGATGGAGGTTACACATGTGATACGTGGTGAGGAGTGGTTACCCAGTGCACCCCTGCATGTCTTGCTATACGAAGCTTTTGGATGGGCAGACACCATGCCACGCTTCGCTCACCTACCCCTTTTGCTCAAACCAATAGGAAATGGTAAGCTCAGCAAGCGAGACGGTGACAAGTTAGGTTTCCCTGTATTCCCCTTAGAGTGGCACGACCCCAAGACTGGCGAAATCTCAAGTGGATACCGCGAGAAAGGATATCTGCCACAGGCTGTCGTTAACTTCTTGGCTCTCTTAGGATGGAACCCTGGCAATGATCAGGAACTGATGACATTGGACGAGATGGTAAAACTCTTCGACCTGAGCAAATGTTCCAAGAACGGAGCCAAATTCGACTACGTCAAGGCCGCCTGGTTCAACCACCAGTATCTCATTCAGCAGCCCGACGAGGCATGGGCTCCTGCCTTTGACAAGATTCTGAAGGCTGAAGGCATCAATGCTACTACCGAGCAGGAAGCAGAAGTAGTACGCATGATGAAGCTGAAAGTCATTGAGTATGTGGACGGACAGGGCAACAAGCGCAAACGTAATATCAGCTTCCCCTCCGACCTGTGGCCACTCACCCGCTTCTTCTTTGTAGCGCCAGAGAGTTTCGACCGCGAGGACAAGTTCATACGCAAGAACTGGACAGAGAACACCGCATCAGAGATGCAACAGTTCTACGAGGTACTGTCCGGCATTCAGGACTTCACCGTAGAGGGCATGAAGGCTGTTGTGGATCCCTGGGTAGAGACTTCCGGCCTGCGTCCCTGGAACGCATGGCGTATCTGTCTGGTAGGTGCAGGTCAGGGCCCTGATATGTACGAACTCGCCGCGTTCTTAGGTAAAGAGGAAACCCTCAAGCGCATGCAGTTCGCAATTGAAACATTGAAATAAAAAGACCCACCCCTAACCCCTCCCGTAATGGAGGGGTTTTTTATGACAAAAAAAGACAGTACCGATGGGAACGGCTGTTCCCCTTTCCATTCTTCCCCAAT
>CAMOMP010000041.1:0-27308 GCA_946619915.1 uncultured Prevotellaceae bacterium | reverse complement strand
GCAATAAGTGTATTAGAAGAGGTCTCAATGATAGCATTACAGTTCTCGCGACTGTCGTAATTCGGATTACCTGATACAATAGTGATAGACGTGAGGCCGGAGCAATCTCTGAAAGCACCTCCGCAAATGTACGTCACACTATTGGGAATACTAATAGAGGATAGGCCGGAGCAGCCCGAAAAAGCACCTCCGAGAATGCCCTTCACACTATTGGGAATATTAATAGAGGTTAAGCCGGAACAGCCTGAAAAGGCATCTTCGCCGATGCTCGTCACACCCTCAGGAATAATGACTGACGTGAGGCCGGAACAACCAGAAAAGGCTCTTTCGCCAATGGCCGTCACATTATATGTTTTATCCCCGTACATTACAGAAGAAGGAATTACAATATCACCTGAGTAGCTGTTTGTTCCAGACGTAACTTGCATCGTGGCATCATCAAACCAACACCGACTGTAGTAAATGCCATTCACCTCAAAGTCATACGCCCACGAAAGCATAGAAATAGTAAGAAGTAACAACGAAGCGAAGACACGCTGAAAATGTAGTTTCTGTTTCATCATTGATTTGGTCTTAAAATTCTTCTCTTTCCCATATCACGCCATAAATATACGATTATTTTTCTTTTTTCTTGCATTTTCCTTTGCCCAAATCGGAATAATCGTTACTTTTGTGACATGACACTCTCTCATTAAGAGTTGTTAAGAAGGGCTTATCCTTAAAAATATATCGATTATGAAACAAAGGACATTGCTTTTTATTTTAGTTCTGCTGTCAACACTGACGGCTAGTGGGATTGAAGCCAAAATTGATGGTGTCTTTTACATTTTAGATACCAGAAATTTGGAGGCAGTTGTAACATCTGGCGACACCGAATACACAGGTAACGTGACGATTCCAGAGACTGTAACATACAATGATATGACCTTTAACGTGATATATATAAATACCTATACTTTCCAAGACTGCACCAGCCTGACATCGGTAACAATCCCAAACAGCGTGAAAGAAATTGGAAGCCTTGCTTTCAATGGCTGCACCAGCCTGACATCGGTGACCATCCCTAACAGCGTGATAAGTATATGGACAAAAACTTTCCAGAATTGTTCCAGCCTGGCATCAATTGAAATCCCTAACAGCGTGACGAGTATTAGAGAAAATGCTTTCTCTGGCTGCACCAGCCTGGCATCAATTGAAATCCCCAATAGCGTGAAAGAGATAAGAAGCAGCGCTTTCGAGAACTGCACTAGCTTGGCATCGGTGACAATACCCAACAGTGTGACCGTAATAGGAAGCGGTGCTTTCCAAGGCTGTTCCAGTCTGACATCAATTGTAATCCCAAACAGCGTGACGAGTATAGGAGAATATATATTTTGTGGTTGCTCCGACCTGACAGATGTATCCGTTGATAAAGGGAATACTGTATATGACTCACGTGAGAATTGTAACGCTATCATAAACAGTGCAACCAATACTCTTATTGCCGGCTGTAAGAATACTGTAATCCCTAACAGCGTGACGAGCATCAGCACATATGCTTTCTATGGCTGTTCCAGCCTGATATCAATTGAAATCCCAAACAGCGTAATGAGTATAGGAGAATATGCATTTCAGAACTGCACCAGCCTGATATCGGTAACAATCCCTAACAGCGTGACGAGCATAGGCATCTTTGCTTTTGCTAGCTGCTCCAGTCTAGCATCAATTGAAATTCCAAACAGTATAACGTGCATCGAAAGAAGTTTATTCCGTGGCTGCACCAGCCTGGCATTGGTGACAATCCCCAAAAGCGTGACAGAAATTAAAAGCTACGCTTTCGCAGGCTGTACAGGCCTAACGGATGTATATTGTTACGCAGAGGATGTTCCGGCAAAACACTATTATGCGTTTGATTCGTCACCCATTTCGTCTGCTACGCTCCATGTGCCAGCAGTATACGCAGAGAGGTACGTAAATCTATGGAAATTCGGATCAATTGTTCCCATCACCGCTCCGAAACACACTCTGACTTATATGGTAGACGGAGAAGTGTACAAAACATATTCTGTTGAGGAAAATGAAGAAATTATCCCTGAACCAGAGCCTGAACGAGAAGGGTTTACATTTTCTGGATGGAGCGAGATTCCAAAGACTATGCCTGCACATGATGTGGAAGTTACGGGTAGCTTCACAGTCAACAGCTATAATGTCACATTCCAATATGGCGATGTAGTCTTGACCACTACGAAGGTTGAATATGGCGCAGTGATACCACTACCCAAGTCGCTGGACAGCGACCGCTATATACTCATAGAATGGTTGGACGTACCTGCCACGATGCCAGCACACGACATCATAATCTATGCAGACTTCATAGATGGTATAAAAGCTATTCGAGGCAATTCTCTGGATGTTGAACACTACCAGCTCAACGGCATAAGACGAAACGTCCTCTACCGTGGCATCAACATCCTGCGCATGAATGATGGCACAACTAAGAAAGTGCTCATGAGATAAATATCTTCACACCCTCCGCAACCGGCAACTGCCGCTACCAGCTGCCAAGCTCCAAAAAGTGGGCAGCGCAAATGCTGGAGAAGATACGCAATGTGAACAAAAAAAGATTATAGTCGGTTATAGTATATACAGAAAATGATGTTTGATGTGATAGATGCCACAGGGACCGGCGACAAGAGGGACCCTCGCATGCGTGCCATAGAGGGCGAGATGATACGGAGTCACGAATTATGTCTGAAAATCTCGGCCAGGAAACCCACAGACCCCGATTATAAGGGTCTGCTGGAAGAACTGTTCCAGTGTGAATTGGATGATAGCGTTGTCATCGTCTCACCATTCTACTGCGATTGCGGATGCCGGATGAAGTTCGGGAAGAACATCACAATCAACAAAGGGGCAACCATACTCTCCCCCGGGCAGGTGGAGATAGAGGACAACGTGCTGATAGGCCCCGAGGTGAAGATTGCAACGGTAGATCATGACTTTCACGACAGGCACAACCTGTTCCATTTCGGAAAGGTGACAATAAAAGAGAATGCATGGATCTGCATCGGTGCCATCATCTGCCCGGGTGTGACAATCGGTAGGAATGCCGTCGTCGGCGCAGGAGCCGTTGTAACAAAGGATGTCCCGGACAATGTGGTGGTGGGCGGGAACCCTGCCCGAATCATCAAGAAGATCTGAGCATATCCCGATGTAGAGCATATCGATAACTACGCCGAGTTCACCATCAAAGGCAAGAAGCGCAAATGCGAACTGCTTGCACTCTATACCCATTCATGGGAAAAAGCTGTGAAAGAAGAAGGCGAGGATGTCACCTTCCTCAAATACAACAAGAGTGTGCTTGTGCCCATAGATAAGCCGAATACCTATTATCCCATCGATAAGGCTTCTGACTTCTGGGACGTTATAGGTCACAATACCGGATATGTACTTGCCCCCGAGGAAACGTTGGCCGACAACTTCTCCTATGCTGTGATTGATGGACCGGGAATAAATAGTAACATAGCAAGCGCTAAGGATAAAGAGGAAAGTCAAATAAAATACAATACGCCTCAGTTAATAGATAATATATTAGTTTTCCTGAAGAACTGGACTCCTGAGAAGTAAAAGGGTGAACGAATGTCAGCAAAACTGATAAGAACATATATGAAAAGGATATTAACTTTGCAGAGAAGTTCAAAAAAAATAACAAAAACAAATCCGTATGAAAACAATTTATGAATGTTCGCAAAGTAAAGGAATAAAATGGCTGACTGCCTTTTTCCTTCTGGTCACGATTGCGTTCATCCTTTTTATGACTTACTCTGTATCTAAAGGAGTGAACCCCATACTGGCAGTTGCCATGGTTGCTTTTATGCTTGTCTCATCCCTCTCGTGCTTCTTCGTTTTCCCCATGTACATCATAACAGATGATGAGGGAATAGGCATCCGAACGCTTATCCGAACAATAAAGATACCGTATGAGAACATCGACCACATTGAACGGTTTGATGACCAGCGTCGATTGTTTATTAACAAAGGGAAATTTGGCAACGTTACCATAGGCACTAAGATCCAATTGGGATTTCATACCACAGAAAACACCATGCGTCTGTTTGGGATAGGCGGAGTGTTCGGATATATTGGTTGGTTCCGCACGAAGGGAGTCGGCATCTTCTGCTCGTATGTGACAGATGAAAAGAAGGTATTCCTGATTTATCGAATAAAAGGAAAACCCATAGCGATAAGTGTGGATGAACCAGACGAGTTCCTACCCTATTATCTGAAAGGAGGTGAAAAATGAATCTCCTCTATGATTTCTCCTCCGCCCTTCTGCAAGCACGCCAGCGCAAGGGAGCAACGCAAGAACAGATTGCATTTTCGCTAAATATCTCGCATGCCACATATAACGCATGGGAATGTGGACATCGCCTTTGTCCCTACAAGCACATCATCGCCCTTATTACCTATTTTGATGATGATAAGTTCACACGCCAGATGCTTCGCATCTTGCTTACCCTGCAACATAACATGGCAGGATTGAACAAGAAAGACCCTGCCCAACTATCTACCTTCTATATGAAACTCATTGCCTTGCTTGCCGATGAATGTGCCGATTGGCTCAAGACAACAGGGAAACAGTAATAAATCATGATGGAAACAGAAAGACTGAGACTTCGCCCTTGGCAGGATAGTGATGCCGAGACGCCCTGTAAAGGTAATGCAATTAAGAAAGGGAGAACTTTCTTTATAATGCACCTTGTCCGCAGGGGTTGTTTTCGGGCTTGCGTTGATTGGTATTAAGCCAACTTCCCCACCCTGCGAGGCGATGGAATCTGTTGAGTTCGTAGGACATACGGAAATCGACATTGCTATTAATCATGCTATTGTATTTCTGATGATTCGTCAGGACAACAGAGAGCGAATAGAACGGCAGCGTAGGCATAACACCAAGGTCGATATTTACCTGTTGCAGGATGGCACTACGGAAAGCTGTTTCCATCTCACTATGTATGTTGGCAAGCTGCGAATCGCCAGTCAGCTCAGCCAACTTTCCTGCATAATCGAGCAGGTCGTAGAAGGGCTTGCTCTGGTAGAACTGATACACCTGACAAGTGGCGTTGTCGATGGCATCCTGTTGCGCGGGGTAAAGCTCACAAAGGCGGGTGACCAACTTCCCTGCCGCATCACACACAGCCTGTAACTGGGAGGATTTCAGCAGTTCCACGTTTCCATTGAAGGGATAGCCCTCCTTTACATAACCCTCATGTAGTCTCTCTTCCGAATCAGTCAGCGTCTGACGGGCAGCAGTTTCGAAATCCGATGTCTGTCGCAGGTTCTTTACCAACATGGGAATGAGCGGATCCTCCTCGCTGGTGAGCATGAAAGGTGTAGCAATAATATAATCGGTATAGGAAGAAACCTCCGTAACGATCTCCATGGCACCCATCAAGCAATTGTTGAACATTATGGCCTTGAGATGCTTGATATCGGAATTAGAGATGGCAGTGGAAAGCTCGTACATATTCATTGATGCATGGTCGAGCAATTCGTCGTACAGCACGCCACGTGTCCGGCTCTCGTTTTGCTTCGGATAATCGGACTTGGCATCGAAGCCACCACCATGCCCGTAGAACACCAACACATACTCCTTGGCAGGCAAGTCCTTCTTGGCCCTATTCAACAGGGCAGTCAGGTTCGCAGGGTCATAGAGCTTGAACGACTTCATGTCGGCACCTTCCTGATGGAGGGTCTCGAACTGCGTATTCTTGTCCAGTTCAAAGGCCAGCACCTCGCCAGGCGCACCATACTCTCCCGAGAACTTATCACTATCAGCACCATACTTGTTGACTGCTAGGACACGAATCTTACCATCGGGGAGCAACGTTTGGGTCTCGCGCCAGACACCCTCGATGCAATTATCCATCTCACCACCTGCCATACCATATATAATAACGGTATAATCGGCCTGATTAGAATCTGGACCGTTCTCATCGCCATCTGAACATGAGGTAAAGAACGAGACAACAACTGCGAGCATCAAGAAAACCTTTTTCATAATTGTCATTATTGTATGTTCTTGCCCGCAAATATACGATTATTTTTAAAAATCAATATGTTGATGGGCGAAATTTTTCACAATGATTCCTCCGAAGGACATAGAGGCCATGCTTAGGCTAAACCTATAATGCAGTTATTGCCCATTAACCGCATTACTCCATTTGAGATTGTATGCTTCAACTCTAAAATAACCATAACTTTCATAGGTTCGGATTTCCTTTATAGTCACAACCCTTTTTTGAGAATCCAGTTCGTAATCATACTTTAGACCGAAACCATCATCATCTTCAAAGCTTTCCATCAGATTCTTACAGGCAACACCGAAGTAACCATTTACAACAAGAGGGTATAAATCAGGCATGGCACATCTCGGATCATTATATACATTATTCCCTGGTAAGGAAGAATAGCTATAAGAAGTATAGCTTTCCTCCGTAATGTTGACTCCTTTGACGATGTTACCATCCTTCCATTCATACGTAGTCTCATAACCTCTAACCTGTTTATAACGCGGATACACATACTTTACGCGCGAATATATCATCTCGCCACGCGCGTTAAAACGGAATTTATAATAGTGTAGGTCGGCTTCCATCTTATTACGGATACGATAATCAGTAAGAAACTTACCTGCACAACTATCTACCCTACCATCTACGAGGAATAGAGTATCTTCTTGAAAAGCGGTTTCAGAAACATTCTTCTCGTTCCTCCGATATGAAATATAGATGTGGTCCTTGTCGTATTTATACTCAGCATAGTGACACATAGAACCGTTAAGAAGCTCTGCACGAAGAACTCTCCCCATGTCGTCATATTCAAAATCATAGTGCGAGTCTGGCCCATCCAAAGAAAGGAGCCTGCTGGTATTCGGCACAACCTCGGGGGTATCTGGTTCTGGGACTTCATTGGAACAAGAGACGAGGCCTAACGCAAACAAAAAGGATACAATCAGTTTCTTCATCGTTTTTACTTTTATAAATGAAACGTATAACTTAAAAACGACGGTTGGACAAGGTTTAGTATGCAAGATTACTAAAAGAATGTAAAATTTTTCTAAAATTATTTGCCTACCATAATATATATAAAGCGCTTTTTGTTATATTTGCAATTAGAAACTTTAAACAAAGAGATTAACATTATGATTCTAACAACAACCCCACAGATTGAAGGCCACCCCATCCTGGAGTATAAAGGTGTGGTGACTGGCGAGACCATTATTGGTGCAAACATTGTAAAGGACTTCTTCGCAGGTCTCCGCGATATTGTCGGAGGTCGTGCCGACAGCTACGAGAAGGTACTAATCGAAGGCAAGGAAACTTCGCTAAGAGAAATGATGCAACGTGCTCAGGCTATGGGAGCAAATGCCATCGTAGGCATAGACATCGACTACGAGACAATAGGCTCTAACGGCTCCATGCTGATGGTAGCCACCAGCGGCACTGCGGTAGTAATTTAAAAAGCCTCCCCCGACCCCCTCCCAAGGAGGGGAGAAGGGGATTGAGGATTATTACATTGAACGTTTTTAAATTAAGAATGAAGAATGAAGAGTGAAGAATTTGCTACCGCTGTGCCGCTAACCACCATAATTATGAATTATGAATTTAGAATTATGAATTGATAATTGAACATTGCGGTAGCAAATTGACTCCGTTCATCCTGCTCACACTCGGCAATCGGAAAGCACGCTTTCCATTGCTCTCGCTCAATCGCAGGATTCTTCTCTCTTAATTCTTAATTAAAAACCGTAAACAGTAAACGGTATACGGTAAACTAATTCCTAATTAAAAGTGGAAGCTCAGGTCGAATCCGCACTGGAAGGGATTGCCACGCTGAGCCATGAACACTTCCCTACCCGTTGCCTTGCTGGAGAAAGCGAAGGTGTTATAACGGGTATCTGTGATATTACGTGCCCACAGGTTGAGTTTGAACGTGCCAAAGTCGGCACAAGCATGAGCACCCAGTGTAGCATAGAAGTTCTGTGCATAGGTGTTAGCCTCGTCCCACCATATCTTACCCTGTCCGTTCATATTGGCACCGATGGTCAGATGCTTCATGAATCGGAGGTCAGTATCGAAGGTATAGTCTGCCATAGCAGACAGCGTGTGTGCAGGAACATAAGGTACTCTCTTGCCTGCGTAATCAACCTCCTCGGCATTCTTGCTGGCGCGGTTCTTATAATCCTTGAAGGCAGCATGCGTATAGCCGTAGCCCAACGACCATGCCAGATGGTTGCTGACAGCGCTGCCGCGTAATGTCAGTTCCAGTCCGCAGCTGTAGCTCTTGCCGGCATTCACCATCTTACGGCCATAGCCATAATCCTCGGTAAAGACAGAAAGCTGCTGGTTGCGAATCTGCATATAATAAACACTCAGGTCGGCATGTATCAGATTATCGAAGAGGTTGGCATGTGTTCCAAGCTCATAGTTCCAAGACTCCTCGGGCTTGAACTTGATACCCTCGGCAAGGGATGCATACTTGGCATCGTCCTGCGTAACGGTTCTCTCGACATTCTGATGGGTGCTCTGTGCCTCCTGAGCGGCCTCCATGATAACAGCGGAGTTGGTCTTCAGGTCGTTCTGGATAATATCTCCGAACATCTGAATGTTGAATCCTCCTGCACGATAACCCTTGGTAACGGTGGCATAGATGTTACTGCCATTGTCGAACTTATAGGTAAGACCGAACTTGGGCAACAGCTGACTGAATCCTGCCGACTCGGTGTGCTCGTAGAGCGAGAGTACACGTGCCACGGCATCCTGACCCATAATGCTGAATTTCAGGCGCAGATCGCCATTGGTATCGTATGCTATCTTGGAGTGTGTATAATCATAGCGCAGACCAGCAGTAGCGGTCAGGCGGTCTGTGATATCATAGTTCGACTCGTGGAAAACACCGATGTTGGCCTGTGGTGTATGGAACAGACAGGGCACCAGCATCTGCACACCTATGTGCACACCACCAGCCTGCTCGATGGCTGCCTTGGCTGCTGCCTCGGACATACGGCCAGACATAGAAGCCAGGATGGAATTGTAGATGCCTGCCTCGGCTTGATCCAGACGCATATTCTTCTTCATCATTTCGCCAAAGGCTGAACCGAAGGTATTAGGGGCTGCCGTCTTGAGCCACTGGTAAGAACCGAACACACCCGTTGTCCAGTGCCAACGACCCTTCAGGTTATCCTTGAAGGTGAACTCCTGTGTAATGGCATTGCTTAGCTGCGACTGATCAACAACAATGAAGTCTATTGCAGAGTAGTCGTTATCCATCAGCAGATTGTCTTTCAGATACTGGTAACTGGTATTAGACTGGAAGTCAAAGCCTTTGCCACGATACTTAACAGCCATGCCCGTATTAACCATATTACGATTGTACTTGCCCTGATGGTCCTGATCAGGCTCGGAAACTACCTTGCCGCTCGCAGGCTCCAAAATGCCGTAGGGATAGGCATGCTGACTGACGTACTGGTAATCTGCCATCCAGTCGAACGAGAGCCTGTCTGTAGGCTGATATACCAGACGCAGACGAGCGCCTGCCTCGTTCTTATCATCGGTACGCTCGCCGGTGAGTGTATTCTTCCAGAAGCCGTTGGTACCGTTATAGAAAGCGCCAGCCGAGAAGGCCAACTTGTCATTTACCTTATTATAGTGACTTATCTCTGCATTGCGGTACATACGGGTTCCAAAGCCAAGGTTAACGTCTGTACCCTGATAGCGCAAGGGATTCTTGGTGTACTGACGCACCAGACCTCCCTCCGAGTTAATGCCGTAGAGCGTACCCTGTGGACCACGCAGAACATCCACACGGTCTAACTGCCACACATGGCTGTTGAAGGCCGATTTGTTCATCAGGGGAATATCATCCACGTAGATACCCATGGAAGGACTGTTTACACGAGAACCGATACCACGTACATATATAGAAGAGGTGAAGCGTGCTCCATAGTCGGGCATCACGAAGGCGGGAACATAATTAGAGATATCGCGCAGGTCGCGAATACCCAGGTTGTTCATCTCCTTACCAGTAAGAACAGATGAACTGACAGGCTGGAAACGCAGTCCCTTGGACTCCTTGTTAAGGGGTACAAAGACAACCTCGTCCAGGTTAAAAACTCGCGAGGAATCTAACGGTGCAACCTCCGTTTCTGCTTTTGCAGAAAAAACAAAACCAGCTAATAACGATGCAGTTAGGATAATTTTTCTCATTTTTATATTTATTTATTCTGACTTAATAATCTTGTTAGCTATTTTGGCAGCCTGAGTGATACGATGACCCATACCTATGCCGTCGCGCAGGTTACCTCCCAGCACCAGTCCGGGGTATTGCTGCTCGATAGATTCCACAGCACAGAACCGTTGTCCGCTGTCGGCATTATATTGCGGAATGGCACGCTGGTGACGGGCAATGTGAATGAAGTCCGGCTTTGCCTCGGCAGGGAACTTCAGCATGCTATGCAGGTGCTGAATGACAATAGCCCGAATCTCCTCGTCGCTCTTGCTCATCATCTCTGGATTACGTACACCACCCAGATAGAAAGAGAACAATGCCCCACCCTCTGGCGCACGCTGTGCGAAGCAAGCCGATGGGAACAGAATTCCAAGTATCTGACGTTTCTCCTTTGTAGGCACCAGACCGCCAAAAGCACAATAGTCACCGCCAAACGTATCGGGCATACCCACGTTTACCTCTATGATAGGAGAATATACCAACCGGGCTATCGCATCCATGCGCTCCTTATCCACAAAAGGCAGCAGCTTAGGCAGGCTATAGGCGCCACAGGTAGTAACAACCCAACGGCTTTGCAACTGCTGAAAATTGCCATTGGCATCCTGGAATGTTGTTATCCACCCCTCCCCTTCCTGACTAACGCATACATTGCTGACACCCACGGAGATATTCTCCATTCCGATATAATCAGCCTCAGCCTGTGGAATATGGCTCAGTCCGCCCTTTGCAGAGAAGACTTTCTTGGTAGCGAGACGATCACGTTCAGTCTTGGGCTGCTTCTTCTTGGCAATGCTGCCACGGATAAAGCTGCCATAGTCACGCTCCAAGGCATACAGCTTGGGCAAAGCATAACGTGTAACCAATGTATAGGGATTTCCGGCATAAACGCCAGAGATAAAGGGATCTACGGCATAGTCCACAAAGGACTGGCCAAGTCTGCGGGCTGCCAGCGCCCCAACACTCTCGTCCGGGTCATTGCCACGCTTGCGCCAAGGTTCGCCCAGGATACGCAGTTTATCCGAGAAACGGAACAGCGGAGTGGCAATGGCACTGAGCGGACCGGAAGGAAGCTCCCAGAAGCGGTCTCCCTTCCAAATCAGTCTTCGCTTGGCAGCATCAGGAGCGGTCTCTATCTGGCAGCGGCCCTGAGAAGTCTCTGACAAGGCATTCATCAACTCAGCCACCTCAGGCGTAGAGACAGCACCCGTCGAAGGCCCCGTCTCATATATATAATGTTCGTAGCGCTGTGTCTGTATCTGTCCACCTATGCGGTTGTCGGTCTCCACAACGCGCACATTCTTTCCGCCTCGCTTCAGCCAATAAGCGGTTGTCAGGCCTGTTAAACCTGCACCGATTACGGTCACGTCTGTATACTCTATTTCTGGGCAACTTTTCATTTCGGGTGCAAAGGTATTACAATCCTTCCAAGCCCACAATCCTCATTTCTTAGGATTTTGCAAGTTGAGAGTTGGCAGGGGGGAAGAGTATAAGATTAAAAGGTTAAAAGGTTTAAAGGTGAAAAGGTGAAAAGGTTAGCGATCACGTCCTAGCCAACGGCTGGGCTCCTAGCCACTAGCTTGTCGAAGGAACGCTAACCGCAAAACGAAACGCCCCCCAAAAAAGCTGAGCCGGCTCAATCGATCAATCGAGCCGGCTCAACCTGAAAAACGAGGCGTGGGCCACTTTTTGTATTTTCACAGAGAAAATTAATAGATAAGGGCAAAAACAGAGGCAAGGAACAAGTCCCTGCCTCCGTTCTATTTTGGATTCTTGAGAGTGAAGATTTTAGCCCCCAACGTTCTTGACTAAAGTCTAAAGTCTAAGGCCTAAAGTCTAATTAAGATTCTTCACTCTTCATTCTTCATTCTTCATTTAAATGCATCACCATTCTTCGTCCCAAACGTTCCTGTTGGGGAAAGTGCTATTGTACTCCTTGGTGAGGACGACATCAGCATCTGCACCTGTGTCATACTTGTCAATGCTACTTTGAAGCATTGCGCCACGTGTGACAATCTTAACACAGAATAAACTAGGCGCTATATATTTCTTTTTCATATTTGTAATGATCTATTTTAGAAGATGATTATTTATTTGTTCTCTTCCCTTCGCCCCACCTCTCCATTGAGGGAGAGGAGGGAGAGGGTCTTTTACTTTAGAACTTTTTTACCGTTTATAATATTAACGCCCTTCTGTATCTTAGACAGACGCTGACCAGCAATGTTGTAAATTGCTCCCTCACCTTCGGAGAGGATTGGGGTAAGGCTATTTATAGCTGTAGCATCATCATCATCGAAGCGGAAGACCTTAACGCTACCACCCGAAGGAGCTGCCAGATATGCCTTGAATCCAGGAATGGTAGTTGCACCATCCTTGTACAAAGCAAGGCCATGAGTACCTGTTGCAAGGACGTAACTGTCAGCAGGACGAGCAATAGCAGCGACTGTACCTGTTAGTGCATTACTTTCTACACTTCCGCCTGTCGTAATATTGAAGTTGTAGCTGCCAGCTTCACCAGCAAGAATGACACCCGTATTAGCAGGGATAATACCACCTTCAATAGCTGTAAGAGAGATATAATCACCTTTATCCGTAGCAACATAAGCCGTAACTTCTGCAGGAATCTCCAATGCTACAGGAGCGTAGAATGTAGCGTAGCCTACAGAAGATATAGTGACGGGAAGAGATTCTACGGGCAGAATATCCCATGTTCCATAAGGTTTATTTCCATCTGAAAGTGAACCTAAACGATTAATGTGAAAACCATTGTCATTATTTAACCAAGACACTTGATAACCACCATTATATATATAATACTTGCCCCTAGTAGCACTTTCAGAGAAAGTAACCGCACCACCTGAATTACCTACTGCTGCACTCAAGGCACATGTACTATTAGCAGTATATAACCCATTCTGATAGTTTAGGATATGGTTTTCGCTACTAATATTGTTAACATAGAAAATACCCGCATTTGCGATATCATTTTCTGTCGTTGTATAATCACTAGAAGCCGATATTCCCCAATATCTTGCGTCTTCTGCATTGTAAAAACGCACAAACTTTCCTGTAGGTTGGTTAATGGCAGTTACTTCAAGCATTTCATCTGCAATTGTCAGATTGTCAGCCGAATAGCCAGCAGATTTGAGTTCAGAAATGATACTAGTCTCATTACCATGATAACCGGCATATTTTCCAGTGAAAGAATATTGTCCTAATCCGTTTCCATAGCTATAGGATTCCAGCTTAGCAATGTCATCTACAAATTCTATCTCATCAGCAGACACTTCCGTAACCCAGAACGTGGAACCTTCATCAAAACTACCCCAATACTTTATCGTACTACTTTGACCATTTGCATAAGTTTTTATAGCATCCCACAACCCAAAATGGGTTGCATCCTTTTTCTTTAAATTCCAAGTTTTTTCTGTGGTTGACATCGTTGCAGGATCTGTTGCGGTTAAATAGTAAGAGTTACCTGTTGCCCTATTTATTATCTTAAATCCTTGAATGGGGTTGCCCATAAATGCCCAATAATATTTATTAGAACTCTGACTTCCTGATGCCCATGCAATCGCATATTCATTTGTCGAGACATAATAATTCCAACTCGTATGGAGCTGCATATAATACCATGTAGCATTTTCATAATCTGTGCTAATGGTAAAAGGCAACCCCGAAACAGTGGCAGTGGCCTTAATGGTTGCTGAATTTGCATTTGGGATGGCTGCAACATCGTATGAGTATGATGTGTAATCATTCACATATTTTGAGGGAACGGCAGAAGATGAGCTAGTAGCCTGACGTACACTTTCAGATACAATAACTTCGTCATTCAAATCAATATTATATGTAACAACACAATATCCACTAGGAAGGTCTGCCGTCTCAATAGTGAACTGAGTATTAGCAGCAGAAGAATCCCATCCAACACAACCAGAACCTCCATTATGAATATAATGATAACCTGCATCCCAACCCGAATCAGAATATTTCGTTGGACGAGCAACAGCATATTTTACATCATTCACAGTTACAGTCTGAATATAGTATGGGATATTTGCAGTAACCTCTGTTTGGATCGCAGTACTGACCGCTACATCTCCCATATACTTCATCGACACATAACCTTTTATGTAGAAAGTACCATCCCCAACAGATTCCAACTGAATAACTGCATTATCGGTTTTTGAAGAATTGAAAGAACCTTGAGCTTCACCCACTTCCAAATACTTGCCACTTCTGCACAGGAGGGTAACATTAGCACTGAAATCAGCTACTGCAGCTCTGAATGTAGCGTCTGTGGCAGCATTGTTTAGAGCCGTCATCTTTGCAGAAGGCTTCAGAACTTCAGGAAGGGCATTAATGGCAGGAAGTATCTGACTTCTTCTGTAATCAATCACTTCAGCCAAAGTGGTGGCGTTAGATTCAATTATCCAGGATGTTCCCTGATTGTCGGTACTTGAAGGTTGCCAATAACCAACACCTGTATGGGAGGCATTATCATCCCAACATTTACTAGAAGCTGTGCTGCTCAACGTAACACAAAAGTAACCTGACTTATGAGGATTCTCTACGAGATACCATTTAGCCCCTGTTGCATCTGCACTTACATTTGAAACCAATTTAACAGTCGGGTCCACCGCTGGAACAATGTAAACGCCATCGCTATTCTCAACGAAATACCAAAGAGCCTCCTTAGTTATTGAAGAGACCTGAGACAATTGCGTAGTAGGACCTGCATAGGCAGCATACTTACTAGAACGGAAATTTTTGATGGTGTAATACACAGGATTATCAACATCCGTTGTCAATGTCGGTTGCGTTACCGTTGCCCATGCTCCACTACAATATAGAACCAATAAGGCTAATAATAAAAATAATTTTTGTTTCATGGTTTAATTGATATATTAATGATTAATTTACTTACAAAACCACAGAGGTAAGGCTTTCCCCTACCCCAGTGCTACTATCACTTTAATTACATTAGAATCACTTATCTTTACCACTCCTCATCCCAAATGTTTCTGTTAAAAGAAGTGTTATCGTACTCTCTGGTGAGGACTGCATTTTCGTCTGTTATATCTCCACCTCTGAAATTTAGAGACTCTGCAAGCATGTGGCTGGTACGAATCTGAACAACCAAGATTCTAGGTGTTTTATATATCTTTTTCATATCATTTTTCAATTAAGTGTTATGAATTAAGGATTAAGAATTAGAAGAGAATCTTTTTGCCATTCACAATGTTGACGCCCTTCTGCATCCTGCTCATACGCTGACCAGCAATGTTGTAAATTGCTCCCTCGCCTTCGGAGAGGGCTGGGGTGAGGCTCTTAATGCCTGTTGCATCATCGTCACCAAAGTCAAAGACAAGAGCCTTAGCACTACCTCCAGCAACAAACAGATAAGCCTTACCCTTAGCAAGATTAGTTCCCGTATAGTTGTAGAGACCAATATTCACGGTTTCTTCACTATCTGTGCTATTTCTCTTTCCCAGCACATAAGTAGAACCTGTACCAAGATTCTCACGTGGGGTGGTTACTACAGTACCTCCAAATCCAGCGTAGGGCGTAGTAGAATTACTTCCTGCATCTACTGCAGGTGAGAGGTAAATAGTCTCATCCTTATCCTGTCCAGCCTTCTTTAGAATAGCTGCAGTATTCTTAGGCAATGTTCCATTTGTCACAATAGGTTCCAGATGGGCATAAGTACCATCTTGGTCAGTTACAGTATAAGCCGTAATACCACTAGGAATCGTTACAGAGAATGGAAGATAGAGAGAAGCATAAGCATCCGTGCCGTCAGAGGCCAGATTTACCTTATTGTAGTAATCAGAGGCTTCTGTGAGTTTATATGCTGAAGAAAAACTTGTATTGAAATAGGCTCCGCTGGATGTGTCAAAAACAGGATTTGTTGCGTGTTTTTTAACGATAGCAACACTGCCAGCATAGCCTCCTGTGCCGGCTGATCCATTTTCTAATTTTCGCTCACCATAAATTTCAAATAGTCCAAACGTATTGATTGTATCAGAGGAACTAGTCTTTGAGCTTAGTTTTGTGTTAAATGCAGAGATAGTCAACGGTGCGAAGATATCATAGTTTTGAACAACGCTATTGTTTTTGCTACTGGCGGCAATCATCCAATACCAATCATCAACGCTAATAAAAGCAAACTGATTATCGCTGATTTTGTGGCAGATAAATGGTGTTGCATTAGCTTCTGTCATATCAACGCTCATAGTCCCTCCTGAAGACTTAAGATAATACTTTGTATCGCCAGGTTGTACATTTGTAAAGGTATACACTTTACCGTCTGTTGGCATTACGATATCCGAACATTTCAGATAGCTGATATAGCCTTCCAACTGACCTGCATAATTAGCTGCCTTATAATAATCATGGGTACTTCCGTCATATCCATTAATAACAGCATATGCAGCATTCAGAGTAGTACGCTCTACTGCATCTGCTTTAGGATAACCTAAGCCAGACATAGCCTTGGAAGTTTCCATATTGGTTTTCAATGTAGACACCATCGTGCCGATACTGGGATTAACTCTAACATTAACGATGAATTCCGAGACAGCCACCCCCTTATTATTACCCGAAAGAGTAAAAGTGGTAGAAGTCTTGGCAATACCGGATATTGTAACGGTATTGTTTGCTGTCGATGTGAAGGTCTTAGGATTTGCTTCATCATCAGCAGGGGTAATGACTTGATCATTATCGGCCAAATTGGCTTTACCTGTCAAGGAATAACCTGTTATCTGGAAACCATCAGGAACACTAATAGTATAAACACAATTTGCAGGGTCGCCACCTGTCCATATTGAACCATCAGCGACTTTGATAAACTTGTCACTAGTAGAGAACTTCAAGGTAGGAGCTTGCCCTTCAGAAGTCCACGTTGCAGCCCAGTTCCCATTATCCGTCTTGTCAGAATATACTCCACTAGTTGTGCTAATAGGAATACCATTTGTCAATGTAGCCGTAAAGATGGGCATATAGTCAGTGCCCGTTGATGTGTTATATGTATTTATGTATGTGGGTGTATATGTCCCAGATTGTACCTTTATACCCTGTTTCTTTCTGGTATAATTGCCATCTGAAGGTACATTATTAGTTAAAAAGATTGCGTAATACCTCACGCCTGCACATAATTTCACGGGCTTTGTAAATGTGTATTTGCAAGAACTTGCACTTGCGCTGCATGGAGAATCGGAAATTGCGAGGACCTTTGTAGCAGGATATGAGACGCCCGCATTGTCATTGCCAGTATTTATACCATTATCTGTACTGATTGCCAAATAAAGGGCTTGCGTACCACTATCACCACGGTAGGTAATAGTGAAATCTTTCAAGGAATATATATTTCCCGAGGTGCATGTCCCTGGAAGCTCAAGACCTAAAGCCCAAACGGTGAAGTTAGCACCCGCGCCAGACCCGACATTCCATTCAACATCTGCTGCCCACGTCCCCACAGAGCATAATAGGGATAAAAGTAATAGTGTTAGTTTTGTTTTCATAGACTGAGAAATTTTAGTGTATAAATTTTGTTTTAGATATCTTTTATGACCAGCTATCGCTATAGCCGCTAATCCACTTACTGAGACAGCGAGTGGGGGTGGACATAAAGTCCACAAGAACTTACTTGGTTTGTAAGTTAAAATGAGATAGTTTACGCTTGATTCGTCCTTCTGGTATTAAACTGGTTAGTTAGTTTAGTATAACATTTAGTGTACGTATGAAGTGGGCATGCGCTCATGCTTCAATGGCAAAGGTAAAGATTATTACCTATTATATTAAGGAAATGTATGTTAAAAAATATTAATTATACCTTTTCCCACCCATATTGACATCCATAACAGCATAAAATTCAAATTAACTTTTGACCTACGGTCGAGCCTGCTTACGCTCGGAAGGACTCCAACAAGTTTGGCAGCCCACGTCGTGAGTGGGGACTCCCCTTCGGGCCTCCGTCAGATATGTTATGGTATTGGCAGGGAGATGGGGGAAGCTAGCTTACCGCCAGATTCATGACGATAGCAGAACAAGGGCACAAAGTGCCAAAGCGCTCAAAAAGGGTTTTCGCGGTTTTGGTTATAAATCTGTGCGATCCGTGGGATCTGTATGAGTATTTCCGCTCACTTAATCGTAACTTTGAGACTGCGTCTCCAACTTACTTCCGCTCGGATAAAGAAATAAATACAAATTTATTTCGTTTATCCCTCGCTTATTCGTAACTTTGAGACTGCGTCTCCAACTTACTTCCGCTCGGATAAAGAAATAAATACAAATTTATTTCGTTTATCCCTCGCTTATTCGTAACTTTGAACCCAAATTAACGCCATATACCCATTTTTTTGACTTATTATGAACAAAGAAGAGCAATATAAAGAACTGGTTGCCAACGTGAAAGCTATCATCGAGGGAGAGACGGATATGATAGCCATTATGAGCAATGTGGCAGCAGAGATTCATCAGACCATGAAGTTCTGGTGGACAGGATTCTACAGAGTAAAAGACGGCGAACTGATATTGGGACCCTTCCAAGGTCCTATTGCCTGTATGCACATCGCATACGGCAGGGGCGTCTGCGGAACAGCATGGAAGAAGGAAGAAACCATTATTGTGCCAGATGTGGAACAGTTCCCCGGACATATAGCCTGCAGCAGCGCATCACGCTCGGAGATTGTTGTGCCTGTCTTCGACAAGGACAAGAAAGTAATTGCCGTACTGGACATCGACAGCGAACACCTGGCAACCTTCGACGAGACCGACAAGAAATATTTGGAAGCAATTTGCAGGGCAATTGCTTAAATTCAAAATTTATAAATCCAAAATTCAAAAGAGAAAAGTTATAGATGAGAGATTATAGATTATAGTTCTCTAACCACTAACCACTAAAATGAAATTCATTATCAGAACCATTATCTGCAGTATGGCACTTTGCCTGCTACCTATTACAGGCAATGCCCAGGATGAGGACCTGTTCACCCCCGTTCATAAGAACACACTGAGACTGCCGGCCGTGCCGCTCATTACCGTTGACCCGTACTTCTGCCTGTGGAGCAAGTATGACAACCTGTATGACGGAAGCGTTACGCACTGGAGCGGTGTGAAGAAGCCCCTGAACGGTGCCGTATATGTGGACGGTCAGACATACCGCTTCATGGGCGAGAGCCTGGAGGCCGTTTACCCCGTGGCTTCAGAGAAGGCATGGACAGGCAAATACGTTACCGCCAAGCCTACGGGTACCTGGACGGACATCAACTACGATGACAGCAGCTGGAAGAGCGGCGAGGCTCCTTGGGGAGGCGGTGATGACGGCTACAACAAGACGGTTAAGACGGAATGGTCGGGCGGCAATGTGGATATATGGGTGCGCAGGACCGTTAACCTGGAGGAAATTAATGAGAAGGCCCTATATTATATAATGTATAAGCATGACGATGTGTTTGAGCTGTACGTAAACGGTACCAAAATTCTCTCCACCGGCGAGGTATGGGACGTAAGCGGCAAGACGGCGCTCATAGACAGAAGCCTGCTGCGTGAGGGTACCAACGTGATATCCTGCCACTGCCACAATACCAGCGGAGGCGCATACGTGGACATGGGACTGTATCTGAGTGTGCTGCAGGAGGCTGAGCAGAAGTCGTGCACCGTAACGGCCACCAGCTCATACTACACCTTCAAGTGCGGCGGCATAGACCTGGATGTGGTGTTCACCACCCCGCAGGTAATGAGTGACCTGACACTCTTCTCCACCCCCATCTCATACATCTCGTACCAGGCACGGTCCAATGACGGCCGGGAGCACGATGTACGCATGTACCTGCAGACAAGTGCCGAGATGGCCGTACGCAACGCAGGCCAGAGCACAGCCACACGGCGTAGGATTACGAACGGCAATAAGTACTACTATGGCGGCAACCAGACGCAGAACGTACTTTCCCAGACGGGCGACCTGATAGACTGGGGCTATGTATATGCCTTCAGCGACCAGAAGGAGGGACACAACCTGTGTCTGGGTGACCGTGATGTACTGCTGCATGAGTTCACAAGTACGGGCATCGTCACTACCTCGGTAGTCTCCAAGACCAGTTCCGGCGGAAACTATTACAGCATAGTATATAATGACAGCCTGGGCATTGTAGGCAGTGAGGGCAAGCAGGCCTTTGCCATGCTGGGATACGATGACACTTACTCTATCCAGTACTTCAATAGCAACCGCAAGGGCTACTGGACCAACAACGGAAAGGTAAACATCACCAAGCGCTTTGAGGACCTGTATGAGAACTACGCGGATATCATGCAGCAGTGCCGTGAGGTGGACAGGCAGATCTATAATGACGGCTATGCCGTGGGCGGCGTCAAGTATGCCGAGATTCTGGCCAGCGTGTACAGGCAGACCAATGCGGCACACAAGCTCTTTGCCGACAGCAAAGGCAACCTGATGTTCATGAGCCGCGAGAACAACTCAGGCGGATTCATAAACACGCTGGACGTGACCTACCCCTCGCAGCCCCTGTACTGGATATACTCCCCCGCTCTGGCCAAGGCGATGATTACACCCGTCTTTGAGTACAGCGCCTTGGGCAAATGGAACTATGACTTCCCCAACCATGACCTGGGCCACTACCCAATTGCCAACGGTAATCACTACGGCAACCCGGCGGACGGAAGCGGCAGCACAATGCCCGTGGAGCAGAGCGGCAACATGCTGACCCTGGCAGCCATCATTGCCACACGTGACTGTGACTTGGACTACCTGCGCAAGTATCTGCCCTATATGACCAAGTGGGCCGACTACCTGGTAGAGAACGGCAAGGACCCGGCCAACCAGCTCTGTACCGACGACTTCATGGGACACAGTGCCCGTAACACCAACCTGGCCGCCAAGGCTATCATGGGCGTGATGAGCTACAGCGAGATTTGCCACATGCTGGGTGATGACGAGAAGGCCGCTGAGTACAGGGCCAAGGCACTGGATATGGCTGACTTCTGGAAGAAGACGGCCTACACCACCAGCGGTGGCAAGCACTATGTGCTGAACTTCGGTGCCGGCAACTCAACTTGGAGCAGCAAGTACAATCTGGTATGGGACAGAATATGGGGATGGGACATCATGAAGGATGTGCGTACCAGCGAGATGTCGTACTACATGAACAAGATACAGTCATACGGTCTGCCCCTGGACAGCCGGGGCGACCTGTGCAAGAGCGACTGGCAGATGTGGGTAATGGGCTTTGCCGACCTTCAGTCACAGCGCAATACGCTGATCAATACCCTGTGGAAGTATATCAACGAGACCAAGTCGCGTGTGCCCGTCAGCGACAACCACAACGTTAAGTCGGGCTCGCAGGCTATGTTCCAGGCCCGAAGCGTAGTGGGCGGCTACTGGATGCGTGTATTCGTGAACCAGTTCTCCCAAGATGTATATACGGGGATTAAAGCCCCTCTTCCCAGCCCTCCAACGAATGGAAGAGCGAGACCTTTGACCTTTCCGGAAGAAAGGTAAACTCAAACTCCGAAATTAAGAAAGGTATTTACATCAAGAACGGAAAGAAGGTTCTGTATTAGATAATAGATAATAGATGATAGATAATAGATGATAGATAGTTTCAAGTTTCAGGTTTCAAGTAATTATGAATTATGAATTGTGAATTATGAATTAACTAAAGTCTAGAGTCTAATTCTTAATTCAAAATTAGCCCTCCCCCTCGGGGGAGTTGGAGAGGGGTCATCAGTAAGCATAAAAAACAATATATAATGAAAAGAATCATCAGAACCATTATCTGCAGCATGATGCTATGTGCATCTGTTCCTGCAATGGCGGACGTTGTGTACAAGGATGCCAATGTGCGCTTTACCCTGATTGACGAGGGAACACTGCGTCTGGAGTATGCTCCCGACGGTAAGTTTGTGGACAACAAGAGCTTTATGGCCGTTATCCGCGAGTACCCCAATGTGCTTTATACCATTAAGGATAACGCGAAGCAGGTTACCATCAGCACCAGCAAGCTGAAGCTGGTTTACAAGAAAGGTTCTGCACCCCTGAGTGCCGAGAACCTAACCATCAGCAGCACAAAGGCAATCTCTACCCCATTCACATGGAAGCCTGGCATGCAGCAGAAGGGTAACCTGAAGGGTACCTATCGCACGCTGGACGGCTACGACGGCTCGGAATACCAGTACAGCAACCCTAAACGCGAGATGCCCATAGAGGATGGTATTCTGGCTACCGACGGATGGAGCCTTATCGATGATAGCAAGAGCCTGCTCTTCGACGGAGCCCAGGACTGGGACTGGGTAACAGAGCGCAAGAGTGCCGAGGGAGCTCAGGACTGGTACTTCATGGCTTACGGACACGACTACAAGGGGGCGCTGCTCTCCTACACCAAGTTTGCCGGCAAGGTGCCCCTGCCTCCGCGCTACACCTTCGGTTACTGGTGGAGCCGCTACTGGAGCTACAGCGACCAGGACCTGCGTAATCTGATCGGGAACTTCCAGCGACTGGACCTCCCCCTGGATGTACTGGTAATAGATATGGACTGGCATCCCATCAGCGAGCAGGCAGGCGGCGGCTGGACGGGCTGGGACTGGAACGAGATTCTGTTCCCTGACTACAAGGCCTTCCTGAAATACCTGGACGAGCAGGGTGTGAAGACCACCATGAACCTGCATCCTGCCGACGGTGTGCGTCCCTACGAGAAGAAATACAACGAGTTTATGCAGCGTCTGGGCAAGAACGATGGCAAGACATACAGCTGGGTTGGCTCGGACAAGAAATACGTGAAGGCCCTATTCGACACGTATCTGCATCCCTACATCGACGAGGGCGTTGACTTCTGGTGGCTGGACTGGCAGCAGTGGGAGAAGGACCGCGCTATCAAGAGCCTGGACAATGTGTTCTGGTGTAACTACATCTGGTTCACTGACATGGAACGTAACGGCACCAAGCGTCCTATGCTGTACCACCGCTGGGGCGGACTGGGTAACCACCGTTATCAGATTGGCTTCTCGGGCGACTCTTACATCACCTGGAAGAGCCTGAAGTTCCTGCCCTACTTCAACTCAACAGCCTCTAACGTGCTGTACGGCTACTGGAGCCATGACATTGGCGGCCACCAGAGCAAGAAGTACGGAACACCCGTTGAACCTCAGCTCTATACCCGTGCCATGCAGATGGGACAGTATATGCCTATCATCCGCAGCCACAGCACCAAGGACCCCAGTCTGAACAAGGAACCGTGGGCCTTTGACCAGGTAACACAGCAGCGACTGGCCAACGTAATCAACGGACGTTATGCCCTTGTACCTTATATATATACTATGGCTCGCAAGGCATACGAAACAGGTATCTCGCTCTGCCGTCCCCTCTATTACGACAGCCCCGAGGCTAAGGAGGCATACGAGTACAAGGAGGAATATATGTTTGGCGACAACATGCTGATTGCCCCCGTTACGGAGGAAGTGGATAAGGAAAGTGGCTATGCCACCGTTAAGTTGTGGTTGCCCGCAGGCGAGTGGCTGGAGTATGAGACTGGCGAGATGCTGCAAGGCGGCAAGACCTACGAGCGTAGCTTCACCATGGACGAATACCCCGTTTACATTAAGGCAGGCAGCATCCTGCCCTACTATGGCAAGTTGAAGAATCTGTCAGGAACGGAGCAGGCAGTAACCGTTCGTGTATTCCCTGGTGCCGAAAAGGGCGAGTTCCAACTCTATGAGGATAATGGCGAGGACAAGAACTATGTTACAGAATATGCCACCACTCCCCTCTCCTACACACGCAATGGCAACAAGCTCTGCGTTACCATTGGTGCCCGTAAGGGTCAGTATAAGGATATGCCCGCAAAGCGTCAGTACTACGTAGCACTGCCCTGCCAAAAGGCTCCTGTAAGTGTAACCTGCCAGGGGAAGAAACTGGCCTTCACCTATGACGGCATGAACCTGGAGGCTACCGTTGACCTGGGCAAACTGGATTGTGCCGCAGGTGCGACCGTTGAGATAGAGATGCCCGGGGAGTCTGCCCTGACAGCAGGAACCAAGGGTGCTTTCCGCCATATTCAGACAGTAGTGCAGGACTTCAAGCAGCACGATGCCGGCATGGTATATACAGCTGACTTCGGCTACCTGGAAGCAACACCACTGCGATTGTCATACCATCCTGAAAATCAAGAAGAGACACTTGGTCAGTTCTTCCAGAAATACAACAACATCAACAAGGTGCTTATGGAGCAGATGGGCATAGGTGGCAACTACCAGCGTGCCATAAAACTACTGAACCTGAAGAGCGCTCTGACTGATGTTCCTGCAGAAGCTTTCCAGGCCAATGGCAAGACTGGATTCTGTGCCCGTTACTTCAACAACAAAACGCTGAGCGGAAACGTAGTGGCTACGGCTCAGATGGAGAAGGTGGACATGTTCGAGAGTCAGAGCCCACGTGAAGGCGTAACACCTGACGGATGGAGTATGATTCTGGAGAGTGAGCTCACCTCGCCCCAGGATGGAGAGCTTATCTTCTCTATTACTGGCGACGACGGCTACCGCCTGATTGTTGACGGCAAGGAGCTCTGCGGCGATTGGGGCGACCATGCCGAGACTTCACGCCTGGCCAGCGTCAGCACCGCCAAGGGTCAGAAGCACAGCATCCGCATAGAGTACTACGATAACGAGTACAACGGTATCCTGCGCCTGAAGACAATGATTATCAGGAAGTAAGGGATTCCCCTACTTCAGAACTTATAGCTAAGCGCCAGATTCACCGTATTGGGATTGTGTTCGCGCACATAAATACTTCCCGTATAGCCACTCTGAGGAGCTCCCTGAGTGAGTTCTATCACGGGAAGTTTTTTGTACTCATAACCCAGGGTGGCAGTAAGCTTGTCATTCAGGAAAGAACGCTCCAGATTGCCGCCAAAGACGTAGTTGAGCCCCTCATGCGAATAGACATCTACGGTATTGCCCTTTGAGATCATGGCATCAATACCTAATTTGAAGCCTAAGGGCAGCTGCTGCTCCCATCCGGCACGTCCGGTAAAGCCCCAGTTGGGATTCCGCAGATTGATGGCATAGGCAATACGCTCGTCCCACAGGGCTGTGAAGGCGGCTCTGAGTTTGGTTCCCTCTACGGGACGCCAAAGCACCTCGGGGGTAATCTCAATAGCCTTACGTACACCCTCGTTTCCCCAGGTAGAGAAACGGACATTCTCTATTTCATACCAGATGGCATTGAAGCCGTCAGTAACATTGGTATGTGCAACGGTGGCCGTAAAATCCACCTGCTTAGTCTTCAGCTGATAAGCCAGGGCCATACGGTTAATGTGGATGCCCTCCAGTTCCTCGTTACCGAAGTCCAGAGTGTAGGGGCCCTTTACCTTATCGTCATACAGGTAATGCAGGGTAGGACGTACAATGCGCATGGCATAGCTGGCCGTAAGGGTGTTCTGGGGATTCAGGTGATAGGCAAAGCGTGCCTGCGGGATGACATCATGCAGGTTCTTCTTGTTCATGCGGCTATAGTTATACTCCACCCGGGCATCCGCCTCTATGGCATTGATTTTAAGCCCGTAACCGGCATAGGCGCCAACTGTGTTGGTACGGTGGCGGAACTCGCTGTCATTATATACAAAGTCATCCAGCAACTGTCCGTCAAGGGAGTTGATGAAGTTATTGATGTACCTGACACCCACGTTGAGGTTACCTACGAAAAGGGGACGTTTCCAGTCTAACAGGAGTTCGTGCCTGTGGATGAATATATCAGAAGTAATTATGTTCCGGGTGTACATATCAAGACCGAAGCCTGTTGCCCCGGTAATCAGCTGCAGGCTGTTGTCATCATCCAAATCAGTAGAATAATTATACTGGAATAGCACGCTCTCACCCTTCAGAGCGGTCTTATGCAGATAAGAGGCCTGTACATTCACTTCGTCACGGTAAAGGGTGGGTGAACTGAGCAGGGACTGCACGCTGGACAGGAGTGTTCCATCAGGAGCATACAGGAACTCGGTACGCTCGCCGGTAAAACGTCTGTGGGTGTGCACACCGTCCACACTGGCCTGGAAGATATTGCGGTCATCCAGCCTGTACTGCACATCCACGCCGTAACCTAACTTGTAACCTTTCTGCTGCTTCTCCTGCTCTTGGGTGTAATGGTTACCCGAGCTGGCATATATGAAGTCAAGGCTGGTAAGCTCGCCTGAGTTATAAGGGGTAATACCCTTGATGTTCAGGTAAGGCTTAATAGTAAACTTTTCAGCATCTATCTTCAGATTGACGCCTGCCATATAAGGGGCTGTCTCGCCGTATCCTGCACCGAGGGTAGCTTCACCCTCAACTTTTGTCTGAGCCGTCATCCCCAAGGCAAAAGGGAATGCAAGCAAACAAATTAATATCTTTTTCATCATTATATTTTAGACTTTAGACCTTAGACTTTAGTCAATTTTTATTTCAATAATTAACTTTTATCTTTTAATTTTTATCTCTCATCTTAATCCCTCCCACGTACGACAAAAGTACTACATTCATCATCAGCGCATAGAGGATAGCGGGGATGGCAAACCTGCCGTCGTTGAAGACAAATGGGCTGGATGCAATGGCTATGGCCTGCGCTGCATTCTGCATACCCACCTCGATGATGATGGTGCGACGCTCCTTGGTATGCAACCCAAAGACATAACAAAGCACACAAGCAAACAGGGCTGCTACCAAGAGCAGAACTGTAACAGCCAATCCCAAGACACTAAAGTTGGTTGCGATAGTCTCTCTGTGCTGGACAAAGAAGATACCCGCCAACAGCATCAGAGCAGGAAAGGCCATCTTGGAGAGCACCTTTGCTATACGAGCTGCCAACTGGGGCTTATAATACCTTATTATAATACCTATTACTATAGGCAACAGCATGGTAACAAGGTTCTGCATGAGCAGATTCTTAATAGGCAACTGTATGCCAACTTGCTGCCCTACTGATGCGGTAACAAACTGCATAATCAGTGGAAGAGTGAACAGCGTGATGATGCTGCTCAGGGCTGTCAACGATA
>CAMOMP010000040.1:0-28177 GCA_946619915.1 uncultured Prevotellaceae bacterium | reverse complement strand
GTCCTGCTTGATATGGTTGGTGGCAGAGGAAGCGTATTCCCTTCAGAGAAAGTAAGTCTGGATTATGCACAACCCATAGCCAGTTTGTTCGTACGTTTGGGAAATCAATTGGGTTACGGACATTATTTCCCTCTGGACAAGGAAGGTGGTTTCTTGATGGACGACCATGTGAACATAAATCACATTGCCCGCATTCCCTGTATTGACATTGTGCCTAACTTCACAGACGGACCCAGCAGCTTCGGCCCCACCTGGCATACAGTCAATGATACGCCCGAGAATATCGACACCAACGTTCTGGAGGCTGTAGGACAGACACTAACACAACTTATTTACAACGAGGAACTATGACAATAAACGAGATACAAGACGAGATAATTGAGGAGTTCTCAGACTTCGACGATTGGATGGACCGTTACCAGATGCTCATAGACCTGGGTAGCGAACAACCTCCTCTTGACAACAAATACAAGACAGAACAGAACCTGATAGACGGCTGTCAGAGCCGCGTATGGCTGCAAGCCGACATGCAGGATGGCCTTCTGCACTTTCAGGCAGAGAGCGATGCACTTATAGTAAAAGGTATTGTGGCATTGCTTATCCGTGTCCTTTCTGACCATACTCCACAGGAGATTCTGGATGCCGACCTCTATTTCATCGAGAAGATTGGCTTACGTGAGCACTTGTCTCCCACACGTAGTAACGGACTCTTGGCTATGCTTAAGCAAATGAAGCTTTATGCACTGGCGTTTAAGTCAATTCATAATTCATAATTCTCAATTCATAATTGGGGGATTAGGGATTAGAGATTAGGGATCAACTCACAAACTTATCAACTCACAAACTCACAATTGAACATCGGAAAAATTAATCTTGGAGAGCGTCCTGTTCTGCTGGCACCCATGGAGGATGTCACAGATATCGGATTTCGTCTGCTATGTAGGCAGATGGGAGCCGCTATGGTGTATTCTGAGTTTGTATCCAGCGATGCGCTCATACGCATGGTCAACAAAAGTCTGGAGAAGCTAAAGGTTTGTGACGATGAGCGTCCCGTTGCCATCCAGATATACGGCAGGGATGTGGACTCCGTGCGCGAGGCAGCCAAGATTGTTGTTGATCAGGCACACCCCGATGTGCTGGACCTCAACTTCGGATGTCCTGTCAAGAAAGTGGCCGGAAAGGGAGCGGGAAGCGGTATGCTACAGAATGTGCCACTGATGTTGGACATTACACGAGCCGTAGTGGACGCAGTTCCGGGCACCCCTGTCACTGTCAAGACCCGTCTGGCTTGGGACGAGAAATCGCTTTACCTGCCCTCCGGAACACCGTTCATTGTAGATTTGGCAGAACGGCTTCAGGACTGCGGCATTCAGGCGCTTACCCTGCATGGCAGAACACGTGCCCAGATGTACACTGGCGAAGCCGACTGGACTCTCATTGGAGCTGTCAAGCAGAATCCCCGCATGCACATACCCATCATAGGAAATGGAGATATCACCACGGCAGAGCGTGCCCGCGAGTGCTTTGAACGCTATGGTGTGGATGCCGTGATGATAGGCCGGGCTACCTTCGGACGCCCTTGGATATTCCACGAGATAGCACATCCCGAGACTCCTTTATCCTTGGACGAGAAGATCGATATACTGAAACAGCAGGTTATCACCTCGGTAGAACGCATAGACGAGTACCGTGGCATCCTACATGTGCGTCGTCATCTGGCTGCCACTCCCATCTTCAAGGGTATTCCCAACTTCCGCGAGACCCGCATCCGCATGCTCAGAGCCGAGACGGTAGAGGAATTGTTCTGCATCATCGAGGATATACGCAGGATGCTGAAAACAACAGAAACAGACATTCAAAATTAACTTTCAGACTAAATATGGCAGAAAACAAACAAGACAGAGGTCGTCGCGACTTCTTGAAGAGACTGGGATGGGGCGGAGCCTCAGCAGTAGGAATGATGGCAATGGCGCCGCTGAATGCCCTTGGCAGACCTGATGAACAGCCGGCTGATCCCAGCAAGATGTCCATACGTGAGAATCGCAGGACTGGCGACAAGGTGTCACTTCTCGGATACGGCATGATGCGCCTTCCGACAAACAACCGCACCATCAATCAGGATATGGTGAATCAGGAGGTTGACTATGCCCTGGCTCATGGCGTGAACTACTTCGACACAGCTCCCATCTATCATAATGGCCATTCCGAGGAGGCTGTAGGCCTTGCCCTCTCACGCCATCCCCGTGACAAGTACTTCGTTGCCACCAAACTCTCCAACTTCGGACGCAACCAGTGGAACCTGGAAAGCGCCAAGCAAATGTACCAGCGTTCTATGGAGTTGTTGAAGGTGGATTACATTGACTACTACCTGCTGCACAACGTAGGCGGCAAGGGACCCGATGAGTTCAAGGAACGCTTCGAAGACAACGGTGTCCTGGAATACTTCCAGCAGGAACGTAAGGCAGGACGCATCCGTAATCTGGGTTTCTCATTCCACGGAAGCGTTGAGACCTTCGACTATCTGGTTGACAACAATGATGATTTTGAATGGGACTTCGTACAGATACAGATGAACTACATAGACTGGCGCCATGCCAACGCCCAGCGCGGCAACACCGATGCCGAGTACCTGTATAACAAGTTGGAGAAGGCCGGCATCCAATGCGTCATCATGGAGCCGTTGTTAGGCGGCCGCCTGGCCAACGTACCCGAGGATGTAAAAGGTATGCTGAAGGAGGTACGCCCTGCCGACAGCCCCGCACGATGGGCTTTCCGCTGGGTAGGCTCCCACTCCAATATACTGACTGTCCTCTCAGGAATGACTACCATGGAGGTGCTGCAGGAGAACGTAGCCACCTACTCGCCCCTTGAGGCTTGCAGCGACAGCGAGTTCGCCCTCATGGAGAAGATTGCCGACAAGATGAACGGCGTACCCGTAGTGCCCTGCACCTATTGCAAATACTGCATGCCCTGCGGATTCGGCCTGAACATCCCCGAGAACTTTGCTATCTACAACAAGGCTGTCACCGACGGCGTACTGCCGTTGCCCGACAAGACCGCTCCCGACTATCAGAAACGTCTGGAAACTGTCAATAAATTATTTCAGAAAGGACTCAACAAAAAGCAATGGGCTACCAAGTGTACCGATTGTGAAGCGTGCCTTCCCAAGTGCCCGCAGCACATCCGTATCCCCAACCAAATGGGACGCATTGCTGAAATATTAAGGAAACGATAATGAAGAAAAGATTGTTAATTTTACCCGTCCTGTCGCTCGCAATGTCGGGCTTCGCTCAGGATAACCCCATTTCAGAAGAACAGGGAATGACCGTAGTCAACACCACCACCCTCTGCCCCAATGTCAAGGGCTATGCCGGTACCGTACCCATTAAGGTTTACATCCAGGACGGCAAAATCTGCAAGATCAAGTCATTGCCCAACGCCGAGACTCCCAAGTTCTGGGCCCTCATCAAGAAAGAGTTGATGCCCAAATGGATAGGCATGGACGTTAAGAAGGCTACCAAAGCCAAGGTTGATGCCATCTCTGGCGCCACCATGTCTAGCAAGGCCCTCCTTAAAAACGTTCAGACCGGTTGCGATTATTACTTGAAGAACAAGTAAGAAACCCCTCTCCAACTCCCCCGAGGGGGAGGGGAGGAAATAAAAGAGAAAAATGAGTCGAGATGACGAGATATCGAAAACTCATAAACTCAAAAACTTACCAACTTTTATGAATTATGAATTATGAATTTTCCGAAATAGTTCCTCGCCTTGGTACTGACTGCATGAAGTACGATAAGGTGGACTGGTGCTGTGGCCGAAAGGACGTTATCCCCATGTGGGTGGCCGACATGGACTTCCGTACCCCACCCTTTGTGTTGGAAGCCATGCAAAAACGTCTGCAGCAAGGCATATTGGGTTATACCTGCAGCCACGATGCCTATTGGGATAATATCTGCCGATGGAACCTGGAGCAGTTCGGCATGGACTTGAAACGCGAGGAATTCACCTACATCCCTGGTGTTGTCTGCGGCATTTACCTGTGTGTGCAGTGTTTCACGCAGCCCGGTGACAAGATCCTGATTCAGGAACCCGTGTATCACCCCTTCCGCATCGTCCCCGAACACAGCGGCAGGCAGATAGTATTCAACTCGTTGGTACGCACCCAAGAGAGCTTTACCATGGATATGGACAGTCTGCGCCGCGACATCAAGGGCTGCCGCATGATGATTTTGTGTAATCCTCATAACCCCGCCGGCATCTGCTGGACAAGTGAGCAGCTGCAAGAGGTCGCCCATATCTGTGCAGAGGAAGGCGTGCTGGTTGTCAGCGACGAGATTCACTGCGACATGCTCCTTGGCGGACGCCGTCACATCCCCTTTGCCAGTGTCAGCGACGAGGCTCGCCAAAACAGTATCACCCTGCAGGCACCCAGCAAGACCTTCAACATGCCAGGCGTAGTAGTCTCACAGGCTATTGTCTATGAGCCAAAGAAACGTCGCAAGTTCTTCACTTACATAGAGGGGAATGACTTTGACCTGGGCAACGTCTTTGCCTACGACTGCGCCGCCGCCTGCTACAGCCCCCAGGGACTGGAATGGAAGACGCAGATGCTGGATTACGTACAAGGCAATATAGACCTGCTCTGCAACCGCCTTGCCAAGGAATGCCCTCAGATAATACCCATCCGTCCGCAAGCCAGTTTCCTGGTCTTTCTGGATTGCCGTGGCTTAGGCTATGAGACGCAGGAGGAGTTGGATGATTTCTTTGCCAACAAAGCCCGTGTAGGCCTTAACTCAGGCGCTATGTTCGGACCTGGCGGCAAGGGTTATATGCGTATGAACGTGGGATGCCCCCGTTCTATTGTCAACCAAGCCATCGACCAGATTGTGGCTGCGCTACAATAAAACGGAAAACGATTTTAGTTGACAGATGAAGGCTGCTTTTAAGCTATGCGCAGAGACCAAACAAAACAATTGACGCTGACTTTGCTCCATTAGGGCAAATGCCAGCGTCAACGCCACACACAACTTTATTTTAACTAAATTAACAACAACTTCCTCTCCATTCACAACAAACAGCCCTTTCATCGGCTGAAATGCCTTGTGTCTGTTCAGGTCTGAGATACTGACCGTCACAATGTCGTCGGAATTTGCTACTCAATATTATATAAGGTAATTTGATTTTGTCAAGAAGCTGATGCCAGCTTCTTGACAAATCTGTAATATGATTATTACTACCTTAACTCGTTTAGTTAGTTTTTTGCTATTGACATGCATCAAATTCTACGACAAAGATAAAACGCTTTTTTGTAATTCGCAAGAGCAAAGTCCCTCACGAAACCAGAAATTGTAAATCCTGAGAAAAAATTTGTAAATCCTGATATATCCTCTCTCGTTTTTACAATTCTAATACCGTATTTATACAATTTAGATAGTCCGTCATCCCAAATTGTATGAAATTTCAGATTAACCACAGTTTTTTTTCAATCTTGCTAAGAGCTTGTTCTTATAAGCCCAAAGGACAAATGCACCATCAAGGACTCTCGACAGAGAGGCACAGTATCAGACGCAAGCAAACTTTCTGCGATTTCTGCAATTTGACCTTCGGTCGAGCCTGCTCACGCTGATTTCATCGACCTCGAACGCGACTCGGCCATTAGAGTGCGAGCACTCATGGCTCTCAGGGCTTACTCGGTTCGGCAATGCTCAAACATGTTTGGCATTGCTCTCGCTTAATCGAAGCCTTCTGCGTGAGGCTTAAATTTCCTGTACTTTTTACTAAATTAAATCACATAAAAAAGATACAGTTAATGAAAAACATTGTATATTTGCATTCGTAAAAAGGTTGCGTGTGTGCTCACACACGGATATGCAAACACAAATTAGTGATAATTACATTAGATAAAACAATATGCCTGAACAACTGACACCAGAGTGGATGATCTTTTTCTTACTCTACGGCGCAGGAATAGCCGCAAATGTGATACTGGGCCTGTACATGCTGAGCCCGGGAAAAGCCATTGCCCCCGATATTCCATCGCCCGTAAGACTGCGCCGCTGGACAGCAGCCTTCTTCGGGGCTGTTACCCTGAGCAGTATATGGTGGTTTCTGTTCTACATTTATTCCGGTGACATACAATCTGTAACATACATACTGTTAGCGGTGCTTGACTGCCTGATTCTGCCTCCATCATTTGCCGGCATTCTGCTCAACATGCTTCAGGACCGGCGGCGCCCGCTATGGCCTGTCTTTGCGGCTCTGACGCCTATCCCTGTGATAGGAATCCTGAAAATAATCAGGCCCGACATTGATCCCTCACTCCACGTCACCGTATATGGGCTGATGCTCATTGTTGCCTTTACCATATATATGATGGTATGCGTCAGACAATACCGTAGCTGGCTGCGTGACAACTATGCCGACTTGGAACATAAGGAGATATGGCTGAGCCATCTGCTGCTAGCAGGATTCATGATGACATTTGTGTTCTATGGCTTTACGGACAACTATGAGACTTCCATTCTCATCCACTTTGTTTCCTTTCTGCTATATGGCCTGCTGGTGTGGCGCGTGGATACCCTGCCCCTGCTGACTGCCGGGCAGACAGATACCGACGGGCAGACGAAGACTGAAGATGCGCCGTTACAGCCTGCCGATGCTATACAAGAGCCTGATATGGCTGCCAAGAAGGGAGTGTCCATCCCCGCCAATATAAGACAATTACTGGCTAAAAACTGTGAGGATAAGCACGTTTATCTGCAACATGACCTAAGCCTGGTGAATCTTGCCGTAATCGTCGGCATCAACCGCACCTATCTCAGCCGCTATTTCTCCAATCAGGGCATCAGCTATAACACTTACATCAATAAGCTGCGTATCAACCACTTCGTAGCCCTTTATTATAAGAACGTAACCGAAAACCGCCCCGTCACCATCCAGCAGTTAGCAAAGGAAAGCGGCTACCGCAGTTACAGTACCTTCAGCGCCGCCTTCAAACAGTTCATGGGCCAGAGTGTTGCCTCATGGACGCAGGGGAAAAACTGATGCCCCCCTCCTGTCCTCCCCGAGGGGAGGGAACTATAATTCATAATTCAAAATTGATAATTATTTTTAAGCCTCGTTCAATTGAAGCCTTTAAGAGGGGGGGGGCATTTGTGAGTGGTGAGGGATAAAAAGATTTTATCCCCCGCATAAAACATTCCAACTCGCCTCCCAAAACTATTTTCATGGCTTGAAAATTTATTTTCAAAGCTTGGTTATATATTTTCAAGGTTTGGTTATATATTTTCAAGGCTTGAAAATAGTTTTTAATACCGTAGTAGGATGTTTTTTCCTTAGGTCTAAAATGTTTTATCCATACGTCCCCCCAAAAAACATATCAGGCATTTCCTATGCTTTTCGCTCACTTATTGGATAAATTTCCACATTGGACAGAATAAATACATTTATTATGCTCTCACTTACTCGAAATTTTCGTATTTTTGCACCCGAATTGGAGACATATCCGTAGAAATCATGGAACAAGCATTATTCATTTATAACACGCTGAGCAGACAGAAGGAGCTCTTCCGCCCGCTCACCCCAGGCAGAGTGGGTATGTATGTGTGCGGCCCCACAGTTTACGGCGACGCCCATCTGGGTCATGCCCGTCCTGCCATCACCTTCGACATCCTTTTCCGCTACCTGCAGCACATAGGCTACAAGGTGCGCTATGTACGTAACATTACGGATGTGGGCCACCTGGAGCATGATGCCGACGAAGGTGAGGACAAGATTGCCAAGAAGGCAAGATTGGAACAGCTGGAGCCTATGGAGGTAGCTCAGTACTACACCAACCGCTTCCACGATGCAATGGCAGCACTGAACTGTCTGCCCCCCAGCATCGAGCCTCATGCCACGGGGCACATCATGGAACAACAGGAGTTGGTAGATCAGATTCTGAAGAATGGCTACGCCTATGAGAGTAACGGCAGCGTCTATTTCGATGTAGAGAAATACAACAAAGACCATAAGTACGGAATCCTTTCTGGTCGCGATCTGGAGAACATCAAGGATGCCAGTCGTGAACTGGCCGGTGTGGGCGAGAAGAAGAACCAGGCTGACTTTGCCCTATGGAAAGCTGCCCAGCCCGAGCACATCATGCGCTGGAAGAGCCAGTGGAGCGACGGTTTCCCCGGCTGGCACTGCGAGTGTACGGCTATGGGACGCAAGTATCTGGGCAACCACTTCGATATCCATGGCGGTGGCATGGACCTTATCTTCCCCCATCACGAGTGTGAGATAGCACAGGCCGTAGCTAGTCAGGGCGACCAGATGGTTCATTACTGGATGCACAACAACATGATTACCATCGATGGCAAGAAGATGGGTAAGAGCTACAACAACTTTATCACCCTGCCCCAGTTCTTTGACGGCAGTCACCCCTTGTTGCAGCAGGCCTACAGCCCCATGACCATCCGTTTCTTCATCCTGCAGGCTCACTACCGCAGCACTGTTGATTTCGGTAACGAAGCTTTACAAGCTTCTGAGAAAGGCTTTACCCGCCTGATGGAAGGTTACAAGAACCTGAAGCGCTTACAGGAGGGTCAGAAGGTGAAGGGAATGCCTTGGATTGAGCAACAATACGTAGATGAACTGCGTGAGAAGCTCTACGAGGCAATGAACGATGACCTGAACACCCCCATCGTTATCAGCAACCTCTTCGACGCTTGCCGTGTGATAAATACCCTTATCGACAAGAAGGCAAGCATCAAGCCTGAGGTAACAGAAGCTCTGTTGCAACTGTTCAGCACCTTTACCTTCGATATCTTAGGTCTGAAGGAGGATACGGGCAACAGCAACAAGGCTCGCGAGGATGCCTTCGGTGCCGTAGTAAACATGCTGCTGGAACAGCGTCAGCAGGCTAAGGCCGAGAAGAACTGGGCACTGAGCGATAAGATACGCGATGACCTGGCAGCCTTAGGCTTCGAAGTAAAAGATACCAAAGACGGCTTCAGTTGGAGTTTGAATAAATAAGCCCCCTCCAACTCCCCCTTTGGGGGAGAGAGTGAGAGGCCAGAGGAATGTTATATAAATTTATAAGTATTTCTCTAACCCTTAACCGATAACAAAAGTAGAGGGGAACATCCTGTGATGTTCCCCTCTACTTTTTATTCATTGTCCGCTACCTCCTCTCCCCCAAAGGGGGAGTCGGAGGGGGCTTTTACTTAGTTGCAACCTTCTTGCCATCCTGGATGTAGATACCCTTCTGAGCCTTGCTTACGCGCTGGCCAGCCATATTGTATATAGCTCCCTCGCCTTCGGAGAGGGCTGGGGTGAGGCTCTTGATTCCATCGGGATCGCCACTCTCTGTACCTACTACGAAGCCCTCAGGAGCAGGAGTAACACACTTATTGTCATTCCAGCTGGGGATAGCGTAGCGACTGAAGGTCTCGCTTCCGGCAGAAGCAACATACAGGTTATTAGCATAGTCGAATGCCAAGCTTGTAATGGAGGTCTCGCTGACAGAGATAATCTGCTTCGGAGTCAGCTGAATCTTACCAGTCTCCAAAAGAACATAGTCTTTCTGATAGATAATAACCGAGCCACTACCATTTGGCATAGCAATATACTTACCATCTGAGGTAAATGCCATTCTTGCTCCATTACGGCCTGAGTTAGCCTGGCTATAATCCTCTACGCCTGCAGTATTGTAATGCTTGAGAATAGGATATTCTGCAGAAGGAGAACTTACATGCTGGATGTACCAGAGACCGCCCTGACCATCCTCGTGGATGCCAACATATTGTGAAGAATAGGTATATTGACCGTTGAGTGGCTCAAAGACTGCAGAAGGGGCACCTGTCCATTCTGTTGCAGTACCCAGGTTGTAAACAGAGCAGTTGTAGTCTGAAGCATTGTTTCCGCCATCGCTGCGCTGGCCACCCAGAACATACATCTTCAGGTCTGCACCCTTTCCTTCGAATGCCAGGCTGAGAGCTGCACGATTCTGTTCAACTTCACCTACGTATGTAATACCAGTAGCCTCATCCAATGTTCCACCTGTGAAGACAGGCTTCCAAGGCTCGTTCAAGTCCTCGGGATTGATTTCCCATACAGAACTGTTGGTAGTACCAGAAGCACGAGCTACGAAGAGACGTCCGTCCTCTGTGAAGCGGAGATCCTTGAAGTCGAACTTGTAGGTGCCTGAAATTACAAGAGGTTCTTCAGCTGCGTTTGGCACGTCGCCATAGAAGCCAGGAGTACCATCGATTGAATTGATGGGCTGGAAGTTAGCATCGAATGCGAAGATAGCACCATTCTTCTTGCCAGAGATGTACTTAGTGTTATTCGGAGCTGTTGGATAAGACTCTGCTAGAAGAATCTGACCGAAGCCCTTGCTGGCAGGATTGTTGTTGATAGCCATTCCGTAGGGGCCCCATACCTTGTAGCTGTCGCCTACCTTCGTGGCAGTCTTAACACCCATACCCGTAATATCCAGTTCGTAGGTCATCTTGGTACCTGCAGGAGCATTCAACAGGCTGTTTTCGATAGCAATCTCATGACCGCCTTCCATCAGGTCGCCACCCTTCAGTACATGAGAGTACTTCAACTCTTCACCAGCATAGAAGTTGATGGCACCGCTCTTAGCCTCAGCATTCAGAGTGTAAGCGATGATCACCTGATCAGCATTGGTAGCAGAGCTCAGGTTAGAGGCAAAGGCATTGAGCTGAACGTTAGGACGACGATTCACGTACTCACCGTCAGAGTACCATACCACATTTCCGCTAAACAGATGAGGTGTAGCATCCGTACCTATCTTCTGGAACCAGTGAGCATCCTCAACCTTAGAGCCATTCAGCTTCCAGCAGATTTCGCCGCTTGCCAACTGCTCTTCAGTTGCCAGTGTACCGCCGGTATCGAAGCCTGGATTGCTGCGCTCTGCATAGAACACATTATTTGCCGTGAAGCCGTTACGTCCAATTACGTTAGAGTTGTCACCCTTGGCGATATTCTGGAACTGAGATAGAATCAAAGTGTTGCTAATAGTGGGAGTCTTATTTGCCCATCCAACAACACCACCGCAGTTAGTAGTTGCGTTCTCACTTTCGCCAATCATCGTAACGTTGACAACACAGTTATTAATTACAGTACCAGCATCAGCAATACCTACAACACCACCGTGAGTACCGTCACCCTCGATGAAGGAGTGCATTACAACCTCAATTTCACAGTTCTCGATAGTAGAGTTCTCGGATGTCCAACGTGTAAGACCACCCATGAACTTTCTTTGTTGGGTGTTGAAATATTCACCTGTCAGTTTAAAGTTTTTAACCGTAGCACTCTTCAACTCGTAGAACAACGAAGCTGGATCATCTGTATACTGCTCATCGATATAGACATTGTTCAACGCATGTCCCTGACCATCGAGTACACCACGATAGATATGAACAGCATTCTCGCCAGACTTATTATGACCAATAGGAGCCATGGCAATACCAGTCATATCAACATCGTTCATAAGCTTAGCCTTGGCATATGCATCGCGTTCACCGGCAATTGTACGGTAGGTAACAAACTGCTTAGGAGTAAAGATCTGGTAATAACCGTCTTCGTCCTGAGTAGGAATAAGTTCCTTAAGAATAGGAATGTCAAGAATCTTGGCCTCACGAGCCTGTTCTGTAGTATAAGTACCACCATAATATATATCATACAAATCCATAGAGAGATTTTCAATGACATCTACATCAGCATCGTTTATCAGGTGCTCGCCATTCGCAATCCATTCATTGGAAACAGGATCCTTCTCAACCAGGGACAAGTTCTGAACCAAGATGTCATCAAGAAGATGAGCAGAATTAATAAGTGCCAGATAAGCCTGACGAGCCTCATAGAATTCCTTGAACAACTGGCTCAGGTTTTCTACAGCCTTCATCTTACCCTCTACGCCCTGAGCTCCATCGGCAGCAGCAATAGCAGCCAACAGCGTCTCTTTCAACTCCTCAGGATAGCTAGGAGACATAGCCTCATCTGGCATTCTGTCGATCAAGTCCTCGTCTCTGTACTTCTCGATAATAGCATTTGCACGGGCCACCATGCTCTCCAGAGCCACGTCGATATATTTCTCAGCCTCTTCCCCCTCGCCAGCATATACAATCTTGAAGGATGAGAAGCCTGTCCAGTCATTACCATAGTTGGTACCTGGGTTGCAGAGACCAATGGTCAGGCTGTCGCCTTCGGCCTTGGCAATGGTGTAGTTAAAATAACGACCTGCATATCCTGCAACGGCCATACCAGAAGGACCATGAACAGCATAACCGAGAGTATCGGCACCATTTGATGCATCGGTAGAGTAATAATCATCGTAGATGGCCAAATCATAAGTAGTGTTGCCACCACCTATCTGATTGATGTAAACATTCTCTCCGTTGATAGCATTTGCCTTCTCAACGTAGTCCTCGATTACAGTCTGCAGATAGTTTACATTATCGTTAGCATAAACCTGAGCTGCATAATTATAGAGGTAGCGATTATTGCTGGGACGGAATGCACCCTGAACACCTACCAGATAGTAACCGGGTTTCAAATCCTTAACGGTCTGGTGCATATCGAACTTGGTATTCCATGCCTCAGAACCATAGAACGTCTTATCCCCAATAGATACACTGCTGCGGTCTGTTGCCCACTTGTTCATGCTCGATTTCCAACCGTCCTTAAAGTCGTTGTGGAAGTCTGCATTTACAAAAAGATTCGTTACCTCGGTACCTGCGATATAACCATTCTTAATAGCCAGGTCCAACCAGTCACTCACGCGAATTGCCTCCTTCTCTATCAGGGAGTCGGCAAGTTCGTGGTTCTCTATAATCTCCACGTAATCATTTTCCAGATAAGACTCCAATGCGTCACGGTCTTCACCTGCAAAGTCATCGTGACTATCCAGGTAGTCTTTCACCTCCTGACACTTTCTCTGATACTTCTTGTACACCTCTTCGCTGGCTTTAACAACCTTCTCTGCAACATATACAGAATCCAAAGCATCTGCCAAAGCAAGAACATCCTCTGACTGATTCAACTCTTCCAGTTTCTCCTCCAATGCAGTGAGAGTATTCTGGTAGGCTATCGTATTCCCATACTTCTCGGTGTAATAAGCTGAAATAACAGAGGCAACCGATGGTAAAGTCTCATCTGTAATAGCCATATACTCCTCTGCAGCATAGATAATAACACCATGGGTAGAGAAAGGATAAGGATAATCATCCTCGTCAAGAGTCTGATACCATACAGGATCACGGAACTGGCTTCCGTTTGCTTTCCATGTGATTTTACCTGTTGCAAGGTCTTCCTTGGTTACGAAGCTTACATCCTCTGCTTTTCCATCATAGTTTTTCTGAACGATACCTGCGCCATCCAGTGCATAGCAGTTCTTAACAACAACCTGATTGCTTTCTGCGTGACGTGCAAAGCCACGATTAGCATCCATATAATCTACTGTACCCAATGCAAAGCAGTTTGTTACCTCTGCATAGCTACCTAACCAGCCTGAGAATGAACCATTCTCTTTATGAGTATCATTAATAACATGTATATCACCTATCATTCCGCAGGCGTTGATAGTAGCACGACAACTTGATCCCATTGCGCAACCAAAAATACCAGCACCGTTTGTACCTGCATCAACAAGTACATTACCAAGGTTCATACAGCCTTTAATGGTGATATGGCCTCCCCAATTGGATGTCATACCTACAATACCAGTATAACCGCCACCGTAGATAGAACAAGTCTCGTCCAGTACAACATCCTTGACATATACGCCTTCTTCTGCACGAGCCTGATCGGCAGTGAGATTTCGTTCTCCCAATTTATCATCAGGCTGACTGTTCATAACACTGATAAGACCTACACCACGCTTTCCGGGCAGATAAATATTGAGATGACTGATTGTATGGCACTGACCATCAAAGCAACCATAGAAGGGAGCAAACTCACTACCTACCTGCTCAAAACCCCTGGTACAGTACACTGGTTTGTTATCTGGCCAGACGTATGGAACAGGATCTTCACCTGCCTTTTTGATGTAGACATCCGCTATTTCCTGATATTCTTCCAAATCTATGTCATCTGTCAGCTTAGCACTTGCATCCAGATGTTTAGAGGCCCATTTACTCCACCAGATGAACTGTGCAGGTGTACTGATTTCATACCAGCCATCAACCAGGGGAGCATAGTTCTCCTGCAGCGCTCCACAAAGGATATCCTCACCCGTTATGGGGTCTGTACCGACAACGTTGTCGCAGATACCTTCAACAAAATGATGAGGAGGGAAATTAGGCTCGCCAGCATACGTATTCTGATAGGTTGCATCTAGAGGAGTACCATTACACAAGTAATTTTTTGTATTAACATAGACCTTGCCCCCCTCTCTTGGTACAGGAACAGGATAGTCATCAACTCCAATCCTCTGATAGAAGCGCTCTACCCCATCCTTCTTGCCGTTCATGAAGTAAGCAAGCTCACCAGAAGCAATGCCGTCCTCACCATTATCGTATACTGTATATTTGTCCTGATCCGTAATATCCCTTCCTGTTATGGGATTTACAACATATACATTCTCGCAGACAACGTTAGCATAGTTACGGGCAATATTGCCGGAATTTTCTGTTTCGCTTTGCAATGTTTCATTGCCGGCTCCAATGATGCGGCCCGTGACAGCACAATTCCTAAAAAGGGATTTTGCATGTGTCCAGCCTGCAAAACCACCAACACGCGCACATTTAGCATTTTTTTCTGTACCTGGTAAAGTGATAGTACCAGCATAGATACAGTTTTCTATATTCTTTGCTGTACGTATCATTCCAAAGAAACCGCCGGCGGTATTATCACCAACATGACTGGAAACAAAGTCAATGTCAGAATATACATTCCGGACAGCAGACTCATAGCTATCATTTGAGATAGAGCCCCAGTACATGCCGTTTGTCTCAATCCTACCATGCATGATAAGGTTTTCTACAGTACCATAGTGACGTTGTGGGAAAAGAGCAGCGTTGTTGCCCATCTCAGTCATCTCTATGGTAAGTTCATGACCTCCGCCGTCGAAGTTACCTTCTGTCCAGTCGTTGGTGTTGAAAATAAAGTGACCAGGCTCTGCAATATACTCGATATCGTTGACCATCCTTATGTGAAGTTTGAAACCATTAACAATACGGCTCATACCCTCTGCAAGGTCAACTTCCTCCTTACTGCCAATAAGAATAGATCTGCTGATAGGGTCGAACCTCGTAGGATCGTCCGGATCAAAGTAATGGAAATCGTATAAACCACACTTGGTACAGATGCCGTACTTGTCAAACTCATGCTTTTCCGATTGATCAACGCCACTGTTAGAGTAACTGATCTCGCCGTCAGCCTTACCGTTACAATCTGTAGGAACCGAAGCATAAACCCGCCCGCTACCGAACGGAGCAGGAACAGGGAATGGATCTATACCTATTCGCTGAACCCATCCAATCCTGCTCTGGTCGTTGTTCAACTGATAACAGATTTTACCGTCTGCAAGGTCTGCAAGTGGCACAACCGTTACAGATGGGTTGCTGCCGCCCCAGTTATTGGTGACATAGTTGTTATAACAAGAAGGACCTGGACGATTGTTGTAGCTGTCCTGATTATACTTTCCGAGGTCAACAACCTGAACCTTGCCATCGTTACGGCAGATGTTTCGGCTGGTGCCATCGCTAAGATTAAAGTTGCTTCCATCGTTGATAACCAGACAGTTTACGATATTAGGATTAGAATCCGCCCAGCCAATTACACCACCACAGCTATGGGTTACTCCACCATCGATGATGACCTTTACCAGACAATTCTCGATAATAGTACCATTAGTGCAAGTAGCGGCAAGACCACCATGAGTGCCATCTCCACCAGGAACTGTGCTGATAATCTTAACATCGGCCCAGCAGTTGCGAATAGTACCCCTGACACGTCCTGCAATACCTGCAGCAAACTTGTAAGCTGAGTTAATCGTTCCCTCAACCTTCAGGTTCTGGATAACAGCGCGCCAACCGACATAGCGGAAGATGGCCCCGTAGTTGTCCTCTGGATACATGTTGATTTTGATGGTGTGGCCCTTGCCGTCGAAAGTTCCATGATAGGCTTGGCTGTTGTCGTTTTTGCCTATCATTGTAGGATTCAGGCCCAAGTCAATGTCGGCTGTCAGCTCGGCACAGGCTGTGAACTCACCACCATTCACGAGTGCAGCAAACTCCTCCCAGTCAGCTGCCGTACCAATCTGATATACATTCCCGACTTTGTCGAGTGCATACGCAGACACGCCAACAACCATCATGATGGCTGTCAGACATACGGTAAGTAGTCTTTTGCTCATAGAATGTAGTTTTAATAATATTAATAAATAAGGTTAAACAACATAGTGTTATAATGCAAAAATAGCGAAAAATATTTACGTGCAAAACTTTTTCTACAAAAAATGCCAAAATATGTTACATTATGTAAATCGAAGGACACCAAAAAAGCCCCTTCCCTTTATGGGGGAAGAGGCCTAATTAAAACATTATCGGGGTATCTGCTACTTCGCAGACACTTCAGCTCTTCTTTTACTTCGTTGCAACCTTCTTGCCATCCACTACGTAGATACCCTTCTGAGCCTTGCTTACACGCTGGCCAGCCATATTGTATATAGCTCCGTTGTTAGCGTTAGCGTTATCGTTAACGTTCTCAATTCCATCGGGATCGCCGCTCTCGGTACCTACCACGAAGCCTTCGCGAGCAGGAGTAATGCGCTTGTTGCCAGTGAAAGAAGGAATAGCGTAACGGTTCAGGGTCTTGCTGGCACTTGAGGTAATGTACAAGTTATTAGCATAGTCGAATGCCATACCTGTAATCTGGCTTTCAGTAACACTGATATTGTACTTAGCATCCAGATAGATTAAGCCATTTGCCAGAGGAACGTAGGTTGTCTCGTAGATAATCACCTTGTTGTTACCCATAGGAACTGCAAGAATATTACCATCCTCGCTAATAGCAATAGCCTCGCCGTGAGTGCTGGTAGAGATATTGCTATAATCCTCGATACCTTGAGCATTGAAATGCTTCAGGGCAGGGGTCTCCTCGCTTACGGTATTGGGATACTGCTCGAACCACAGACCGCCAAGGTTATCAGCTGCAATACCTACGTGAGCAGGAGTAATGGCGAACTGACCTGTGAGAGGCTCGTAAACGCTGCTGGGAGCGCCAGTCCAAGAAGTTGCTGTACCAAGGTTATAAGTGAAGCACTTGTAGTCAGAGAAGTTCTCCTTACCGTTAGAACGCTGAGCACCCAGAACAGTAAGCTTGAGGTTCTCGCCCTCACCCTCAACTGCCAAAGCAACAGCGGGACGGTTCTGCTCCTCACCATTAACGGTTACGATACCTGTTGCAGCATTCAGCTCACCGCCCGTGAAGACAGGAGTCCAAGGCTTGTTCAGGTCGGCAGGGTCAGCCTCCCATACAGAGCTGGCAGAGTTACCAGAAGCACGGGCAATGAACAGACGACCATCCTTGCTGACACGTACATTCTTCAAATCGAACTTGTAATCGCCAGAGATGCTCAGTATGTTCTTGTTGTCCTGAATATCGAGACCACCATAGAAACCAGGTGTGCCATCCAGGGCATTGACAGGCTGGAAGTTAGCATCGAAAGCAAACAGAGCACCGGGCTTCTGCTCAGCGATGGTACCTTCACCCTTCTCCAAAGGACGAGACTCGGCTACATAAATCTGACCGAAGCCTGCGCTGGCAGGAGCATTGTTAATGGCAAGACCATAAGGAGAGTTAACCTTGTATCCCTCGCCTATCTTGACAGGTGTTTTTGTACCAATACCAGTGATGTCGATTGCATAAGTCATCTTCGTACCGGCTGCGGCATTCAGCAGGCTGTTATCGATAGCAACCTCGTGACCGCCTGCCATCAAGTCGCCACCCTTCAGAACGTGAGAGTACTTCAGCTCTTCGCCAGCATAGAAGTTGATGGCACCGCTCTTAGCCTCAGCATTCAGGGTGTAGGCAATAATAACCTGATTAGCATTGGTAGCTGTACTCAGATTAGAGGCGAAAGCATTCAACTGTACGTTAGGACGGCTGTTGAGGTACTCGTCTCCATCCTTCCATACCAGACTGCCTTCAAACAGATGAGGAGTCTTATCATTACCCAATGACTGGAACCAATGAGCATCCTCGCCCTTCTCGCCGTTGAGCTTCCAGCAGATTTCACCGCTTGCCAACTGCTCCTCAGTTGCCTTTGTTCCCTTAGCATCGCCAAACTGTGTCACATAGAACACATTATTTGTGGTACAGTTATCCGGATTACGGCTAATCGTATTGCCATTGTCCGTTTTAACAGTGTAGTTAGAAGACAGAACAAGGGTATTGTTGATAGTCATCTTAGAACCGGACCAACCGCAGACACCACCACAAGAGTGGGTGTTCTCGCCCAGAATAGCACAGTTAATAAGACAGTTCTCAACAACGGTACCGTCACCGGCATTGTTGGCAATTAGACCGCCGTGTGTTCCGTCCTGTGGATTACCATTTTCATCTGCAGGTCTTAATGAGTTGATGGTAACAGCAACATCACAATTCTCGATGCGAGCATTGTAAGTATAACCGGCAATACCACCCATGAACTTCTGGTCGCTGAAGTATTCACCGGTCAGCTTCAGGTTCTTGACGGTGGCGCCGTCCAATGTATTGAACAGACCAGTACGCTCTGCGTTATTAAGGATGTATACATTGCTAAGAGCATGTCCCTGTCCATCGAATACACCACGGAAGCTATAATCGCTTCTGTTGATTGGCTGCATTCCGACACCGGCCATGTCAATGTCGGCTGTAAGCTTAGCCTTCACTTTATAATCAACTTCTGTTGAGATAGCACGGAAAGCTACAAGCTGTTTGGGGGTACCGATGAGATAGAAACCCTCCTCGTCCTGAGCAGGAAGAACTGCCTTTACAATATTGTTGTTCAAGAGTTCAGGATTCAGCGCCTCCTCTGTGCTATAAGAACCACTGTAGTACGCATCATACAAAGGTTCCGCAATAACATCATAGAAGACAGCTGTCTCGTCATCCGTAAATACCATCTCTCCGGTCTCAATCCATTCGCCAGTTTCAACATCCTTTTCAACCAAAGGCAAGTTTTCACCTTCGAAGGCTTCAAAAGAAGCGGCTGTGTTATAGAGTTTAATGTAAGCCTGCTTACCCTCATATATATTCTGGAAGATATCGGAGAATGCAGCAGCTACCTCAGCCTTGGCTACGATGGTTTCTGCAGATCCTGCCTGTGCGATAATAGCTTCCAGACTTTCCTTAAGTTCTTGCGGGTAATTGGGACCTGCGGCAACATTTTCATTGGAATATACGTAGTTCATGATGCTCTCTGCACGAGCCATCATATTCTCGAGTACATTATCCAGAGCAGCACTAACCTTCTCTTCGTCATCACCGCAGTAAGTAACCTTCAGGGCACTCCAACCGGTCCAGTCACTGTCGTACTTCGTACCGGGGTTCTTGATACCGATAGTAAGTTTACCGTCCTCGCCTACGTTTGCAATGGTGTAAACCGGGTAGCGGCCAGCCTTAGCAGCAATGGCCATACCAGTCTCGCCCTGAACAGCGTAACCAACAAGCGTGGCACCAGCCTCATCGTTAGTTGAGTAACCGTCATCATAGATAGCCAGGTCGTGAGCACCTGCGCCGTGCAGGTTGCAGTTCTGCTGATCCATTGTATCGGCAACTGCTATGATATCCTCGTTAACTGCAGGGAAGTAGTTGAATACACCGTTGGCATAGATACCGGCAGCATAGTTGGTGCTATAGCGGTTGTTGCTGGGACGGAAGGCTCCGTTGGTGGCAATCAGGTAATAGCCAGGCTTCATGCCCTCTACTGTCTGATACATATCACCAGTTGCGTTCCAAGCCTCAACACCATAATAGGTGGTGCCTGTTTCTTCGTCCTGAGATTGGCCTAAACCAGTACTCCAACCGTCGGTCCAGTTCTCGTTCTTCTTGCTGAAGTCATAGTTGGGAATCAGGCTGCTGACATCAGTACCAGGAACATAGTCTTCGGCAATGGCATCGCCCAGCCACTTGATAACTCGCTCTGTCTCGGCAGCAATTTCCTCGGCAGTAGCGGTATGATTTTCCTTTATGTACTCGTAGGTACCAAGAGCATTGTAGTCGTCTGGCTCATCATTCTCCAGGAGGTAATATTCGAGAGCCTCACGAAGTGAACCGCTGAAGCTGTCGTCATTCTTCAATCTGATCTTTGTCTCCTCGCACTTGTCGATGTAAGCCTTATATACAACAGCATTGTCAGCTACGGCAGACTTCTTGACATTAACAGAGTCAACAGCATCGGCAAACTCCAGGATAGTGGTAGCATCATCCAATGCCTCCAGTTTATCCCTGAACTCTTCAATCAATGACTGAGTAGCAATAGTCTCCTCAAGTGCCAGTTCTTCATAGGCCTGGATAGCAGCACTTACTTCACCCAGATCACCTTCATCGGCAACAGAGAAGTATTGCTCTGCAGCATAGATAACGGTTCCGTGAGAGGGATCTGCAAAAGGATATGCATCCTCGTCAAGGTTCTGATACCAGTAACCTGTACGGAACTGATTGCCGTTGGCCTTCCAGGCAAGGGCTCCAGACTTAAAATCAGCCTCACCTACGATACCTACATGTTCCTGAGTACCAAAGCGGGCATAGCAGTTCTTGATATTGTCGTTAACGCGGCCATTGCCGTAACGGGCAAAGTAGCGGCCTTCATTCTCGATACCTTCAACTGAGCCGACAGCAAAGCAGTTGGTTACCTCGGCCCAGTCACCTAACCAGCCAGAGAATGAGCCGTTCTCCTTAGGACCGTAAACGTTGCCTACCATACCGCAGTTGTCGATGGTTACATGACATGCAGATCCCATCACACAGCCGAATACACCGGCTGCGTTAGGACCGCCGTCAGCTGTTACATCACCGCACATCATGACGCCTTTGATATTGACATGACCTGCCCAGGGAGCAGTCATACCTACCAGGGCTACATAACCGCGGCCGAGGAGTGAGCAGCTCTCGTCGAGCGTTACATTCTTAATATATACACCTTCTGCATTGCGGGCCTCCTCATCACTGAGACCGCCAAAGCCCTTTGAAGGCAAACTGTTCATAACGGCGATAAGACCTACACCGTTATCAGTATGATGATCAATAACCAGGTTGCTGATGGTGTGGAACTGACCATCGAAGTTGCCATAGAATGGAGCACCCTCTGTACCTACATTGGCCCAACGCTTGCAATAGCCGTCCATATCAATGTCGGCTGTCAGACGGGCACTGACATCCAGATGCTTGGCGGCATAGTTGGTCCACCATACAAGCTGGTCAGGTCTGCTGATGTCGAACCAGCCGTCAACGGGAGTCATATAGTCTTCCAGCAAGTCGTTACAAACGACACAGAAACCTTCCTCATACTGGTGAGGGGGTAGTTCAACATCGGAAGAAGGAGTATTACTATATATAGGATCGCCCATAGGCTGACCGTCACAACGATATTCTGACGAAACCACATAAACAAGGGCTCCCTCCTTCTTGACGGGCATAGGATAGTCATCCTCTCCAAGTTTCTGATAGAAACGCTCTTCCCCACCCTTGTATCCGTTCAGAGCGTATGCAAGGGCACCGTTAGTGATATCATCGGGATTCTCAATAAGTGTAACCTTGGCCTCATCGTCAAAACCGAAAGACTCACCAAGATAAACATTTTTACAGGTAATGTTGCTGGGATTACGGGAAATGGTCTTAGAATCACCAGTCGCATTCTGAAGTGTACCAAGGAAAGCACAGTTGGTAAGGTAAACCTGGCCGGCTGACCATCCACAGATACCTGCAAGACACTGGGTATTTCCTCCTTCCACACCATTGACGCTACCTGCATAGATAACATTCTCCAACTGAGCCTTTGAATCTGCCACACCAATTATACCTGCTGAAGTATTATCACCATCTCTGCTACAATTAACTTCAACATCCGAGAAGACATTGCGAATAATCACATTGTCGCTTTTTGTGTGAGAAGTGACAGATCCTGCATACTGACCGCTTGTTGTAATCGAGCCGTGCATGATAACGTTCTCGAAAACACCAGTCATGTTGGGGAAGAAGGATGCATTGTTAACAGTGATGTTATCCATCTCGATGGTAAGGGTATGACCCTGTCCATCAAAATCACTGCCGATATTACCTCCATCAGTAAAGATCAACTGGCCGTCTGTTTTGATTTCAAGATCATTCATCAACTTCATGTTGAGCTTGAAACCATTGGCAACACGATTCCAGCCTTCTGCCAGATAAATATCATCTATGCTGCTGATTGATATAGACCTGTCAGCCTGGTTGAACTTTGTCGGGTCGTCGAACTCGAACATATGGAAATCGAAACAGCCGCAACCCTGACAGATACCATACTTATCGAAGTCGTGCTTAGGCACTACAGCATTGCTTGGAGTGTTACTGTAGGTAAGGCCGTCAGCTATTCCGCTACAATCAGTAGCTGCAGAAGCATAAACCTGACCAGTGCCAAATGCAGCAGGAACAGGGAAGGGATCTGTGCCGATACGCTGAACCCATGCTATGCGGCTCTGGTCGGTATTCAGCTGATAGCAGATCTTACCGTCAGCAAGGTCTGCATAAGGAACAACACTTGTAGCCTTATTGGTTCCCCACTGTTTGGTTACATAGTTATTATAGTTAGCACCTGCAGGACGATTAGCGTATGAATCGGATTTGTACTTGGAAAGATCTGACAAAACGCGAATATTTCCATCGTTACGGGCAATATTGTTACTACCGCCATTGTTGAGATCGAAATTGCTACCATCGCTAATAACAAGGCTGTTTACGATGTTGACAGGACCGTCTGCCCAACCAACTATACCACCGCAGTTCTGGGTGGTTGCACCATTAATAACAAACTTTGCCAAGCAGTTCTCGACAAGAGTTCCTCCATAACCCACAGCAACAACACCTCCATGGGTAGCGTCACCAATAAAGGAACTTTTTACAGAGACATCCACATAACAACCGCGGATGATACCGCTGTTCCATACAGCAATACCTGCAGCAAGCTTCTGGTCGGTGGTAATTTCACCCTGCACCTTCAGATTCTGCACGATAGCATGTATACCTGTATTACGGAAGAGTGCCGTTCCCTCCTTACCCGAAGAGAACAGGTTGATTGTGATGGTGTGACCCTGGCCGTCGAAAGTTCCCTGATAGTCAAGGCCGTCCTTGCCTATCATAGTTCCGTCAGCGCCTTTGTCAATGTCTGCCGTCAGAACAGCATTGGCATAAGCCTCACCACCATTAACGAGTTCGGCAAATGCCTTCAAGTCATCCGCCGTTCCAATCTGGTACACATCATCAACTTTGTTGAGCGCATACACAGACATGCTGAAAACCATCATGATGGTCATCAAACACATGTGAAGTAGTTTCTTACTCATTGAAAGAAATGTTAATTGGTTAATAATAATAGTTAATAAATTATGTTAATAAATTGTCAGTTTTCGGGGTTATGGCTCACAAAGATAAGTAATATTCATATTGCCGCAAATTTTTTTTGAGGTTTTTTGGTATAACAAGCATATTATGCAAACAAAAGATGACAACAAAAGAAAAAAAGTGGCAGATAGTTTTTTTCCCCCAACGAGGAAAATATTTTTCCTTAACTAGAGCACAAAAATTATTTAACCTGCGACTTCCTTTGGCTTTACAGAAAAAAGGAAGAGGGAAGTCGAAACTCCCCTCTTCTTACGTATAGATTGAATCAGAAACTACCTAAACAATACCTTCTTGCCATCCTGGATGTAGATACCCTTCCGAGCCTTACTTACACGCTGGCCAGCCAGATTGTATATAGCTCCGTCACCTGTGGAGAGAGTTGGAATGAGGTTGTCAATAGCATCCTCCTCATCCTTTGTCGGGTTATGATAGCCAAGAACCTCGTCATAGATAACCATCTTATGCGTCTTGTCCAGAACAGGATTTGCATCCTCGCCTATTGTCTGGAACCAGACTGAATTTACGTCTTGCTTATCGCCGTTCAACTTATAACAAATCTCACCACTTGCAAGCTGAGCATCTGTTGCCGCTGTACCGCGAGCAATAGCACCCGGAACGAAACTACGCTCTGCATAGTAAACATTATTTACTGTACATCCATTACGTGAAAGCATATCTGTAGGATATGAATCGGGCTCTGGAGCAGTATCGTACTGAGAGAGAACCAGAACATTCGTAAGGGTGAGGTTACCATCACGCCAACCACAAATACCACCAAAAGAAGTAGCATTCTTGGCGATGATAGTACAGTTGACAATACAGTTGGTTACATAAACATTACCACCACCTCTGCTACAACCGGTGATACCGCCACTGGTAGCATCGCCTGCGATATCATTGTGCAGGACAACGGCAATCTCGCAGTTCTCGATATTAGTAGCACCTGATGTATAGCGAGTAAGACCGCCCATACGCTGCATGTCACCGTAGTATTCACCTGTCAACTTCAGATTCTTGACAGTTGCGTTACTCAACTCATAGAACAATGCACAACCACGTCCGCCCATGTACTTGATATAAACATTATCCAAAGCATGGCCCTGACCATCAAGTACTCCATTGAAGTTAATACCCTTATCGTCAGTTCCCAAGGTGTTGTTGCCGAATGGCTGCATAGCAATGCCCGTCATATCGATATCTTCCGTGAGCTTAGCCTTGATAGAGTAGTCGCCATTAAGGAAGAGAGAACGATAAGCAACGAACTGCTTGGGATTAGAGATAAGGTAATAGCCTTCCTCATCCTTTTCGGGTACGATAGTAGCTATAGCCTCTGCCTGCTTAGCAGTCAATGCTAGAGCAGGACTCAAAGCTTCTTCCGTGCTGTAAGAACCATTAACAAATGCTTCAAGCATATCCTGAGAAGCCTCGAAGAAGTCATCGCCAAATACAGTCTCGCCGATCTCGAACCATTCGCCTGCACCATCCTTTTCTGCCAAAGGCAGGTTTCCACCTTCAATAGCATCAATTTTTATTGCAAGATTATAGAGATCGGCATAAGCACGCTTACCATCGTAAACAGCCTGGAAGAGGTCAGAGAACTGCTTTGCAAGTTCTGCCTTAGCCTGGACATCTTCTGCTGCGTCAATATCATTAACTGCCTTCACGAGAGATGCCTTGAGTTCTGCAGGGAAGTTAGGAGTAGCTGAGGGATCTTTTATATCATTACCAACCTCGTAGTTGATGATAGATTCAGCACGAGCCTTCATATTCTCGAGTACTGTGCCGAGAGCCTCATCGGCCTCTTCTCCGCAATAAGTCACTTTGATGGGACCCCATCCAGTCCAGTCCTCAGCATACTTCGTGCCCTGACTCTTGATACCGATAGTGAGCTTGCCGTCCTCACCTACGTATGCAATGGTATATGCCTGGTAGCGACTGGCACTTGCAGCAATTGCCATTCCGTATGTACCCTGAACTGCATAACCAAGCAATGAGGCGCCAGCCTGTGTAGCCTGGGTTTCGTCGGTTGAGGCGAAATCACTATAGACGGGAACATCCAGAGCACCCTCACCGTTCAGGTTGCAATTAATCTGATCCATCGCATCAGCAACAGCAATATAGTCTTCAATAACAGTGGGGAAGTAGTTGAAGATACCATTGGCATATACACCAGCAACATAGTTAGTGCTGTAGCGGTTGTTGCTGGGACGGAATGCTCCGCTCAAACCTACCAAGTAGTAACCGGGCTTCATATGTTCCACAGTCTGATACATATCACCAGTTCTGTTCCAACCCTCAACACCTACAACTACATTGCCGTTTCCATCTTTAATATCAGCAAAGTCATTACACCAGGCACCTGTCCAAGAATCTGCATTCTTCTTTGCAAAATCGCTGTTGGGAATCAACCAACTGACATCGGTGCCAGGAACATAATCCTCGGCAATAGCGAGTTTCAACCACTCGTCAACACGCGTAATCTCGGCTTCTATTTCCTCGGCCGTAGCAACGTGATTTTCGACGATATAAACGTATGTACCGAGAGGATTGTCTTCATCGGGCTCACCGTCCTCAGAGAGATAAGCCTCGAGTGCAGTACGAAGGCTGCCAGAGAAAGTCTTGTCGTCCTCCAAGAACTTATTTATCTCAGCGCACTTGTTGATATATGCCTTATATACAGCCATATTCTCCTCAACAGCAGCCTTTACTACATTCAGAGAATCGTAAGCATCGGCAAGGGTAAGGATAGTTTCTGTCTGAGAAAGAACCTCAGCTACGGCCTTCCACTCATCAAGCAAAGCCTGAGTGGCGATGCTATCTGCGCTAGCCTGTCCTTCCTCGTAAGAACCTATAGCAGAAGCAACGTTTGGAATATCATCATCACTTAAAACAGTGAAATACTGCTCTGCACCGCCAATAACTATACCATGAGCAGGATTTGGAGAAGGCATCTCGTCCTCACCAACAGTCTGATACCATGCAGGATTACGGAACTGATTTTCGTTCAAATTAAAGCAAAGTGCACCACTGGAAACTTGCTCAGAAGTAACGAGATATGTCCTGCTATCTTCTGCCATTGGTTTGTTGTGCTGCTGTTTGTCGGGATCAACATCCTGAATGTCAGCCTCGTAGCAGTTGACAACTTTCGCAGCGCCACGAGTGAACGAATCGCTACTGTAAATAGCCGTTTGTGGCATGGAAGCAGTACTCCAGCAATTAGTAACAAGAGAGTTAGCGCTTGAATATCCGCAAATAGCACCAGACTCGCGTCCACCATTAACTGCGCCAGTTACCCAGCAGTTGGTGATGAACATATCCGTTAAACCACCCTGATCAACACCGATGATACCGGCAGCGTTCTGGTTGGTAGTAGTTACAGTACCTTCGTTACCAACATTCGTGATGTAAATCTTTCCACTGGCATTTACAGTACCACCAATAATACCGCAGAAAGCATTACCGCTGATAGAGCAGGTCTCGTCCAGAACGAAGTTCTTGATAACAGCACCATCACCAATAAGACTAAACAGACCCTGATAGTTTTTATCATTGTCTATAATCAAGTTGCTGATAGTATGGAACTGACCATCGAATTCACCTGTGTATCCGTCTGTTGCATTACCAGCAGCAGCATATTCTGTATTAGACATGTCAATATCATCATACAAACGAGCTTTGATAGTACCCTTGCCACTGTTTACAATTGTAGCAAATTGAGCTAATGTCCTTGCATTGATAATCTTCATGTAACCATCTGCATCTTTCTCGAGTTCACCACAAACTGTACAGATGCCATCTGCATCATATTGGTGATCAGGAATAACGGGATCTGATGATCGTGGTGTATTAGAGAAGGTTAAAGGCAGACCGTCACACCTGAATTGGTCTATATAGACTAATGTGCCTTCCTTTGCAATAGGTAATGGACATTTGTCCTCGCCAATACTCTGATAGAAGCGATCCACTCCCTCTTGCTTTTCGTTCAACAAGTAAGCAAGTTCACCACTTATTGCGGCCTCTTCTGTTGTCCTAGTATATTTTTCCTCGTCTCCTGAACCATAAGAATTGATACTGTAGACATTCTTGAAGACTGAGTTGCCATAGTTGCGGGCAATGGTATGAGAATCACCACCAGCATTGGTAAGAGTGCCTGTGAAAGCACAGTTTGTAAGAGAGGTGTTGCCAGCTGATGTCCAGCCGCATATGCCAGCAATACATTGTGCACCCTCTACGCCTTCGATGTCACCCGCATAAATAGAGTTTTCGATAGAGACAACACCATCGGCAACACCTAACAATCCACCTGTGGTGTTGTCACCAGGTCTTGAAACACTAATATTAATATCAGAATATACATTGCGGATTATCTTCTTGTTGCCGCCATACTCTCTACTACAAACAGAACCTGCAAATGGGGCTCCGCCAGTATAGGTAGATGTAATCTTACCGTGCATGATAACATTCTCGAAGACAAAGTCGCCTGCATATGCGTAAGGCTTAGGCAGGAATGCAGGGTATTGATCGGGAATGTCCACCATCTCGATGGTGAGCGTGTGTCCCTGACCATTGAAGCTACACTCACTCC
>CAMOMP010000039.1:0-28729 GCA_946619915.1 uncultured Prevotellaceae bacterium | reverse complement strand
CTTTTCAGAATGACGGTTCGTACTTGTTTCTCTTGTACTACAATTTCTGTCTATGTAAATAAGTCAAAGAACTTTTAAATTAAGCGCATTCAAGCCTGCCCACCTTAGTGAGGTGGTTCATTCCTCGTTTGCGGTTGCAAAGGTACGACGAGTTTTAAAACCTCGCAATACTTCACATTCTTTTTTTACTAGTTTCGCCATTATTTTTTTATCGCACCTTATTTAATTACGCGCGCGTGAGAGAAAAACGAAAAGACTATCATTTTTGAGAGTAATAAAAAGTTTTATTATATCTTTGCAGAAACTAAATTTCAAACCCTCAAAAACTGAAAAGACATGATTACATTATTGCAAGCCGAAGAGGTTGTAGGAAAAACAACAGGAGTAATTAAAGCTGTATCGGATGGAAATTTCGACACATTACTGAACAAGTTAATCTCGTTGGGTGTAGATGCCGGCAAGAGTATTCTATTAGCTGTTGTCATATATATAGCTGGAAGGTTTATAATTAACCTTATTAACAGGCTGGTGAGACAGATGCTGGAACGTAAGAATGTTGACGCTACCATTCAATCCTTCCTGAAAAGTTTTGTAAGTATCCTTCTGAACCTCCTGCTTGTTATCACAGTAGTAAGCGCCTTGGGTATCAACACCACGTCATTTGCCGCCTTGCTGGCATCGTTTGGCGTAGCTGCAGGTATGGCGCTGAGTGGTAATTTGCAGAATCTGGCTGGCGGATTGATTATATTGTTATTTAAGCCCTTTAAGGTTGGCGACATGATTGAAGCGCAAGGAGTCCTTGGAATCGTGAAGGAGATTCAGATTATTCACACTATTCTTCAGACGCCCGACAATAAAGAAATTTTCGTCCCCAACGGTTCTCTGAGTAGCGGAAGCATAACTAATTATAGCAAGATGGACACCAGACGTGTAGATTTTACCGTCAGCGTTGAATATGGAACAGATGTTGAGAAGGTGACGAATGCGCTTAGGGGCATTGCCGATGCCGACAGCCGTGTCCTAAAAGACCCGCAGGCTTTCATTGCCCTCAGTGGATTGGCAGACAGCAGCGTCAACTTCACTTTCAGAGTGTGGGTTAAGGGAACCGATTATTGGCCCGTGTACTTTAATCTGAACAAACAGATTTATGAGGAATTCAACCGTCAAGACATAAAATTCCCCTTCCCACAGTTGCAGATTCATCAATAAAAGCAAAACAAAAAGCTTCTTTTTTAGAAAATCATTTGCGTTGTACAACATTTATAATTATCTTTGCAATCAAGAAACCTATACATAATTATTAATTAAACAACACTAAAAATGGAACAGCAAAAAGTTGACATGTTCATGATGATGAACAACAAGTTCTTTCCCGAGTCACAAATCCCCTTCATCCGTGAGCGTCTGCTTGCTGCTGATGACAATAAGGCAAACATGCTTCATGCCATACAGTTTAAAGATCCCGTGATATCACTTATTCTTAGCCTTTTAATTGGCGGATGGGGCATCGACCGTTTCTATATAGGTGACACAGGACTGGGCATTGGCAAACTGGTTACTTGTGGTGGCTTTGGAATTTGGGCTATCATCGACTGGTTCCTAATTATGAATTCTACTCGCGAGAAGAACCTGATACGCCTCATGTCTGTCATCTAAAGGATGAACATTAGCAGAGGACGACTATACCCCCTACTTCTATTATTAACAGCATGCGGCTATATATGGCTGTATGTTAGTAATGACAGCAGTAGGGGTTTTAGTTGGAATGGATGTCTGACAAGATATCTTTTTCACATTCCATGCCCATCGTGTGGAACAACGCGAGCTGTGCACGCTGCATTCCATGGCGAGTGGGTGGACTCCCTGTATTATAATCCAATAGGAATTATACTTGCCTGTATGATGGTAGTAATACCCATCTGGATTATAGCGGATACCCTAATAGGATCAGCATCCCTCCTCAAAGCATATCGTCTCATTGAAAGAAAACTGCAAAGTTGGCCATACGCCCTTGCCGGCATATTGGCTATATTGATTAATTGGATATGGAATCTTGTGAAATACACATAAGCGAGCCCTCTGTTCGTATAGAGGATATAATGCCACACGAGGACGAAAAGGAACGCGCCTCTGGATGTTACCTTATGTCGTTGGTAGCCGTGATGATAGGGTTGCCCATGCCCATCATAAACCTTGCTGCTACGGGGTTATTTTACCTTCTGTCAAGAAAAGGTACTTTTTTTGTCAGATGGAACGCCATCCAGGCACTTGTCTCTCAGGTACCCCTATTTATCATGAACAACATTCTATTCTGGTGGACAATCAGAATACTATTCTGCTTTACCGATCTCTCCTCTGCCTACATAGCCTATTTTATTACAGTCAATCTTTACAATATCTATGACTTTATAGAGACTGTACGCTCGGCTGTGAACACGCGGAAAGGTCTGGTACACAAATGGTATCTTTATGGAACTATAACCGACAAGATTTGCAGAAGATGAAAAAGATACTCAAGGAATCCGCCATATCAGCCCTGCTGTTCTTCAGCATCTTATATGTTACCTTACAGGTTGACTGGATGAAGGTCTTCCAGTTACGCCCCACCATTGTTGGCGACAAATTGTCTGAATGGGTTTGGGAACTATCGGAATCAAGTCTCTGGAAAGTGAACGACCGTGATGTATGTGAACCCATAGACAGTTTGGTAAAGGAAATGTGCAAAGCAAACAATATCAGCAATACCGATATTCACGTTGTGATAAACAGAGATAATGAGGTAAATGCCTTTGCCACAGTGGGCAACCATCTGATAATAAACACAGCACTTATCAAGAAGATGGAGAACGAATCGCAACTCTGCGCTGTAATCGCCCACGAGATGGCTCACCTCAGGTTAGGCCATATCCAGTCCGCTATACGCCAACAAGCTGCCATAACGGTATTTTTTACATTGATAACAGGTAATGGGCAATCTGAGATGTTGGCAAATATCACCAGCAAGATGATAAGCAACTCCATTACCCGAGCCAAGGAAAATGAAGCGGACGAACAGGGGGCTCGCTATATGCATGCGATGCACCTCGACCCTATGGAGATGGCGAATACGCTCGAAACGTTTGAGAGCTACGGCATACTATCCTACCTCATGGATCATGCCGACAGCAAGAAACGTGCTGAACACATTCGTAATATGCACTTTTCCAACAACGGGCCATATCGTAAGATTCTGTCCCAAGAAACGTGGGACAAACTCAAACAATCTTGTCAATAACAAAAAAAAGATAGGGCTGCGGGCCCTATCTTTTCAGTTTAGAGAAATCAACCTTGCTGGCACCATTTTCATCGCAGATAAGATTCTTGCACTCGCCAGTGACTGTACCTTTACCAGCACCGTTCATCTCTACGCGAAGAGCCTGACAGAAAACATTGGCATCAACATCGCCAGCTCCGTTCATTTCAATTTCGATATTCTCTTTTGCCGAAACCATTGCAAGATTGCACCTCGATGCACCATTTCCTTCCAAATTCAATTCACCAACGGATAGGGTATCTATAACCAAATTGCAAGCTCCAGTCAATTCTATTGCTAAGGTTCCAGGCATGTCTATATTGCCTTGCAATTTCACTTTACCACCTCCAGATAGCTCTACATCCGTTAAGTATGGTGCCGAGACGTAGAGTATGATGCCTGGGGTAATATTGTTGATTTTATGGTTGGGGTCTTTAAGCTTTGTCTTCAGCTCATCTTTTCTGACCTCAAACTTGTATGCATCCATACATTTTTCGTTGGCACGGACACGAACAGAACAGATACTGTCCTGAGAGTAGACAACGCAGACAAGTCCCTCCGCTTCTATAGTACTGAAGGCAGGAAGATCCAAGTCCTTCTCAACTATCTTTCCCCACTTCACGGTGTCTTCGTGCTCAAACTCAAGCGTGTGGTTAAGAGCTGCTGTTGCCAGTTTGTTTACCGCGTCAGTACAACTGGAGAAGATAATAGAAAGTGCTACTAACAGCACAATCGGAGAAAGGATAAAACGTGCTTTCATAATAATTTCCTATTTGGTTGTTTTACTTATTATACGGAATAATCTCTTCTAAGGTAATGCCTAACGCCTTCATAGCACGGAAGAACTCCGGCACCTGCTCCTCAAAGAACTCCTTCCGCCTGATTCTCAGGACGGATTCACGGGCACCCTCATTGACAAAGTTTCCCAATCCGCGACGCGTTGCAACCACATCCTGATTCTGCAACCACTCGAAAGAGCGAGCCACGGTGTTGACATTCACCTCTACCTCAGCCGCAAACTCGCGCACCGACGGCAGCTTTTCATTCTCGCGGTATTTCCCGGCGAGGATGCTATCGCAGATGCTTTCCGCTATCTGCAGATATATCGGTTTCTGATCCTTAAAGTTCATAATATAAGGTTTATTGTGGATATAATATTAAGGATTTCTACGTGTTGTAATCTGAGCCCGGCAGTACAGGCGGTAAGTCAGATACCATACACCTGCGTAAAGCAATACGGCAAAGAGATTCAGGCTGACAAAAAATACAGTACGGGGCACACATCCTACCCAGTCCCACAGTTTCATCATCAACGCGGGTGACATACAATGTCCGATGAAGAGGACTAACAGGGCAAAGGCGTTCTGGAACACAAAGTAGAACAGCAATGTCCAGGGGATGTTGTACTTGTACTTCCAGGCATTCACCAGGCAGTAGGTCCTGATGTAGCAGGCACCCAATATGCCGAGAAAGAGCAACATGCCAAAGTTCTCATATATGAAGATACCGGTTCCCCGCAGTTCACCGAAATCAACAAACAGCTTATAGGAAATAGAATTGATCTCAGCATTCGGAAGAGCCAGGCGGAAGAGCGCGTGCAGCAGATCCGAGAAGAGAATACCAGCGGTATAAACCACGTTCACACCTATCACAATAACCACAACATGCCAGAGGAAGCGCTCCAGATTAGTAGCAGGAAGCGTCAGCTCATTGATACGTCCCTGCCTGGTAATCAGGTTATGGAACATATATCCTGACGTGATGACGAAATAAGCGCCGCCCAGGAAGATGTCGAACAAACATAAAAAGAAAACATCATCCACCGTCTCCGTAGCAAAGAAACTGCTGTCCGTCAGCATATTGTACAGATAGTACAGCACCACCGGCATGCAGATGAGAGCCACCATAAGGAGTGCGGAGCGTGTATAGAACTTGCTGTTGACCGTCAGGTCCCAGCGGGCCACATTCATGAATCTGTTAAAATCAAATGCCTTCATATCTTAGTCCTCCACTTTCTTGTTCGTTAATGTCTCAATGAATAGTTTCTCCAGGTCAATGGGCTCATCCTTCTCAACTAAGGGAGCATCCAGCAGCACCTTATTAGTCTCAATGATGCACACATGATCCAGCATACGCTCCACATCATGCACCTGATGGGTAGAGATGATAATCGTCTTATCCTCCCTCATACCCTCAATCACCACCTTGCGGAACTGACTCTTGGACAGAATATCCAACCCGTTCGTCGGCTCATCCATCAGCAGGTAATCCGTATCCGTGGCCAGGGCAATACACATATACACCTTCTTCTTCTGTCCCATGGACAACGCACCCAGGTCAATGTCCAAAGGCATGCCAAAGCCCTTCAGGCAACGCGCCAGCAGTTCGTCAGAGAATCTGGGATAGAAAGGTTTCAGACTTTCCACATACTTTCTCAGGCTGATGCGTGGCAAATCATACTCCTCGGGGACGATAAACATCTCCTGCAGCACCTCGGGCCTGCGCTGCGAGGAAAGTATGCCGTCAACTCGCACCTCCCCCTGCTTAGGACGTAACAGACCCATTATCAGGTACAGTAAGGTACTCTTGCCAGTACCGTTCTTGCCAAGCAAGCCATATACGCCGCCTTTCTTGAACTGAAGGCTGAAATCTTGTAATACATTGTGGTACTTATTGTACCCGAATGTGACATTATTTACCTCTATCATAGTGTAATAGTTGAATAGTACACTGCAAAAGTATGACAAAGAAAAATACCCGCCAAGAACTGGCAGGTATTTTAACATAATTTTAACAGTTTATACCTTTAAGAAGCTAAAGGTAATTTCAAATTTCAAAATTTATAAATTCAAAAAAAGCTAAAGTCTAAAGTCTAGCGCCTAAAATCTCTTCTTTATGAACATAGATGCCACCACCGTCATGAGGGGACTCAGATAACAGAAGAAGCAGAAGGGAGCGTATAATAACGTAGAGACACCCAGAACCGAGCTCTGCGTCATACCGCACGTATTCCACGGAATCAGGACCGAAGTGACCGTAGCGCTATCCTCGCAGGTACGGCTCAGCAGGCGCGGCTCCAGGCCGTAGCGCTTATAGGTAGGCCCGTACATAGTAGCAGAGAGAATGATAGACAGATACTGGTCGGCAGCCACCACATTCAGGAACACACCCGTGAAGGCCGTTGTCGCCACCAGGGATACCACCCCCTTTACCAGACGGATCAGCGCCTTCATGATAGTCTCCAGCATACCCGTAGCCGTCATGGCCGCCCCGAAGAGCATGGCGCAGATAATCAGCCAGATGGTTCCCAGCATGCCCGCCATACCGCGTGTTGCCACCAGTTCATTCAGCTCGGGCACCCCCGTATCCAGGTTCGTGGAGCCGTACACCACTATCAGGGCCCCGCGCAACCGTTGCGAGAAGCCCTCCAGGTCAGTCCCCGCTATCTCGTCCAGCAAGGCTCCCTGCATGAAAGTAGCCGTCAGCGCTCCCATCAGGGCAGCCAGGAAGAGCACCACCATCGAGGGCAGCCGCATGGCTATAAGGATACCCGTAAGAACAGGAACAACGAGCAGCCAGGGCGAGATGAAGAAAGTCTGCTGCAAGGCGCCAGCCACCACCTGCGCATGTTCCGTCTGGGCAGGAGCATGTCCCCACCCTTCAAAGCCGAAGATAGCAAGCGTTATCAGGAACGTGGGAACCGTAGTGTACAGCATATAGCGGATATGCGTAAAGAGCGGCGTCCCCGACGTACTGCTGGCCAGCACCGTGGTATCCGACAGGGGCGATATCTTATCGCCGAAGTATGCCCCCGAGATAATGGCACCTGCCGTCCACGCCTCGTCAAACCCAATGGCCTGACCTATTCCCATCAGGGCGATACCTATGGTAGCAATGGTAGTCCATGACGAGCCGGTTATCACACTCACCAAGGCACAGATGATACAGGCCGATACCAGGAACCACTGGGGCGACATCATCTGCATACCATAATATATAAGGGTAGGAACGATGCCGCCCACCATCCACGCTCCGCCCAGGGCGCCTATCAGCAACAGAATGATAACCGCTCCGCTGATACTCCCCATCTTATCCGAGAGCGCCTGCTCGAACCCCGCCCACGTAGTGGTCTTCTGCCACAAGCCTATGCTCAGGCAGACGGCCGTTGCCACGATGAGCGAAATCTGCGAGGCACCGGAGAGCGTCTCGTCGCCAAATATCGAGACCACAATAGAAATGAGTGCCACCAGGATTACCAGTGGCACACATGCTATGATGAGTTTAGACTTCAATTCAAATTTCAAAATTCAAATTTCAAAATTGACAAACGCCTAAAGTCTCTACGCTGTCATCTTCTTCAGTTTGCCCAGCAAAGAGAACATCAGCAGGGCACTAACCAAACAAAGACCAATCAAGATAGCCCAGTTGTACATCAGAGGGATCTTGTTCCACAACATAGATGGCAACATGCTGGCATAGTTACCAATGGCAGTAGCCACAAACCAGCCTCCCATCATCAGACCCTTGTATTTTGGAGGAGCCACTTTAGAAACGAAGCTGATACCCATAGGACTGAGCAACAACTCGGCAAAGGTCAGGGTCAGATAGGTAGAAATCAGCCATCCGGGCGAAAGGATGCTCTGCGTCTTGTCACCCAAGTCCATGGGGGAAATCAATCCTGTTGAAGCAAGTGTGATAACACCGAAACCAAGAGCAGCTACAAACATACCCCATGCAATACGTGTAGGAGCACTTATCTCATGACCTTTCTTGGCCAGTCCGTCAAACAATACCATACTGAAGGGAGTCAGGGCAACCACGAAGAAGGGATTGAACTGCTGGAAGTCAGAAGGCTGGGCCATAGTGGGATTGCTCATCATGGAATACAAAGCATAAGCACCTCCCAACAAAGCAACTGTAGCTACCGAGCAGATGGCCTTTGTTTTTCTAACCTTCGACTGAATGGCTGAGAAGCCTGTATATACAGCTACAGCAACAAGGGCAAGGCTAAAGATGTTAAAGCCAAATCGCATAGGACCCTCCACTGTCAGGTTGGTGTACTTCTTGGCAAAGAAAGTAAGAGCCGAACCATTCTGGTGGAATGCCATCCAGAAGAAGATAACAACAAAGAACACCAACAGCAGAGCAACAATTCTGTCTTTTGTCTGCTTGGGAGTCAAAACCTCAACATTGGTATCGCCATTGCTCTGAGCCTGCTTAGCCGTAACGTCAGCATGCTTGAACCATCCCTTGAAGGCAAAATAAATGATGGCAGACATGATAAGAGATATACAAGCCACGCCGAAGCACAGACCATAACCACCTGAAAGGGCTTTCAGATATGCAGGATCTGTATTAGCAGCATCATATACCATATTATATTGTGCCAGATACTGATTGGTAACCCATTTTGCCATAGAGGGGGCAAACATCGCACCAATGTTGATGGCCATATAGAAAAGGCTGAAAGCTGAGTCACGACGGGCAGCGTACTTGGGGTCGTCATAAAGGTTACCTACCAAAACCTGCAGATTACCCTTGAAAAGACCGGTACCAACAGCAACAGCGCCCAGACCTGCCAACATGGTAATCTTGGCTGTTTCCAAATTCTCAACTGGGCAAGCAAGACCGAAATAACCCAGGAACATAACAAGCATACCAATGGTAACGCATCTGCCATATCCAATTTTATCAGACAGGTATCCGCCTGCCAAGGGAAGGAAATAAACAGCTGCCAGGAAGATGGCGTTCACCTGTCCTGCTGTTGCTTCATCCCATCCAAACTTTGCCTGCATGAACAGCGTAAAAATAGCAAGCATTGTGTAGTAGCCAAAACGTTCTCCCGTATTGGCTAGAGCCAAGGCATATAAGCCTTTTGGTTGACCTTCAAACATTTCGAATATTGATTTAGATTAAGTATTTGACTGCAAAAGTATAAAATAATTATGAATTATGAATTATGAATTATGAATTAATCGTAATTTTGCACCCCAAAAAGATTGAAGATGAAAGGATTAACACCCAGGATTTTCGGTTGCCTGAAGAATTACAACCGCGAGACATTCATGAAAGACCTGATGGCCGGTCTTATAGTAGGTATTGTGGCATTGCCCCTGGCTATTGCCTTCGGAATCGCCTCAGGCGTCACCCCCGAGAAAGGTATCATCACAGCCATTGTGGCAGGTTTCATCATCTCCGTCCTGGGCGGAACCAAGGTGCAGATCGGCGGCCCTACGGGAGCCTTCATCGTCATCATCTACGGCATAGTCAATAATCCCGAGTACGGCCTGCAGGGCCTGCTCATCGCCACCATGCTGGCCGGCGTGATACTCATCGCCTTAGGCGCCTTCCGCCTGGGAGCCGTCATCAAGTTCATCCCCTACCCCATCATCATCGGCTTCACGGCCGGTATCGCCGCCACCATCTTCACCACCCAGATGGGCGATGTGCTGGGTCTTACCCAGGAGGCGGTAAGCAATACGGGCGAGGTCATCCGCATCCCCCTGAAGACACCCGGCGACTTCATCGGCAAGTGGCTCTGCTACTTCCGCAACATACACACCTTCAACCCCTGGAACTTCGTGGTTGCCCTGGGCAGCCTGCTCATCATCATATTCTCGCCCATGGCCCTGAAGCGTGTGCCCGTCCTGAACAAGATTCCCGGCTCGCTCTACGGCATCCTCCTCGGAACCGCCGCCGTGCTGATCCTGAAGAACCAGTTCGGCATCACGGGCATAGACACCATCGGCGACCGCTTCCACATCCAGGCCCAGTTGCCTGAGATGGTAGTTCCCACCATCACCTTCGAGCTGGTACAGACCCTTATGCCCGTAGCCTTCACCATTGCCATCCTGGGCGCTATCGAGAGTCTGCTCTCCGCTACCGTTGCCGACGGCGTCATCTCCGACAAGCACGATTCCAACATGGAGCTTGTGGCGCAGGGCGTGGCCAATCTGGTAACCCCCATCTTCGGCGGTATCCCTGCCACAGGAGCCATCGCACGTACCATGACCAACATCAACAATGGCGGCCGCACCCCCGTGGCCGGTATCATACATGCCATTGTGCTGCTGCTCATCCTGCTGGTACTGATGCCCTTTGCCGAGTACATTCCTATGGCAGCCCTGGCAGCCGTACTGGTGATTGTCAGCTACAACATGAGCGGCTGGCGTACCTTCAAGGGCCTGCTCAAGAATCCCAAGAGTGATGTTACCGTCCTGCTGGTCACCTTCTTCCTGACCGTCATCTTCGACCTCACCATCGCCATCGAGATTGGCCTCGTCATCGCCTGCGCCCTCTTCATCAAGCGTGTGATGGAGACCACCGAGATATCTGTTATCAGCGACGAGATCGACCCCAGCGACGAGGCCGACATGGATGTGCACGAGGAGCACCTCCTTATCCCCGAGGGCTGTGCTGTTTACGAGATCAACGGCCCCTACTTCTTCGGCATCGCCAACAAGTTCGACGATCTGATGCTGAACCTCAACACCAGCCGCCGTCCACAGGTTCAGATTATCCGTATGCGTAAGGTTCCCTTTATCGACTCCACGGGTATCCACAACCTGGCCAACCTCATCGAGATGAACCACGAGCAGGGCATCCACGTTATCCTCTCCGGTGTAACGCCCAAGGTGCACAGCCAGTTGGAGAAGGCCCATTTCTACGACAAGATGAACCCCGACCACATCTGCCCCCACATCGATGTGGCCCTGCAGAAAGCCCGCGAGTTCCTGGGTGCTCCACAAGCATAAATTAGCAATTCGCATTAATCTACGATAAGAAAGGAAAAGGTGACCGATTGGCCACCTTTTCTGTTTTCCCCTACTCTTCTACCTTTTCCTTCTATACAAGAAGCCACCTATGGCGAGAAAGAGGATAAGCAACGTTACGATGTAAGCCCAGATGTGAGCAACACGCGATGTAGCTGTGGTGGGGATTTCTATATATGTGCCGTCAGCAATGAGTTGGAGGGTGCGATCCAGAATGTAGTCGCCATCGTAGTGAAATTCTTCCTCGCTGAGCGGAATGTTACAGTCGGGTATCACACCACGCAAAGCGGGCAGACGGTCGGTAACGGTTTCATCGATGACTATGCGTACCATAGGAATGGTGGCTGTGAACTGACTGTTGGCGAGTTGTATGTTTGCAAACTTTTCACAGGTCTCGCAATGGTAGGCGCTCTTGGTCTCACGGCCCACAATGTAGCCACGATAATTGCGTTTGATGGTTCCTGCCAGGAAGGCTGAAGCTGAGGCGGAATGGCTGTCGATGAGCACATACAGGCGGCCGTTGTAGCCCAGAGAGTCAATGGATGGGCTATTGTTCTCTTCCTCGTTGCCCATCTGGTAAAGTCCCTTACGACCTTCAATAGGTTTGAAATCACCAAAGATTGTATCGCCAGCAATCCAGTTTAAGGTGGGACTGTAGAAAGCGGCGGCATTAACTTTCTGATAACCTCTGTGCGGACGGTCGGGTGTTCGTCCCATCAGGGCGCGAGTGATACGTGCCATTACATCACCATGCCCACCATAATTGTTGCGTACGTCGAAGATAAGGTTGGGCACCTTATTGCGTTCTGCAGCATGGATGGCTTCTACAATGCTGTCGCAATCCACCTGGCTGAGTTCGAAGGTGCTAAGGCCAATGTAAAGGACGCTGTCGTTCAACTGCCGGATGCCAATGGGACTATCCTTGTGGCGGTTGATATCGTTGCGACGAAACCACTTCTTCCTATCGGCGTCGCTGCCTCTGAAACAATCTGTCAGGGGGAGTTCTACCCGTTCGCCGTCCTCAAACTCATAAACTGTGGCCTTTTTCGCATTCTGGTCTCCCTTCTTGAATGAATAGGCGATTTTCCCCCCGTAAAAGAGAGCCTCATCTGCCACAGAAGTAACGCCGGCATCGTAGAGCGTTAAGTTACGTCGGGCGTTATTCCGTAGTTCGCTGACAGGTTTTCCATCGATGCGGGCAATGCGTCTGCCCACATAATTGGAATGGATACCATCAGCGGCAATCAATACCACGCAGGCATAATTAGACGAGTCTCCCTCAGCTACATGCCCAACCATGAGGGGCGAATAATAATACTCCAGCCCTTGCTTCTTATCCTCCGGGTTATCGGGCACGGGACAGCGAATATCAAGGTGCGAATCGTGAATGACCTGGTTGTAATCATAAACGATATCGGCAAAATCCTTTAGCGCAATGCCATCGGCAGGAATGCGCTTAAGTTGCTTACTGACAAACCTGTCGTATTCCTGTTCGGTCATAAAATCTTCCAACGAAGGGTATATCTCTTTCACGCTGCTGGTCAACTGTTTGTAATCGGCCACCGCCTCGTCGTGTGTCAGATAGAATTTGGTGGGTTGTGGCTCGCACCTGCGGAAGGTAGAACGCAGGCCGAAAGGCGTCATGGGGTCACCCCCATCCGGATCATTGGAGATGTTCAGACGGATACTTGGCTCTTGGATAACATGGTAGCTATAACCCATGGTGCCAAGTACATCGCCACGCTTCAGGCGGGTACCCGTGGGAATAGCTTTGTCGCGCCTAAGTCCGTCAATCCAAAGCTTCTTGTTTCCAATCTTTAGTCCAACCATAATAGAGAGGCAGCGAATGTCCCATCCCTTGCTGCGGAACTCTGCCTGATGGTCGCGGGCGACTTCATTATAGGGTTTGTCTGGCCAGCCAAAGCTAGATGAGGTACATAGCGAGAAATTGTAACCGTAACTGTAATGTTCCACCACAGCATCATCAGGACAGAGAATCCCCGTTCCCTCTGGAGCGGTAATGAAGAGGTCGTAAATTACTTGCTCCTCTCCAATTTTGTCCTGCGGTCGGTAGAGGATTCCTTCTCCCGCCTGCTGTCCCTTGATGGGCCAGAGCCAGTTGTTTTTTGATTGTGCTTTGCCAACGAATGGGCATAGCAGTAGCAGGATGAGGGTTACGACCCTCATCGGAAAGATGAGATGTTTCATAAGTTTATGGTGTTAATTAATGATAAGGTAAGCTCCTACGGTTTTGCCAGCCTTCTTATTCCCCATAGGGATCGTCTGCGTAGGGAATCTCCACAGGTGTGGTTATAAGGTTGACAATTCGTCCGGCAGCAAAGCGGATTTCCATCTTGTTTACAGCCGATGCAGGAAGGTCTGGCAGGTTGTCAGGATTAATTCTTCTGCCATTCAGCAGTATAGTGGCTCTATATTCTCCATTGAGTGGTAAGGCTGGAGAATGCTCTATGGGGTCTGCCTCGATGTAGCCGCCAAAGTCACCCTCGATCCAAGTTCCCTTTAGCCAGGTTATGACAATCCGCTCTCCATTATCGGTAAGCTCAAGCATCTTCTCGTTGGCAAATTCCTGACTTTTTGCCTCTTGCTTAGTTGCTTGAGAACGATGGGTAGCATAGGACAGACCAGCAGCAAAGGAAAGTCCTGTCAGGAAAATTGCAGCGATGAAGATGGAGGCAACTTTAAAAAGTGAAGAGTGAAGAGTGAAGAGTGAAGAATTTGCTACCGCCTTCATTGCAGGTTTTTCATCATCCACTCCTTCTTTTTCATCTTCAGGCTGAAGCAGGGCATAGGTTTCTCGCAGCTCATCGTAATAAGCCTTACACGCTGGGCAGTGGGCCATGTGCTCCTTGCATTCGCGCTCAGTTTGCATATCTATGGTCTTGTCGAAAAGGTCGGCCACCTTTTCCTTGAATTCCTTGCAATTCATAATAGTAAATGTTTTAACAATTTAACCCTTTAACATTTAAGCCTTTCACGCCCTTGCGGATTTTCTCCAGTCCGTAAAGGAAGCGGGATTTTACCGTCGGGAGCGGAAGAGAGAGAATTTCGGCAATCTGAGCAAAGCTATTGTCGCCATAGATTCGCAGGCGAATGACTTCGGCCTGTTCTTCTGGTATTTCTGTCAGTAACTTAACAATACGCTTGTAGTCATCATCGTTTGAGGTGTCGGCAGTTGCATCGGCCAAGTCCACTTTCGCATCCAAAGGAACGGTTTTAATGCGACTATTGCCGGATTGCCATTTTGCGCATACGTTTGCCAGCGTACGGAACAGGTAGTTTCGCAAATTCTGGATTTCCTGCCCATGGGGTGTTTGTATTCGTGAATGTAACTTCAGATACGCCTCCTGCAGCACGTCCTCAGCATCTTCGCTGTCCGGCAGTCGGTAGCAGGCATACCTCAGCAGACGAGGGCGTTCTGCCTTGAACACCTTAGCAAGTTCTTCTTCCGTCACCTCATTTTCCTTGTTCATTTTTCCTCATTTTTGTTGATGCATCTACCATTAAGACCCTAAAAGTAGGAAAAAGATTTAAAAGCAGACAATTATTTATGGAAATAAAATCTTTAGACAAGACATCTTATTCGATAAGACAAGAAAAGGTGACCGATTTGGCCACCTTTTCTGTTTTCCTTCTCTCTCCTACCTTTTCCTTCTATACAAGAAGCTGCCTATGGCGAGGAGGATGATGAGCAACGTTACGATGTAAGCCCAGATGTGGGCAACATGTGATGTAGCTGTGATGGTGTAATCCTGAGGGATGAGGCGCTCGCCCGTGAAGGCGTAGAGGATAGTACCGTCTGGTTGCAGCGTTCCGTTGCCTGCATCAGTAACCTTGCCAGGCATCGAAAGGGTGTAGGGAACATTAAACCAGAAGATGTTCAGGCGATTCATAAACTGCTTGTTCAACTTCTCGCCCAGAGGGTTATCCTCGTCGAAGAACATAGCGTAAGCATTAGAGTGGAAGAATTCGCGCAACTTATCGTCTGGCCGAGCAGTCAGAAGATCCTCCTCCCCTGCCATAATAAAATGTACCAAGGAATCCTGAAGCTCTATGAAGCGTTCCTTGCTGACAGGCGGATTGGTGATAGAGTCGTAGTTGGCTATAATGAAGTCGAATCCTACCTTAAACAGATTGTCATTCAGCCACTTGGTAATCTTAGGCTCCATATTGCCCAACTTCTCGTATGCCTCAGCTCCGTTCAGTCCCTGCAACAGATTGGGCTGACCTGTGAACCAATAGCTAACGGCATCCTTGTCGGCATAATCCGTTGGCGCCAGTTTGAACGAATCGCCCACACAATAGAATGTTTCCGTATAGGTGTATTCGGTATAGAACCAGCGGAAGTGCTTGTCCAACTTGGCTTTCGACCTCATTTGGGTGCCGTTAAGCAAGAGGGGAGTCTCTTCGCACATTTTCTCCACAGATTCAAAGAACTTCGAGAACGACGTCGTTACCGTATCCCCTTCACCAATGTCTGTATGTGAGTTAAAAAAGGCATCAACATTCAGACATTCAGGCAAAGGTTGCGACCAACCGACGTTTGTTTTGCCCCAAAGCGAGTCGCGCATCTCCTGCGACATCACGTTGCTATACAAGACCTCACGTGTACAAGGCATCGAAGCATCTTCATGAACGGTAGTTTTCATCACCACCTTAGGCTGATAGCAGGAAGTAAGGAGTAGGGCCACACAAAAGATTGCAGTCAAATCACGAATTATGAATTGTGAATTATGAATTATGAATTGTTTAATGGTTTTCATAAAGCATCGTTTTAAATTGGGTGTAACTTAAAGTTTTCTCCTTATGCTGACGGCTTGTGTACACATTCCTCAGGGTGCTGCCAGCAGAGAGGTTGGATGTATAATAATGAGGTACTTCATTCACATTTCCGTTGGGGATATGCTGATACAGGAACAGTCCCACCAGCAATACAGCGGCCATAGAAGAGATAGCAGAGACCCACCCTCGGCCCCTCTCCAAACCTCCCCCAAATGGGAGGCTTTTTTTTGCCAAGAGGGAGTGGTACTCTGCTTCGCCAAGAGTCAGTTCGCCTAACATCAGGCGGATGGCTTGCCAATCCTCTGGGATATCAGGACGTTGCAGCTCCAGCGCAAGCTTCTGCTCCTCGGCTGGAGAGGTCTCGCCATCCAGGTATTTGTTGATCAGTTGTTCTATATCCTTGGTTTTCATTGTTTCATCCTCCTTTTAAGTTCAGTAAAGACCTTCTTTCGTGCCGCCGACACCATTGCTGTGATGGATGGCTTGGGGATTCCCGTTTCTGATGATATCTCATCTACCGACAGGCCCTCCAACTGCCGCATCTCGAAAAGTTGCCGTTCTCGAGGCTTCAGCAAGTCCAACGCCTCCTCCAGCATCCGCTCCGTATCCTTTGCCTCCAATTCCTCCTGAGGAGAGGCCTCACTTTGGGAATTGAAAATTGAAAATTGAGAATTGAAAATTGTTTGCTCCGAATTATGAATTATGAATTGTGAATTATGAATTTTCCGATAAAGGTTCACGCAGCAGTTCTTCGCCACTCTGATGGCCAGCGCCTCGATGTTCCGACTGGCATCTATCTGCTCGCAGTAGCGCCACAACTGCTCCATTGTTTCCTGCGCAGCATCTTCGGCATCATCTTGCGAACCAAAGAACTGAAGTCCCACCTTCAGCACTTTTTGGCGCAACCTTTCGGCTATATGTTCAAATTCTGAGCGTGTCATACATCTATAATACGCAGCAAACAGAGAAATGTTAAGTTGAAAGGAGAGAAAAAAACTACTGTTCCTTTGCCAGCAAGTAGAGTTTGCCACTCTTTGCACCCTCGCTTTTGATGCCCGATGTGGGGTCCGAGGCAATGCTGCACAGCTCGCGGGCAGCGGTGGAGTAAGCCAGTCCCGTAAGCGAGGCATATTCCTGAACACGCATATAAGTATTCTTCTGGATGAACTGACGGGCCCGCTCTATGCGCTCTTCCTTCGAGTATTTCGACCTCATGAGCCGCTCTTCGCCACCTCGTTCCAGGTCGCAATTTCGGTCAATCTCATTTACCAACTCCTTTTCCGCCTTGAACGAGACGCCCGTCACCTCGATGCTTTGCGCATTTCGCTTGGCTTCCCCCTCCTGGAAATGGTCCATCTCCTTGTCCTTGCGAACACCCAGTTTGGCAGAGAACGTTCCCATCCCGTCGATCTTCACGCTGTATCCATTCGAAATCTGATAGGCCAGTTCCTCGCAGACGGCCGTCATCGCGCCCTTTAATAGCGCCTTGCTGAATGCCCCGTTGTGCGCATGACAGCATTCCACAAAATCGTCGAAGTCCATTCTGCGCCAAGCCTTCAACTTGTAATACGCCTTTGTAGAGCCCGAGCCCTTCAGGTCTACAATCTCCTTTTTAATATAACGTGCCATATAATTACTTTATTTAGACAACAAAATTGCTTTTCCTTGATGATTAATTCTTTTCTCGATGGTACAAAGATACAAAAAACTTGGGAATAAATTATTCTCACGGCGAGAGAATAATTTCTCACGGCGTGAAAATATATTCTTTCGGTGTGATAATTTATTCTCACGGCGTGAGAATAAATTGTTTTGCAGAAGAAAAAGAGTTTTGTTCGGGCATAAAATACTTTTCCATCGGCAACGCCCGCCTTTTTTGTAGGCTAAGGCATAAAGAAAAGCTCCCACGTTTCACAACGCGGGAGCTATCTGGTACCATTATCTTATTAACTTAAAACCAAGCTAATGCGATTTTACCTCTTCACCATATGGCCGAAGCGGCTGTGGAGCCATTGGAACGGCATGTAGAGGACGGGTACGATGAAGAGGAGGGCGATAGTTCCCACCAGCATACCACCGGCACATCCCACACCCAGGGATATGTTTCCGTTAGCACCTACGCCATGCGCGAATACCAAAGGTAGCATACCGAATATCATGGTGAGCGAGGTCATCAGGATGGGACGCAAACGCACACGGGCTGCCGACATAGCTGCCATAGTAATGCTCATACCCTGGCGATGACGCTCTGTAGCATACTCGGTAAGCAGAATGGCGGTCTTGGACAAAAGGCCGATAAGCATGATAAGACCCGTCTGCATATAGATATTGTTCTCCAAGCCCCACATCCGCGAGAACAAGAAGCTACCCAGCAAACCAAACGGCACGCTCAGGATAACCGCCAAGGGGATGAAAAGGCTCTCGTAGAGCGCACATAATATAAGGTATACGAATACGATGACGATAACGAAGATGATGGAAGTCATCGAAATTTTGAACTTTGAATTTTGAATTTTGAATTGGATTCCATCCGATAGTGACGCTTCCTCGCGCGACATACCGCCAAACTCATAGCCATAACCTTCTGGCAGTACCTTGGCAGCTGTACGACGGATAGCCTCGATAGTCTGGCCGCTACTGTAGCCATCGGCAGTCTGGCCCATTACGGCGATACTGCTGAACAGGTTGAAGCGGTTCAGGCCCTCGCTTCCATAAACACGTTCCATGTTGATGTATTGCGTGATGGGAATCATCTGACCGCTCTCGCTACGGACACGCATATTGGAGAGTGCCTGCTCGTCCAGACGGAACTCGGGAGAGGCCTGAACAATCACACGATAAAGCTTGGTGAAGCGCGTCAGGTTACTGCTATACGTACCACCCACATAACCCGAGAGCACCTTCAGCACTGCATTAGGTGTTACGCCATCGCGCTTGCAACGGGCAGCATCCACCTCCACACGATACTGCGGATATTTGGTATCGAAGGTAGTAAAAGCGCGAGAGATGGCAGGCTCCTGATTGAGGGAGTCAATCAATATACGTGTATAACGCATCAGATCCTCTATCTTGCCGCCCTTGCGATCCTGCACATGCAGCTCGAAACCGCTGGTGGCTCCGTAGCCCGAAATCATGGGACGGGTGCTGACACGAATCTGCGCCTGCGTGATGTCGGCAGTCCTGCGATATATCTCATCGATAACGGAGTTGATATCGTCGCCCTTCCCTTTGCGCTCGTCCCAGTTCTTCAGACGTATATTAAAGGAGCCGGCAGAAGAAGATTGGTCGAAAGTTGAACCACGACCGATGGTCATGTTATACAATCTGAATTGTGGAATATCCTTGATGCGACGCTCCACCTCGCGTGTTATCCTACCCGTTACCGCCATGCTGGTACCTGGGGCACATTGCACATTCACATTAATGGAGCCCATATCCTCGTTGGGGACAAAGCCCGTCTTGGTGGTCTTGAGCATATAACCCAACAGCACGCATACCACAACCATCGACACCCAAGGCAGCCATCGGTTGCGGAAGATGCGCAGGACACCACGCTGGTACTTGCTTACCACACGCTGGAAGCTGACATTGAAGGCCTCGTGGAATCTGGCAGAGAAGCTGGTATCGCCCTCCTTGCGGGGACGCAGCATCAGGGCACAAAGTGCAGGCGAGAGGGTCATGGCATTAATGGTGGAGATAACAACAGCTATCGCCATCGTCACGCCAAACTGGGTGTAGAAGACTCCCGTCGTTCCGCCTACAAAGCAGACGGGAATGAAAACGCTCATAAAGACGATGGTAGTTGTGATAAGGGCTGAGGTAAGTCCCTTCATGGCATCCACAGAAGCCAAATAAGGCGACTTATACCCTTCGTCGAACTTTGCCTGCACAGCCTCCACCACCACAATGGCATCATCCACCACCGTACCGATAACCAGCACGAGGGCAAAGAGGGTAAGCAGGTTCAGGCTAAAGCCTATGAAGTAGAGTACGGCAAAGGTTCCTATCAGGCTGACCACAATAGCCAGCGAGGGGATGAAGGTGCTCTTCAGGTCTTGCAGGAAAATGTACACCACCAGCACCACCAGGATGATGGCTTCCAGCAGGGTGCGTACCACGTTATGGATACTGGCATCCAGGAAGTCCTTGGTGCTCATCACATCCACCAGCTCCATGCCTGGGGGCAGCTCCTTCTGAATCTCCAGAGCCGTCTCGTCTATGCGTTCGATAATCTCGTTGGCATTCGAACCAGGCGTCTGCGCAATCATACAGTTGGCACCCGCGTGTCCGTTGGTGCTGTTCTGGATGGTATAGTTCTGGATACCCAACTCCACACGTGCCACATCCTTCAGGCGAAGCACACTTCCATCGGGCAACGACTTGATGACCATATTCTCGTAATCGCGTTCCTCTTCGTAGCGTCCTCTGTATTTCAGCACATACTGGAAGGTATTCTCCGCATCGGCTCCCAGGGTTCCCGTGGGAGCCTCTATGTTTTGCTCTGCCAACACATTATCTATATCCGATGGCATCAGACCATAGGAAGCCATCCTAAGCGGATCGAGCCAGATGCGCATACTATAGCTGGCACCCCAGATATTCACCTCGCCCACACCAGGCACACGCGACAAGCGAGGCTCGATGTTAATCTTCATGTAGTTGGTCAGGAAGTCTGTATCATAGGCATCCGTAGGGCTATAGAGCGAGAGGCTCTTGATGTTGCTGGTCTGACGCTTACGGACCGTCACGCCACTTCGGGTTACGTCGGCAGGCAGCTGTCCCTGCGTAGAGGCCACACGGTTCTGCACATTTACCATAGCCATATCGGCATCGGTGCCCTGCTTGAAGTAAATGCTGATGCTGCCCGATCCCGTATTGGTAGCCGAGGAGGTCATGTACATCATGTTCTCCACACCATTCAGGCTCTCCTCCAGAGGAATAATTACGCTCTTCTGCACCGTCTCGGCATTGGCGCCGGTGTAGTTGGCACGCACGCTAACGGTTGGTGGTGCAATCTCGGGGAACTGCTCAATGGGCAACTGCAATAATCCTATCAGTCCCAGCACCACAATGAATACTGAGATTACACCAGAGAGGATTGGACGGTCTATAAAGGTCTTTGGTGTCATTTTACTTCAACCCCCTCCTTGAGCAATCCTGCTCCTTCGGCAATAATGATGTCGCCTTCTGCGAGACCTTCCTCCACGATATAGCTGATGCCGTCATCCAGGGGAGCGACACGGATTTCCGTCTGAGCCGTCTTGCCATCGATGACACGATAGACGAAGACCTTGTTCTGCAACTCGAAAGTAGCTGTCTGGGGGATGACAATCACATTATCCCGGATAGTAGAAACCACTACCGTTCCTGTGCCGCCATTACGAAGAAGATGCTCATTATTGGGGAATACGGCACGCAGGGAGACTGCACCTGTGCTGGCATCCACAATGCCGCTTACGGCATCCACCCTACCCTTCTGGGTATATTCCTTACCATTACTCAAGAGTAGAGATACATCGGGCATACCCTTCATGAACGCCTCCAGGCTGCCGTATTGTAGGGTCAGGTCGGTCACCTCACGCTCGCTAAGGCTGAAATAAACCCACATCTCGCTATCATCACATACAGATATCAGGGGTTCGCTAATATTGCTGCTAACCAAAGCCCCTACGTGGTAGGGAATCATACCAGCCACACCACTAACGGGACTCTTTACAGTTGTATAGCTAAGGCTGTTGCGTGCATTTGCCACCTGGGCCTGGGCCTGAGCCACCTGAGCCTGGGCAGAGAGCAAGGCCTGCTGGGCAGTCTGCAAATCGTAGTCGCTAATCACCTGCTGGGAACGCAGTTGTTTCTTGCTGTCGTAATTGAGTTGGGCCGTAGCCTCGGCAGCCTTTGCCGACTTCAAGGCGGCCTCTGCCGTGTTCAAAGCTTCCAGATAAGGAACCTGGTCAATCACAAAGAGCGCCTGCCCCTTGTGTACCTTCTGCCCCTCGGCAATCAATATCTTTGTTATGAGGCCGCTCACTTGAGGTCTGATTTCCACAATCTCCTTGCCCTTCATAGTGGCGCTGTAGTTAGCCTTAACGGCCTGACTGGTGCGTTCCACCTTCATGGTTTTATACACAAGAGCATTCTTCTCCTGCTTCTTGTTCTGGCAAGAGAAGAATAACAAAAGGGCCGGCAAGAGTGCCCAGAAGGTCTTCCTTATCATTGTTGAATGGTTTTATCGGGTGGATATACTATCGAAAAAGGGATAACGTTAAGATTTCTCCTTTCCATGGAAAGACTTTACCTTCATACCCAACTTGTTTGGCATGATGGCATTGAGGAAGATACCAACAATGGCAGCAATGGCCAAACCAGAAAGGTGGATGGGACCGATGGCGATATCATCGTTGGCACCATACTTAACACCAATGGCCAATACAAGGATAAGGGCTGCTACAAACACGTTGCGTGAGCTCTTCAAGTCAACCTTCTCCTCTACCAAGTTACGAACGCCCACAGCAGAAATCATACCATACAGGATAAGGCTGACTCCACCAATGGTGGCAGCTGGCATCAGCTGAACGAGGCAAGCAAACTTGGGACAGAAAGCCAAAAAGATAGCCAGACAAGCTGCTATGCGGATTACCATGGGGTCGAACACCCTGGTAAGGTTCAGCACACCAGTATTCTCGCCATAGGTGGTGTTAGCAGGAGCGCCAAAGACAGAAGCAACGGCTGTAGCGATACCGTCACCTGTTAATGTTCTGTGCAAACCTGGCTCGGTCAGATAATCCTTACCAACCGTTGAACTGATGGCAAGCATATCGCCAATATGCTCCATGATGGTAGCAAAGGCAATGGGCATAACGGCCAGAATAGTCGAGAGCATCAAGGTTGTGTTTCCATCTTCGAAGACAGCCAGAATGGTGTGATCCCTCTGGATGGGGAAACCCACCCATGAAGCCTGACCAAGAGGAGTAAAGTCAACTTCACCCATACAGGCTGCAACGGCATAAGAAATCATTACACCCAGCAGAACGGGAATAATCTTGATAAGGCCCTTACCCCATACCGATGAGGCAATCACGGTAACAATGGAGATGATGGCCAGCAACCAGTTGGTCTGACAATTAGAAATAGCCGAACCAGACAGCACCAATCCAATGGCAATGACAATAGGACCGGTCACTACGGGTGGGAAGAAATGCAATATCTTCTTGATGCCGAAGGACTTTATCAATGCTGCCATCACAAAATACATAAATCCTGCACAAGCAACACCCAAGCAGGCATAATCCAAGGCAAGTGTCTCGGAAAGACCTTGTGACACACCCATTTCCTTAACAGAGGCATAACCGCCTAAGAAGGCAAACGAAGAACCTAGGAAGGCGGGTACATTCCACTTGGAAATAAAATGGAAAATCAGGGTACCGATACCGGCAAACAGCAGGGTAACGGATACATCCAAACCAGTAAGCAGGGGTACCAAGACCGTTGCGCCAAACATGGCAAACAAATGTTGTACACCCAGTATCATCATTCGAGGTGTGCCCAGCTGACGGGCATCATAAATGGCATTTTGTGGTTCCATATAGATTTATGTGTTTAAAAATTTCCGTCAAAGGTACATATTTTTTGTTAAAACTGACAAAAAAAACTGTATGCCAAGATAGGAAAAAGGGGCAAAAAAGAAGGAATAATCCAGAAAAAACATATTTTTGCATTCGCAAATAAACAAAAATGACAATACTTTTAATAAGATGAAGAGGTTTTTCTTAACTTTAGCATTACTGTTGGCATGTAATATCAGCATGCAGGCAGCAGAAAAGAGCCTGTACCAGTTGCAGCAGGAGTTTGTGGATTTGCGCTTTGGCATGTTCATCCACTTTAATATCCCTACCTATTCGCCAGAAGACTGGCCCGACCCTGACCAGCCTGCCTCTACCTTCAACCCTACCCGACTGGATTGTCATCAATGGGCCAAGGCAGCTAAAGCGGCCAATATGTCGTACGGATGCCTGACAACCAAGCACCATAGCGGCTTCTGTATCTGGAATACCAAGACAACGGATTACAACAGTATGAACTCGCCCGTACACAAGGATGTGGTACGCGAATACGCGGATGCTTTCCGCAATGAGGGCCTGAAAGTGATGCTCTACTACAGCATTCTGGATACACACAGCCGATTGCGCCCTGGGCGTATCGATACCAAGAAACATACTGCCATGATAAAGGCACAACTAACGGAACTGCTGACTAACTACGGAGAGATTACAGCACTCATCATCGACGGATGGGATGCCCCATGGTCACGCATCAGCTACGAGGATATTCCCTTCTACGAAATATACCAACACATCAAGAGCTTGCAGCCCAACTGCCTGGTGATGGACCTGAATGCAGCCAAATATCCAAGGGAGGCGCTCTTCTATACCGACATCAAATCCTACGAGCAGGGAGCCGGTCAGAAGATCAGCACAACAGAGAACCGTCTGCCTGCCCTTGCCTGTCTGCCCATCCAGCGCACATGGTTCTGGAAGGAGAGTATGCCTACAGACCAACTTAAGGATGTGAACTGGTTAGTCAAAGAGAACATTATACCTTATAATAATGCGTACTGCAACTTTATCCTGAACGTAGCTCCCAATCGCGATGGTCTGATGGACGATAATGCCGTGGAAGCACTCCGTCAGATTGGCAGTATATGGAAGAACGAGGGACCCACACAGCCCATTCCCGAGTGCGACGCCCCCATCATCACCACCAATATTGCCAAGCATCAGCCCACAGAATACAGTTGGAGCTACGACTATGGCATTGGCGACTTCGCCAATAACGATAACTTCTCGGATGCATGGACATCTCACCCTTTGGTGAAGGAACCATGGTGGGAAGTATCACTCGACAAGAAGCGTGCCTTTAACCGCATCACCATCTTGGAACAGCAAGGAGAAGCCATTCAAGAGTACCGTTTGGAGTATCTGAACGGCAAGAAATGGACTACCCTGTTTGAGGGTCAGGCTGCCCCAGGCCGCATAAAGCAACACACATTCCCAGCCGTAAAAGCTGAGAAGGTGCGTATTACTGTTCTACGTCACAATGGAACGGTAAAGATTGCTGAGTTCGGGGTATATGCTGCAAAGTAAAAAAACAGCCTCTCCCCAAAATTTTATCAATATTTTTGTAATTAAGGGTATTTGGTTTTGCCACTCGAGGGTCTTATAGACAAAAAGAGACCCGACAGACATTATGGATTATAGTAAACAAAAGTTTGAACGCCTGTTCAAGGACAACTATCCGCACATGTATCGCATGGCTTTCTCGCTGGTAGAGAATGCCGACGATGCTAAGGATGCCGTCCACTAGGTGTTCGCTCAAATCTGGCGAGGCAAACCACAGATTAGCGAGGACAGCTTCAGAGGCTATCTGCTGGCTGCCACTCGCAACCAATGCCTGCACATGTTGCGCTCCAGACAACTACAACGTAAGATGGAGGAGGAACTGCAACGCGAGACAGAAGATGCCCAGAATGAGGAGCGCGAAGAGTTGCTGCAACAACTCAGGCAGGTTATTAATGACAACCTGACGGAACAAGACCGACGGGTCTTGCAACTGCATTACGAGGACGAGATGACCTATCAGGAAACAGCTTCTGTATTAGGCATCAGCACTTCGGCAGTCAACAAACACATCACGCGTTCGCTGTTCAAAATCCGTAAAACCCTAAAAATCGCTAAGTAAGATGAAAACCGAAGATATTGATAAAAAAATAGGCATGCCCGACGTGGACAAGGAATGGGCACGCTTCGAGCAGGAAGTCATTGGCAAGGAGCCAAAGGCTAACAAGCGCTCTATATATTCATGGATAGGTGGCTTAGGGATAGCTGCTTGTCTCCTACTCTTCTTCCTTATTAATATGGGGGATGAACCCAAACCTGCAACACCTGTTGTAGCTGAGCAAGCAGAACCAGAGCCCGTTCAGCAGCCTGCAACAAAAGAGAATAAGGAGGAACCCGTCGTTCACATCGTTAATACGCCCCGATTCAAGAATGCTCTACGCAAAGAATTGGCTTTAGCTGAACCTAAGCCAGCTACGCCTGTTGTAGCGGAAGAGGCAGAACCTGAGCCCACTCAACAGCCAGCAGAAGAAGAGGTTAAAGAAGAACCTATCGTTAACGTCGTTAGTACCCCCCAACCCAAGAAAGAACCGGTTTTAGCAAATAACGACACTCCAGCTAGTAAGGGACTTAAGACTTCTGCCCACGAGTATACAGGTAAAGTTCAGAAGTTTAATATGGACGACGTGAAAGACCTCGCTTTCGAATCTGTTGACGAGTCATTAAAGGATGACGGCCGCGAGTTTCACGAGGTTACCTCTTTAAAAGAGGTTCCCCTATCCCTGCGTCTGCGCGGAAGATGTGACAAAGAAACAAACAGCTATCCACTTGTCCTTGTCAATGGCGAGCCTCTGCCCGATTCTTTGATCCAACAGGTTCTGGAACTCGACGACATTGACACCTACATGCACCGATACTTTTACCAGCAACACTTGCTGCTTGACGAAGTATATGTTTACAAAGATTCTGAGATTACAGAAAAGTTTGGTGAACGTGGCAAGCATGGTGTAATTGAATTAAGGACCGTTCCCGACACTTTTTGCGACGATTATGTCAAAGCACACCCACGTATGAAGAAGAAATATCGTCGCATAGAAGGTTACGTCGTAGGTACTGACAACAAGCTATTAACGAAGGCATGGGTATACATCAAGGGAGAGCCCGATACAGGCGCAGCAACAGACTCCATGGGACACTTTGCCTTCTGGGTTCCCAAGAAAGATATAACGCTCTGCGTAGACCACCCAGGCTACAAGCGCGCCAAGTTCCAGCATTTCCAATTTATCTACCGCCTTGAACCTGATTCTAACGTAAATGACCAGAACTTGTGGCTTCGGGGGAATCCAAAACCGACGTCAGAATCACAGGGACAAATCGCCGGTTCGCCTGACACTCCGCCCAATGACTCCATTCTCTACCTTATCAACGGAAAGCCTCAACCTAAGGAAAACAACAAGTGGTTGAGCAAAGACACTTATCTCGACTACTTCAAAAAGCAACATCTGCATGTTGAAAGAGTAATGGATTACACGAATGTTAAACAACGCTACATCGAGAAGTTTGGTGAGGCAGCAAAGTATGGTGTCGTGGAGTATATATGCGTGGAGGACACCCGTGGAGACTACTATATGGAGCAGCACGAGGAACTGAAAGCAAACCGTCGCCGCGTTTCGGGCGTCGTTCTTGACGAGAACGACAAACCTTTAGGCAATACCACGATTTTCATATTGCATGATAAAGGGATATGGGGAACCGAAAAGACTGATTCATCGGGAAACTTTGCCTTCTGGGTTCCTCGCACAGACGTCAAGTTGGACCTCACACACTATGGCTATAAGCCTGTTGTCGTCGAACCAACCGATACATTCCAAACAATCCATCTTCTTCCCACAGCTACCATGCAGAGCACGAAATGAAGAATAAAAACTTACAAATATGAAGAAGCAAATCATTACATTAGTGACGTTTCTAATGGCGGCCGCCATTGGCGCACAGGCTCAGAGCAGGCTGGAACCCATGACACAAACTGATCAGAAGCTGTGGGGAGAAAAGTATTTCGAGACTTGGCTTTCCGGGAAGGCAAGCCAACAGATGATTAAGTTCCCTACGCCCATGGAAGACTTCCCCTCCGCCCTGTATGTGTATAGCGGTTATGGGGAAATAGAGCGGTTGCAGGTAAAAAGGTGTGTGATGAACAAATATGCCAAACGAAATGAGCCGAAGCTGAAGTTGGGCTCTACAGAAATCAAGACAGACAAGGAAACGACATTGGCGTTTTCCAACTTAATTAAACATGCAGTCAGCACATGTATGTTTAATGACAATCGATTAGGATTCGATGGAACCACTTACTTCTTTGGTGATTATAGTCGTGTAGCCAGAATATGGTCGCCAGATTTCGGAAGCAATTGCAGGAGACTGACAGATGTGTTGGAAAAAGCAATGGCAGCCGTCAAGGACCAGAACAAAGATGAACTGAAAGGATTACTGCCCGAGGTTAAGTCCCTAACAAAGGTATTCGAGGAACTTTATCCAAAAGACTTAGACAGGGAGTGGGAGAAAATCGATAGCGTTTTATCGGCCAAAGCGAAATTGTAGACTTTAGCCCCATGAACATAAAAAACGAGCACCCGATATGGATGCTCGTTTTTTTTATAAGGAGTTAATCTGTTTTATTCGTTGGAGTTTACTCCTCAACATCTTTCTCGACGGCGCGGAAATTAGCCAGATCCTCAACCTGGAATGCCTTGATGTAAGCACTCTTACCGAAGACATCCTCCTCGGTCATGCGGACATATACGTTGGCACTCTTCTCGAAGAGCTCGGGAGCCTTAGCTGCATCACGAATGATGAGCAGAGACATAACCAGCTCGGCAGTCATATCGTAGAGACGACGGGCCAGGAAGTCCTGTGCATCCTGATTCTCAAGACTTTTCACGTATGCAAAAGCATCTTCGTACACAGGAATGAGCTTTTTAAGTGAAGAGTGAAGAGTGAAGAGTGAAGAATTTGCTTCCGCTGTAATGGTAGCATCCAGTTCTTCGCTCATTTCCTTTATCTTGCTTTCCATAAATCCGTTTATGATGTAGCGGATAGCAGCAACCACCTGCAACTGTGTGGTACCCTCGTAGATAGAGAAGATACGTGCGTCGCGGAACAGACGCTGACTCTTGTACTCCATGATGAAACCTGAACCGCCATGGATGCTGATGGCATCGTAAGCGTTCTGGTTGGCGTACTCAGAGTTCATACCC
>CAMOMP010000038.1:0-29779 GCA_946619915.1 uncultured Prevotellaceae bacterium | reverse complement strand
CTGGTCGCGTGTCTCAGCGTCCAAGCCAATGAACGGATTGTCCATAATCAGCACGCGAGGGCCTGTTCCCAGCGCTTTCATCAGCTGGAACTTACGCAACTCACCACTGCTCAGCGTAATAATATATTTGTCCATCAGGCTGTCCAGATGGAACATCTCTGTCAGTTTATTTCGCAGCGCGTTCCTTTGCTCTTGTGCAGCTTTCTTCTCTTCGTCGCTTAGTCCGCGACCTATATTCTCATCGGCCTGTCGGAAAGCCTCCTGCAAAAGCTGTCCTGCAGTCGGAGTGTTCTCGTCTATGTCGTGCTGGTTCCAACGTTGCTGGTAGTAATAGGCACCGTCCGATTCCCCGTACGAGTCGCGGAAGGTGATGTACTTCAGGTTCTCGCTCACCATTTTCAGTGGGCTGGGGGAGAAGTCGTATTTCACCTCATTCATCAGCAGCGGGAAGTGCCCGGTCAGTACCTCTATCAGTCGGCTCTTGCCGGCTGCATTATCACCAACGATGGCTATTTGTTCGCCTTGCTGAATCTCTATGTTTATGGGTTCTGCCATTCTCCAGTCCGGATGGCGTGTTATCCCGTTATCTACTTTTATTATCATCTTTTTTAAATTAAGAATTAAGAGAGAAGAATTAAGAATTAGACCTTAGACACTAGGCTTTAGGCCTTAGTTAATTTTGAATTTATCAATTTTTAATTGAGAATTAATTTTTCTCTTTTCTCTTTTAATTTTTAATTCAGGCCTCTGGTCTTCTCTTTGTTCTTCGCCACAAAGTCTTTCCACGAGCGGTACTTCTTTTCTGTCTGTGGACGGTTCATTTGCAGATAGTGGCAATAGGCGGCTCCTAAGGCGTCTGTGGCGTCCAGGAACTTACCCAGTTCCTCCTTGTCCAGCTTAAGCATGCGTCGCAGCATGTCAGCCACCTGCTCCTTGCTGGCATTGCCGTTGCCCGTGATGGCCATTTTAATTTTCGTGGGAGCATATTCCGTTATCGGCACCTGCCTGTTTATGGCAGCAGCCATGGCCGTACCCTGTGCACGTCCCAGCTTCAGCATACCCTGCACGTTCGTGCCAAAGAAAGGAGCCTCTATGGCCATCTCGTCGGGCAAGTAAGACTCTATGATGCCGCTCACACGCTCGAAGATGTGGCCCAGCTTCAGGTAGTGGTCGGCATACTTACGCAGATCTATAACGCCCAGCGCCAGCATTTCCGTTGTGTGGTCCGTTACCTTCAGTACGCCATATCCCATGATGTTGGTACCGGGGTCTATGCCAAGGATTATCTTTTCCAAAATTGCTTTAAACCGTAAATTTAATGTGCAAAAGTACAAAATTATCTTAAAATATAAGGTAATAAGGTTACTTTTCTTGTATTCTTGCGTCATAATTTCAGGAAAACGCATTATCTTTGCGGTGACAAAATATTCAGAAAGATGAAAAAATTTTTGATTATAGCCCTCTGTTTGATGTCTGCATCAATGGCAGGGGCACAAGTTCAGAAACAGAAAGTAACAACCAGCGAGGTTAAGGTAACTGGCGCTTCCAAGGCCGAGAACTATGCCGAGATAAAGTTCGACACGCTGCGTCACAACTTTGGCAAGTTCAGTCAGAAGGATCCCATCGTAAAGTGCAGCTTCCGTTTCAAGAATACCGGAACCGCCCCCTTGGTTATCCATCAGGCCTTTGCCAGCTGCGGCTGCACCGTTCCCACGTTTACCAAGGAACCCGTTAAGCCAGGCGAAACAGGCGTTATAGATGTAACCTACAACGGAACAGACAAGTTCCCCGGTCGTTTCCAGAAGACCATAACTATTCGTTCCAATGCTGTGTCAGAAGTTACCAGACTTATAATAGAAGGTGATATGGAGTAATTTTCATTCCCTTGTGTTTATTGTGTGTGATTGTGAAGCATTCCCTGCATAAGGGGATGCTTCTTTTTTTTGTGTGTAAGTATGAAAAAAGAGGGCTGGCAATTCTGTCAGTCCTCCTTTTGGTTTCAAGTTTCAGAGGTCTTCGACCTTGGTTTCAAGTTTCAGAGGTCTTCGACCTTGGTTTCAGGTTTCAGAGGTCTTCGACCTTGGTTTCAAGTTTCATCACGCCCTGATTCACACCGCTGCGCAGGGCAGCCCTCCTTGATAACCTTAGCCTGCGTCAGACTTCCGTACATCTCGGGCTTCATTACATAGCGATATTTGCCATGATCATTCTCGTCCCCATTGTAATTTCAAAACCTAAATGTCCTAAGTGGGTAAGTGCATAATTGCATAAGTTCGGGGGGGTAAGTGGTCTAATTTGACCACTTTTAGGTTTAATTGTGTGTAATAAGCAGGTGTCTTACGTTGGACATTTTTTCTCTTCATTAGCTGATTCGTAGACGGTTTTGTGGTTGTTGTACTGAATTTTATTTATCTTTGCAGGCGGAATAGTATATTAAATGATAACCATATAAACATGACAACATCAGAGATTAAAGTTTTATGGCGTGCACTGCCCTTGTCTGCGGACAACGATATGGATAAGTTGGACCGCCAGATTGAACTAAACCCTGCTGCATGGGAGGCTGTGGCTGTATTTCTGAAAGAGAATGACCTGGATGCGCTGCCTATTGGACGCAATGAGATTGGCAATGGTGCCTTTGCCAATGTTGCTGAGTACGAGACGAAGTTGCAAAACGTATATGAACTGCATCGCAGATACATAGATGTGCAACTGCTGACACGTGGATGCGAGGCTGTCTTCGTAGCTGACAAGGAGCTTGCCAAGGAACCACAGGGCGAGTACAACGAAGAAGGTGATTATATACTATACGCAGAAGCAGATAATGCACGCCAGGTGGTGGTAAGCCCAATAAGTTACCAGGTGTTTTACCCCTCGGATGCCCATAAACCATGCATGGCGCTGGACGGATGTCCAGTGCCTGTTAGGAAGGTGTGCGTGAAGATTCCGTATTTGGCGTAGGGCGATGGATTATCGGATGGACATCCGGATAATCTTATGCTCGGCATTCAGTAGGGCTGTGACCTGATAGGACTTGTTGCCTGGCTGGTTGGTGTCTGAGCGTGAAATGAGCTCCTGCAGGGTGAAGGTTACGGCATAGCCCGTAGTGCCATCGGTGATGGTTTGCTTGCGGACATCGAAGTCGTTGTCTATTGTATAGTGGAGTCCCATAACGTCGGACGCCATCTTGTTCTTGGCAAAGGCTACAATCTGATCGGGGTTTGCATCCTGCGTGCCGCAGAAGTTCTCCATCTTCTCAGGTATGGCATCTGCGATGAGGGCAACATCCTGCTTGCTCATGGCAACGGTGAAGAAATTCTCCAGCGCTCCTCTGATGATGGCTTTGTCCTGAGCGGTTATCTTCATCAGTCCCAGCTCGTTCTTCTTTGCTGAGGCCTCCTCTGCATACTTGCCGTTGGGATGGGTGTTCAGGTAGTTTACGATGGCCTCCTCTGTGTTGAGCTTCTTGGCATCGTTCCAATCGATGGAGTCTATCATATCCTCGCATTCGTGCAGCCTGCGTGAATAGGGGTGGGCACTCATGAACTTCTCTATCTCGGAGCGAGAGACATTCTGCATCATCTTGTTCCACTCCTCAGTCTCGTCCAAAAGGACGTTCAGACGTTCCTTCACTTCCTGATAGTGTTCACTCTTGGGATACTTGGCGAGGAAGTCGTTGTAGTATTCGGGGTTGGAGGTGTTCTCGAGCATAGCATACTCGCGTTCCTCCCTGGCGATGTCGTTCCTGTAATCCATGTAATACAATCCGCAGATGGTAATCAGGACTACCGTAGCAAAGGTTATCGAGAAGATAAGCGACTTGCGATTCTTGGCAGCAGGCTTCTCCTTGCTCTCTGCGGCCTCTTGCGTAGTCTGTTCCGGCTGAGGCTCGATTTTCTCTTCTGTCTCGACTGAGAGGGTGGCTCCGCAATAGGGACATTTCTCTTGCGTATTCAGACAATATTCGTTGCAGTTGGGACACTGCTTCAGGTTTCCTGCGATATTGATTCCGCAATGTGGACATGTGCCGGCCATTGTTGACACTCTTTCGCCACATTCAGGACATTTTATCATGCTCATGATTTATAGTGTTTAAATGTTATTTTTATTGTTTTAACCGGACCGCTTCGCTACTCCGGGGTGGTATCGCTAACCGCTAACCGATAATTTTTCTCTTTTAATTTTTCTCTTTTATCTTAAACCTGACGATTCGTCGGGTTTTGTTGTCCACTCTGTATCTGTTGTCGGAGCGGTGGCCGACTACCCAGATGATGTCTTCTCCACATAGGGCGAGGAGTTGATGTTCTTTTTCAAAACGTGTTGCCTTTATGTCTGTGAGATAATCACTTATGAGTTTCTTTCCTTTCATGCCGAAGGGTACGAACCAATCACCTTCCTTGGCTATACGATAGGTGATGGGAGAGGTTAGTTTGTCCTTGTCGAAATAGGCTATCTGGGGCCCTGTTTCGGTGATGGACTCGACCTCCTCTTGGGTGATTTCTATCTCCTCGGGATGGCTGTCTCTCTCTTGTAGTATCAGCCTGTCTCTGTCCTTCAGCATCCTGTGCGAACGGCTCTCCCATATCTTGCCAGAGGTGCTGTCCAACGATTCGGAAATCTCCCTTAGTTGTGCGTTGGTGAACCCGTTGTCCTTCAACCACTCGTAGAGTAGGATGTCCGTCTTTCTGCTTCCTTGCAGCAGGGAGATGTTCATCTCGTTCTTGTTGACGAGAACCTTCTGCAGCTCCTCCTGCACGGCTTTCTGGTAAAGGGGTAGGCTTTCTGTCATAATCGAACAGGTGTCGGAGAGCGTGCCGATGATGTTGGGGTTTATCTGTGCCAATAGGGGGAGCACATCCAGGCGAATCTTGTTCCTTGTTGCCTCCCGCTCGAGATTCGTGCTATCCGTTACATAGTCTTGGTTCATCTGAGCAAGGAAGGACATAATCTCGTCTCTGGTTACGCAGAGCAGGGGGCGAGCAACCTTGTTGCGCAGGGGATACATTCCTGCCAGTCCCCTAATGCCTGTTCCCCTAACGAGGTTCAGCAGCAGGGTTTCTGCCTGATCGTTCTTGTGATGAGCCACAGCAATGCACTGTGCGTGAGTTGCCGTCATCTCCTCGTGGAACCAGTCGTAACGGAGGTCACGGGCTGCCATCTCTATGCTGATGTTATGCTGACTGGCATATTCCCTGGTATTGAAGTGGCGTGTCAGCAGAGGGATGTCCCTTTGGCGGCAAAGTTCAGATACGAACCTCTCGTCGCGATCGGATTCTTCGCCTCGGAGGTGGAAATTACAATGCAGCGCCTGAATCGTGTAGCCCAGTTGTTGTAAGACAATGAGCAAGGCAACGGAATCTGCCCCTCCGCTTACACCAACCAGCACCAGCTCTTGCTGGCTGAGGATTTGGTTTGACTGTATGTATTTCCTTACCTTCTCAATCATTTTATCTCGTTGATAACACCCTCTGCCAAGGTGTCGCCCAAGTCAATGGCTTTTTGCAGGTATTTCTTGGCCTCTGCCTTATTGCCCTTCTGGTTGTAGCAGACTCCGACAATCCTGTAGGGGTCGGCGAACTTCTCGTCCAGGGCAATAGCCTTCTTGCCATATTCGATGGCGTCGTCCATCTGTCCGACCCTGTAGTTCAGAGCAGCAGCCTCGGCATAATACAAAGGCTCCTTGGGCTCCAGCATGATGGTCTTCTCGATGTCGGAGAGTGCCTGAGAATACATTCTGGCCTTAATCTCCAATTGCTCTCTTCCGTAATAGAAATTGGCGTTCAGATTTCCTTTTGCCAATCGTTCGTACTCGTTCAGCCCTAAGACGGCATCCTTGTTTTTGCCAGCCTTAGCCAGCTCGTTGGCTCTTATCAGGATGGTGTTGGCAGCTGACGAAGGGTAGGGCGTGGGATAGCATGCCAGGGCGCTGTCCAAGAGCTCCAATACACCCTCTTCCTTATTCTGTACGATATTGCACTGGGCAGCATTCAGAAACATCTCGCCCGAGCGCAGGTTTGTCTTTGTCAGGTCGATGAACTTCTCCCTTGCCTCGTCGTAGCGTTTCAGCACGAACAGGCAGTTAGCCTCCTGCTCGATATAGATAGGTAAAGGATTAACGCTGTAGGCGTTACGGGTTTCTGCCAGCGCCTTCTCCATATCCCAGTCGTTGTATTTGTTATACGCCTTGTTCAGGTTAATGGCGTAGATAGCCTTAGACTTCGAGAAATACACCTCGTCCTTCTTGATGCCCTCGGCATTCAGGGCTTCCTCGTAAAGCTTGTCAGCCTCCTGATAGTTGGCAGCCTCAATCATCTTTTCTGCCTTCAGGATTCTGCCCGATGTGTTCTGGGGGTATTTCTGGATGAAATCGTCCACACATGCCATGCTGGTTATGCTGTCCTTCTTATCCAGCAGATACAGATAAGTTAGGGCATCCTCCTCCGTTTCGGGCAGCGCCTTCTTGATGTAGATAGCCTTTAGGTCGTTGTTGCCAGCATCCATAGGCTTTATCTTCATGTCGGCAATGAATTTGCTGTCTATCACATAGGCATTCTTTCCCTCCTTGGCAGCCAGCTGCAGGAGGCCTAACATCTCGCCCTCCTCGTTTAGAACGGCGCTGTTCTTAAGACGCTCGTTCGAAGGTTTGCCTATGGTGTAGTAACTGTAGTTGTCCTTGAAGGTTTCCAGTTTGGCTATGGTGTCCTCTGTGCAGATGGCGTTCTTGCTGGCCTTGGCATAGGGCAGGATATAAACAAGGCTGCCAGCAGTTCCGGGTGTGGCGGCCTGCTGCAAGTATGTTATCTTGCTCTTCTTCTCCAAAGCGACCTGCATCTTTACCACATTGTACATGGCACTTGCGCCCAGAATCTCTTTGACGGGATATTCCTTGCCCGCGGCATCCACCACAACGGCACGTGTGGCATATTTCAGGGCATCGTATTCCGTAAGGATGGTACCCTTGTCGTCAGCAAAGACGCCCTGTGTCTCTGTCATTTCGCCATTCTTGTTATAAACCATGATGGCTACCTGTGCACCTCTGACCTTCTTGAGCCACTTGGGGGACTGTGCCAGACATGGTATTATAAATAATGTATAGATGAGTAAAAGGATGTATTTCTTCATTGTTTCAATAATTGTTTTGCGTTCAGGATGGCAGCCTCAGAGATTTCGTTGCCGCTGAGCATGTGAGCAATCTCGGTAACCCTCTCGTCGGGTGTCAGTTCTCTTATATGACTATATGTCTGTTCCTCTGTATCTTCCTTGTAAACCCAGTAGTGTGTTGTGCCACACGAAGCAATCTGGGGCAGGTGCGTGATGGCAATTACCTGATGCTGGTCGTCTGCCGTCATCTCCCTCATCAGGTGCGCCATGGATGATGCAACCTTGCCGCTGACACCCGTGTCTATCTCGTCGAAGATGATGGTGGGCAGGTTCTCACGCTGGCTGGTGATGGCTTTCAGGGCAAGCATCAGACGGGCTATCTCACCACCGCTGGCAACCTCGGATATAGCTCGCAGGGCCATATTCTTGTTGGCAGAGAAGAAGAAAGTCACTTGGTCGGCACCGCTTTCTGTAAGCTGCGCGTTCTTCTCTATCCGCACCTCGAACTTATTATTGGGAATGTCCATCTGTGTCAGCATCTGGCCAATGGAGGCTTCCACCTCCTTAGCAGCAGCTTTTCTGCATTGGCTCAACTTATCTGCCAATGCCGTTGTCTGGCTAAGTTTCTCCTGCACTTCCTTCTCCAGTTGGTCGATCTTGTCCTCTCCGTTGCTGATGACATCCAGCTTCTTGCGGACATCCAGCATGAAGGCCTCCAGCTCGGCGGCTGTCTTGACATCATGTTTCTTCTCCAAGGTATAGAGCTTATCCAAACGGTTGTTCACCTCCTCCAAGCGGGCAGGGTTGTATTCGATTCTCTCTGCCAAGTCGTTTAGCTCGGCACTGATGTCCTTCAGTTCAATGAGAGCGCTGTCTATACGCTCGGCATATTCCTCGACGGCAGGATAGACGCGTGTAAGGGACTGAATGCCCTGGCTGATATGCTTCAGCAGTTCTATTACACCGCCAGGCTCATTGTCGTTGCTGAACTGGGCATCTGCCTGATACAAGACACTTTTTATCTCCTCGGCGTGACTCAGTTCGTTCTGCTCCTCCTCCAATTCCTCGTCCTCGCCAGCCTTCGGGTTCAACTCCTCCAGTTGTTCCAGTTGGAAACGCAGGTAATCCTCCTCGGCCTTTGACTGGGCGAGTATCTCCTTAGCTTCTCTGAGCTCCTGCTCAGCCTTCTTGTAGGCATAGAAGCTGGTGCGGTATTCCTCTAGTTGCTGGTTGTCCTGCGCCATAACATCCAGAATGTGCAGCTGGAAGTTCTCCTTGGCTATGAGCAGGTTCTGGTGCTGCGAGTGTATGTCTATCAGTTGGTAACCCAGTTCCTTCAGGAATGTCAGATTGGCAGGGCTGTCGTTCACGAAGGCTCTGCTCTTTCCGCTGGTGGTAAATTCGCGGCGGATGATACATTCCTGTCCGTCTGAGTCGATATCGTATTCCTCGAATAAGTCCTTTAGGTCATAACCTTCTATCCCAAAGGTTGCCTCTATGGTGCATTTCTCTGCACCAGGCAGGATGCTCTTTATGTCTGCCCTTTGTCCCAGCAGGTAGTTTATGGCTCCTAACATGATGGATTTTCCTGCACCGGTTTCACCTGTTATGACGGAGAATCCCGACTGGAAGTCAATATCCAGTTCCTTGATAAGAGCAAAGTTCCTGATATAAAGATGTTTTAGCATAAAGACTTACTTCTTTATTTTCTGCCACTCCTGTTCTTGCGAGGCATCTATGGTAAAGAGCACATCGTAGGCTTTGTTTTTCTCTTCAGGCGTTCCCTTGCCAGAATAGATGTTCACCAGTTCGGGTCTCTTGTATTCCGTGAAGAGCTGTGCAATCTTGTTCATATTCTTGGCCTTGTAAGCCTGTAGCAACAGGTCGAGACCTTCTGTAATGACGGCTCTGGCTGTGTCGGGATTCTCTGCCATCTGGTCCAATCCCTTGCGGTGATAGATATACTGGAAGTCGCGCAGCGGCTCCATCGAACCATCCATATAGTCGTTCAGCAAGCCAAAGCGGTTGCCATTGTCGCTGAATGCTTTCCAGCCAGGGAACTCGAGGTTCTGACCTGCCGATACAATATTCTCTGCCGTATGGAAGCAGGCCGTCCCGCCCTTGGGAGTCATGCTGTCCAGGTCCATTCCTATAATCATATAGGCATAGTAGGCCAGCAGTGCCACCAGGTTGTTGTCTATCTGGTTCTCCTGATATTCCAACTGGTCGAACTCGGAGAACTTGAAAACAAACTCCTTGTCGTTAACCGAGTAGCATACTGTGTTATAGTTGCTGTTGAAGACCGGACGGTTGCTGGACATCAGCAGGGTACACTTAAATGTATTTTCGTTTATGTTGTACTCGTTGATGGTCAGGTTGAAGGTACATTGAATCTTCTCGTTGTCGCGATAGGCAATCTCCGTCCATTTGTGATTGTTCAGGAACTCCTCGATGGTCGTCTGTAGCTTAGGGAAGATGTCTGTCTTGGTATTCTCCAACTGGGAATAATTCACATTCACCTTCGCATTCAGCTCCTGAGCGTTCAACTGAACGTTGGCAAGAGCAGAGGCTATGAAAACAAGCAGGAACGGTAATTTTCTCATTTTATGATTGCAACCAATTTGTTTACAATATCCTTGGCCACTTCCTTTTTCGACTTCAGCGGGAACTTCTCCTCGCCCTCCTTGTCGATGAGTGTGACCTTATTGGTGTTGTGCTGGAATCCAGCGCCGTCGTCCTGCAGGCTGTTCAGGACAATGAAGTCCAGGTTCTTCTTCTGCAGCTTCTCCTTGGCGTGGTTCTCCTCGTCGTATGTCTCCAATGCGAAGCCCACCATCACCTGATTCTCCTTTTTCATCTGGCCAAGGGCTTTGGCGATGTCTTGGGTAGGAGTCAGTTCCAAAGTCAGCTTGTTGCCTTCGCGCTTAATCTTATTGTCTGCTACGTTAGCAGGCGTAAAGTCGGCCACGGCGGCACAGAGTATGGCGGCATCTGCGTTAGGGAAAGTCTCTGTGGCAGCCTTATACATCTGAGCGGCACTCTCTACATCCGTCCTGTGGATGTTAGGATGGCTGGTCTTGATGCTCACAGGGCCACAAATCAGCTCGACCTTTGCGCCTCTGCGGGCACATTCCTCGGCCAAGGCTATGCCCATCTTGCCGCTGCTGTAGTTGCCTATGAAGCGGACGGGGTCAAGCTTCTCGTAGGTAGGGCCTGCTGTAATCAGCACTTCCTTTCCCTGCAGGTCCGTCTGCTCCTCGAAGAAGTTGTCCAGCACCTCGATTATCTTCTCAGGCTCCTCCATACGTCCCTTGCCCTCCAACTTGCTGGCAAGGAATCCTGTACCAGGCTCTATGATGTGGTTGCCGTAGGAACGCAGGGTTTCCAGATTCTTTTGTGTGCTGGGATGGGCATACATGTCCAAGTCCATGGCAGGGGCAACGAAGACGGGTGCCTTCATGCTCAGATAGGTTGTGATGAGCATATTGTCCGCTACGCCGTTGGCCATCTTGCCAATGGTGCTGGCGGAAGCAGGAGCGATGACCATGGCATCAGCCCATAGTCCTAACTGCACGTGCGAATGCCACGAGCCGTCCCTGCGGTCAAAGAATTCGCTTACCACGGGCTTGCCTGTGAGGGTGCTCAGGGTAAGCGGAGTTATAAATTCCTTTCCTGAGGGTGTTATCACAACTTGAACCTCGGCACCTTGCTTTATCAAGCCTCTTATCAGGTAGCATGCCTTATAGGCAGCAATGCTTCCGGTTATGCCAAGTACAATTTTTTTACCCTGCAGCATATTTGAATTTCAATTTCGTTAATACCTGTTTGGTGTTCATGGTGAAGTCGCTCTGCATAATCCATCCGTAATAGCCAGGGTCTTTCTGCAGGACGTCCTTTACGGGTTTGCCTTTGTATTTGCCAAAGTTCACCACCTCTACACCGTTCTCGTCATAAACAAACCTGCCGGCAAAGTCTATGTTGTTGCTAACCTTCGAGTAATCTGCCAGGAACTGGATGTCGTTCTTCAGCTCGTCGGGGTATTTATCCAACTGTGCCTGTAGCACCTCATAGGTAGCCTGCGTGTCGGCCAGAGCGCTATGTGCGTTCTCCAGATCCTTACCGCAGTAGTATTTGTAGGCGGCAATCAGGGTGCGACGCTCCAACTTGTGGTAGATGTTCTGCACATCCACCAGCTTGCGCTTGCTCAGGTCAACATCTACGCCTGCACGCATGAATTCCTCCACCAGCATGGGGATGTCGAACTTATTGCTGTTGAAGCCTGCCAAGTCGCATCCCTCGAAGGTCTGCCATAATGTCTTGGCTACCTGCTTGAAGGTGGGGCAGTCCTTGACATCCTCGTCGTAGATGCCATGAACCTTACTTGCCTCCTCGGGGATGTGCCTCTCGGGGTTGATGCGCATGCTTTTGGACTCCTCGTTGCCATTGGGTTCTACGCGTATGTAGCATAGTTCCACAATGCGGTCCTTGGTGATGTCCAGGCCTGTTGTCTCCAGGTCGAAGAAGATGATGGCGTTCTTTAGATTGAGCTTCATGCCGGCAAATCCTTATTAGTCCTCTACACGCATGGGCATCAGCAACATCAGTACCTCATCCTCGTTGTTGTCCTCAGCAGGACGGATGATACCTGGACGGCTGGGGTCTGCAACCTCGAGAGTGATGTTGTCGCTCTCCATGATGTTGGCAATCTCCAGCAGGAACTGGCAGCTGAATCCTATGCTGATGGGGCTGGCTGTGTAGTCGCAAACCAAGAACTCCTCGGCACTGGTAGCATACTCGTTGTCCTGGCCAGTCAGCTTCATGCTGTTGTTGTTCAGTTCTACCTTTACCAAGCCGCTGCTCTGGTTGCAGAATACTGCCACGCGCTTCAGGGCGCTTACCAAAGCCATACGGTCCACGTTGGCCTTGAAGGGGTTGCTCTGTGGAATTACAGCGTTGTAATTGGGGTAACGGCCTTCGATCAGGCGGAAGTGCATGGTCATATCCTCTGACTTGATGGTTGCCTTGTCTGTATCGAAGAGTACCTCAATCTGCTCCTCGTCCTTATTCAGAACGGTCTTTAGGATGGCGCATACCTTCTTGGGCAGGATAAAGCCTGCTGTGATGCCGCTCTTGATGGTATGGTTGGTGTTGCGAACCAACTTGCGGCCATCAGTACCAGCAAAGATTAAGTAATCGGGGTTGATGTCAACATAGATACCGTTCATAACCAGGCGAATCTCGTCGTTGGCTGTAGCGAAGAGGCAACGGTTGATACCGTTCAGCAAAACCTCAGCAGGCATGGTCAGGCGAGTAGCGCTTTCGCTGACGGGCTTGGCCAGAGGATAGGGGGCTGCATCCTGTGCCATCACACTGAACGAACCACTGCTGTGTACCCCCTTAACCTCCATCGAATCGGCATTGAAGCTGATGTTCAGGGGCTGCTCGGCCAACTCCTTGATAGAGTCGATTATCGTCTTTGCTGGAATGCAGAAACGAGCATCGCCCTCCTGCTCGATGGTGGGAACGGTGGTGATATAGTACTTCTCGCTGTCAGAAGCGGTTATGGTGATTTTGCCGTCCTTTACATCAAACAGGATGCAGTCAAGGATGGGCATGGAGTTCTTAGACCCCATAACTTTGCTGGCCGCAGTCAGGCGGCTGTAAAGAGCTGAACTTGATACTTTGAATTCCATATTGTTAAAGTGTTATTTATTATGGTACAAAGATACTCATTTTTCCTGTACATCAAAAAAAACGTTCAGAAAAAATCCCGTAGTAAGTTATTTTTTCATACCTTTGTGGCACGAATTCAAAAAATATATTATAAATAATGGAAATAACAGGTAAAATTATTGCTGTACTCGAGCCACGCAGGGGTACATCAAGCAGAACAGGTAGTGAGTGGATTTGCGGTCAGTACGTATTGGAGACTATGGATCAGTATCCTCGTAAGCTTTTCTTCGAGGTATTCGGTTCTGACCGTATGCAACAGTTCAACATCCAGTTGGGTGAGATTATGACCGTTTCCTTCGATATTGATGCCCGTGAGTATCAGGGTCGTTGGTTCAATGGTGTACGTGCCTTCCGTGTTGATCGTAACGTTCAGGCAGCTCCTGTTGCCGCTGCTCCCGTAGCTCCCGACACAGCTCCCTTCGGTGGTGCTCCCGTTCCTACACAGGCTCCTGCTGCAGCAGCTCCTGCTGACGCTACCGTTCCCTTCACTCCTCAGGCTGAGGGTGAAGACCTTCCTTTCTAATGAGTTGAAGGATATAGAAATAAAACAAAGAGCTGATTCGTCTTGATCGGCTCTTTGTTTGTTTATTGCAATGGTACGTGAATATATTATAGATGCGTATCTTATGTCGTGAATTTTTGTGTGGGGTTGGGCGTCTGTTGATGAACCGTTAACTGAATACCTAAAATCACGACAATATGAATTTTCTTGAAAAGAAAAATACTAAGCGATGGTATTAACAAGCAGGGCAAAATCCTGAAGATTGATTACTTTATGAATCATTAGATTGACATCAATGTTATGCGTCAGATTGCCCAGGAACTAAAGCGGCGTTTTAGGGAAAATGTCTTTTAAACGGAATGCCCAATTTTGTATGCTTCTGCAAGCAAATCTGTATTACCGCCCTTGCGTGGACTTCCAGATAAGATGAGTATATTCATAGTTTTTCACTTTATTAGTGCTTCTATGCTATTCCTATCAATTCGACTTCAAAAATTAATGTGGAACCGCCTGGGATGCCTGGTTGTGAGAACTTGCCGTATCCCATCTCAGCAGGGATGTATATTTCCCACTTGTCGCCAATGTGCATCTGCTGCATGGCTATTATCCAGCCTTCTATCAGGTCGCAGAGCCTACATGCCAAAGGCACACCGCCACGACTACTGTCGAACTGTTTTCCATCGATCGTCTTGCCTGTATAGTGTGCTGTGACAATGCTTCTGACAGTTGGCTTAGCGCTATTGGGATTGCCTTCGCTTAATACCTTGTAGAAGATACCTTTGGGAAGTGCCTTGACGCCTTCTTCCTTAGACTTGGCTTTGAGCCAGTCGATGTTTGCCTGTATGTATTCTCGTTTGTGCATATTCGATTTTATTTTGCAAAGGTACGCTTTTCTTTGTACACAAAGATTCTCCCATACCTTATTTTTATTATAATATGCAATTTCCCGTTATTGTCGTGGGATGGTAGGGCTTTTCAGAATGACGTCATAAAACGACAAGAATTTATAAAAAGAAAAAAGAGCTTGAATCATTGCTGATGTCAAACTCTTTTACTACCATATCACTGTAGCGCCTACGGGAATCGAACCCGTGTTCCATGCGTGAGAGGCATGTGTCCTAGCCGCTAGACGAAAGCGCCATTTGCAATTTGAGTGGCTCTCTGGCGGAAGCTGGGGGATTCGAACCCCCGGTACGGTAACCCGCACGTCAGTTTAGCAAACTGGTGGTTTCAGCCACTCACCCAAACTTCCTTCCGGCATTCCGTTTTAGAACCGTTTTAGCAGCTCTTTTTCTCAAATGCGATGCAAAGGTATAGCTTTTTCCCGAATCTCGCAAGTACTTTCAAGATTTTTTTTGCACTTTTGAGAAAAATTCCCGAACTTTGCATAAAAATAATGAAGCTATGATAAATAATCCACAGGATAAGTTGCCAAAAGGGTGTAGATTGATAGAATTACCCTTGATTGGCGATAAACGCGGCTCATTGGCTTTTGGAGAGTGTGAGAAACACATCCCTTTCAAGATTGAACGCGTATTCTGGACCTATAATATAAAAGATGGACATGTGAGAGGTAATCATGCACACAGAACATGTCAGATGGTGATATTCCCGTTGGGAGGAAGTTTTAAGATGGAGGTGGACGATGGGGAATTTCAGGTTGTGCTGGAGATGAACGATCCGCATGTGGGTATCCTGATTCCGCCTCTGGTCTGGTGCAAGTTGTACGACTTTACAAAAGATGCAGCCTGCGTTAGTCTGGCATCTGAGCCTTATGATGCGGATGATTATATACATGATTATAACGAATTTAAGGAATTGGCTAAGAAATGACAATAATACCTTACTCTATAAATAGGAAAGAAACCTGGGATGCCTTTGTTCAGGCTTCCAAGAACGGCACGTTCCTGTTGCAGCGTAATTTTATGGATTACCATAGTGACCGCTTCTTTGACTGCTCACTCTTGATATACGATGGCGTATCGCCTGATGACGAGTACAAAGAGAGTCACATGACGACCAAGGATTTGGTGGCTGTCTTTCCTGCCAACTATGATGAACATACCAAGTGTGTATATTCACACCAAGGACTTACATACGGTGGATTGATAGTTTTGCCAGAGGTGACACAGATGGAGGTTATGACCATCATGCAGGAGATTCTGTGCTACTATCGCGATTATATGCAGGCACTGAAGGTGTTCTATAAGCCTATACCTTATATATACAGTGCCATTCCCAGTGACGAAGATCTGTATGCATTGTTCCGCGCAGGTGCTCAGTTGACAAGAAGGCTTGTTAGTACCGCCATCAACCAACGCAACACATTGAAGATGCGTACCCTGCGTATGCGTCAGGCGAAGAAAGCCGTTGACCACGGCTGCTACCTGGACCATATCTCAGAAAATGATGAGGATGGACTGAAGGAGTTCTGGGACTTGTTGGAGGATGTCCTGATGGTTCATCATAACAGCAAACCTGTGCATTCATTCCAGGAGATTCTGCGTCTGATGCGTCTGTTCCCCAAGAATATAAAGGTATATGTGGTTCGCCACGATGATCGTATAGTTGCTGGTACGGTGATATTCGAGAGTCGTCAGGTGGCACATGTCCAATATATAGCCTCTGGCGATGAGGGTAGGGCGTTAGGTGCCCTTGACCTTCTGTTCAAGCATCTGATAAACGAACGCTATAAGCAGTTTGAGTACCTGGATATGGGTACCAGCAACGAGAATGACGGCAAATTCCTGAATGAGGGACTGATATTCCAGAAAGAAGGCTTTGGTGGCAGGGCCGTCTGCTATGATACCTATGAGGTTGACTTGCGCAACTCGCAGATCGACAAGATGGCTGGTAATGTGCGCAATACTCAGAGCGAAACAGTAAAATATCTGGATTTGAAGTTGGTTAACGAAAAGTATGAGCCGGAATTGAGTAGCGAGGTGTTACGTGTGGTTCACAGCGGTTGGTATCTGCTAGGAAAGGAGAATGAACGCTTTATTAAACTGTTTTCAAATTACTGTGGATGTGAATATTGTGTACCTGTAGGAAATGGACTGGAAGCTTTAACGCTAATACTAAAGGCCTACAAGGAGATGCTTGGATGGCAGGACGGTGATGAAGTTATAGTTCCGTCGAACACTTATATCGCTACTATTCTAGCTGTCAGCTATGCTGGTATGACGCCTGTTCTGTGCGAGCCTCATCTGAGCGATTATCTGATAGACGCATCGCTGATTGAACCTCTGATAACTGATAAGACGAGGGCTATATTGCCTGTTCACCTCTACGGAAGGGTCTGTGATATGGATGCCATTAATGGTATTGCCAAGAAGCATGGGCTAAAGGTAATAGAGGATGTGGCGCAAGCTCATGGTGTACGCTATAAGGGAAAAGTGGCAGGTAACCTTTGTGACGCAGCGGGTATCAGTTTCTATCCGGGTAAGAATCTGGGTGCCTTAGGTGATGCAGGCTGTGTGACGACCAACGACGCTGAGTTGGCACGCATCGTACGAACAATGGCTAACTATGGCAGCGCAGAGAAGTATGTGAATGAATACAAGGGGCATAATAGTCGCATGGATGAGATTCAGGCTGCTGTGCTGTGTGTGAAACTTCCTTGTTTGGATAATGACAATGAACGACGCCGTGAGATTGCCGCTATGTATGACCAAGGTATCGTGAACCCATTAATAACCAAACCCCTTGTAGCAGAGAATGCAGAGGAGAATGTCTATCATATTTATCCTGTGAGATGTCCTAAACGTGACGAGCTGGCTGCCTTCCTAAAGCAGAAGGATATCCAGACAGTGGTTCATTATCCCATACCACCTCATCAGCAGAAAGCATACAAGGAGTGGAGCGAACAGAAGTTCCGTATATCGGAACGAATCCATCAGGAAATTCTGTCCCTCCCTATCTCGCCCGTAATGACTGATGATCAAGTAAAGCGTGTGATTGAGGCAGTGAATGCCTTTACAGCTGACGTTTAGGCCAACTCTACAACGGTAATACCTGCGCCGCCAAACTGCACATGTTCATCGTGTGCGGAGGTGACGCCAGATACGGTGTTAAGGTACTGACGTATGAGCTGACGCAGGACGCCCGTTCCAGTTCCATGCAAGATGCGTACCCTTTTTGCACCTACCAATATGGCATCGTCTATGAAGTGTGTCACAACCTGTAGAGCTTCGTCGCCTCGCATGCCACGTACATCAATGTCTTGATGGAAGTTTAGATGTTTCTCTCTGACCTGATTCTGCGTCTCTCGACTTACAAAGGAAACAACCGTTGCCTGAGGCTTATCCTTAGCGGAATTCTTGGCACGTTCCAACTTAGCTATCTCAACGGTGGTACGCATGATTCCAAATGTTACTATGGCCTTTTTGCCGTCAGTCTCTTCTATGGTACCAACAGTGGTTTGTCCTTTCAGCCTTACGCTGTCGCCTTTCTGTAGTGCCTGTGGAATAGGTTTGGCGGTTGCTGTCGTGGTAGCGCTTGCCGTTGCGGTGGGAGCCTCGTTCTTCTTTTGCTCCTTTCGTTCCGCCTTACGTTTGCGTCGTTCCTGAATTTGACGGATTTTACGTTCTATCATTTCGTCATGCTCGTGACGCTGCTCTTCCTCGAGTCGGGCACGGAACTCATCCATCTCCTGTCGAGCCTTACGTGTACGAGTCTTCTCGGCTTGTGCCTCCTTGATCTCGCGGATGGTTTTCTCCACAACGGCATTACTTTCTTGAAGGATTTGCTCGGCTTGCTTCTTGGCTTCGCGGATAATCTCCTTGCGCTTCTCCTTTAGTTCGGTCATCTCATTCTCGTAGCGCTGGATGGTGCTCTCCATCTGCTTCTCTTGCGAATGGATGGTCTGACGCTTACCCTCCCAATAGCGTTTGTCGCGTGTGATATCCAACAGGTATTTGTCGGCATTTACATAATCCTGACCTACAATCTCTGTCGCGTCGGCAATCACTTCTTCTGGAATACCAATCTTGCGGGCAATCTCAACGGCAAAACTACTGCCAGGGTTGCCTATCTGAAGTTGGAAGAGTGCTTCCATCCTGTGGCGGTCGTAAAGCATAGCTCCGTTTACTACCCCTGGTGTATCTTCGGCAAAGTGCTTCAGGTTCTGGTAGTGGGTAGTGATAACGCCATAGGCTCCCTGCTTGACAAAACGGCGGAGTACAGCCTCAGCTATAGCACCTCCGATGGTTGGCTCTGTTCCGCCTCCGAACTCATCGATAAGCAGCAGACTGTGCATATTACACCCACGCATCATATTCTTCATGTTTAACAGATGGCTGCTATAGGTGCTGAGGTCATCCTCTATGCTCTGTTCGTCGCCAATATCTATGAAGATACTCTGAAAAATACCGCACTTGGAATTTTCACCCATAGGCACAGCCAGTCCGCATTGCAACATATATTGTAACAGACCAACAGTCTTCAGACATACACTCTTGCCGCCCGCATTGGGACCGCTGATAATGAGGATGCGTTGCTTCTTGTTCAATTCAATCTCGAGCGGAACAATCTTCTTGCCCTGTTTCTTGAGGTTCAGTGCTAAGAGGGGATGCTGTGCTAATGTCCAGTCAATGAGGGGGCTTTTTTCAATCTGAGGCGAGATGCCACCTATCTGCTCTGCCAGATGAGCCTTGGCACGTACGAATTCAACATCGGCCAAAAATTCATAGCCACGAACCAGTTCGGGGATGTTGGGGCGCAGAAGTTCTGTAAAATCCTTCAGGATACGGATGACCTCGCGTTTCTCTTCTGCCTCCAACTCACGTATGTGATTGTTGACCTCAACGACTTCGGCAGGTTCTATGAAGACTGTTTTTCCTGTTGAACTTTCATCGTGAATGATACCCTTGAGTTTACGCTTCATGGCGGGAGCGGCAGGGATAACAAGTCGTCCGTCTCGCAGAGTGGGGGCAACGTCTTTATCTACCCATCCCTCAGCCTGTGCCGCTTTAAGGATTTTGTTGAGTGTGCGACTGACGCTACCTTCCTGTCGTCGCAGCTCATGACGTATGGTAGCCAACTCTGGTGTGGCATCATCACGAATTCGTCCGTAGCGGTCTAGGATTTGTTCTGCACGCTTGGTAACAGCATGAAAGGTGAAAACACCTTCTGTTAGCTTATGAAGGGCAGGGTAGCTGGGTTGCTCGCCTTCCTCCTCGCTGCGCAGAATCTCAATCCATGAGTGTAAGGTGCGCAGGGAAAGGTATAGGTTGTGGAGTTCTTTCTCGTCGAGATGCACACCATCAATACGGATACGCTGAATGGTGGGACGCAGGTCGTAGAAATCCTGTTCGGGTAATTCTGAGACCTCGGCCAAGATACGACGGAACTCGGTTGTTTGCTGATGCAGAAGTCGTATTTCCTCAACACGGGTGAGGAATGTCATTTGCTCAACGCGGTTACGCCCCAGCGTACTGAGACAATGCCCCATAAGGAGCTGTCTAATCTCAGAAAAACCTATCTTCTGCTCGAAATGTTGTGGATAAATCATGCGGGGTCTGTTACTTCAAGTTTTTCTCAGGATACATAGTATTCCACCACGTTGGGTCATCCTGTAGCCAGCGGGCAAACCAAGCCATGATGCTGTCGTGCCAACGGATACGCTTGTTATAGTTCAGGATGTGATGGTTCTCGCCCTCAACGGTTATGAAGGCTGTTTCCTTACCCAGAATCTTCAGGGCAGTAAACATCTGAATACTCTCATTGATGGGCACATTAGTATCTGCTCCACCATGCATGAAGAGGATGGGCGTTTTAACTTTATCGGCATTAAAGAGAGGAGCATGGCCGCTATACAACTCCATATTGTTCCAAGGGTAGGAGTGAGCGGCTGAAGTTGTGCTATACGAATATCCCCAGTAGCCAAAGCCCCAGTAGCTGGCAGGGTTACTGATGCCGGCATGACTCATAGCAGCGGCAAAGATGTCTGTCTGTGTCTGCAGGTACATGGTCATAAAACCGCCATAGCTGGCACCCATACAACCAATCTTTTTCTCGTTTACAAAGGGGTGCTCCTTACAGAACTGCTTGGTACCCTGGATGATATCGTCGGCTGTATAGTCTCCGTAGGCATTCACGTGTCGTGAGGCAAATTCCTGCCCGAATCCGCTACAGCCTGAAGGTTGGATTACATAGACCACATAGCCCATTGCTGCCCATTCCTGATAGTTGTAGTAGCTGTCCAGCAATCGTCCCACAGGCGAGCAACCGCCGTAGTAATAAACCAACATGGGGTATTGTTTTGTCTCGTCAAAGAAGGGAGGCAGATAGTAGCAACCATAGATGCTGTCGCCTCGTTCAGCCTTAAAGTTCCAGTCGTAGCACTTGCCCAGTTGGATATCTTTCAGTCTGGTTGGGTTCAGGTCGCACAGCAATCGTTCCTTTCCTGTCTTTAGGTCGCGTAGCCAGCAACGGTCTGTGCTCATGCTGCTCTCGCCAATGTAAGCCAGGAAGGGTTTCTCTTCGGCTAGGCTGTAGCTGCCATATATATAAGGTTCAGAGAGAGAAAGCTGCTCCGTCTTTCCACTCTTGGGGTTGATGCGATAAATGTTTTGCTGGTCGCGGTTCTCGCAGAGGGCATAAATCATACCGTCCTGTTCTGACCATTGGTATGATGTTACGGAAGGGTCGAAGTCGCGTGTTAGGCAACGAGCCTCCTTTGTCTGCAGGTCGATGATGAACAGTTCATATTCGTAGCTACCGGGAGTAACACCTTGGGGCAATGTATTTCCGATGCCTTCTAAGGCCTCAGGGCTACCCGTCAGGGCTATATATCTCTCATCCGGTGAGAAGGTGTACGAGCCTATGAAGCCATCGTGCTTGACCAGTGTGTCTGCCTTTCCTGTTGCTGCGTCCAGCAGAATCAGGTCGGTAAAGCTAAAGGGACGTTCCGTTAAGTCGTCCGTATGGATGGAGATAAGGTAACGGCTTGCGTCCTTGTTCGGTGTAACATAGACATTTTTGGCACCCTTGGTAATGGGAGTTGTGATGCCCGTCTCTATATCGTAGAGCGAGTAGTTGCGACGATTGCGCCAGCCTGGCTGACGATCATCGGGCTCCAAGATCTGATGTACATCCTTATTCTTCTCCTCAGGTACCTTCTCTTCGTAGGATACCAGGAACTTCTTCAGGTCACGTGTCAGGTAGGCATGTCCTTTGCCTGTATATTTGCCAATGGGTGTCTTTTCGCCTGTCTTAGGGTCAACTGTCTCGTAGCACCAAGTGCCTTCCTTCTCGCGATAGCAACGCACATAGCGGTCACCCTTGGGAAGCCAGTACTGGAAGCCATCCAAAGCGAACTCCTTGCCCGTTGTCAGGTCTATGAATATTTCCTTGCTTCCCGTCTCTCCGCCTTTGTAGGTAATGTTCTTGCGGATGCGTGCATATTTTGCGCTGCTGGATAGATCAACACTGCTGATACGTTCTCCGTGCATCATGTCAGCGTTTGTCCAGTATCTATTGCCTTCAGGATTGATTTCTATGGTCTGTTCGCAATCCACTGAAACACGTAGTGTATCAGTCTTTTCGCTCTTAACGAGCAACTTGATGCTTACCTCGTGTCTGCCCGGAACCAACTCAAAGTCAGGTCCTTGCTCATTTCCGTCGATATAGAGCTTGTTTTTGCTCTCGCACTTTACATTCACCTTTCCCTTGGCAAACCCTGTATTCTGTATGGTGAAGGCGGCGAGATAACAACCTCCTTCCGCCTCTCCCGAGGGGGAAAGTACAAAGCCTCCCGTTGGGGAAGTTTGAAGGGGTGTATTCTCTCCCCTTTGGGGGAGCTGGAGAGGGGTTGTTTCCATATAGAGTTCATCCAAATCAATTTTCTTTCCCTCCGTATCCAGAGAATCTGTCATAAAAGGTTTTGCCATAGGATATGGGCCAGCCAAACGGATGCTGGTAACGTCGATAGTCTCTGCTGCCACCATCATTGGCAGAGCAATCAATGATAAAAGTATTTTACGCATAGTCAAAAAAACACGTTATTTCGTTGTATTTTATTTGTAATTGGTTTTGGGAATGCAAAGGTAGTGCAAAAAAACGATAATGCGAAGAGTATATAAAATTAAGTTTGTGTATTATTTGCTATTTATCTCATATAATCTTATCTTTGTTACGGAAAAAGACGGCAAGTTCGTCGTAGGAAATTAAACAATAAATAAAAAGAGGACTGACAATTTTGTCAATCCTCTTTTGCTTCTGACTAAAGTCTAGAGTCTAAAGCCTAGCGTCTAATTGATGCAGCTGGTAACACCGAAGCTGGTTGCAATGGCTGTCAGCACAGCCAGTATCGTCTGAATGACGAATTTCCACGTTTCCTTTTTCATAATAGAAACCCCTTCCTAACCTCCCCGAGGGGAGGAACTGCAATAGGGTCGTGGGCAGTTGCATTGTTGATTTGAAATTTTAATTTTGAATTTTGAATTTAAATTGCGGGCTTTTACACCCGCAATTTACTAGTTCTGTCCTCCACCGCCGCCGGTGTTACCACCAGTGCTACCGCCCTGGTTCTGACTCCCCTCGCCTTCGGGAGAGGGGTCGGGGGTGAGGCCAGTTTCTGGGTCCTCCACTACACCGTCGTCGGTGCTGGTAACACGCTTCACCTCCTTGCCGTTGCGGTCGTAGCAGGTAATCTGGATGGCGGTGTTCGCCAGTTCCTCCTTCAGGTCTGTGCTTGGAGTGAAGATGATGCGTCGGCTGCTGATCAGTCCGGTCTTCACCTCGTTCACATTCTCTACGGCCTTGCTGCGCAGACCGAAGCGCATCGTACCCAGTCCGGGCAACGCTACCGAGTGGCCTTCCGTAGCCCAAGCCTTGATGACCTCGCCAGCTGCATCCCAGCAAGCCTTCATCACACCCTGACTTACACCGCTGCGCAGGGCAGCCTCCTTGATAACCTTAGCCTGAGTCAGGCTTCCGTACATCTCGGGCTTCATTACATAGCGATACTTGCCATGATCATTCTCGTCGTTTGAAAACTTCAGCAGTCTCTCAACTGCCTTTACCTTAAGTGCCATAATTGTTTATAAATTTTAAGGGTTGTAATAATTTTTCCGCATCCTTAAAACCTATTCCTTATTTCCGTGTTTTTTGCCGCTAAGCCATGCAGAACTTCCTTGTGCACCAGGAAAAATTTTCTCCATAGCCATGCCGCATTTTCTAGACGCTTGTGTCCTTCTTGCATCTATGATGCAAAGGTACGTATTTTTCTCGAATCATGCAAGAAAATATCCATTTTTTTAGCTCTAAACTCTAAACACTAAACTCTCAACTTTCCCCGGAACTTACCCACTTATGCGGTTACCCACTTAGGACATCTACATTCAGAAAGAAAAACTTTGAATCAGAAATTTTATATTATATATTATTTATAATATATAATATAAGTATATAATTATATATAATTACTACTTATTTTACCATGTAATTCATTTTCCTTACCTCATCTTGTCCCCATTTGAATGGCAAAACCTAAATGTCCTAAGTGGGTAAGTGCATAATTGCATAAGTTCGGGGAGATGTGCGCGTCAGATATCATTCTGTTGAAAATGCTTTAGTTTTGCATATAAATAATATGTTTTTGGGGCATAAAACGCTTTTTTTCCTTCTTTTTTTGTAATTTTGCAAACAAGCTCGAAAACTTCTCGAGTTGCATAATAATATGTTTATCGAACAACTGGGTAACACCAGCTGACTAAATCAAATAATAATGAAAGCTATTTTAAAAGCAAAACCCTTTATCAAGTGGGTTGGTGGTAAGGGACAACTCATTGAACAACTCGATGCAAAGCTGCCAGCAGACTTTAGCAATTGGGAGGATGTGACATATATTGAACCTTTTGTAGGGGGCGGAGCTATGCTCTTCTACATGTTGCAGCAATATCCCAATATCCGTCATGCTGTTATTAACGATGTAAACCCAGATTTAACTTCCTGTTATCGAACGGTCAGGGATATGCCTGAGCAATTGATAACTTCCTTGATGTGGATTCAGGATGCTTACGACGCGCTTAAAACTGAAGAAGAACGCAAACATTTCTACCTCGCAGTTCGCGATCGTTATAACGAGAAGAATCTTGATCCAATTGAAAATACGACCAAGTTCTTCTTCCTAAATCGCACATGTTATAACGGCCTTTATCGAGTGAATAAGAAAGGACTCTTCAATGTACCATTCGGTAAATACACTAATCCACAGATTTGTTCCCCTGAAACCATTCGAAAGGATAGCGAACTTCTTCAACGCGTGGAGATTCTGACTTCAGACTTCGAAGATACCTTCGAGTATGCTCAGGGCAATACGCTCTTCTATTTTGACCCGCCATATCGCCCTCTCAGCGATACCTCCAGTTTCAACGATTATGCTAAGGAGGCATTCAACGACGATGCGCAAATTCGTTTAAAAGAATACTGCGACCGCATTAATGAGGCTGGTTTCCGTTTTATGCTCAGCAACTCTGACTGTAAGGGTAAAAATGAAGAGGACAACTTCTTCGATGTGCTTTATGGAGCGTATCATATAGAAAGGGTGTGGGCTTCTCGTAGCATTAACTCTAATCCTGCCAAACGTGGAAAATTATCAGAGATTCTTGTGCACAACTATGAGGAAACAAAGGAGCATCCCCGTGTTGAATACATTGCGCCAGAATTAGAACCTGTATATGCAGCGGAAGGAATTGTTGATTATGCTTGAACTAAATATACCGTATTCGATACATTTATATATGGCGTTTTCGCTACAATAAAGAAATATGGCTAAAGATTTCAAAATTTTCATGTCTCAACTTCAAGAGACGAATCAGACATTAGATTTCTTCTGTGATTTCGATAAGATTTCACAGAATGTTGAGGATATTAAACTCAGCCTTTGTATGCTGAATAGCCTTATTGGTTCTACTGATATACGAAAGTCAGTAGAAACGATTTGGAGACGTGACAAGTCTGCTTTTAATGTCATGGACATACTAATTGCAGTTCGTAGCGAGGGCAAGAAGAAAGTCCTTGATAGTCTGGGCAATTGTGTTGTTCTAGACTCCTTGTTTGAGTCAGTTGATGGCGTGATGGAATTCCTTGATAACACCGGATTGGCCAAGATATTCCAATCTAAGATGATAAACGACCTTGTAGATTATGTCTTTGGAATAGAAACCGGATTAGACACAAACGCTCGCAAGAATCGAAGTGGACATGTGATGGAAGGGATGGTTGCACGTTTTTTTGACAAGAACGGCATTAGTTATCGTCAAGAGGTATATTCAAGCGAATGGCCAGAGATAACAAAAGTTCTTGGTGACGATGAGAAGCGCTTTGACTTTGTCATTGAGACCAAAGATAAAACCTATCTGATAGAAGTTAATTTTTATAGCGGAGGAGGAAGTAAGCTAAACGAGGTTGCACGTTCTTATTCTGATATTGCTCCAAAGATTAACTCCGTTCCTGGTTTTGAGTTCGTTTGGATTACGGACGGTATCGGTTGGAACAGCGCCAAGAACAAACTTCAGGAAGCTTACTCTATCATCCCAAGCATTTATAATTTGACTGATGTTACAGAATTTATAGATACAATTAAATAGAAACCATATGAATCTGTCAATGCAAATTAGGGGATATGAACTTCTTGCAGAATTCCCTGTTAATGGCTCATATATAATCGGTATATACCAAGGTTCCATATCTCATTTCGATATTCTGATAAAGTACAGAAAACTTGAGAATGGAAAATGGAGTAGAATACGCACTCCTAAACACATCCACTGGGCTGTTGATATACTCATAAAACATTATAGCGATATAGGTACGACTGACCGTCTGTTAGATTTTCTTCTGGAGCTGTGGGATAGTACAACTCCAATAAGAACTGAAGAGGAACGAATACGTTTTTTAAAAACCGATACTTTGTTGGAAGAAGTAAACACGGAAGCCACTAAGTATATAGCTTTGGCCAATCATGGAGAATATAGTGTAAAATTTCTTATTCTATTGGCCAAACTACTTATGATCCAAGAAAAAACGAATAGAAATGATGCTTATATGTTCAAAACATTACTTAAGCAACTGAGAGAACATAATGATATTTTTAGAATAGTATCAACAGCTTCTTATCATTAATGATAACACCTTACTACAAATCGCCCAGTCACGACTTCAACCTGCTATGTGGCGATACGTTTGAGCTGCTGCCGCAGTTCAATTTCAAGTTTGACATGATATTTGCCGACCCGCCATATTTCTTGTCGAGTGGCGGCATCAGCGTGCAGAGCGGGAAAGTGGTGTGCGTGGACAAAGGCGAATGGGACAAGAGCATGTCTCAGGATGACATCAATGCTTTTAACTTAAAGTGGCTTTCGCTTTGCCGAGAGAAACTGAAAGATAATGGCACGATATGGATTTCAGGTACATACCATAATATTTTCTCTGTAGCAAACTGTCTCACGCAATTAGGGTATAAAATACTGAATGTCATCACATGGGCAAAGACAAATCCGCCACCAAACATATCTTGTCGCTATTTCACCTATAGTACGGAGTTCATTATATGGGCGAGGAAGTGTACGAAAGTGCCACATTACTATAACTATGAGTTGATGAAGCACATCAATGATGACAAACAAATGACCGACGTTTGGCGTCTGCCGGCTATTGCTCCATGGGAGAAGTCGTGTGGGAAACATCCTACACAGAAACCCATGGGGTTGTTGAGTCGTATCATTATGGCTTCAACACAACCAGATGCTTGGATTCTTGACCCGTTTGCAGGTTCTTCTACAACGGGCATTGCCGCCAACCTCTTAGGGCGTAGATTCCTTGGTATAGAGCGTGAAGAGAATTTTGCTGCTATGAGCAAGGCCCGACGTGAGGAAATTGAAAATCTCAGAACATTTGCCACATATAAAAAGAAGATAGCTGATATTGTAAAGGCCGAGAGCACTCAGATGGATATCTTTATGTGTAGTGAGGTTATAGAAGATTTACCATTCTTGTCTGACCTGGAAGAAACGGTGCCTGTTCATACCCCAAAGAAATTTATTGCTCCTAAGAGGCGCTCGAAAAGAAAATGAAAAAGCATATCCTATAACAAATAGTTCATAGGTCCTTTATAAATAAGGTACTGAAGGCTGATGGAAGAAGAGTCGTAATCCCTAATTTCTCGTAATATCTTTCCCACATCTGCAGAAAGGTGTGGGATTTTTTTGTATCTTTGTGCTTAATTTTGTCAAATGATGTAAGTTTTTAGGATAAAAAAGTACCATTTAGGATGGGCGTAGTGGAATGGAAGAACCGTTAGTTTTCCATGACGGGGAATATTTGCCTATTAAATCTATTGTGAATATGGCAATGAATGCCCCAGACTATCACACAGCGGAACATTATATTGTTTCGCTGCTTTATTGTGCAGCAATGTGTGGTGACAGAAAACTATTGGAGGATTGCCAGGAAGTCAGGCGGCATTTTGGTGTCCTGCCATATCCCGAACTTCATGCTTTCAAGGGGGATGTGTCGGCAAAGCTAACAAAAGAAGAGGTGCGTAGTATCTTCAACAGGGAGAACGACAACATGCAGCGTGAGTTGCTCTGTGAGGCCGTTAAGATATTGATACACGAAACGGATGAAACGGGGAAAGCCATCTTTTGGCAGAAACAACACTGGATGGCGGTTTACCTGGTGCTGAGGGACGGACTGGGAATACGCTGTTCGCAAACCGCATTCGCCAGATATGCCAACAGCATAACACCCCTGGATTGCCCGGAAAGCCTGAGAATAGGAACCAGTACCATGACTAACTTTTCGAAGACTATCACAGAGGAGAAACCTTACTATGAAATGAAGCACAACCCTTTCGGGAAGGTGTGTAATGCCTTTTGGAATATCATCGAAAGGTTGGTTCATACTAGGATTTAGTATAAACCATACTAATCCGAATCCTTTTTTTTACTAACCCGTACTCTGGCTTACTAATGATTTGTCCAGATGGCTCTTTGTGCCTAATTTTGCACCTGCAAACTTAAGGAAAGGGAAACAAGGAAAATGAAAAGTGAAAGAGTCAAAAGTAAAAAATGTTTTTTTAATGGAAAGAATTGTTAGAATTCTGAATCAGAGCGGGCTACAGACCCGTCAGTACATGGACAGAAAGACAGGCGAGCAGAGGGTTATCAACTCTGTTACCCTGAAGTTGACGGACGGTATAGACACCTTCCTGGGTGAGATTACAGGCGAGAGGGCTGTGAACTGTCCGAAGTACGACCCGCAGTATCTTTATCAGGTGCAGTGCTCGATGGTGGTACGTGAGTGGAACTCCCAGCAGAGCGGCGAGGCTATGCAGGCAACAACCATTTATATCGATAAGATCAATCTTATCTGAGATAAAAGAGAAAAATTAAAAGATAAGGCTGCGATTGAGCGAGAGGAGAGCGATGCTCGCATCGACTATCCCGAGCGTGAGCAGGCTCGACCGCAGGTCAAAAGTGAGTTGTTGAGATAAAATGAAATGATGTAATTATGAGGAAGTTACAGAAATCTTATAGGTCGAACACCAGAATATATGATGATGGTTCGATAGAGGTTGACCCGCAGGCGCAGGGCGAGCCCAGTCAGAAGGAGGTGAAGAAGGTGGGCAAGAGCAAGCGCTATATTACCAACGGCAAGAACCCGCTGACGTGCGTGGAACTGAAATGCCCGGATGATGTGGCGGATAAGGCAGCCTACTTCCACAAGGAGCTGGCTAAGCTGACGAAGGACATGGAGATTGCTGAGCCACAGATGCCTGAGGGTGAGTTCCTGTTGAACGAGAACAGCGTGAAGGTGAAGTTTGCGCAGAAGGAAGGCAAGGTGACGGCATGGCTCACCTTCGAGACGAAAGGACTGATAGACGTAAGGAGGGAGCTATACAATCTAACAAGCAAGATAGATAAATGTTTTGTTATCAATCAGGACTTAGTCTGCCCACCAAGGCTGTAACAGAGGAACAGTTTTGGGCGCTCGTCAGGGCACCCAGAACTTCCGAACTAATTGATGCCTACAGAGCTACTGGCGATGCAGCCCAGAAGAGGAAATTGCCTGCTTTCATCTTCCAGGCTACCTTCGACGAGACCACATCGAAGAAAGGCTATAAAGGTGCTTGGCGCTGTCAGGCTGGAGCCCGTTTGAATGGACTGGTGGTGATGGACATTGATCACGTGGAGGATGAAGAATTAAGAGTGAAGAGCGAAGAATTTGCTGCCGCTGACTTTAAACAACGTGCTGCTGAACTCGGCATCCTGCTTATCTACATTACTCCTGGCGGTTATGGCCTGAAGATTGTCTTTAAGGCACGAGTGGAGTGGGGCAACCTTATTGATAATCAGCACCAGATGGCGAAGTTGCTGGGTGTGGAGGTTGACGAGAGTTGCAAGGATGCCAGCCGCATGTCGTTCATTTGCAAGGAGA
>CAMOMP010000037.1:0-31695 GCA_946619915.1 uncultured Prevotellaceae bacterium | reverse complement strand
TTACCTTTGCCAAAGATTAATTCATAATTCTCAATTCATAATTCATAATTCATAATTGAGATTTGAAGAATGAAAATTAACGTTTAACAATTATAAATTATAAGATTATGGCATACGTAATTGGTGATGATTGTGTTGCATGCGGCACATGTATCGATGAATGTCCCGTAGGAGCTATCTCTGAAGGCGATAAGTATTCAATTGATCCCGAGCAGTGCACAGAGTGCGGTACTTGTGCAGATGCTTGCCCAAGTGGTGCAATTTCATTGTAAATAAGACCGCCCCTTCCCCCTCACAGATAGTGAAGGAAAGGGACTCACTCCTTACCCCTCCCTTGATGGGAGGGGATTTTTTTGCCCGAAAGAGCGGAAGCTACGCTTCCTTTAAGGGGCGAGGGGCGAGGGGCAAGAGGATAGTTCTGCACCTCAATAGCCCCCTTAAACTTCTTAAACCATTAAAACTATTAAACTATTAAACCTATTAAAGTGACTCTCAACTCTCAACTTTCAACTCTTAACTAAAAAAAGGGAGCGCCTCCGAATCCGGAAGCGCTCCTTTTTATATTATTCTCACCCCTCCTTTGGAGGGGAAGGGGGAGGCTGTTTATCTCAACAACTTCTTACCGTTAATGATATTGACACCCTTCTGGACTTTCTTCATCTGCTGACCAGCGAGGTTGTAGATAACCTTAGATGTATTCTGAACAGGAGTCTTGATAACATCATTAATACCATCGGGATCAGCATTGCTACCACAATACTTAAGACGCCAGTTGTCCATTACAATCCAGTCGCCCTTACCTTCAAGATCTAAATTGGTAGGCTTGCATATACCAAAGGTCAGGTGACCATTATCTTCCTCGGGAATGATGAAGGTAAGTTCGTTCCAGTAGAGGCCGCAGGGGAAGTACTCATTGGCAGCCTGCTGGGTAGCTTGCATGGGCTGGCCACCGTATGTACCAGGCATGCTCATGCCAGCATAGGTGTAACCGATACCAGGTACCATGTTAGCCTCCATGTGGATAGGCATAAGAGGAATCTTCTCGCATGCGTTAAGGTCATCCTCGGCATAGAATGAAGCACCTGCGAAGATGAAAGCATTCTGGGCAGAAGGTTCGCCCTTGATGACCTTCTCAACATGTTTCTGTTCTATACCATCACGATAGTAACCCTGAACCATCAGCTTGTAGGTTCCGGCAGGTAATGCATCGGCTTCCTCTGCAGGCCAAAGCTCCATATAGTTGTAGAAGCTGGTGGTGTTATATGACTCTAGTACGAAGTTGGGATAATTATCACCACGACCCCATATGCTACCATTTGCGTACATCCAGTCTGCATCGGTAAGACGCTGGTCGTAACCAGGATTGGTGATAAGGAAGGTGAGGTCAACAGGATTATCCTCGGTAGCTGTAGAGATAAGACCTATCAACTCCTCACGAGAGATGAACATCCACTGGTTGGTCTCCAACTCGGGAGAGTGCATATCAGTATCAACCACATAGTATGAAGGTGTGTACTTGTTATCACCGCTGCGCAGACCAAGAAGTTTCTTACCACCGGGCTCGAAGATAGTACCATTGTAGCAAGTGGTATCAGCATCACCGAAGGTCTGACCATACTGAGCAATGTTATAGACATTGGGCTTGCCCTCTACAGGGATAAGTTCCCACGTACCTTCATTCATAGCCTTATCTACGTATCCGTTCCAACCCATGAAGTCGTTTGCGCCAATAGTGCCATTAGGACGGAAGGTCTCTACATAGAATGCACCATCAATTGCAGTCTGATCACCAGTGGGCTCACCAGTCTCGTCGTCAAGAACATCCCTCATTGCCTGAACAAGCATCATGGGGTTAGAAGCATAAGCAAGAGTCAGATGGGTACCCCAGCTTTCTCCACCACTAAGGAACTGCTTTGCACCTACATTATATATAAAGTACTTAGGTTCATCGCCATATACCAGGTCATCACCTACACTTTCCATAGAAACAATCTGCGGAACACATCCTACAAACTTCTCGTTATGACGCTCCATAGCGGTAGCCTTACGTCCATCCTTCAAAGGAGTAAGATACTTGTTAAGGCTGCTTGCTGTTGAGCAAGTGTCAAGAGCGGCTGTGGCATCACTAAGAGCAGTACCCCAGAAACCGGTGTCCTTCATCTTGCGACAGATATCCCATGTGTCCTTGAAAGTCTTTACATCTTTACTATAAGCAAAAATAGCATTGACATCAGACCTCAACTCCTTGGCAAAGTTCTTTATCTCGGCAGGGTCGTTCTTGTTCTCTTCGAAGTCCTGCTTGGCCTGATCCATAAGAGCCTGCACATCGCTATGCATCTTGTTTGTCAGCAATGTGTCTGTCTGAGCATAAGCCATAGACTCGTTGAAGGCCTTAACGCACTCATCGTAGTTAACCTCCTCGACATTGATACCGCAGTCATAGAACTTACCACCCCAGTTCTGCTGGATGTAGGTGGCAATAACGTTCTTACCTACATTGAGGTATCTGGCAGGGATATGAACCTGGACAGGATTTTTGCCGTTAGTCCATCCAACGTTCTTCTGCAAGAGGTGACCATTTACGTATGTCTCGTAAACGTCATCGTGGCATACGTTCAGAGCATAAGAGAGACGGTCGTTGATCTTTTCAAGCTCGAAGTTACGACGAATCCAGTAGTTGGTATTATCACCACCGGGCCAGATACTCTGTACCTCGGGCATATAACCAGAGTTGCCAACAGGCATCATCTGGCTGTCCCACATAGAGTCGTCGAAATCAGCCATTGTCCAGGCCTTGGTCTCAACACGACCGGTTATCTCAGGAGCATTAGCCTCTTCGTAAACGACCTTACTCTCGTAATAGTTCTCCTTTTCCTCATCGGTCTTTGCTTCTCTTAAACCGCCCTCACCATTATTGAGTGTTTCGTCCCATACATAGAACTTCTCAACACGCTTGCACATGTAGAAGTAGTTGAAGTAATGAGTACCTATCCAGAGCTCGTTATTCTCCTCGTCTGTAATAGACATGTTACTGATCTTGATGGTGGAATTCTCTTCACCACCGCCGAAGTCGAAGACAATCTTCAAGTTCTTTATAGAGTTCAGACCCTCTATTTCTTCTTCGAACTCCAGGGGAGTATCCTCGGGGATTTCCATGAAGTCGTCGAATGCCGTAGCACCTTCATTATCGTTATCATTGTCGCATATCTTAACACGTACACTTGAATAAGGACAAGAGGCATTTATAGTAAACTTGACATTGTAATACTTACCTTCCTCCAGAGTGATAGGAGTCTTGAAGTGCAGCTGCTCCTTCCATTCAGGGTTCTCATCGTCCATGTCGCTGGCACCTGGCATAGTAAAGGTGTACTCATCACCCTCCTGAGCCTCATAGAGTGCAGACCATGGGTGTTTGGGGTCGTTGCTGGGAGATTTTCCGTCGAAATTATAACCTCCGACATTGTTAAAGATAACCTTACCCTCCCAAGGTGTAACATATCCCATGTCCAGACCACCCTCTACCATGGTGTAGAGACCGCAGTCAGCAAAGGCACCGCCCCAGTTCTGGTGAACATGTACAGCAATCAGATTCTCCTGACCGTCAAGGAGAATCAACTTCTTCTGCTCGTCGGTCAGCTTATAAACCTCATCGTTGTTCCAACCTTGTTTATAATGCTCAATGCTGTCAATGGGTTCCGTGTCACCTTCATTCTCATATATATACTCATAATGGTCGATCTCGTATCCTGTCTTAGAGAATATGAGCACACCGTTCAAATAATACTCGCAGGGAGCATCATCATGGCCACAAGCCAAATAAACATCGCCCGAAAGCAATTTGTCGGTGGTGAATGTGCGACGGATGTAGATATCACCTATCTTATTATTACCTATCCAACGGAAAGACGTCATGCCTTGCCATTTCTCGTCGCTACTGAAAGGTGCTGTTTGCTCCTCCCAAGTGAAATAGACAGGGTCATCACTGGCAACGAACTCGTTCGGGGTAAGGGTAGATTCGTCATAACCCACCTCGTACCAAGCCTTACCATTGGTATCTTTGGCAGGACCGTCTTCCAGGACAAGCCAGTTATAATTTACATTGTTGTCACCGTAGTCGCCGTATTCGATATCAGGATCAGCGACAAGAACCTTCGCCTTATATTGGAAATTGCTCCAACGGGCAGAAGGAAGAATGGGGATGTTGGCACCCACAACGGTAATACCATCCTGAGCACAAACAGTAAGTGAAATCAGCAGCGCTGAAATCGAAAGTAAAAAATTCCTCATAATGTTGTTAAGTTAATATAATTAATTCATTCGGTTACGGTCTTTGAACACGCAAATGTATGTGTTTTTTTTCACATAACATATTAACCTAACGACATTTTATTACCTCAAATTTTCAAATTAGATAAAATTGTATTGAGTTAAATGTAATGATGTAAATATTTGCAAAGTAAATCTTTCAAAATCAAACAAAAAACACTTTTATTCGAACAATTTCATTCTTTCGTGCCATTTTTTTTACCTTTTTATCATTTTGGTAGCACAACTTTGGCCATAACAGGGAAATGTGTAGAAGGGGTACGGCGCTTATATGTGTTGTCTGATTCCAAGGTGTAGTAGCCGCTCTGGAGCTGTCCATAGGCCTTGACGGAAACAGTCTTGGAGGCAAATATATAGTCATAACGGTCTGAACTATGATTATTTTCGAGATCGAAGTTATTGACCGTTCCATATTCAGCACTGACAACGGAGGCCTGCTTGTAACAATCGTAATATTTGGCAGTTAACCTGGTATATGGAGTCTTGGACTCGGTAACGCCAAGGAAACCGATAACGAAACATGGCAGATTCTCTGAGTTAATCTCTGCTGCAGCATCACGAACGCGGTTTGCTGATGTAAGGGCAACACTATTCTCTGTAGAGAAACAGATATTGAAGACATAGAAGGCCTTACCGCCTTTCTGCAATTTTGCCCATGAACATGTACTGCCCTCAGGCATATCACTGACTACATTGCAGGAATCCAACTGGAGGGATTTGCTATAAAGGATATCGCCTGCGACGTTGTGCGATGTCATTCGCTTAGATATTTGCGAGAGCTGGGTCTCGGTTAGAGCCTGCAACCCCATAACATCTGGCTGTTCGAAGTTAAGCAAATCGGTGATAATGCCCAGACGGGTTGTCCATTTATCACGTCCATCACCATAATTTGCCTCTTCTATAGAGGAGGTAACATAGAAACTGCCAATATAGAGGTTCTGCGCCTTGAGCGTTGAGAATTGAAGATTGAACAACGGACACAAGCCCAACAGCAGAATAAGGGTGATTATTATCTTTCTCATTTTATCATGTATTTTTTACCATTAATGATGTATATACCCTTCCTTAGTGAAGAGTGAAGAGTGAAGAGTGAAGAATCAATTTTTCTTCCGGAAAGGTCGTAAACCTCATCTTCATTTTGAATTTTGAATTTTGAATTTTGAATTTCAAAGATTCCATCCGGACTATCATTGGAGTACAAATCATCGTACTTCCAAACCTGAAGATGATCACCCAGAAGTACAGGATATGCATCCGATTCTAACGTCTGGAACCAGATGATTTCCTCCTGGTCGCCGTTCAAATTATAGCATATCTCGCCACTTGCCAACTGCTCAGCACTGACAGCCGTAGCGCCAACGGCAGAAGTGGACTCCGTTTCTGTACCAAAGGCAGACAACTTATTGCCATCCAGATAATAGAGGTCAGAAGGAAGAGTGGTCATTGCCTTTACCTGTCGGCCCATGATCTGGCCGGAATAGGCTTCGGTGCCACTTACACTTCCCACATTAAGGCAATGGTTTATCTTGAAACCGGCATAGTTTACATAACCCAGGATACCACCTGTGTTTGTTTCTGCGCCCTTCGACTGAATCTTACCAGAGTTGAGGACATGAGAAATTATGTTGTTACTACCATCAGCATAGCCCACGATACCGCCTACCGTGTTGGTACCAGCATCTGTGAGTGTACCGGCATATGAACATCTGCTGATGTTGGATGCTGCCGCCATCGTACCTGCAATACCTCCGATATGCCTTGTGTCATTATTTGCCTTAGCAGTGGTAATGTTCAGTGATGAATGTACGTCGGAGATAGTGGTATTGGATGCATATCCCACAGCACCATGTTCCATAGAACCCTCCGCAACAGAAATTGTACCGCCTACAGAGAAATTCTTGATGGTAGCACCTGACGTGTTACCAAACAGTCCGGAATAACTCTTGTTGGTCTTTACAACAAGGTTCTGGATGGAATGTCCCTGACCATCGAACGTACCAGTGAAGGCTGAAGAGTTTTTCCCTATAGGCGACCAACTCGGCATTCCAGACATATCAATATCATTCAGCAAGACTGCCTTGGCTGCTGAATTCTGCTTGTATCCTGCAATACCATTGACGATGTAAGAGAAGGCTTGCAGTTCCTCGGGAGTAGATAACTGGTAAACACCATTTTCGGAAGGAGGCAGATCCGTGGTAAGCTCAGCCATCTGTGGGTTTCTGAGGCTAAGTTTCGCGAATACTGGACTATGGTCTGAAAACGCCCTCAGGTGATAACTGGCTGTACCGCTGGTAGAATAGTAACAGGGATTGAGCACGGCAAAGTGGTCAACATTGAAAGCTCTGGTTACAAAGATGTGGTCGATACGACGATAATCTCCGCCAGTTATACTGTAGTTGTTCGCATTAAAACCTGGGCACGTGCCGTTGGTGACAAACTTTTGCTTTGCACGGGTATAACTATCGTACAGGAAGCCTGAGTTCAGGAACAGTTTATAAGAATCCTCTGTCTGTACCGCATTGTAGTCGCCCGTTACAATGACGGGAGCTGTCTTGCTTGCAATCTCCTCGATCTTCTGTTTGATAAGGTAGTAGGACTGCTGACGGTTTTTCTCGTCCAGGTCCATGTGGGTATTGAAGTGATATATAACGGTACCAGATGGCTTATGAAAGAATTTACCCCACGAACAGATACGGTAGTACTGGGTTTTTCCGCCCTGGCTGGGGAAACCCTTGGAGGGCTTGTAGGGGGTGTCGCTCAACCAGAAGTCGCCGTTGTCCAGCAGCACCATCGTCTCCTTACGGTAAAAGATAGCAGAGTATTCACCACTGTTGGCACCGTCGTTACGCCCTACGCCTATCGAGCCATAATCGGTCAGACCGCTGCGCAGGTCGGTCATCTGGGCAGGCAAAGCTTCCTGCACGCCAAGCAGGTCAGGCTGCTGGAAGTTGACAAGGTTCATAAAGTACGTCCTCCTGACGTTCCAGCTGTTACCAGCCGAGGTGTCGTCATTGTTCTTGTACCTGACGTTGTAAGTACCCACATACAATTCCTGACCGTATGCCGAACATACAGCCAGAAGTATGAAGGCCAGATGTAATAGTCGTTTTTTCATCAATTATAGATTTAAGTTGTTTCTTTCAAAGGTTTTTGTGTTTTCTTATTTAGAATTGTTCAAGGTAAGCTATTCGGCTTTCTGTACTCGGGTGCGTACTGAAGAGGTTGCTGACCATCGAGGTAAAGCTACTCTTGAACTCATGCGGCCGGATGATGAATAGCTGAGCTACATCCTCGCGGTCCGTATCCCCCAATCCTGGGTCGCCGCTTATCTTTCGTAAAGCAGAAGCCAACGCCAATGGATTGCCTGTGAGTTCCGCGCCTCCGGCATCGGCCATATACTCGCGTTTCCTGCTGATGGCAAAACGGGTGAGCAACGTAAACACATATCCTATGGCTGCCAGCACAAATGCCACTGCCATAACCACTATGATGGAAACACCACCACCCTTGTTGTTGTTACTCCTGCGTCGGTCGCCACCAAAAATAAAGGTATTCCACATAATGCGGACAGCTAAAGTCATGATGGTACTCATGATGCCGACGAAGATGATGCTGACAATGAGCAGACGGGTATCACGATTGCGAATATGCGTCAACTCGTGTGCTATAACACCTGCCAACTCCTCATCATTCAATCGGTTGCAAATGCCAGTGGTCACCGTTACGGTATAACTATTGTTATCTATTCCGCTGGCAAAAGCATTCAGCTGAGGGTCGTCGATGACATTTATCTTGGGCATGGGCATGCCACAAGACATAGTCAGATTCTCTACGATATTATATACGCGCGGATTCTCTCTGCGCTCCAGAGGACGTGCACCTGTGGCACGTCGTATCATAGCCGTATTGGTGAAGTATGCGATGGCAAACCACACACCTACGATGCCCACTACCCAGGGTAGTATGCACATCATCTCATAGTTTACATAGTCCCAATCAACTCTTTCCACCACTCCGTATGCAGGATCCGATGTTCCCAAGGAATTGAGAATCACCAGAAAGAGATACACCATCCCTACAAGGATACAGGGAAAGAGTATGAGCAGAAGCAGACTCTTGAAATTATTATTGACCTGCTGTGTATGTATACCAACGTACTTCATCCTATCCGTTTAGAATTTTACTTCGGGAGCCTTCTGAACAGCAGCACGCTCCTCTTGAGGAACCTCGAACATAGGCTCCTGATGGAAACCGAACATTCCTGCAAACAGTACTGCGGGGAAGCTCTGAACGCCTGTATTAAGCTCCTTGGTGGCACTGTTGAAGAAACGACGAACGGCAGCCAGCTTGTTCTCGATGTCGGCCAGCTCGCTCTGCAACTGCATAAAATTCTGGTTGGCCTTCAGATCGGGATAAGCCTCTACGCTAACCTTCAGTCCAGCCAATGCACTGCTCAATGCATTCTCTGCCTCAATCTTGTCGTTCATAGAGGTAGCTCCCATAGCAGCAGTACGGGCTGCAGTGACACGTTCCAGCAAACCCTTCTCGTGCTCGGCATAACCCTTTACCGTATTAACAAGGTTAGGAATAAGATCATATCGCTGTTTCAGCTGAACATCAATATTGGCAAAAGCATTCTCGCGGTTATTACGAAGTGCTACCAGATTGTTATAGATACCGATAACCCAGAAAATAAGAATTACGGCAATAACTGCCACTACGATTAATGCAACCATAATTTTTCTATTTTACTTGTTAAACATCAATTTTGTCCTGCAAAGATAGTGATTTTTCCAAACAAAGATATCAATTAGGGCAAATAAACAACATTTTTTGATAAAATTTCAAACCATTTCAGAAAAAAGTTCTATCTTCGCACGCTAAAATATCATAGAAGGTATAAAATGAGACAACTTAAAATCACAAAGAGTATCACCAGCCGCGACAGTGCTTCGCTGGATAAGTATCTACAGGAAATCGGACGTGAGGGACTTCTAACCGTTGATGAAGAGGTAGAACTGACTCAAAGAATAAAGAAAGGTGACCGCAGGGCTCTTGACAAGCTGGTTCGTGCCAATCTGCGTTTTGTGGTTTCTGTTGCCAAACAATATCAGAACCAGGGTCTTTCCCTACCCGACCTTATCAACGAAGGTAACGTGGGCCTTATCAAGGCTGCCGAGAAGTTCGACGAGACCCGTGGTTTCAAGTTCATTTCTTATGCCGTATGGTGGATTCGTCAGACCATTCTGCAGGCTTTGGCTGAGCAGAGCCGTATCGTTCGTCTGCCCTTGAACCAGGTGAGTGCCGTTAATAAGATTACCAAGGCTATGACCAAGTTCGAGCAGGAACACGAGCGCAAGCCCAGTGCCGACGAGTTGGCTGAATTGGTGAACGAGCTGCCCGAAAAGATTAACGACTCCCTGCGTGCCAGCGGCCGCCACGTGAGTGTGGATGCTCCCTTCGTAGAAGGCGAGGAGAACAGTCTGCTGGATGTTATGCAGAACCCCGATTCGCCCATGGCCGACAAGAGTTTGGTAAACGAGAGTCTAGCTACAGAGATTGACCGTGCCCTGAGCATGCTCAACGAGCGTGAGAAGGACATCGTGGAAATGAGCTTCGGCATCAACCATCAGGAGATGACACTGGAAGAAATTGGCGAACGTTTCGGTCTTACCCGCGAGCGTGTACGTCAGATTCGCGAAAAGGCCATCCGCAAACTCCGCAGCGGCAGCCGCAACAGCCTCCTCCGCTCCTATTTAGGATAATCATCCCTACCCCATAATATATAATAAGGTCCTGGCATCACGTCAGGACCTTATTTTTTGAAGAAATCTAAAAGGAAGGCGTAGGGATTTCAAATAAATGATGTAGATTTGCAGAAACTTTTCTCAAAGACTGATGCGTAGCACAACATACCATAGTTATATAAAGCTGCTGAATTTGCTACTTAATAATGGTGAACTCACTTATGAGGAGATATGCTTAATCTGGGACGATGATCCTACGATGGAAACATATCCACCTATCCGTACTTTCCACGAATATAGGAAAGGAATTAAGGAGATGTTTGGCATAGATATTGAGTGTGACCGCAGAAGAAATGCCTATTATGTGAAGAACCCAGAGGTCTTGAAGGAAAATAAACCCGCACAATGGTTGTTGGACAAATACAGCATCCCCAAGGGTTTTTCTGCATTTAATCGCCTGAAGGATCGAGTTCTATTGGAAGAAATCCCTCTGGGACAAGCCTTTTTAGGCCGCATCATGGAAGCGATGCACGAAAATGTGGAACTGAAGGTTGACTACCAGCAATATCAAAGAGAAGATTTACAGACATTCCACTTTCAGCCTTACGCATTGAAAGTTTATAATCATCGATGGTATCTGTTAGGTTATTTAAAGGAGCAGAAGGAACTGCGCACCATAGCCTTAGACCGCATTCATACTTTGGATAAGTTGACAACTACTTTTAGCTTACCTGCTAAATTTGATGTTCACAAGTACTTTGCCAATGTTGTGGGAATCTATGTGGACAAGGACCTTCCTGTTGAAGAGATTAAAATCCGAGCTTACGGCACTCTGGCAGACTATCTCCGTTCTACTCCACTTCATAACAGCCAAAGGGAAGGCCGTTCCAAACATGGTGAATTTGCAGAATTTACCTATCGTTTGTGCGTTACCCCGGACCTAATCAGCCAACTTTTAGCTATGGGTGAAAATGTGGAAATTCTGAAACCAAAATCATTAAGAGAAGAGGTCGTAAAGAAACTACGCTCCACATTGCAAAAATACAATATTGAATAATTTTCTTTATAGCTTCTGCGGCGTTTTTGCACATTAAACGTCAAAATCGCCATTCCCCAGATTTTTCAATCGTATAATATATATAATATAGAGGGACATCCTAAAAACGCCCTTTATATTATATGACAAACATCCAGAAAAACAGGAGTGAATTAATTGCCGAAAACAAGCATTATGTAGAGCTTGTGGCAAAGCAGTATCTAAACCAGGGTCTCACATTAGAGCAGCTCATCGAGGAAGGCAACAAGGGACTAATCTATGCCTATGAGCATTACGATGCCAGCAAGGGCTTCGCCTTCATGAGCTACGCTGTATGGTTTGTGCGTACGAGTATTCTTCAGGCTTTATCCGCCATTTCGCGCGGCGAATCCATCCCAGAAACATTCACACCCAGAAAACGAAACAGGCAGAAACGCGACTAACGCACAAACTTATTAACTTATTAACTTACAAACTCATAAACTCAAAACAAATGAAAACGACAGTATTAGCCACAAATAAACAAGAATTCAAAGAAGGGCTCAATAACCTCAAAATGATGCAGAAGTGCATCTTTAGCCCAGATGAGGTGGATTATCTTACGGATTGCGACAACTTCGAGTATGTTGAACTGATACAGGAAGAAGAGTCGGACGAGGAATTCATCAGGTTGTTTTCTACTTGGCTTCACGAGCGTCCCAAACAAAAGGGACACGTAGATTATTATGTCCTTCTTTTCCTCCCCAAAGGGAAGCGACTATTATGTGTGCAGGTTGAACATATGGAACGCTATGTTGCTGAGTGCTTCGATACAAGTCACGGCTGGCTCTTCGAGGTCAACCACCGTGAGCGCTTGCATCTTCGTATCCGTCTGATTTGCAGTTATAAAAATAATTTTCATCGTTTAACAAAGAAAAAATTACACAGATAAAAATGACACATACAGAAATTTTTCACGGACTTGTTGCCGCAGGCATGAAAATGCGCTACGGCAGCAATCCCAGCAAACAAACATTTCTTAAAGTACTTTGGGAAAAGAAACACATCATGGATGCCGGCTTTGCGGGTTATTACATTATGGCCTTTTGGATCTTCAGACATTACGCAACGTCAGCAGGGATTGAAGTCTGGGCACGAGGTGCTGTGCCCTCCTCATTGGTCTGCTATTGCCTGGGGCTCACAGAAGTTGACCCAGTGAAATACGGTCTTCACTCCGTACGTTTCGTAAACGACGAGCCGCCCAAGTTCCAGTTCGACATTGTGGCCTCACGTTATGAAGAATTCATAAAAGGCGCTGAAGACCTGCTGCAAGCAAACGCCAAAGACTATGACATCTCCGCCATCAGGGAATGCCTGTTCAAAGACGTAAAACCCTACGAGTATCTGAGCAGGAGACAAGAGAGGCCCTTGCCGGCAAACATTGATGACGAGATGGCACGCTATGCTCTTAGCTTCCCTCAAACGATGGATTTGTATGAAACGTACGTTAAGAATCCCGGGGGTGACATCTTAATCTATCAGGAGGAGATGTTGAACATCTTAAAGGAGGTCTTTCATGTCCCCAGCATCAAGGCCAACCTTATTCGCCTGAGTATCCAGCGAGGAGAAACGGATCAGGTGGAAGCTTATAAGAAGGGAATCTTTGAAGCATCAGACCTTCCTGACGAAGAGAAGGAAAAGGCTTGGCTACGCCTCACCAGCAATCCCCGGGCCTTTCTGAAAGCCCATGCTGTCAGCAGAGTCCTGGCATCGTATAAGTATGATATAAAAATAACCAAAAGTACAAAATGAGACAACTTAAGATCACAAAGAGTATAACCAGCCGCGACAGCGCATCGCTGGATAAGTATCTACAGGAAATCGGACGTGAAGGACTTCTAACCGTTGATGAAGAGGTAGAACTGACTCAAAGAATAAAGAAAGGTGACCGCAGGGCTCTTGACAAGCTGGTTCGTGCCAATCTGCGTTTTGTGGTTTCTGTTGCCAAACAATATCAGAACCAGGGTCTTTCCCTACCCGACCTTATCAACGAAGGTAACGTGGGCCTTATCAAGGCTGCCGAGAAGTTCGACGAGACCCGTGGTTTCAAGTTCATTTCTTATGCCGTATGGTGGATTCGTCAGACCATTCTGCAGGCTTTGGCTGAGCAGAGCCGTATCGTTCGTCTGCCCTTGAACCAGGTGAGTGCCGTTAATAAGATTACCAAGGCTATGACCAAGTTCGAGCAGGAACACGAGCGCAAGCCCAGTGCCGACGAGCTGGCCGAATTGGTAAACGAGCTACCCGAGAAGATCAACGACTCTCTGCGTGCCAGCGGCCGCCACGTCAGCGTGGACGCTCCCTTCGTGGAGGGTGAGGAGAACAGTCTGCTGGATGTAATGCAGAACCCCGATTCGCCCATGGCCGACAAGAGCTTGGTAAACGAGAGTCTGGCTACAGAGATTGACCGTGCCCTAAGCATGCTCAACGAGCGTGAGAAGGACATCGTGGAAATGAGCTTTGGCATCAACCATCAGGAGATGACACTGGAAGAAATTGGCGAACGTTTCGGTCTTACCCGCGAGCGTGTACGTCAAATTCGCGAAAAGGCCATCCGCAAACTTCGCACTGGCAGTCGCAACAGTTTGCTTCGTGATTATTTAGGATAAAAATATTAGGAGAAAACAATTATAAGGAAAAAAATATGAGTATGAGAATGTATCGAGTAGAGTATGGTTTTATAGCAGGCCGATTGTGTACGTTGGTTTACACGTCGGCAGCATTAATTACTATGCATGGTCCAAGTGAAACAGAAGCCATAGCAAGAGTCCGACAGCTTGTTGGTGATATGCCCAAGCGTTATGGCAATGACACACAAATCATTATCCGGAAGATAGAACCGCGTTGACGTTGAAAAAATGTTTAAAAAATGAAGAAGAAAATATATCGCAAAAATTATGCTCCATCGAATCACCCATCGAAGTATATCATTTGTAGGTTTGGGAGAGATAAAGTTGCCTGGCTCCAGCAACATTCAACCACATGGTCCCACAAACCAGTACGCAATGGGCATACAATGATTAGTGGAATAGTAAGGCAGAAAGTAAAAGAAGAAATAAGAGATGGAATAAGACGAGCATTAGAAGAAAAAAAAACAACAGAAGGTTAGAGAGTATAAGAAATAATTGTATTTTTGCAGAAGAATTAATAATAAAAACATAAAGCTATGAAATCTTATTTAAAAGAAGAGATTATTGAAATGTGTGAAAAGGCATCAAAAGACATGAAGAGTTTCTATGCTCAAAACTTTATTAACTATAGAGGTAAGTCGGTTGAGGGATTGTTGTATACAGAAATAATTGCAGAATGGTTGCTCCAGCACATAAATAAATTTCGTGAGATACAGTCAATTGAAAGGAGAAAAAGCTATAAAACACCAAGCCATGATGGAATAATTGACAGGGAAACAAATCGCAAGGAGGAGATTACGGCTAAAAAGCTATTCAAAAAGGACTTTGAAGGTTTGGGCTGCATAATAGACTATCAAACTCCTTTAAAGAACGTAAAGGATGACAAGGGATTAGGGAAAATAGACTTGTTGTCTAAGAACGAAAGGACAAAAAGTATATATATTCTCGAACTGAAGAAAGAAGATAGTAAGGAAACCATGCTACGTTGCGTCCTTGAAGCATACACATATAGACGGATTGTATCTCAAAATAAACTATTTGAGGATGTCAAAATTGAGAAAGATTATAAGCTTAAAGCTTCTCCATTGGTTTATATGAATGGAGTTCAGTATAATGAGTTTATGGATAAGAGCCGAGTGTATCTTCACAAACTAATGAAAGAATTGGATTCTACACCTTTCTTCATAGATGAGGATGTGAAATTTCAAATTAAAATATAATGACCATCAGAATTCATCGCGGGACGCACCAGATAGGTGGTTGCGTAACAGAATATGAGCAAGATGGTTGGAAACTCTTCGTTGACTATGGCGAGGAACTGCCTAGTAGTCCCAAGAAAGGCGATTTGCAGGTCGAAGGGCTGACCCATGGCGACCTCTCTAAAAGTGCTCTGCTCATTACCCACTATCATGGTGACCATATAGGAAGTATCACGAAACTGCCAAAGGAACTTCCTATCTATATGGGTAGGGTGGGACGAGACATTCAAAGAGTCCTATCCAACCATCTGAAAAGTGTAAATGATGCTCATAAGGTGATGCTTGAACGTCTGGAGTACGTCAACACATTTAAGGAGCACGAAGAATTTTCGTTTGGCCCATTCTCAATAGTACCTGTAACTGTTGACCACTCAGCTTTCGATGCCTACGCTTTCAAGATTGTCGCAGGTGGTGTCTCAGTATACCACACAGGCGATTTCCGCTTACATGGTTTCAGAAGTGGCAAGACTGCTGAGATGCTGCAGAAGTATGTAGGCGAGGTTGATTATGTTGTTTGTGAGGGTTCAAATGTTTCACGCCCAAAGGCTGCAAGCAAGAAAGAATATAACCTCCAAAGAGATTTTGAAACGTTGTTTAAGGAGAATAAAGGATGCATTGTCTATCTTTCATCAACTAACATTGACAGATTGTTTTCACTCTATCATGCAGCTCGAAGGGCGCATCGCGACTTCTATGTAGACGGGTATCAGAAGGAGATAATGGATACTGTCGTTAAAAGCGGTTCTATATGGAATAGGTCGAAATTGTTCCAATATGGGAAGTATGAGCCCCAATCACTGATATATGACAAGTATGACAAAAATAATTTCTTTGTCTCAGAAAGTTTTAAGGAAACCCTTGAAAAATATGGTTATGTTCTTATAGCTCGCCCTAACCCACGCTTTGACAAGTTGATAGAACAAATACCAAGGGAGAAAAAGAAAGTGCTTTCTATGTGGAACGGCTACGTCAAAGAAGGTACAGATGCATACAACGAGAATCTAGCTAAATCGCTGGATGAGGGTTTCGATTATATGCACACAAGCGGACATATTGATATGGCCGACCTGCGTGAGTTCTTCCGTTTGTTGCATCCCAAGGCTATCATCCCTATTCATACAGAAAACCCAGAGGAATTCGCCAAGGAATTTGGCAACGAATGGAAGATTATTGTAATGAATGATGGAGATTGCTTTTCTGGTAAGGGCTAACAGGAATAAATTCACCTCTTCTGATAAACAAAGAGGGGCTTTTGTGCTGATGAGCGAATGCTTAGCAGCGTTACCTTTTGCGTGTTGTAGCGGAAAATAACAGTGAAACCCATAAGATAGATGTACCGAACATATAGCGTACGATTTCCGAACAAGAATAGAGGCTAAAGACTTGCATCAGTATGGGAGCAAGGACGCTGCAGTATTTCTTCTTGGGAAGTCCATATACTTTATGTGACTTAAGGGGGCGTAAAATAATTTGACAATGAAGATAATGGTTTCATCTTCGTCAGAAAACCATAAGCCATAGAAAAAATACTGCCACGCTAGGAAAATTATTTTTTCTAACTAGAGAGAAAATTTCCTCTAACGTGGCAGTATAAGGGGTTGAGAAATAGATTAGGAATAATTATTACAAAAAAGTGCTTGCCCCCCCCTACCCTATTTCTTGAACACGGAGAGGTCTTGTATAATATAACCTATTTCTTTATCCGTTCCGAAAGCGGTATAGAAGTAACTGATAATCTCACCTATATGCTCCTCTAATTGCTGACGGACAAAATCAGTTGGAACAGCAATCAAGACTTTCTTGTCACGGACAGCCCAGAGGTCGCAATATTTCATATAGGTATTATAGAAGATAGGATCGAGCCTTTCTTTGGCCTGCTCCATCCATCGGTCATACTTCTCCCGATAAACGGGCTGGACAAATGGTCGATCTGGGGTGTCGTCATAAATCTCCTCGGCAACATCGAACTTGGGTTCCTGGGGCTTTTGCTGTTTCTTCAGCCAATTGTACAGGACTTCTGTAACATAAGCATGCACATTGTCAGGCTGATGTTGCTCAATCAGCTTGTCGATCTTCGTCAACTCCTCTTTCAGGTCGAGCCCATCATAGATGAACTCCTGAAGGCGAGCCCACTCCATTGGTTGCAAACGATACTTTGTAATAAGGTCGGAATGGACTTGCCCCAGGTAGTTTTCGTGATTCTGAGCCTGCCCCATCTTGCCCTCGATAATTGTGAAGCGGATACTCTCGGGATTACCTCGAGTAACGCCTCGCGGATAAACCGGAACATAGTCGAAGCAGAACTCAACCTTACCTTCGTCCGACAGCTTCTTCATCTCGCGCTGAACAGGATCCAGCACATCCCGATGGAAAGCTCCGTACTTCAGGTAATGATCATCAATTATCTTCTTATGATCTTTGCTATAGGTAAGAACGCCAAAGAACTCCTTCAAATCAATGTAGTTAACATCACAAAAACCTCTCCTTCGCCAAGCACTAAGGTAAATGTAAAGACGAGGTGTTCTGGGGCTTCGGCACAACTGGGTGATGCCCCTTAAGTGACGTGTATAACCCTTCTTTAAATTCAAAATTTCACGAGCACTCTCATCAACCATCTGTATTCGGATATAACCTTTCCTACGCTGGCCACTCTTGTAACCTATCGCCTCGCCTTCGGCATTTTTCTCGAGTTTGGGAAATTCTATCCTATGGAAAATGTTTTGAATGACATCATACCAAATACCCTCTTTCTCGTCAAACCGCTTATATGACATATCCAAATTGATCAATGTATTGCATGCCGTCTCCAGCTCACCATACTTCTTAGGACTGATGCCAAGTTCCTTAAGCGGAATCTCGAAGTTGAGCAGATTACCGCTAAGGTCCTCGGGCTTAAAGAGAGTGGCCATATTGTCGAAACTCAACTGTTCCTTAATACGGTCTTGCAGTTGAGCTATAATGGCAATCATCAGATTGGTCTGCACAAGCGAAAAGTTACCACGTATCTGAGTGTACGTGATAGGGTTCATGATAAAATCAATATCATTGTTTTGCGAGATGGACTGCACCAACTCGTTTGTTTTGCTTACAATAGCAGGACCTTTTTTCTTAGCCATATTAGTCCAAAATTAAGTTCTGGGGGCAAAAATACGCCATTTCAACGAAACTTCCAAATTTTATAACCAGAAAATGTTCCGAACTTTCGCAATTTGGTGTTTCAATGTCTCCAACCTGAATCATCATCTCTTTATTACCGATGTGTAACGTACTATATGCCCGTCCTCTGCCATGGTTTCACACCCAGATGATACTAAACACTCGCATATAGATGTTACCGTAGTATCCAACCACTATTATTACAGGCTCCCTACCATAGTTTACCCTACTCCCCTACCCTGCGTTTATACATTATTATAAAATAATACATTATTATATAGAGTAATTGTTCCCGAACTTCGCACCAGGCGTCCGGATATGTCTAATGTTCCTAACGTTCGCACCTATGTTCCCGAACTTCGCACCAAAAGCCCCTAAACCTCGCAATAAGTGTTCCGGATATTCGCACCAAGTGTTCATAAAGTACGCACCTTCTGATGTCTAAGCAACTAAATATCAACAACATAGCGCATAGCTATATGTTTATAAATAGATAAACATTATAATAAAAATGTGAAAGAAAGTTCTTTTCGAAGTATATTCTTATTTTTATTATACATCAACGTATCTTGTTGTTTTATAGATATTTATCCTTAATTAGGTGCGTAGAAAGTGAACATTTGGTGAGAACTTCGGGAAGACTTGGTGTGAACTTTATGTACATCTGATGCGGAGATCAGGAACACTTCCTTTATATATATACTTTGTATATATGTAGAAGCGCATGTTTCCCTACGATATTTATACATCTGGATAGTTGCATATCTAAATATCTGAGTATACAAATATTGAAGTATAAAGAAATCCGGGTATTAGGATATGGAGATACCTAAATATGCAAATCTGCATATATGGGAGTATATAAATATAATAAGGTATTTGTGTGTATGTGAATATCTATAAGTATGTGTGAGTATTTGTAAATATTTGTTGTGTTTTGTGCGGTTATAGCGCCATGTATGCAGAAATATCCAAGAATATGGGTACTTTTATATGTAAATATTTGAAAATATTTGAATATTTCTTTGTGATTTCGGAAGAAAAGTCTAATTTTGCCAGCAGATAATAATTAAATGACCCATTTCATCGTATGTCACAAGTTATTTCTTTTCTGCATGACAAGGGCGGTTGTGCCAAAACAACCTCTTGTGTGAACCTTGGTTTTGCTTTATGGCTGTTAGGCAAGAAAGTGCTGCTTATAGATACAGACCCCCAGTGTAACATGACGGATACCGTTGACAAGACTGTACATCTGGAAGCTGAGAGTACCATTTATGATTGGCTCCATGACTTCAAGCCTGGAGAGATGCTTTCTCTTCCCATCTACACCAGATATGACGGTTTGGATTATGTTCCTGGCAGTCATAGTATGAGTAATATCAATGCAGAGTTGCAGTTGATGTACAATCGTGAGCACAGACTTGCGAACTTCCTGGACACTGTGGATCCGGAGTCTGGTGCGAAGATTAGGAACATGTATGATTACATCTTCATAGATTGCGCGCCAGGAGGTGAGACACTTATGAACACTAATGCCCTGGTAGCAAGTGATTATGTTATTGTACCTACCGAGGCAGGTATATATAGCTTGCAGGGATTACCCAGATTGTTGGATTATATCGACAAGGTCAGGACCCAGTTGCGTTGCCCTGTTTCGATTTTGGGTTACCTTCTGGTTAGATGGAATGCGCAGAAGGCTATTAGCAAAGAAGTGAAGGCGTACTATAGCAACGAAGAGGAAGTAAAGGCTCCACTATTCCCTGTTTATGTAAGGGAATGTGTCAGGTGTACAGAGAGTGTGGCTTATGAGATGTCCCTTTTTGAATACAGTCCCGACTGTACTGCAGCTGATGACTATATGAGAGTTGCTGAATATATGATTGGCAGAAAGGCGCGTCCTAAAACCTGGACACCTGTTAAGTGGGGACAGATTGCCAACACAGCGTTCAAGCGCTTCATGAAAGAAAGGGAATCGTAATATTCGGATATTCGAACATTCAGATGTTTGAATATTCAAATATTTGGAAATATACAAACATATAAACATTTGCATATATGGCTATTAAGAAAGGAAGTTTACCTATAGCTCAGGTAGCAAAGGATGCCAGCAGAAATTTTGTGCAGCCAGTTCCTCTGGCAACAAACGAGGCAGTAAGAACACAGATTGTGCAGGAAGCTCCTGCGCCTAAGGCTTTGAAGAGAGTCTGCAAGATTCAGAAGGTAGGGGGATTTTCGTTCTTTACTTCTGAGGAGGACAGGAATGCACTTGATTTTATAGCTTTCCGCAATAAGTTCGAAAAGCAGAATGTTGTTCGTGCTGCATTACACCAGTTCTTGCAGCAGCACTACAAGGATGGAGTAGGACTCGACCAGGCTGCGCTGACACAGCTGGCCGAGTACGAGAACTCCATCTATGAATGGGTATAGGGGGTAGGGGAGTAGTTGTTACTCCTTTACCAGACAAGCGTCCAGGAGGGTGGCAATGGCTTCTTTGTCCAGATGCTGCCCGATGAAGACAAGTTTCTGCATACGGTCTCCGTACTGCTCATCCCAGTCGCGCCGTAACCCCTCGTTCTGTTGCATAAAGGCTTCCAGCTCAGCCTTGGGCATGGTAGCGTACCATTGTCCGGCATTCTTCAGCTGTACCTGTTTGCCTGCCTGCTCGAAGACATAGCAGATATCCTCTTCGCCTTTGAAGTAGCAGATACCTTTAGCTCGGATGATGTTCTTAGGCCAGAGTCGAGCGACAAAATGGTCGAAGTTACTTAGGTCGAGAGGTTGGCGACGGTAGTACACGTAAGTACCGATGCCATATTCTTCTGCTTCACCTTCGCCATCATGATGATGGTGGTGGCATCCACAATGGCAATGCTCATCGTGGTGATGGTGGTGTCCGCATTCAGGGCAAACCTCATCGTCATCATCGTCATCATCGTCATGGTCGTGGTGGTGATGATGATGTTCTTCCTCCTCATCATGATCCTCCTCTTCCTCGTCGGGATGATGATTCTCGATTTCGTTAATCCAAGCGGCGGATGTTGCAACTTCGTTAAAATCAAACAGATTGGTATCCAGAATCTTGTTCAGCTCTACATCTCCGTAGTTACACTCGATAATTTCTGCTTTGGGTTGTAGGGTACGAATTATCTGCTTGATTCTTCCTAACTCATGAGGCTCTACTTCGGCTGCTTTGTTCAGCAGGATAATGTTACAGAACTCAATCTGCTGGATGACAAGGTTCTCTATGTCGTCCTCGTCCAGGTTCTGTTTCATCAGGCCACTTCCGTTGGCAAACTCATCCTTCATTCGCAGAGCATCCACAACTGTAACGATGCAGTCAAGTAGGGGAACTCCATTCTTTATTACCTCAGGTGCCATGGATGGGATGGAGCAGATGGTCTGAGCGATGGGAGCGGGCTCGCATACACCGCTGGCCTCAATCACAATGTAATCGAATCGCTTCATAGCAATGATGTCGTGGAGCTGTTGCACCAAGTCCATCTTGAGCGTACAGCAGATACAACCATTCTGCAGTGCCACCAGGCTATCGTCAGCCTGATTTACTATTCCACCTTTCTGAATCAGGTCGGCATCGATGTTCACTTCGCCAATGTCGTTGACTATAACGGCAAAGCGTATTCCTTTTTCGTTTGAAAGAATGCGGTTTAATAATGTTGTCTTACCGCTGCCCAGATATCCTGTGAGCAGCAGAACGGGGATATCGTACTTATTCATCTGTAATGATTGATTTTTATTTCGGATTGCAAAGTTACATCTTTTTACATTCTGCGACAAATAAATAGTTATTTATTTCCTTCATTAGGGATTTTTGATTACTTTTGCCTTTTGATAGTCGAAAATGTACCACAAACAGTACAATGCATACGTTCAAAAACAACATATTTCTGACCTTAGCTTTGCTCTTTTTCTGCGGCGGATTTGTATGTGGCCAGCAGAGAGGAGGAAAACTTTCAGGAGCCCCCATCGGTTCTATCAGCGTGGATTACAGCACGGGTAGGCAGTCTACCACTGTAAACACTCCCGCTTGTGCTTTTGACGGGGACACGAAGACTTTCTATGCATCTTATGACAGAAGCCGGACATGGGTAGGTCTGGACTTGGGCACTCCTCATGTAATAACCAGGGTAGGGTGGTGTCCCAGGGAAACACAGCCAACGCGTGTTCAGCTGGGTGTATTTGAGGCTTCCAACCGTCCTGATTTTCTGGATGCCGTTCCTCTCTATCTTATTCCCGTTAGCGGAACGGCCAATAAGTTGGATTATGCTGATGTTCCTGTCACACGCGGCTTCCGTTATGTTCGTTATGTAGGTCCTAATGATGCACGTTGTAACATTGCGGAGTTGGAGTTCTATGGCTATGAGGGTGAGGGTGACGACAGCAAATTCTATCAGATTACCAACCTGCCTACTGTCAGTATCCATACCGAAGCAGGCTACGATCCTAAGGATAAGGTAACAGAGTTGCCTTCATTCGTCACCATTACTTACGACAACGGAACCCGCATTCAGGAATATCCCATCACAGCAAAGGGCAGGGGAAATGCCTCATGGGGTTACCCCAAGAAGCCGTGGAGAATAAAGTTCAACGACGGCAAGAGCCATCACATGCTGAAAGGCTCTCCCCTTGAGAGTCCTGCCAAGGCAAAAAAGTGGACGCTTATCAACAATTACGGCGACAAGACACTGATGCGTAACATTCTGGCATTTGAGATCAGTCGTCGTCTGGATATGCCATACACCGTATATTGTCAGCCGGTAGATGTTATCATGAACGGCGAATATAAAGGCTGCTATCAGCTCTGCGACCAGATAAGTGTAGATTCACATCGTGTCCCCATTGTGGAAATGACGCCTGAGGATACCGAGGACCCGTTCGTAACGGGCGGTTACCTGATAGAGATTGACGCTTATGCCGATAGGGAGGCTTCGTGGTTCACCAGCAGTAAGGGTATCCCCATTACCATCAAGTCGCCTGATTCCGACGAGATTACCACCGAGCAGAGCAAATATATAAAAGACTACTTCAATCTGCTCGAGACGGATCTGTGGAAATCCAACTATACCGATCCCGAGGAAGGCTTCCGTCGTCGGTTGGATATTGAGAGCTTCCTGCGTCATTTTATCGTAGGAGAGTTTTCCGGCAACATGGACACCTACTGGAGTACTTATATGTACAAGAACCGCGAAGAGGACCGTTTCATTGTCTCGCCGTGTTGGGACTTCGACCTGGCCTTCGATAATGACAAGCGTATCTATCCTGTAAACGGTCGTTCCGGTTGGGCATATCTGGGTGGAAGTTCAGCCGGCAATATGAGAAATTTTGTTTCCCGTGTTCTTTCGGATAAGGCAGCCAAGCAGCGCCTTGCTGATATCTGGGCGGATATGCGCGACCGTGGTCTCTTCACTCCCGAGTCTTTTATTGCCTATGTCGACAGTACGGCCCAGGTGCTTAACGAATCCCAGAAGCTCAACTTTATCCGTTGGTCCATTATGAACACCATAGTGCACCAGAATGTGGCTATATATGGCAGTTATGAGGGCGAGGTGAATGTCTTGCGCAGGTATTTCCGCGAGCGTATTGCATGGATAGACAACTACCTCAATTACAAGGCACCTCCTGTATATAAGGACAGCACCTACTACATCTCCAATGCAGAGCAGTTGATGGCCTTTGCGTATGCAGTCAGCAAGGGAGCCAATGGCTCTGATGCCTACCTGACGGCCGATATAGATATGGCAAACTATTCGTCAGAATATCTTCCCATTGGTACCGATGCCAAGCCCTACTGCGGTACCTTCGACGGAAGGTCTCACCGTATCATGAACCTCAATATAGAGGGTGGCGACAACTTTGGCGTCTTCGGAACCGTTACCGGTGGTGCCACTATCAAGAATCTTGTCTTGGACAGCAGCAGCTCTATCAGTGGTGGTGCTTTTGTGGGTATTGTCGGTGCAAGCTCAGGAGCTGGACTCGTTTCCATATCATGTGTGGGCAACGAAGCTAATATCACCGGTACGGCTCAGAATGTAGCAGGTATTATCGGATGTAATATGGGTTCAACTTGCCAGTTCTTCCTTTCCGACTGTTACAACACGGGTACTATCTCAGGTGGTAATGAGAGTGCTTCCATCTGTGGATGGATAGGCGATGATGGCTCTATGCAGAACTGTTGGAATATCGGAACGGTTACCGGATACAATTGGGGTCACGATATGGTTCGTGGCACCGCTACGCTGGATAACTGCTACAGCACCTTCGGAGACCAGGTTACCAGCATCTCTATGGAGCCTGTCACCAGTGGCGAGTTGTGCTATAAACTGAACAAAGGTGCCTCAGAGGGCATTTGCTGGTATCAGACATTGGGAACGGATGCCCATCCTATGTTGGACAATTCACATAATACTGTTTATAAGAAAGAAGACGGCACATATTATAGTGTGAACAATCTAAGGGGTGATGTAAACGGCGACGGAAAGGTTAATGAGGAGGACATCTCGCTTATGGCCGATTATATTGTGAATCCTACAGACCCAGACTTCCCTGTTAATAGGGCCGACATGAATAACGATGGTGTTGTGGATGTATATGATATTGTAGCGCTGCGCAATCATATCGATGGTGCGTTGCAGAAAGAAGATATCTTCACGGCTCGTCTCTATGCCGCCAACACCACCATCAAGGCAGGCGGAACACGTAAGGTTAGCGTCACGCTCTCTGCAGCCCAGACAGCTACGGCATGGCAGGCTGATATAAAGTTCGGCGCTATGCTCTCAGCTCAACCAACGTCTGTCCAGTTAGGTACTATCGTTTCTGAATCGCATATTGTAAGGACGGGTAAGACGAAGGATGGCATCCGAGTCCTTGTCTATTCTCCTACCCAGGAGCCTCTTCTTAACCGAACGGGTGCAGCATTCTACTTTGTTATGGATGCCGATTCAGCCTTCACGGACGCTTCCATCTTCTCTTTGAGCAATATTCGTGTGGCAGCAGCCGACGGTTCACATGCCGAGGTCAGCGATGCGTCTTATAACGTAACCTTTGCCAAGACCTATGTCAGCAGCATTGTGTTCCCCGAGTCCGATATCACCATCATGCAGGGTGAACAGACAACCCTTACTCCCACCATTCAGCCTGTATTGGCTACCAACAAGGTGCTTAACTGGTCAACCTCGGATGCCACTATCGCTTCTGTTGACCAGCAGGGCAATGTCGTGACAGGAACTCCTGGCGATGCTGTCGTTACCGCCACTGCTACGGATGGCAGCCGCATAAGCGGCAGTGTTAAAATCCGCGTTGAGGATCCTGTGGTAGGCATCAACAGACCCACCCTCGAGCCCTCCCGTAATGGCGGGGAAGTTTATGACCTTGCAGGTCGTAACCTTAATTCAAAATTCAAAATTAAAGATTCAAAATTATCGAAGGGTGTGTACATTGTGAAAGGTCAGAAAGTATTAATCAAATAAGAACAATAATTCACTAACCAAAAACCAACATAAGTTATGACACTAATTAAATCCATTTCCGGAATCCGAGGAACTATCGGAGGTAAGGCAGGTGATACCCTGAATCCCCTTGATATTGTTAAGTTCACATCGGCTTATGCCACACTGATTCGTCGTACCACCAAGGTACAGAGCAATAAGATTGTTGTTGGCCGCGATGCCCGCATCTCAGGTCCCATGGTCAAGAATGTTGTCTGTGGAACCCTTATGGGCATGGGCTTTGATGTCGTAAATATTGGTTTGGCAACCACTCCCACCACAGAGATTGCCGTTACCATGGAGGGCGCATGCGGTGGTATCATCATCACAGCCAGCCATAATCCCCGTATGTGGAATGCCCTGAAGTTGCTGAACGAGAAGGGCGAGTTCCTGAACAAGGCAGAGGGTAACGAGGTGCTTCGCATTGCCGAGGCAGAGGACTTCGAGTATGCCGATGTTGATCATCTGGGTAGCTATCGCGAGGACGACACCTACGACCAGAAGCATATCGACATGGTTTTGGGTCTCGACCTTGTGGATGTTGACGCTATCAAGAAGGCTAACTTCCGTGTTGCTTTCGACAGCGTGAACAGCGTTGGCGGTGTTATCCTGCCCAAGTTGTTCCAGCAGTTGGGCGTAAAGACCGTGACAGGTCTCTTCACCGAACCCACAGGCGACTTCCAGCACAACCCCGAACCCCTGGAGAAGAACCTTGCAGACATCAAGGCTCTTATGCAGAAGGGTGGTCATGATATTGGTTTTGTTGTCGATCCCGATGTTGACCGTCTGGCCCTGTTCTGCGAAGACGGCACTATGTATGGCGAGGAATATACCCTTGTTACCGTTGCCGATTATATCCTGCAGCATACTCCTGGCAACACCGTCAGCAACCTCAGTAGTACCCGTGCCCTGCGCGATGTAACCCGCAAGTACGGATGCGAATACAATGCAGCTGCTGTGGGCGAGGTAAATGTTGTTACCAAGATGAAGGAGACTGGCGCTGTCATTGGCGGCGAGGGTAATGGCGGAGTTATCTATCCTGCTGCACACTATGGTCGTGATGCCCTTGTAGGTATTGCCCTTATCCTGACCTATCTGGCCAAGAAGGATATGAAGACCAGCGAGCTGCGTGCCACCTATCCTCCTTACTTCATTGCCAAGAACCGCATCGACCTCACACCTGATACCGATGTGGATGCCATCCTGGCTAAGGTAAAGGAACTCTATAAGAACGAAGAGGTGAACGATATAGACGGTGTTAAGATTGACTTCCCCGACAAGTGGGTACACCTGCGCAAGTCTAACACCGAGCCCATCATCCGTGTCTATAGCGAGGCCAGCACTATGGAGGCTGCCGACGAGATAGGCAAGAAGATAATGGACGTGGTCTATAGCATGGCGTAAATAGACCTTAGACGCTAGACTTTAGACTCTATACTTTGTACCTTGTCTATTTTGAATTTTGAATTTATAAATTTTGAAATTTGATCCCTATGTTAACACAAATCATCAACGGCCGAATACTGACCCCACAGGGTTGGTTAAGGAACGGCAGCGTAATCTTACGCGACGGGAAAATACTTGAAGTCACAAACTGCGATTTGGCAGTCATTGGTGCAGAACTCATTGATGTCAAGGGTATGTATGTAGTACCCGGATTCATAGAAATGCATGTGCATGGTGGTGGCGGTGCGGATTTCCAGGAAGGAACAGAGGAAGCCTTCCGCACCGCCGTCAAGGCACATTCCAAGTACGGAACCACCAGTATATTCCCTACATTGAGCAGCAGCACCATTCCTATGATAGAGAAGGCTGTGGCTACCTGTAATAAGCTCATGAAGGAGAAGGACAGTCCCATTATGGGTCTGCATCTCGAGGGACATTACCTGAATCCCAACAAGGCAGGAGCCCAGGTGCCAGAATGGCTGAAGAACCCAGACCCCAACGAATATATCCCCGTAGTGGAGCATTCCGATTGTCTGGCTCGCTGGGATGCTGCTCCCGAGTTGCCTGGCGCCCTGCAGTTTGGTAAGTACTGTGCCGAGAAGGGCGTCCTGCCCAGTATTGCTCACACCAATGCTGAGTACAGCGATGTTCGTTCTGCTTTCGAAGTTGGTTTTACCCACGTAACTCACTTCTATAACGCCATGCCTGGTTTCCACAACAAGCAGGGCTACAAGTACGAAGGTACGGTGGAAAGTGTCTATCTGATTGATGATATGACCATAGAGTGTGTGGCCGACGGAATCCATGTTCCTCCCACCATCCTGCGTATGGCCTATAAGGTAAAGGGTGTAGAGCGTATGGCCCTTATCACAGATGCCCTTGCACCGGCAGCCGCTCCCAAGGATGCCAAGGCCTACGACTCACGTGTCTATGTCGAGGACGGTGTATGCAAGCTCACTGGCAGCGGAGCCCTTGCTGGTTCATGTGCTACATCAGACCGCCTTATCCGCACTATGGTGCAGCAGGCTGATGTGCCCCTCGAGGATGCCGTCAAGATGATTACTGACACGCCTGCCCATATCATGGGTATTCAGGGACGCAAGGGAACCCTCTCTCGTGGCAAGGATGCAGATATCGTAGTCCTCGACGATAAGTTGAAAGTCCGCTGCGTATGGCAGATGGGCAAGATAATTGAGAACACGTTGTTTAAATGAAGAGCCTCACCCCCAGCCCCTCTCCCGTGGGCGAGGGGAGGAGAATAATGAAGAGTGAAGAATGAAGAATCCAATATCTAGTGCTCGGATGGCTTGGCAGCGTTTCATGCATAACGATGCCTTGCGCCGTCGTCTCTACATCACTATTTTCCAGAGTGATACACCCTTAGGCAAAGCCTTTGATGTGGCCTTGCTTTGGTGTATAGTGTTAAGTATTCTGATTGTAGTAGTGGAGAGCACTAGGGGGATTCCCATTCTTGCAAAGCAGGTGTTCACGGTACTGGAGTATGTCTTCACCTTCTTCTTTACCCTCGAATACCTCTTGCGTCTGTATTGTTCACCTCAGCCGCGCAAATATGCTTTCAGCTTTTTTGGTATAGTAGATTTGCTCAGTACGCTGCCGTTGTATGTGGGGTGGATATTTGGTCCTGTACGTTACCTGATGGTGGTTCGTACGTTCCGTCTGATAAGGGTGTTCCGTGTGTTCAAGCTGTTCAGTTTCCTCGAGGAAGGCGACCTCTTGCTTCGCTCCCTTATGCTCAGTAGCCGCAAGATTATGGTGTTCTTCCTCTTCATGGTCATCATGGTAATATCTATGGGAACCCTCATGTATATGGTCGAGGGAAATGTAAAGGGGACGCCCTTTACGGACATCCCCACCAGTATCTATTGGGCTGTTGTTACCATGACCACCGTGGGTTATGGCGATATTGCTCCTGTCACCCCTGTGGGACGTTTCCTCAGTGCCATCATCATGCTGATGGGTTATACCATATTGGCTGTTCCCACGGGTATTGTCAGTGCCCAGTTCGTTCACGACCATGGAAAAACCGCTACTCCTCAGCGTAAATGCAAGGAGTGCGGCAGTCCTTTACCCCAGAAGGCTCACTTCTGTCCTCATTGCGGGGTAGAAGTGGTAGAGTAGGGGATTAAACCTCAAAGTCCAGACAAGTACGCTGAACCGTATAGGGGCGTACCTTTGTGTCTGCCACAGCCACGTGGGCAGGGTGTGTGGCGTATGCCTTCAATGCCTCGGGGCTCTCCAGCGTAGAGTCCAACATCACGTCGCAGTTGCTGGATGCCAGTCGGCCGCTGATATTTACTACTACGTCTACCAGTCCGGGGACTTTTCCTTTCAGTCCTTCCAGTCCTTCTTTAATACCTTTCTTAATCTGTGTCTTCTCTTCTTCAGAGAGTTCTGGATTCAGTGTCCAGAGAATAATGTGCTTTACCATTGTTTTTTTTAATTCATAATTCACAATTCATAATTCATAATTTTCAACTCACAACTCATAATTATTCTTTGCTTTTATCGGAGTCTCCCTCCCATTTGGAGGAGGGCTGGGGAGAGGGGCTTCAATTTTATTGTAAATATAATAATTATGATTATAATAAAATGAGGAAGGCTTCTTGTCTTAACATAGTTTAACGTTCCGGAAGGAAACGGAATGTGAAAGAATGTTTAACTTTGGGGCGCTTTTGTTAACGAATATTGTATGTGCGCGTGTATCACACGTGTATATATACCTTAATATATGAAACTACAACACAAAAACCTAAACAACATGAAAAGAAAATTTCTATTATCCCTTGCCATAGCATTTGGCATGGCGGGTAGTGTGTGGGCTGATTTGACCAAAGTGGATGGTGTGTATCAGATTGGATCGGCTCAAGATTTGGTAGCTTTTGCAACATTGGTTAATGGTGGAACAACAGTTGCTAATGCTGTATTGACCGCAGACATTGACTTGAGTGGCAAAACATGGACGCCTATTGGCAATAGCACAAACAAGTATGCTGGTACCTTTGATGGTCAAGGGCATGCCATTACCAATTTCAGCTATACAGCTACCGGCGACTACAATGGTTTGTTCGGCTATATCAACAATGCAACTGTTAAAAACTTTAGTATCAGTGGAATACTTACATCTGGATTCAGCAAGAATGGCGTTGTGGGAAATGTAAAGGGAACATCCACAGTCAGCCGCATTCATAGTTCGCTAACTATCAATGTGTCGGAGTGTAAGGGGCATACAGGAGGTATTGTTGGTGGAGATGAGGGTGCTACTACAGATAAACCTGTTGTGGAATATTGTGAATACAGCGGCACGCTGACTCATAGCGGTACGGGCGATTGTCAGGCAGGTATCCTGGGTTATACTGGCTACGGTACCGTTCGCAACTGTATCTTTAGTGGAACAATTAGTGGTGAATCCTCCAGATATGCAGGTATCTTGGGCTATTGTAAACAACCTTCCTTTGGCGGTGTACAAAACTGTTTGTGTATAGGTAAAATTGTTGCAAGCTCTGATAGCAATAACAAGGGTGCTATCATCGGAACATGGAACGGCGGCGCGACAGAGAACGTAAAGAATAATTACTACTGTCTCAAAGAGGGTTCTAATATTACTCGTGCTATTGGTGGAAACACGTCAAACTGCGTAGCCCCCATTCTGGTGACAGCAGAGCAGCTTGCAAGTGGTGAGATATGCTATAAGTTGAATGAGAATACGAGTAACGGTGTCTGGCATCAGACACTGCCTGCAAGCCCGTCTGGTGATGCTGCTCCAACACTTGACAGTACACATGGTGTGGTTTACGTGAATGGCACTGTCTGCCCAGATACCAATGTTCCTCAAGGCACCGTTTCATATAGTAATACAGACGGTACTAATGTAGGCGAACACAACTACAACGGTGGCAATGGTTTCTGTATCTATTGCGACACATTTAATCCTGATGCATTTAGTCCTGTAGATGGCTACTATCAGATTGCCAATGGTATTCAACTTAGGTGGTTTGCAGCTAAGGTGAACAGCGGAACATATAATGCAAAGGCCAAGCTGACTGCAGATATAGACATGACTGGAGTGGATATCAGCTATTTTCCTATCGGTGACGCATCAGCTACAAACAAATATTATACTGGCATCTTCGACGGACAAGGGCACAAGCTCAGCAACTTCCAGTTAGTCAACACCTTCGCTGCAACGAACTTCGGCATGTTCAATGTCACAACAGGTGTCGTGTTAAAGAACTTCTGGCTCGACAACTCATGCGCAATTGAAGGCCAGGAAATGGTCGGTCTCATAGGGCATCTCTACGGTGGAGGAACACTCGAAGGCATCGGCAACTGCGCTAATGTGACAGGCATACAGAATAACATCGGTGGTCTCATCGGCGGCGTCACAGGTAAGTCGGGCGATAAGAAAAACATAACCATAAAGAATTGCTGGACAACAGGCACGGTCGAAACCACCAACCCGTCTGCAAGTAAAGGCAAGGATTGCGGTGCCTTGACTGGCTGGTTCAACAATGCTAATATCACTATCGATGGCTT
>CAMOMP010000036.1:0-32188 GCA_946619915.1 uncultured Prevotellaceae bacterium | reverse complement strand
GCCGACCCTCTGCTTGTAAGGCAGATGCTCTGAACCAGCTGAGCTAAACGCCCGAAACAAGTCCCCTCGAGAAATGCGGAGCAAAGGTACCACAATTCTGCGGACTTGCAAAATATTTCCGTGAATATTTTTATTTAGATGCGAAACGACGTGACTGCTCCTCAATCAGGGCTTTGTCCTGGAAGTAGTTAATTTTCATGGCCCGACGAACTTCGTCCATGGTCTGGCATGCAACCTCTCGGGCGGTCTCGCATCCTTTCTGTAGGATGTCATATACCATGGGAATATCTTTCTCGAACTCTGCACGGCGTTGGCGAATAGGCTCCAATGTCTCTTGTAGTACGTTCATCAGGAGCTTCTTGCACTTCATGTCGCCCAGACCGCCACGTGTATAATGGTCCTTCATCTCCTGAAGGGTCTGGTAGTCGGTGGTCATTGCCGCTACCATCTCGTCTGTTGCAAAGGCATCGAGATAGGTGAAGACCGTATTACCCTCCAGATGGCCTGGGTCATTAACCTGCAGGTGGGTGGGATCTGTGTACATGCTCTTAACCTTCTTATTCACCTCGTCGGCAGAATCGGAAAGGTAAATGCAGTTACCGAGGCTCTTGCTCATCTTGGCTTTGCCATCAGTGCCGGGCAGACGCAGGCAGGCGGCATTGTCAGGAAGCAAAATGTTGGGTTCGACAAGTGTGTCGCCATAGATGTTGTTGAATTTGCGAACAATCTCACGACATTGTTCAAGCATGGGTTCTTGGTCTTCGCCGGCAGGTACAGTGGTTGCTTTGAACATGGTGATGTCGGCAGCCTGAGAGATGGGGTAGGTGAAGAAGCCTACGGGAATGCTCTCGCCGCTGAAACCGCGCATCTGAACCTCGGTCTTGACTGTGGGGTTACGTTGCAGACGGCTTACGCTAACCATATCCATATAGTAGAATGACAATTCGCAAAGCTCGGGAATCTGACTCTGGATGAACAGGGTGCTCTTGGCTGGGTCAAGTCCTGCTGCTAGATAGTCGAGTGCAACCTCGATGACGTTTTGACGAACCTTCTCGGGGTTTTCAATATTGTCGGTCAAAGCCTGTGCATCGGCTTCGAAAACAAAGATTTTATCATATAGGCCTGAGTTCTGCAGCTCTACTCTACGACGAAGTGAGCCCACATAGTGGCCGATGTGAAGTTTTCCAGTTGGGCGGTCGCCCGTTAGAATGATTTTTTCTTTTGGTTCCATTATATTTTCGTGTAATTTGATTTGATCCTTTTAAATTAGCGTCCGAACATCCTTTCTATCTGGCTATTCTCCAAAACAGAGACAATAACCTTTCCTGTGGGGGTGAGGTTGGGGTTCTGGCACTGGAAGAGATCTCCCAATAGGGATTCCATCTCTTGGTTGGTAAGTACCTGACCTGCAACTATAGCTGTATTGCGTGCCATAACAAGCGCGATGCGATGCTGCAACTCGTTTTCCATACCAGTTTCTTTTTCCTTGACGGTTTCTACCATTTGGGAAAGTATGGATACAGGGTTGGCACCATTTAAGTCAGAGGGAACGCCGTTAACAGAGAAACTTCCGCCGCCCAATGACTCAATATCAAATCCAAGCGAGCGTAACTCGTCCATCATATCCTGAAATAGGATGGCGTCAGACGGCGCCAATTGCAGCATGTCGGGGAAAAGCAGTCCCTGCGAAGAGGGCTTTTGTCTTTCCATTTGCTGAAGGAATTTCTCGTAAAGAATGCGGACATGAGCTCTATGCTGGTCAACTATCATCAGTCCTGTCTGTACAGGCGTAAGGATATACTGACCACGATATTGGAAATGACAACTGCTCATCTCCATTTCACCTGACGTTTCGCTAGAGAACAGGTCCTTGGTTTCTTCTGGTTCCTCCTCTATGTGATAGTCCTGAGCTGGTTCGGTCTTCTGTATGTCTGCGTATAGTTGTTCCCAATCAACGGGTACATGCTTCTGGCTTCTTCCCTCGCTTGAGCGGAATGGATTGTAACTGCTATCAACTTGCACTTTAGGCGCATGTACCTGAGTCCCTGCATTGAAGTCGAAAGTGGGAATGTCTGGACGCCCCTCTACATCAAAGTCGATTGTTGGCACGGCATTGAACTTGCCCAGGGAATCCTTGATGGCTGCCACCAGAATCTGCCAGATGGCAGAATCGTTCTCGAACTTTATTTCTGTCTTGGTGGGATGTATATTGACGTCAATATTAGCAGGGTCAACCTCGAAGTAAAGGAAGTAGGGTATTTGCTCGCCTTCTGGGATAAGATGTGCAAATGCCTCCATAACAGCCTTATGGAAGTAAGGGTGACGCATGTATCGGCCATTCACGAAGAAAAACTGGTTGGTGTTCTTCTTACGGGCAGTCTCTGGCTTGCCAACAAAACCCGTGATGCGGGCCAAGGTCGTATCCACATCGACAGCCAGTAGCTGCTCGTTCAGTTTTTTGCCGAAGACATTTACGATGCGCTGTCGGAGATTGCTGGAGGGCAACTTGGTCATCATCTCGCCGTTATGCGAGAAGGAGAAGGAGACTGTTGGATTCACCAATACGATTCGTTCAAATTCCTGAATGATATTGTTCAGTTCCGTTTGGTTGGATTTCAGGAACTTCCTACGAGCTGGTACGTTATAGAATAGGTTGCGAACTTGGAAGTTGGCGCCGACAGGACAAGAACAAGCTTCCTGTTCGACAACTTGGGAGCCTTCGATGGTAAGGTCCGTTCCCAGTTCATTGTCTATTGTCCTGGTTTGAAGATGTACTTGTGCAACGGCGGCAATGGAGGGAAGGGCTTCGCCCCTAAATCCCATGGTATGGAGAGAGTACAGGTCTTCTGCCTGTTTGATCTTGGATGTCGCATGACGTTCAAAGGCCATGCGGGCATCTTGTTCGCTCATTCCCTTTCCGTCGTCAATCACTTGGATAGATGTGCGGCCTGCGTCAACAACAAGTACATCTACTGTTGATGCACCTGCGTCAACGGCATTCTCCATCAGTTCCTTTATCACTGATGCCGGGCGCTGAACGACCTCGCCTGCTGCTATCTGGTTAGCAACTGAATCCGGAAGAAGGTGAATGATATCCATACGTTTAAGATTTGCCTGTCATTATAAATCTCCAAATAATCAGTAGAACGAAAATGAGCAAGATTGCCAAGGGCCAGCCTATGCGAGCGCCATGTTCCTTATAGCGCTGTGCACGGGGGGTGAAATTGATAAAGGCCCCCTTGAACTTGTCAGCCTTGAAAGTTCCCTCGGTAGGCTGTGCTCCACTCTTTTCGCGTTCCACCTGCTCTACCAGCTTCTGCAACTTCTCCTTACGCTCGTCGGTATAGATGCTAACCCGTCTGAATTTACGTGGCTGCCTTGCACTGAACAATCCCATAACCTGTTATTTCTATTGTTTAATATCCGATAGTTTCTGCTTTGGCGCTACACGCTGAACGCTCTTCTTTAGTTCACTTCCAGCCTTCTTGCCGCGCCAGTTGAAAACATCCATCTTGTCTTTTGGCCTGATATAGTCGAACCAGGCGAAGTTGGAAAGATACAATTCGTCTGGTGGTATCAGAGGTACAGGGTACATCGTACCAGTTGCAGCAGGCATCCATACATAGTTAACCTTGCCGTTTTGAATGTACAGTCTCAGTAAGGTGGTCTCGGTATGGTTCATCTCGACCATGACACTGTCTTCATTAAAGGGGTAATAGTTGAAGAAGACATTTCCTTTTGTAGTGGAAAGGTACATCTCGCCTTCTTTGAAGTAGAAGTGCATCTCGTGTCCTGCAACCTGATTATAATGGATACTGTCTATCTGTTCTACCGATAATGCTTGGCGCAACACTTGTACGCTATCCAATGTGCTGTCATTAAAGAAGGATATTATCTCCTCGCCTAGCATCTGCTGACCGTTCTGCCAGAGGATGGGATCGTAGTACATTACCAGACAAGAGTCCTTGGAGTTATAAACCATAGAATCGCAGACGGCCTGAACGTCCTCCCTGAAAGCGCGCACCCGTCTGTAGGCATGTAAAACCCTATACATGCTGTCGGTGTCGATGAAGTATGTGAAGACCTTAAAGGTGTCTGCATGAGCAAACAGAGTGTCTTTTTGCGAGAAGTCTATTACCATGGCGCTATCATATGCCTCGCAATAGCCTATACTGTCAACATAATAACAATAGTTACCCGTAAGCATATTTTTATTTTCGGTGTCTGTGTAAATGAAGTTCCCGAATGCTTCACCTATCTTTGACATACCGTCCCAAACAACGCTGTCACCAACCAAACGCTTTCCTTCATTCACCAGGATACTTCTGTTAAGCATATAGGACTCGTCGGTCTTGGTGTTATAGTAGCCAAGTTCGGAGTAGATGTGGCTCTCTCCATTCTCAATATTGGAAGGCCCGACAACATGTGCAATGGCAGTATTGGTATTATAATATAATGTATCGGATACCAAGACGGTCTTCGGAGGTTCTGGCGGTTCGGGATTAACTAGTCTAACATTGTAGTTGAAAACGGCTTGATGGGTGGATGGCTGGTATTCGCCCCAGTCACTTGTCAACTCATTTCCTTGGTCCAGAAGACGTCCCCCCTCGAAGAAGTATCCCAGATCGTAGATGCGGTCATAGTCGAGACTGTCAGTGTAGAGGATTGTCTTCAGGTGTGTCAGCACCACATTGTAACGGGCGCGAGCCAGTCTGTCTATTCCGTTGTAATACAGTACGTCGCTAGTGAGCTTCAGCGTATCTCCCTGTATCATGCGTACATTGCCATAAGCATCAAAGGAGTTTGAGGCTTCGTAGAAAAGGGCGCTGTCGCAATACATGAGTGTTCCCTCATGACTGAACTGTACATTTCCGACCAAGAACTGTGCAGTCTGGTGAAGCCGTTGGTCGAAATAGAGTTTATCGGCGTGTAGCAAATGCACACGACTGTCTTTGTTTGCCGTTTTTGCTCTATTATTATTTGCCGTCCTGCGTACAGGGGTAACAGCAAATATCAGACAAACGCCAAACAAGATTAGTGTACATATTGCAGACAGACGATGATTCATCACTTAATCCAGCCGGGGTATTGGAACTCGCAGTCGCGCCAGTCGGGATTTATCCTGATGTAGGTCGTGCGCTGCTTTTCCTTTATCCAATCAAGAATAACCTGTTCTTTCTTTTTTTCTTCCACTTGATTTTTCAAAATCTGGAAATCCTCAGAGATACTTGCCCTGTGGGAATTGATTCTGTTCTTCAGTTTTGCAATGGCACAAACGGTTTTGCCCTTGCTGTTTATCATTGTGAAAGGCTTGGAGATTTCTCCGATCTCCATTGTACTTATCACACGTGCCAGTTCGGGAGAGAAAGTTGACAGTTCGCTCATTTCAAATCTTGTAGTGGTGATTTGTCCGCCAGCCTGCTCGTCAATCTTTGTGTTAGACAGGATGCCACGGTTGTTGCGTGTATCCTTGTCGTCAGAAGCGTACAATACAGCCTCCTCGAATGTCACTTTCTCCCTACGTATCTGCTCAGCTATTGAGTCAAGGTGAACCAAAGCTGTATCAATGTCCTCTTGCTGAACCTCTGGGCGTTTCAGGATGTGGCGGCACTTTACCTTATCGCCACGCTTGTCTATTAGCTGGATAATATGGAAGCCGAACTCGCTCTGTGCAACTTTGCTGACCTTGGAAGGGTCTGTCATGCCAAAGGCAACATTGGCAAAGCCTGGGTCCAACTCGCCGCGTCCCATGTAAGGCATTTCGCCTCCTTGTCGGGCTGATCCCGGATCCTCGGAATACAGACGGGCGAGGGTAGAGAATGATGTGCTGCCTGAGTTTACACGCTCGGCATATTCACGCAGGGTGTTCTTAACTCGATCAATCTCTTCTTGGTGGATTCGTGGCTGTTGAACCAATAGTTGTACCTCAACCTGAGTAGGAATCAATGGAAGGCTATCTTCTGGTAAATCCTTGAAATATCTACGAACCTCAGCAGGAGTAACCTTCACATCCTCTGTCAGTTTTTTACGCATGTCGCGCATAGTCAGAGAGTTCTTGTACTCGTCGTAATACATCTCACGCAACTGGGTCATTGTCATGCCTTCGTATTCCTCCAATTTCTCTTTGGAACCTACAGCCAAAACACGCTGGTTGATAAACTCCTCTACATACTGGTTGATTTCCGTGTCAGTTACCTCAATACTGTCTATGGCAGCCTGATGAAGGAAGAGCTTTTGGATGGCCAATTGCTCGGGAATAACGCAATATGGGTTGCCTGGGACAGAACTTCCAAACTCAAGGCGGCGTTTCTCTACATCCGACCTCAGTATGGCTTCGTCACCAACTACCCATACAACTTCATCTATTACGTTGCTCTGAATGCTTTGAGCAAAAGAGAAAACGCTATAGATAGATAGGCATACTAGGGAAATATATCTGCCGCAGATTTTCATAAACATTAGTGGTTATTTACTGTTTTCAGTACGTCTTCATGTATCTCGAAAGTGTAACGCTTTCTTAGCTTTGCTACGTACTCGTCCTCGCGCATGCGCTGGTAGTCCGTAACAACCTGGTTGCTGATGTCGGTCCATTCTGCAGGTCCTTTCTTCAGTACCTTTCCTACAACAGCCACATATGGGTAATCCTTTATTGGGTTCAACTTGGCACTCTTGTCTTTCAGGGCCAAAACGTCAACATTGGCATTTTCACCCTTCTTAAAGAGGCGACGCTCCATACGAACTGTTACGCTATCTTTGTTGAACTGCTCACGTATCTTGACAGTCCATTTATTCTCGGGGACGCCCTTCAAGCACTTTTTAACGGCCTTTATATCAGCCTGATTCTTGCAGTAATAAACAAGACCGCGGAAATGAGGCTCCTTCCAGGCATATTTTTTCTTGTTTGCTTTGAAGTAGGATGCCAAACCTGTCGTATCCTTGCTGGCAGGTTCCCAAACGTTTCTGCTGCATTCCTCAAAAAGCAGCAGTCCGTCATGATACTCCTTAACCAGGTATTTCAGTTCCTCGTCTTGGGCGCAGAGACGCTCTGTCTCTTCGTCAAGGATTTCCTCAACAGTCTTCTGGGGTGAAGAGTGCTGTGCTATAGAATCCAACACTTGGGTTGCGAGTTGGTTCTCTAAACCCTGTCCTTCCAGGTAACGACGGATTCTTTCCTTCAGCTCATCGTAGCTCTCCAGAGGTTTCTTGTCCATCAGTTTGACAATGTGGTATCCCACTGTTGAGAGGAAGGGCTCTGACACTTGATTCACCTCCAGGCTGTATGCAACATCCTCGAATTCTTTCAAAGTCTGATTGGGGCCAATCCAGGGAAGTATGCCGCCACGGGCTGCAGAACCAGGGTCTTGTGAAAACCTCTTGGCTAGTTCGGCGAAGTCTGCTCCATTCTTTATTTCTTGATTGATAGAGTCTATGCGAGCCTTTGCCTCAGCTTGAGCCTCTTCTGTGGCGGTCTGAGGCACACGTAAGAAGATATGTGCGGGTTGTAGAAGTTCTTTGCCCTGAAGGCCTACCAACATCTGATTGTAATATTTCTTGCACTCCTCTTCCATTGCGTTCTGCGGAATCAACAGAGGTCGGATTTGCTGATCTCGATACTGGCGGAACTCTTTCTGATAGCTTGAGAGAGTATCCAAGTGGTTGTCCAAAGCGGCCTGCACCTTCAGTTTGTAGTTGACAAAAAGCTGTGCATATTCCTCTATGTTCTTCTTGTCCAAAACACCATCAGAGTTGTTCTTGTTGTAGTTGTACTCAAACTCGCTGCGTGGAACCGGTTGGCCGTTTACGTGCATCACGATAGGATCATCCTGTGCATTGGCACCAACGCCTGCAACAAGAAACAAAAATGAACACAGAATCTTCTTCATACCTTATATACTATTATTGAGGACGACTGTAGTTGGGCGCCTCGCTGGTAATTGTTACATCATGTGGATGGCTCTCCATAACGCCGGCATTTGTGATACGGACGAATTTTGCATTGTGCAGCTGTTCGATGGTGTTTGCACCGCAATATCCCATACCGCTGCGTAAACCACCTACCAACTGGAAGATTACCTCCTGAACAGTTCCCTTGTAAGGCACACGGCCGGCAATACCTTCGGGAACCAACTTTTTAACGTCTTTCACGCCAGCTTGGAAGTAACGGTCCTTACTACCGCACTCCATAGCTTCGAGTGAGCCCATGCCTCTGTAGCTCTTGAACTTACGGCCGTTGTAGATGATGGTGTCGCCAGGACTCTCTTCTGTGCCGGCAACCAGAGAACCGATCATTACGCTGTAACCGCCGGCAGCCAAAGCCTTTACGACATCGCCGCTGTAACGCAATCCGCCGTCGGCAATCAGGGGCACACCTGTTCCCTCCAGGGCACTGGCTACATCGTATATGGCGCTCAGCTGTGGTACGCCAACTCCGGCTACTACACGAGTTGTACAGATACTACCCGGACCAATACCAACTTTTACGCCGTCGGCACCAGCTTCGACCAGCATGCGTGCAGCGTCGCCTGTTGCAACGTTACCTACAACGATATCTACGTTGGGGAAGTTCTTCTTGGCCTCTTTCAACTTGTCAATCACAAACTTGCTGTGACCGTGTGCTGTATCAATGATAATGGCATCTACACCGGCATCAACCAGTGCCTTCATTCTGTCGAGTGTGTCAACGGTTACACCTACACCTGCTGCTACGCGCAGACGTCCCTTGCTGTCCTTGCAGGCCATGGGTTTATCCTTTGCCTTGGTAATGTCCTTGTAGGTAATAAGGCCGATGAGTTTGTTGTCCTCGTCAACAACGGGCAGTTTTTCAATCTTGTTCTCTTGCAGAATCTTGGCTGCAGCTACTAGGTCTGTCTGGACATGTGTTGTAACCAAGTTCTCGCATGACATCACATCGTCAATTGTACGGTTCAGGTTCAGTTCAAAGCGCAAGTCACGATTGGTGACGATACCTACCAGGTGACGCTCGCTGTCTACTACGGGGATACCTCCGATGTGATATTCGTTCATCAACTCCAGCGCATCAGCAACTGTGCTTCCCAATTGGATGGTCACGGGGTCGTAGATCATGCCGTTCTCGGCACGCTTCACGATAGCAACCTGACGGGCCTGCTCCTCGATGCTCATGTTCTTGTGTATTACGCCGATACCGCCTTCACGGGCAATGGCAATAGCCATGGGAGCCTCAGTAACAGTATCCATAGCAGCTGTTACAAAGGGAATTTTTAACTCTATGTTGCGTGAGAAACGGGTTGAAAGTTCTACCGTACGAGGTAATACCTCGGAGTAAGCGGGAACCAACAGGACGTCGTCATAAGTCAAGCCGTCCATAACAATCTTGTCTGCAATAAATGATGCCATATCTTATATAGAATTTATTGCGTGCAAAAGTACAAAAAAAAACTGATTATTCCGATACAAAAAAAGCCAATTTTTCTTAATTGGCCATTTCTGATAAGAACTTGATGCGAACAAGGCGGATTTCGGTCTCGGTATAGTCCTCTCCGAGAGCATCCAACGCTTCGTCTATGTCGTCTGTTTCGGACTCTTCCATGAAATAGTCATAGATGTCCTCCATGTCGTCCTCGTCCATTATATCCTCGATATAATAGTCTATGTTTAGCTTGGTTCCGCTATAGACGATGGTCTCTATCTCGTCTAGTAGTTCCTCCATTGTCAGGCCCTTGGCCTTGGCAATATCCTCAAGAGCCAATTTGCGGTCGATACCTTCAATGATACTTACTTTGTTCTTGCTCTTGTTAACTACGGTGCGGACACGCAAATCCTCAAGGCGCTCAATCTCGTTTTCCTCGCAATATTTAGCTATCAACTCGCAGAATTCCTTGCCATATCGTGCGGCTTTCCCGTCTCCTACGCCCCTGATATTCTTCAACTCATCTATTGAAATCGGGTAGGTGGTTGCCATATCTTCCAAAGAGGGATCCTGGAAAATGACGTAGGGGGGGACTCCCTTTTTCTCTGCTATACTCTTACGGAGTGATTTTAGCATACTGAAAAGAACCTCGTCCAACACAGCAGACTCGCTGCCAACGGGCTCCTCGTATTCGTCGAATTCGTTGTCTTTTGAGATCCAGAATTCAATGGGTCTGCGCATGAAGTTTCTTCCTTCTGTTGTAATTTTCAGCAGTCCGTAGTTTTCTACTTCCTTTTCGATATAGCCAGAAATCATGCCCTGGCGGATGACAGCGTTCCAGAAACTGGCTTCGTATTTGTCGCCGCAGCCAAAGCAGTCCAAGTCCTCGTGTCTGTGTGCAATAATTTCTTCTGTCTCGCGTCCTACAAGGATGTCTATGACATGATTTACCTTGAAGTTGCCCTTGATGGTGTCTATAACCTTCAGCGCCAATAGCAGTTCGTCCGAAGCTTCCTGTTTTTCCTTTGGATGACGGCAGTTGTCGCAGTTGCCGCAATTGTCAGGCTCGTATTCCTCTCCGAAGTAGTGAAGTAGGAATTTCCTGCGGCAAATAGAGGTCTCTGCATAGGCTGAGGTCTCCTGTAGGAGCTGTCGGCCGATGTCCTGCTCGGCCACAGGTTTTCCTTCCATGAACTTCTCCAACTTACGTAAGTCCTTGGGAGAATAGAATGTCAGGCAATAACCTTCACCTCCGTCACGTCCAGCTCGGCCCGTCTCCTGATAGTAGCCTTCCAGACTCTTAGGAATGTCGTAGTGAATCACGAACCTTACATCAGGCTTATCAATTCCCATGCCAAAGGCAATGGTGGCCACGATAACATCCAATCGTTCCATAAGGAAGTCGTCCTGCGTCTCGCTTCTTACTTGCGATTCCATACCTGCATGGTAGGCGCGGGCGTTTATCTGGTTGGCACGTAAAATTTCTGCCAGTTCCTCAACCTTTTTGCGGCTTAGGCAGTAGATAATTCCACTCTTGCCTTTATGCTGCATGATGAAACGGATGATGTCCTTGTCCACATCTTTCGTCTTTGGCCGTACCTCATAATATAGATTGGGCCTGTTGAACGAGCTCTTGAACTCTGTGGCATCCATCATTCCCAAATTCTTCTTTATGTCGCCTCTCACCTTGTCAGTTGCCGTAGCGGTTAATGCTATGATGGGTGCTTCGCCTATTTGGTTTACGATGGGGCGGATACGGCGGTATTCGGGACGGAAATCATGTCCCCATTCCGAGATACAGTGAGCCTCGTCAACGGCATAGAACGAAATCTTGACACTAGTCAGGAAACTTACATTGTCATCCTTTGTCAGCGACTCAGGAGCCACGTAGAGTAGCTTGGTTCTGCCTGCTTTTACGTCGCGTTTGACGATGTCAATCTGGGTTTTTGTCAGGGAAGAGTTCAGAAAGTGAGCTATACCGTCGTCTTCGCTGACCTGACGGATGGCGTCTACCTGATTCTTCATCAAGGCAATAAGGGGAGAGATGACAATTGCAGTTCCCTCCATGAGTAGAGCAGGCAGTTGGTAGCATAGAGATTTGCCTCCACCGGTCGGCATCAGCACAAAGGTGTCGTGCCCTGCCAAAACATTACGGATAATAGCTTCCTGGTCGCCTTTGAAACCATCAAAGCCGAAGTAATGTTTCAGTTGTTCCGCCAGATTCAATTTCTCCATATTGCTTTGTCTTTGTCAGAGATTCTCCTTACAAAGTTATATTATTTTTTCAATATCATACAAGTTTTTGGTCAAGAAATTTATCATTGGTATTCAAAAAAAATGGGAGAAACCTCTTTCGTTCCTCCCATTTAACCTATTTTTCTTTATATTTATGCTGTAAGATGGTGCGACTTCTCGATTTGCTTTCGTGCATAATCTTCCGTTACCACAAATGTCTTTTCCTCACCTGATGGCGCATCGTATTGTGCATCTATCATCACAGCTTCCATAATGCTACGCAATCCTCTTGCGCCCAATTTGTATTCCACCGCTTTGTCCACTATATATTCGAGGGCTTTCGGCTCGAAGGTCAGCTTGATGCCGTCCATCTCGAAAAGCTTTATCTGCTGTTTCACTAGTGAGTTCTTGGGTTCTGTGAGAATGTTGCGCAAGGCTGTTCTGTCGAGCGGGTTCAGGTAAGTGAGCACGGGCAGTCGGCCTATAATCTCGGGGATAAGACCGAAGCTTTTCAAATCCTGTGGCACGATGTACTTCATCAAATCCTTAGAGTCTATCTTCTGCTGATGCTGGACGCTGTTGTATCCTACTACGTGGGTATTCAGGCGCTGTGCAATCTTCTTCTCAATGCCATCGAAGGCACCTCCGCAGATAAATAGTATATTACGGGTGTCCACATGGATGTAATCCTGATCGGGGTGCTTTCTTCCTCCCTTTGGCGGAACATTCACCATGGAACCTTCCAGAAGTTTGAGCAAACCCTGCTGGACACCTTCGCCGCTTACGTCGCGTGTGATGCTTGGGTTGTCCGATTTGCGTGCAATCTTGTCTATTTCATCTATGAAGACAATGCCTCGTTCGGCAGCTTTTACATCATAGTCGGCCACTTGAAGCAGACGGCTTAAGATGCTTTCTACATCTTCGCCTACATAACCGGCCTCAGTGAATACGGTGGCATCAACAATGGTAAAAGGAACTTTTAGCAATTTGGCTATTGTCCTTGCCATCAAGGTCTTACCTGTTCCGGTAGAGCCTACCATGATGACGTTGCTCTTTTCTATCTCAATGCCGTCATCGCCCTTCTGCTGTCCTAATCTCTTGTAGTGATTGTAAACGGATACTGCCAAATAGCGCTTTGCATCGTCCTGGCCAATCACATACTGATCCAGATACTCCTTGATCTGTTTGGGCTTTGGGATGTCTGTTAGGCTGAAGTCGTTGCTGGATTTGGAGGCGGCTTTGCCGCTTGTGTTCTCCTGTACGATGTGGTATGCCTGTATGGCACACTCATTGCAAATGTATCCGTTTATACCAGAAAGCAACAGGAGTACATCCTTTTCAGAACGTCCACAAAAAGAACATGTATTATATTTGCGTGTTGCCATTCCTTATTGCTTCTTAGCCAATACCTGATCTATCATACCGTACTCTTTTGCCTCCTGGGCTGTCATCCAATAGTCACGATCGCTATCTGCCCAAACTTTGTCGAAGTCGGTGTGGGAGTGGTTGGCAATGATAGTATAGAGTTCCTTTTTCAGTTTTTGGATTTCGCGGGCGGTAATCTCAATATCGCTGGCTTGTCCCTGAGCGCCACCCATCGGCTGGTGAATCATAACTCGGCTATGAGTCAACGCGCTACGCTTACCCTCGGCTCCGGCTACCAGTAATACGGCGGCCATGCTTGCAGCCATACCAGTACAGATGGTGGCTACATCGCTGCTGATGAACTGCATAGTGTCGTAGATGCCCAGTCCGGCATATACGCTACCACCAGGACTGTTGACGTAAATGCTGATATCCTTGCCAGGATCTACGCTGTCCAGGTATAACAGCTGTGCCTGCAAAGTGTTGGCGGTGTAATCGTCAATCTGTGTGCCCAGGAAAATGATACGGTCCATCATCAAACGGCTGAAAACGTCCATCTGGGTAACGTTCAACTGACGTTCCTCCAGGATGTAGGGGTTCAGATATTGGTTCTGTGCGCTTATCACATCGTCCAGTACCATGCTGTTCATGCCCAGGTGGCGAGTAGCGTATTTTTTGAAGTCGTTGTTCATTTTGGTACGTCTTTTTGTTAAGTGAAATAGGGACGGCCCTCGGACCGCCCCCTATTATCTGATTATTGTTATCTTACGTTTTGCATGCAAGAAGGCGGGTTACTTCTTCTTGCTCTTGCTTTCCTTGGTTTCCTTGCCTTCCTTGTTCTCCTTCTCGAAGAGCTTGTTGAACTCCTCCAGAGAAACAGTCTTCTCGGTCAGCTTGACGGTCTCCTTAGCCTTGGCAACAATCTTGCTCTCAACGGTGCGGGCAACCAGGCCTTCAGCCTGCTGCTGGTTCTTCAGCATCTCGTTGGCATAGTTGGTCAGAACATCGTCGGGAAGGTTTGTCATGCCATACTGAGCGAACTGCATACGTGTGGCAGCCTTGGCAGTCTCCAATACGTCAGCCTGCTCAATCTTCACCTCGAACTGGTCTGAGAGCTGCTCCTTGATAAGGTGCCATGTCAGTTCGTCCAAGCTGGGCTTGAAGTTTTCCTCGATGTATGCGTCGTCCTTATCAGTATTGTTCTGCTTCATGATGCGCTTCAGCTGTGCCTCGGGGTATTCTACTTCGCCGATACGTTTAACCAAGTAGGCGCGCAGGTCCTGAATGAACTTGTAGTCGCTGTCAGCAACGAAGCTCTTCTTCATATCCTCTGCGATATGTGCACGGAAGTCTTTCTCGTTCTTAACAACACCCTCGCCGAGTACCTGGTCGAAGAGAGCTTGGTCAACAGCAGCAGCCTCGAAGCGGGTAATCTCTGTTACCTGGAAGCTGAAGTCTGCTTTCATCTTGGCTGCCTCTTCCTTGCTGATTTTCAGCAGGCTTGCCAACTCAACATCGCTACCGTTGTATGCCTTGTAGGGATTCAACACGATAACATCGTTTACCTTAGCGCCCTCGAACTTAGCCTTTTCGTCGTCGTTCTTCATGTAGTTGGGCAGCATAACGGCATTCTCAACCTGAATGCCACCTTCCAAGGTGTTGCCCTTCTTGTCCAGCTGAGCCATGATACCCTTAACCATGTCGTTGCTCTGGTAGCTGTCAACCTTCTGGTACTGACCTCCACGCTGGCAGTAAGCCTGAATCTGCTGGTCAACCATGGCGTCGTCAACGTTGATGGTGTAGTAGTTCAGCTTGTCCTTAGCTGTGAGCTTGGCATCGAACTCGGGAGCCAGTGCAATGTCGAATGCGAAGGTGAACTCCTCCTGAGATGCGAAGTCAATGGCGGGAGTCTTCTCCTCGTTTGCCATAGGCTCGCCCAGGATGTTAACCTTCTGCTCGCGGATGTACTTATAGAGCTCCTGGCTTAAAATCTTATTTATCTCCTCTGCAAGAATCTCTGTGCCGAAGCGCTTCTTCAGCAGGCCCATAGGAACCTGACCGGGACGGAAGCCTGGCATGTTAGCTTTCTTACGGAAGTCTTTCAGTGCTTTTTCTACCTTTTCTGCGTAATCTGATTTCTCAATCTTCATGGTGAGCAAAGCGCTCACTTTGTCTACGTTTTCGAATGAAATATTCATTGCCTATCTGTTAAAAATAATACCTCTTTTTAAAATTGCGTGCAAAGGTACAACAAATAATTTGTAAATCACAAGTCTGAATTCATAATTATTCGTTAATATACCTTATTTTATGCAAAGAGACCTTAGTCTGCCATGTTTCTTTCCTTGTCAATGGCCTCAAAGTCCTTCATTCTCAGCACAAAGCTGTTGGTTAGGTACTTTTCCTTGACGATGGGGTTGTCTGCTAGTTCCTGAGGATTTCCCTTGAAGAGAATCTGCCCTTCGAAGAGCATGTAGGCACGGTCTGTGATACAGAGTGTTTCCTCCACGTTGTGGTCCGTTATCAGCACGCCTATGTTACGTTGCTTTAGTTTCCAAACGATGTACTGGATGTCTTCCACGGCAATAGGGTCAACGCCAGCAAAGGGCTCGTCCAGCATGATGAATTTGGGGTCAATGGCTAGGCAACGTGCAATCTCCGTACGTCGGCGCTCACCTCCCGAAAGCTGGTCGCCTAGATTCTTGCGTACCTTCTGCAAACGGAATTCGCTGATGAGGCTCTCCAGTTTCTTGCGTTGCTCCTCTCTGGGCATGCCTGTCATCTCCAATACGCTGGCGATGTTGTCTTCTACGCTCATCTTGCGGAATACGCTGGCTTCCTGAGCAAGATAGCCTATTCCCAATCGGGCACGTTGATAGACTGGCAACTTTGTTATCTCTTGCCCGCCCAGAAAGATATGCCCCTCGTTGGGCAGTACAAGTCCGGTGGTCATGTAAAACGAGGTGGTCTTTCCTGCACCGTTAGGCCCCAGTAGTCCAACTATCTCGCCCTGCTTGACGCTGAATGAGACATTGTTCACCACCATACGCTTGCCGTATATCTTCACAAGCCCTTCGCTTCTCAGTTCCAATACATCCTTTTCGCTGTCCATCTTGGTACTTTTTTCGGTGCAAAAGTACGAAAAAAAGGTATTTTTTTCTCACATTCGCCCTCATTTTTCACTTTTCATTTTTCACTTTTCACTTTTCTTGGTATTTTTGCGACACAAAAAGAGGCGATTTACATGTTTATAGTTAATTTTCTGTCTGCTTTCGGACGCTATCTCATGCTTATGGGGCGCACTTTCAGCATCCCTGAGCGTTGGAGAATGTTCCTGAAACAGTACGTAAAAGAGCTCACCCAGTTGGGTGTGGATTCTATAGGTATTGTTCTGCTTATCTCCTTTTTTATCGGAGCCGTTATCTGTATCCAGATTAAGCTGAACATTGCCAGTCCTTGGATGCCCAACTTCACTACGGGCTATACCACGCGCGAAATTATGGTGTTGGAGTTTTCCAGCAGTATCATGTGTCTTATCCTGTCTGGAAAGGTAGGCAGCAATATTGCCAGTGAGATAGGAACCATGCGTGTTACCCAGCAGATTGACGCCCTGGAGATAATGGGTGTCAACTCGGCATCCTTCTTGATTCTGCCCAAGATTATGGGTCTTATGACTATGATTCCTTGTTTGGTTGTATTCAGTATGGCAGCCGGATTCGTGGGAGCTTATGCCAGTGCCCTTGTGGGCATCGTCTCCGTGGATGACCTGACCATAGGTTTGCAGCACGACTTCCGTCAGTGGTTTATATGGATGTCTATGATTAAAAGCTTTGTCTTTGCTTTCATCATAGCTAGTGTCAGTTCCTTCTACGGCTATACCGTCGAGGGTGGTTCCTTCGATGTGGGTAAGGCCAGCACAGATGCTGTGGTACGTAGCAGCATGCTTATCCTCTTTGCCGATATATTCTTAACGCCATTGCTATCGTAGTGGCTTAGGCTTTAGACCTTAGCCAATGTTCAATGTTCAATGATCAATGCTCAATGATTGAAGTAAAGCATTTATATAAGTCGTTCGAGGACAGAGAGGTCCTGAAGGATATCAATGCAGTTTTCCAGGAAGGCAAGACCAATCTAATTATTGGTCAGAGCGGTAGTGGCAAGACGGTGTTGATGAAGAATATTGTGGGACTTTTTGAGCCCGATAAGGGAGAAATCCTGTACGATGGACGTGACTTTGTTAAGATGACTAAGCGCGAGAAGGTACTTATCCGCAGGGAGATGGGTATGATATTTCAAAGTGCTGCCCTGTTCGATTCTATGTCGGTCTTGGAGAATGTGATGTTTCCCTTGGATATGTTCTCCGACAAGAACGAAGCCGACCGTATCAAGCGTGCCAAGTTCTGTTTAGATCGTGTGAACCTGTCAGGTGCCGAGGCTAAGTTCCCCGGCGAGATAAGCGGTGGTATGCAGAAGCGTGTGGCCATAGCCCGAGCCATAGCCCTTAATCCCAAGTACCTCTTCTGCGATGAGCCTAACTCGGGTCTCGATCCCAAGACCAGTCTGGTAATTGACGACCTCATACATAGCATTACCGAGGAGTACAAGATGACCACCATCATCAATACTCACGATATGAACTCCGTTATGGGTATTGGTGAGAACATTATTTATATATGTGAGGGTCGTATGGAATGGCAGGGTAACAAAGACCAGATTATGACCAGCACCAACGAGCGCCTCAACTCCTTTATCTTTGCCAGCGACCTGTTCCGCAAAGTTAAGGAGGCTAATAGTTGATATAGTCCGAACCTTACGGACACAGAGTCCGTACGGGACGGACTCGAAGTCCGCTCCTTACGGACAAAAGAAGAGAATACGAATCATAAATAATAAGAAGGGAAGCTGCAATTTGCAACTTCCCTTCTTCTGTATCTTAGAGATTAATTACTTCTGTGGGCTTGTCATGCCGACTACCAGTCGGTTGCCACTCTTGAAGATCTTCTGTGCCAGTTCCTTCAGGTCGGCAACGCTGACGTTCTGAACAGTCTCCTCGTAGCCTGTCACATAGTCTTGGTTGTAACGAGTGCGGGTATAGAGCTGACTCATCCAGTAGCCGTTCTTCTTCAGGTTCTCGGCATGAGAACGAACCATATACTCCTTGATCTTCTGCAGGTAATTCTCTGAGGGACCTTCTGCACATATCTTTTCTATGCCGTCATAGACCACCTTTGTCATGCGCTCCATCTTTTCAGGTGCTGTGGGCAACTTAATCTGTACGGTGGCAATCTCCTCGGGATAGTCAGATAGTGAAGCACTTACGGGCACGCCGTAGGCTCCGCCTTCATCCTCGCGTACAGTCTCGGTGTACAACATGGACATAGACTGCTCCAGCATATCCACCATGATGTCGTTGCGCAGGTTGTCCTTCATTGGCGCATGGTAAACAAAGTTCACCGTTGCATTAGGTGTATCCTGCTCCTTCTCGAAAATGCAGGTGCGCTCGCCCTTTGCCAACTTGCGGTCGATAACCTTGTAGTTCTCCATTTTCTTGTTTACGGGCAAGGCACCCAGGTATTTCACTAGCATGGGAGTGATGGAGTCGATGTTCAGGTCGCCTACCAGATAGAACTCAAAGTCAGCGGCATTGGCAAAGCGCTCTTTGTAGATGTCGAGGATGCGGTCGTAAGAGATGTTCTCTACGTCCTCCAGACGGATACGCTTGGCTCTAACATTATTGTTGTACAGGACACTTGCTATACTGTCTTGTAATGCAGTCTGAGGATTCAGATCTTGGTTTTTGAGAGCGTCGCGGAAGCGGGCCATTGTGCTCTGGAATACCTCGTCATCGCGGCGGGGTGAGGTAAAGCACAGGTAGGTCAACTGCAGCATGGTCTCGAAGTCCTTCTTCACGCAGCTACCGTTCAGACCCTCGGTACGATCGCTGACAGAGGGGCTGACTCTGGCCTGAATACCAGAGAGCTTTTTGCTCAGCTGAGTAGAAGAGAAAGAACCCCAGCCGCCCAGGCTTACCATGTCGGCATTACCAGCGCACAGGTACTCCTCGTTGGGGTAGAGGCTGTTACCGCCCCAGCTGGTGGCCTTCAGAGAAATCTGGTTGGGTGCGTAGTCGGTAGCCAGCACGTGCACCTTGATGCCGTTACTAAGTGTAATCAGCTTGGCGCCGTAGAAGTCGTCCTTGACACTCTTCACCTTTGCCTTAGACTTCAGTTCGGGAACCAATGGGTCAGTATTAACATCCTCCTTGAATACTTCGATATCCTCGGCCTCTACCTCAGCCAGTTTTTTCAGAATTTCCTCTTTGGTGGGGTACTGCAGGCCTTCCTTCTCGGGCATAAACAAGGCGATGGCTCTGTTCTTGTCGGAGATCAGGTTGGGAAATGCTTGGTTAACAGCATCCAGTGGCAGCATGGGAACAATTTGCTTCATGTTCTGGTGAATCCATTCTATGCCTGGAGCAGGCTCGTTGTCCAGGAAGTGACGGACATACTGGTTCACATAGCTGGTGTTCTGTACCTTGTTGCGTGCCTCGTATGAGGCATCTACGCGCGACAGGTATTCCTGCTTGTATCGCTCGAACTCGGCTTCGGTGAAGCCGCCACGCTTAGCACGCAGCAACTCGCGGTAAATGGCTGCTATGGACTGCAGGTATTGTCCCTCTTTCATAACAATGCTTGCGTTCACGCTTTCCTTTGACTTGGCAACCAGGTATTCTCCGAAATCAATACTTGCCTGTGAGAAAGGACAATCGGGCTTCTGTGCCAATTCGTGAAGACGCTCTGCGAACATGCCTGAAACGGCATTCCTTATGAACCTGACCATCATGTATGGCACTTTGTTCTTGAAGTCACGTGGTGTGGCGTCGTACTTGAAGAACAGAATGGCATAGGCGGCAGTCTGCTCCTTGTCCTTCTGGATAGAAACCAGAGGCTCGTCGTTATCGGGAACGGGAATCACCTCACGCTTAGCAGCATCAGCAGGTGCTGGGGCTATGTCTGCGAACATATCCTTGATTTTCTGCTCTATCTCGTCGGGGTTGATATCACCTACGACAACAAGGCTTTGCAGATCGGGACGGTACCAGCGACGGTAGTATGAACGCAGATCCTCGTAGGGGAAGTTCATAACGATGTCCATGGTTCCTATGGGCATGCGGTCGGCATAGCGGCTTCCTACATACAGGTCCTTGAATGCTGCCTCCTGCATACGCATCATGGCAGAGCGGCGCATACGCCACTCCTCGTTGATGACGCCACGCTCCTTGTCAATTTCTTTGTCCTCCAGCAGCAGGTCGTGGCTCCAGTCGTGCAGAATTAACAGACAAGAGTCGATGGCGCCTGCCGTCTCCATATTTACATTATTTATATTATATACAGTCTCGTCGAAGGATGTATAGGCGTTTAGGTTCTCTCCGAACTTGACACCTATGCGCTCCAGATACTGCTTTAGAGCATCGCCAGGGAAGTGCGTGGTACCGTTGAAACACATATGTTCCAAGAAGTGAGCCAAACCGCGCTGGTTCTCCTCCTCCTGGATGGAGCCCACCTTTTGTGCGATGTAGAAGTCGCAACGCTTCTCGGGCCACTCGTTGTGACGAATGTAATACGTCAGACCGTTAGGCAGTACACCCACTTTTACAGCTGGGTCTAGCGGCACGTTAGGCATCTGCTGAGCAGAGGCGCCCATCATTGTTGCCACCAGGGCAAACAAAACAATGTAAATTCTCTTTTTCATAATATGTTTATTAAAAACGGTTATCGGTTGTTGTGCTTTTTCAAATCAAAGTTCAAAAGAACAAATAGTCTGTCAATGTATTCTTCTTGGCTCTTGAATTAAATTATCTTAATCGCCACTCTCCTTTTTTGAACACCATGGGGAGGGTTACCTGTTCGTGCACGCTGTCGGTGAACACTAGATCCAGATATACGTAGGCGGTTGAGTCTGCCACGTAGAGTGTATCTGACGTAGCCTCCACGCGTGCCACGCTGCCTTTCCGTCCAAGCTCTTTGGCCCCCTGTGCAAATACGTCCTGCAACATCTCTTTATATTCGGGAGAGAAAGATTCGGCATCGGCCATACCTTCTACGCATTCCTTGGCTTTGCCTTGTGTGTACAGGGTGTAGTAGCGTTGGGCGGCCTGCTGGGCACTCTCGCTTGTGAATGTATCCCCCTGCTCTGGCGAACAGCTGAACAACGATACTAGCGCGAGAACCGATAGGGCCTCCCTCCATCTTCTCCTTTTGGGGAGTGTAATTGTGAATTGAGAATTATTCACTCTCGATTTCGTTTTTTTTGACTTAAAACTTTTATGTTTTCTTCTACCACCTCTTTCTAAGGGGTGAGGGTCTATTTCTGCCTTATAAACACATTGATGGGTGTGCCGCAGAAGTTCCAGCGCTCGCGGATTTTGTTCTCCAGGAAGCGGCGGTAGGGCTCCTTAACGTACTGAGGCAGGTTGGCATAGAACACAAACGTAGGCACGTGCGTCTCTGGTACCTGCATGCAGTATTTAATTTTGATGTACTTACCCTTCATAGATGGTGGTGGATAAGCCTCTATCAAGGGCAGCATCTCCTCATTCAGCTTGGCGGTAGAGACACGGCGAACACGATTCTGGTATACATCCTTGGCTGTCTCCAATACCTTGAAGATGCGTTGTTTGGTTAGGGCAGAGGCAAAGATGATAGGAAAGTCGGTGAACGGAGCCATACGGTCGCGGATGGCATCCTCCATGGTCTTCATCACCTTGGTATCCTTTTCGGGCACCAAATCCCACTTGTTTACCACTACCACCAGCGACTTCTGGTTCTTCTGTATCAGCTGGAAGATGTTCAGGTCCTGACTCTCTATGCCGCGTGTGGCATCAATCATCAGGATGCAGACATCGCTGTTCTCTATGGCGCGGATAGAGCGCATCACACTATAGAACTCCAGGTCCTCGGTTACTTTGCTCTTGCGACGGATACCAGCAGTATCTACCAGGTAGAAGTCGAATCCGAACTTGTCGTATCGTGTATAGATGCTGTCGCGAGTGGTGCCGGCAATGTCCGTAACGATGTTGCGGTCCTCGCCTATGAAAGCGTTGATGAGCGAACTCTTGCCAGCATTAGGTCTTCCTACCACGGCAAAGCGGGGGATGTTCTCGTCAGGCAGCTCGTTGCTCTCCTTTGGGAACAGGCTGACCACGAGGTCAAGCAGGTCTCCTGTGCCGCCACCTGTGGCAGCCGATATACATTGTGGGTCGCCCAGTCCCAGGGAATAGAACTCGGCCGACAGATAAGTTTCGTTATTGTCTGTCTTGTTACAAACCAGTACCACGGGCTTCTTGGTACGACGCAGAATGCTGGCCACAGCCTCGTCCAGGTCTGTCACCCCGTTGTGTACGTCCACCAGGAAGAGAATCACATCGGCCTCGTCTGTTGCCAGTGTTACCTGTTTGCGTATTTCCTCTTCGAAGATATCATCGCTGTTTACTACCCATCCTCCGGTGTCTATTACCGAGAACTCTCTCTGCCCCCATTCGCATTTGCCATATTGGCGGTCACGTGTGGTACCTGCCTCGTCACTAACAATGGCGTGACGGGTTTGTGTAAGTCGGTTGAAAAGTGTCGACTTGCCCACGTTCGGGCGTCCTACTATAGCTACAATGTTACTCATAATCATCTATTTGGGCGGCAAAGGTACGAATAAACGAGCGATAAATAAAATAAAAACAAAGTTTTGTTTTTTTATCTGGCCGAAAGTGCCTTACCTTTTCCACTTATGCCCGCAATCGTTGCAGACGTATTTCTCGGTTTTGCAAGTTCCGAAGGGGATGGACATCAATGCTGTTGCCAGTATGCGTGGCAGATGGCGAGTGGTAGAATTGTTAAGCTTCTCTATGGTTAGGTTCTCGCTTCCGCACTTAGGGCACCAAGGCTTGAAGTCCTTCTGCTGTTCGGCAAGGAATGTCTGGTACAGTTGCTTGGCCTGTTCCATGTCCTCTTCTTTCACCAACACGTCCACAGTCTTGTCCAGGATACCCCTGGCCACCTTGCTGTTCGTCTCGTCGTAGATAGTGCTCTCTATTCCTGCCTCTTGCAGTACGGCGCGGAATCCCTCGGCCTCAATGGCGTTGTTGCATGTAATGCCTTTCATCGTTTTTTTTATCTTTCTTTTTACCCTTTAAGTGGGTTTTTACGTCACAAAGATAATAAGTTTCTATTTAACGAGAAAGGTTTTTGCGAAAACTTCTGCTAAAAAATGTAAATTACAGAATTACGAGGAGAAAGCGATGGGGCCAGCTTTACTTAAAGTCTCTGACTATGTAATAGGCACTTTTTGGCTTGTATTCCTTATCGAAGAGTAGGGGGTAGTTGTTAACTCCCAACCAAGAGTCGCGGTCGCTCAGGTTCCAGAATGTTACGCAGTCCACCTTATCGGCATGCTTACGCATAATGCTGAAAACGTCGTTGTACTTGGCATCTTGTTTCTTCTTAATCTCTTCGGTTATTGTCGCCTCTTTGTTTTGGCTGAATTCTAGTTGACCGCCCATCTCCCAGTTGGCGCGAATATCCAGTTCCGTCATGTGGATATGATCCACCACTTGGGCATACTTGCTGACGGCAGCCTCTATATCCTCGGCAGAGGGTCCGTGGATGTTGTAGTGTCCCTGCATGCCTACGCCGTCTATGGGCACTCCGGCAGCTTTCATTTCCTTTATCATTTCGCAGATGCGGTCGCACTTAGTGGGGTCGCACTCATTATAGTCATTGTAGAAGAGTAAGGCGTTGGGGTCGGCCTCACGTGCATACTGGAAAGCTTTGCGTATAAACTCGTCGTTGCCGCAAATCTTATAGAAAGTGCTCTCGCGCAGGGGCTGGTCTGGCGTGTTGGGGTCGCGTGGTCCGTCCTTGATAGCCTCGTTGAAGACATCCCATGCATATACTATATCCTTGTATCTGTTTACTACCGTATGTATATGTTCTCGCATGCGCTGGAACAGAACCTCTTTACCGACCAGATTGTGCTGCTCATCGTAGAACATCCATTCGCACATCTGATTGTGCCACATCAGGGTGTGTCCGCGCAACTTGATACCGTTCTGGCGACAGAAGTTAGCTACGCGGTCGGCGCTCTCCCAGGTCCATACGCCGTCCCGGGGATGAACGGAAACGGGCTTCATGTCGTTCTCGGCAGTCATACTGCTGAACTCTCTCTTGACCAGGCTGCTTTGCGAGGGGTCTGAGATGTTACGCTGGTTTACGGCAACGCCGATAAGGAAATAGTCCTTGTAGGCTTCTTTCAGGTTCTTGCCCTCTTGGGCCATAGAGCTGGTGAAAACGGAAAAGGCACAAAGTGCCATAATAAGTGTTTTATGCATGATAAAAAAGGGACTAGATTGTTATGTTGTCTATCCTTAGTTTTATGGTGCCTACGGGAACTTTCACCTCGACGATGTCGCCTACCTGTTTCTTGAGCAGGGCCTGTGCGATGGGTGATTTGATGGAAATCTTTCCCTCGGGCAGGTTGGCCTCGTGTGGGCTAACAACGGTGTAGGTCATCTTTGTGTTGTTGCCCATGTTGGTCAGTTCCACCTTGCTGAGCAGGCCCACGCCGTCGCCGCCAAGCTTCGACTTGTCAATGACACGGGCAAACTCCAGCACGCGCTGCTTGAAGCGGATACGGCTGAGCAGTCGTCCCTGTTCGCGTTTGGCGGCATGATACTCGAAGTTCTCGCTCAGGTCGCCCTTGTCGCGTGCCTCGGCAATAGCATCCTTTACTCTGGGTAGTTCTACGCGCTCCAGTTGGCGCAATTCCTCTACGATCTTGTCGTAGCCTTCTTGTGACATATATTCCATGCCGCAAAAATACGATTATTTTCTGTAGGGTCAAAAGAAATGTCATATTTTGTCATAGGTGGAGTGACATTTTGTCGTGTTGTTTTTCTTTGGCACGGCTTTCGTTGTAACAATAACAGGAACGAAAACGAAAACCAAAAATTAGAACAAAATAAAGAAAAAGATTATGAACGTAAAACCATTAGCAGATCGCGTGCTCATTGAGCCCGCACCCGCAGAGACAAAGACAGTAGGTGGTATCATCATTCCTGATACTGCAAAGGAGAAGCCCCTAAAGGGTACCATTATTGCCGTTGGTAACGGAACGAAGGACGAGGAGATGGTGTTGAAAGTAGGCGACCAGGTACTGTATGGCAAGTATGCCGGTACAGAATTGGAGCTGGATGGCACCAAGTATCTGATTATGCGTCAGAGCGACGTAGTGGCAATCCTGGGATAAGATAAAAGATAAAAAATGAAAAGATAAAAGTGAGAGATTTTAATTAAAACAATCCATTTTTAAATTTTCTCTTTTAATTTTTAATTCAAAAAAGTTATGGCTAAAGACATTAGATTCAATATAGAAGCCCGCGAGCAGATGAAGAAGGGCGTTGATAGTTTGGCAAATGCTGTTAAGGTTACACTCGGTCCCAAGGGACGTAATGTTATCATAGAGAAGAAGTTTGGCGCTCCACACATCACTAAGGATGGTGTGACGGTAGCCAAGGAAGTAGAGTTGGCAGACCCCTTCCAGAATGCTGGTGCCCAGTTGGTTAAGAGTGTTGCCAGCAAGACTGGTGATGATGCCGGCGACGGTACAACAACAGCAACCGTTCTGGCTCAGGCTATCGTTCGCGAGGGTTTGAAGAATGTTGCCGCAGGTGCAAATCCCATGGACCTGAAGCGTGGTATCGACAAGGCTACCAGCGTTGTTGTAGCTAACATCAAGGAGCAGGCCGAGCAGGTAGGTAACGACTATCAGAAGATTGAGCAGGTGGCTACCGTAAGTGCCAACAACGACCCCGAGATTGGTAAGCTCTTGGCTGACGCTATGAAGAAGGTTAGCAAGGATGGTGTTATCACTATCGAGGAGGCTAAGGGTCGTGATACCACTATCGGAGTGGTAGAGGGTATGCAGTTCGACCGTGGTTACCTCTCTCCCTACTTCGTTACCGATACGGAGAAGATGGAGTGCGTAATGGAGAATCCCTATATCCTGATTTACGATAAGAAGATTAGCAATCTGAAGGACTTCCTGCCCATCTTGGAGCCCGCCGTTCAGAGTGGTCGTCCCCTCTTGGTTATTGCCGAGGATGTTGATAGCGAGGCTCTGACAACACTCGTTGTTAACCGTCTGCGTACACAGCTGAAGATTTGTGCCGTTAAGGCTCCTGGCTTTGGCGACCGCCGCAAGGCTATGTTGCAGGATATCGCTACCCTGACAGGTGGTTTGGTAATCAGCGAGGACACAGGTCTGAAGTTGGAGCAGGCTACCATCGAGATGTTGGGTTCTTGCGACAAGGTTGTTGTCAGCAAAGATAACTGCACCATCGTTAACGGTCATGGCCAGAGCGAGCTGATTAAGGATCGTGTAAACCAGATCAAGAACGAAATCAACAATACTACCAGCGACTACGACAAGGAGAAGCTGCAGGAGCGTCTGGCTAAGCTCTCAGGTGGCGTAGCTGTTCTGTACGTTGGTGCTCCCAGCGAGGTTGAGATGAAGGAGAAGAAGGATCGTGTTGACGATGCCTTGTGCGCTACTCGTGCAGCTATCGAGGAAGGTATTATTCCTGGTGGTGGCGTAGCTTACATCCGTGCCCAGAAGGCATTGGAGGGTCTGACAGGTGCTAATGCCGACGAGACAACTGGTATCCAGATTGTACGTCGTGCCATCGAGGAGCCTCTGCGTCAGATTGTTGAGAACGCCGGCGAGGAAGGTAGTGTAGTAGTCAACAACGTCCGCAACGGCGAGGGTGACTATGGTTACAATGCCCGTGAGGACAAGTACGAGAACATGAAGGCCTCTGGTATCATCGATCCCGCTAAGGTGACACGTGTTGCTTTGGAGAACGCAGCTTCTATCGCAGGTATGTTCCTGACAACAGAGTGCGTAATCTGCGACGCTAAGGAAGACAAGCCCGAAATGCCTATGGGCGGTGCTCCCGGCATGGGTGGCATGGGCGGCATGATGTAATTCGCTTTAAGCAAGACAATTATATTGGCCCTCGGTAATCGAAAAGAGATTGCCGAGGGCTTTTTTTGTGACTTTTCCTTTGAATTCCGCTCTCTTTTTCGTACTTTTGCCGCAAAATTGAACCAAATATTATAAACTTTAATAGATAAAACTACCAATTTCAATGAAAATCAAATTTCTTTTTGTCGGTTTGCTGGTAAGCATGACAGCTATGGCCGACAATTTTGCTAAGTACGTTGATCCCCGTATTGGAACAGGCGATCATGGTCATGTATTCGTAGGTGCAAATGTTCCCTTCGGTATGGTAAATGCCGGCCCCAACCAGATTGAGCAGGGATGGGACTGGTGCTCTGGATATCATGAGAGTGGTAAGCAGATTATCGGCTTCGCTCAGATGCACCTTAGCGGTACTGGTTGTGGCGATCTGGGTGATATAGGTCTGATGCCTGCCTATGGCGATGTAGAGCTGAGCCGTAAAGGACTGGCCAGCGACTACCGTCACGAGACTGAGAAGATGACTCCTGGTTACTACCGCGTATTGTTGGATCGCTTCTCTATTCAGGCCGAGGTGACAGCAACAAAGCGTGTAGCCCTCTACCGTTTCACCTATCCCAAGGGTAGCAATAATGCACGTATCATCATTGACTTGGATAATACTGTTGGCGACGACACCCGCGAGGCAAGAGCTATTCAGATAGACGAATATACCGTAATGGGTTATCGTCGTAGTGCAGGATGGGCTTCTGACCAGAAGCTTTTCTTCTGCATCCGCTTCAGCCATCCTATTCATAACTGGTTGTCAGAGGGCGTGAATGCCAAGTATGCTCAGGCTACCTTCGAGGTAGGTCCTGGCGATCAGGTGATGGCTAAGATTGCTCTTTCTCCCACCAGCGAGGCTAATGCCCTCATCAACATGAACGCCGAGATGCCCGGCTTCGACTTCAACGCTATTGCCGATGCTGCTTCTATGGCTTGGGACAAGGAGTTAAGTCGTATCAAGGCTACCTTCCGCACAGAGCGCGAGCGTACCATCTTCTATACCGCTATGTATCACTATATGGTTGCTCCCCAAATCTGGAACGACGTAACAGGCGACTATATGGGTTGCGACGGTAAGGTTCACCGTGGTGCTGACTTTACTAACCTGACAACCTGGAGCCTCTGGGATACCTATCGTGCTGCTCATCCCTTGGCAACCCTTATTATGACCGACCGTATGCGCGACTATGCTCATACAATGATGAATATGTACTACGAGTGGGGCGAGCTGCCCGTATGGCACTTGGTAAGCTGCGACACCTATTGTATGGTGGGCGAGCCTGCTGTTCCCGTTCTGGCTGATATTATCCTGAAGGGTGAGTGCACAGACATTGATGCTGAGAAGATGTACGAGGCTATCAAGGCTAGCATGCTGCCTACCGAGTTCGCTAAGAACCGCCGTGTCCCTCTGCGTGGTAAGGACTACCTGGCTGAGCTGGGCTATCTGCCCTATGACGGTCGCGAGAGCGAGACTGTTGCCAAGAGCATGGAGTATTATATTGCCGCTTGGGCTGCTGCTCAGGTTGCTGGCAAGCTGGGTCACAAGGAAGATAGCGTTCGCTTCTACACTTTGAGCCAGGGCTACAAGATACTGTGGGATGCACGTGTTAAGTGTATGCGTGCCAAGGATATGAAGGGCGAGTTCCGTCCTCTGCCTGCCGATTTCAACCCCAACCGTCAGACTCGCGACTATACCGAGGGTAACCCCTGGCAGTACACCTTCCTGGTTCCCCACGATGTAAAGGGTCTCGCTGGCTTGCTTGGTGGCGATAAGGCTTTGGCCAACCACTTGGATGCCCTCTTGGCTGCCGATAGCGATCTGGGCGAAGGTGCTGCTCCTGATATCTCTGGTCTGATTGGTCAGTATGCTCACGGTAACGAGCCCAGCCACCACGTATTGTATATGTACAACTATGTTGGTCAGCCCCGCAAGACTCAGAAGTGGGTTCGCTACGTGATGGACGAGCTTTATACCGACCAGCCTGCCGGTCTCTGCGGTAACGAGGATGTTGGTCAGATGTCTGCATGGTACATCCTCTCTGCCCTGGGTCTGTATCAGGTTGAGCCCTGTGGTGGCGTTTACCAGCTGGGTTCTCCCATCGTAGAAGAGGCTGTTATCCCCGTAGGCGAGAACAAGACCTTCACCATCCGTACACATGGTGGTAGCCAGAAGGCTGTTTATGTAAAGAAGTACGTTCTGAACGGTAAGCAGCTGAAGGGTAACACCATCACTCACGACCAGATTATGGCCGGTGGCGTACTGGATGTTTATATGACAAAGTAAGAAGCCTCTCTTCAACCCCTAACCCCTCCTCCCCCAAATGGGAGGTGGGGGATTTTATGAATAATCTGAAACAACCGATTAATATGAAAAGAATTCTTTTAACCATGTTGCTGGGCGCTCCCATGGTGGCATACAGCGCCAATTACTACGAGGCTCCTGCTAAGGCTAAGAAGCAGGAGGTGGCTGCGCAGTCAACCATCAAGGACTTACGTCCTGCTCCAGAGAAGCGTCTCTTCCGCAGCGAGGCTATCGAGAAGCAGATTCTCGACCTCAAGTCTAAGCTTACAGCTATCAACCCTAAGTTGTACTGGATGTTTGTGAACTGTTTCCCCAACACCTTGGATACAACAGTTTGGTATAGCAACGAGAGTGGTGACGATGACACCTTCGTTATCACCGGCGACATAGAGGCTATGTGGCTGCGCGATAGTGCTGCACAGGTTTGGCCCTATCTGCGGTATGTCAACAAGGACGAGCCCCTGCGTCACCTCATCCGTGGCGTAATCCGCCGTCAGTTGGCCTGCATCCTTATCGACCCCTACGCCAACGCCTTCAATATTGGTCCTACCGGTGGCGAATGGCAGTCTGACAATACTAAGATGAAGAAGGAGCTGCACGAGCGCAAGTACGAGATCGACTCGCTCTGCTATCCCCTCCGCTTGGCTTATGCCTACTGGCAGCAGACGGGTGATACCAGCATCTTCGACGAGAAGTGGATTCAGGCTATCCGCGAGATTCTGCATGTCTTCCAGGATCAGCAGAACTGGAACGGCCCCATCACCAACTACCGCTTTACCCGTAAGACAGAGGCTCTGCACGATACACGTTCCAACAAGGGTTACGGCCATCCCGGCAAGCCCTGCGGTCTGATTGCCAGCGCCTTCCGTCCTTCAGACGATAGTACAATCTTCCCCTATCTGGTACCCAGCAACTTCTTTGCTGTTAGCGTTCTGCGCAAGGCAGCCATCATCCTGAATGATGTAAACAAGGAGTACGGTCTGGCCAGCGATTGCCGCCGTATGGCCACTCAGGTAGAGGAGGCTCTGCAGAAGTATGCTGTAGTAGAACATCCCAAGTATGGCAAGATCTATGCTTTCGAGGTGGATGCCTACGGTTCAGCTCTATTGATGGACGACTCTAACGCTCCCTCTCTGCTTTGTCTGCCTTATCTGACCGACGTGTCAATCGATGATCCCATCTATCAGAATACCCGCAAGTTTGTCTGGAGCGAGGATAATCCTTACTTCTTCAAGGGTAAGGCTGGCGAGGGAATCGGCGGTCCTCATTGTGGTCTGAACAAGCCCTGGCCTATGAGTCTGGTTATGAAGGCCTTCACCACCAACGACCGTGCCGAGAAGGAATGGTGTGTTCAGCAGATTCTGAAGACCGATGGCGATACAGGCTTCATGCACGAGTCCTTCAACAAGGACGATGCCAAGGACTTCACACGCTCTTGGTTTGCTTGGGCCAACACACTCTTTGGCGAGCTTATTGTTGATATGTACGCTCAGTAAGTAACGTATATGAGAGGAATGAAACATACCGTATGGGGAGCTTTAGGGCTCCTCATGCTTTTTATGACAGGATGCAACCCGTCCACGGAGCAGGAGGTACAGCAGGCTATGGACTTCCTTTATGCCAATATGCCCCTGCCCGATAGTGTTGATTATTCTCGCGAGTTCTGGGAGGCCAACGTGCGTGCTACGTTGAAGGCCCGCCAGGAGATGCCTTGGGGCAAGAAGGTGCCCGAGCGTGAGTGGAAGCATTTCGTCCTGCCCCTGCGTGTTAATAACGAGAATCTGGACTCTGCCCGTATTGTTCTTTACGAGGAACTGAAGAATAGGGTTCAGGACATGAATATGTACGATGCCGTACTGGAGGTTAACCATTGGTGCCACGAGCATGTAACCTATGCCCCCTCTGACGCACGTACCAAATCGCCCCTCGTTACTATGCGCTCAGCAACCGGTCGTTGTGGCGAGGAGAGTACCTTTACCGTTGCCGCCCTTCGTGCCGTGGGTATTCCTGCCCGTCAGGTCTATACTCCCCGTTGGGCTCATACCGACGACAATCATGCCTGGGTAGAAGCCTGGGTGAACGGCAAATGGTATTTCATGGGAGCTTGCGAGCCGATGCCCGCCCTGAATATGGGTTGGTTCAACGAGCCTGCTTCGCGTGGTATGCTGATGCACACCAAGGTCTTCGGAAACTACGACGGACCAGAGGAGGTTGTAAGCCGTAATGCCTGCTACACAGAGATTAACGTAACGGCCAACTATGCCGAGACGGACACCATAACCGTCAAGGTGGTGGATGCCCAGGGCGCGCCCCTGAAGGATGCCAAGGTCGATTTCCGTCTGTATAACTATGCCGAGTTCTATACACTTGTTTCTAAGACCTCCGATGCAGCAGGTCTGACCTGGTTGGGATGCGGCAAGGGCGACCTGCTGGTATGGGCCACCAAGGACGGACACTTTGGCTTCGAGAAGGCCAGCGTGGGTAAGCAGGATATGGTAACGGTTGTGGTGGATAAGGACGACAGCTACACAGCTTCGCTCGACCTCGACCTGGTGCCCCCTCCATCCAAGGAATATATCCCCAACCTTACTACTGCGCAGGTGCGCAAGAACAGAGACCGCCTCCATCTTGAGGACAGTCTGCGTAGCGACTATATGCACCAGACCTTCAGCAAGGAGGATGACCTGAAGGATGCACGCCAGAACTGGCAGGTGATAAAGGAATTCCAGTCGCACAAGTATGGTAGGGAGGGTATTAGCACCCTGCGTCAGAAAGACCTCTGCGATGTTACGGCCGAGGTGCTTGCCGATGCGGCCGAAAACACC
>CAMOMP010000035.1:0-32268 GCA_946619915.1 uncultured Prevotellaceae bacterium | reverse complement strand
TGTCTGCGACCGTTGTGGTGTAGAGGTAACAGAGAAGAAGGTTCGTCGTGAGCGTAGCGGTCACATCCAGTTGGTTGTTCCCGTTGCTCATATCTGGTACTTCAGATCACTTCCCAATAAGATTGGTTATCTGTTGGGTATCCCCACCAAGAAGCTCGATGCTATCATCTACTACGAGCGCTACGTTGTTATCCAGCCTGGTGTGATGGAGAACGACAAGGATATGCCTTTGCAGAAGTTCGACCTGCTTTCTGAGGATGAGTACATGGACATTATGGACCGTCTGCCTCAGAACAATGCATTCCTCGAGGATAATGACCCCAATAAGTTCATTGCCAAGATGGGTGCCGAGGCTATCTACGATTTGCTCATCCAGTTAGACTTGGACAAGCTGTCTTACGAGTTGCGCGATTCTGCAAGCCAGGATTCTGCTCAGCAGCGTAAGAACGAGGCTCTGAAGCGTCTGCAGGTAGTAGAGAGCTTCCGTGCCAGCAAGGGTAGGAACAAGCCCGAGTGGATGATCATGAAGATTCTTCCCGTCATTCCACCAGAGCTTCGTCCCCTCGTTCCCCTGGATGGTGGTCGTTTCGCTACCAGCGACTTGAACGACCTCTACCGTCGCGTTATCATACGTAACAACCGTCTGAAGCGACTCATTGAGATCAAGGCTCCCGAGGTGATTCTGCGTAACGAGAAGCGTATGTTGCAGGAGGCCGTTGACAGCCTCTTCGACAATAGCCGCAAGAGCAGCGCTGTTAAGACAGACAGCAACCGTCCTCTGAAGTCTCTGAGTGATTCACTGAAGGGTAAGCAGGGACGTTTCCGTCAGAACTTGTTGGGTAAGCGTGTTGACTACTCAGCCCGTTCCGTAATTGTTGTAGGTCCCGAGCTGAAGATGGGCGAGTGCGGTCTGCCTAAGTTGATGGCAGCCGAGTTGTATAAGCCATTCGTTATTCGTAAGCTTATCGAGCGCGGTATCGTTAAGACCGTTAAGAGCGCTAAGAAGATTGTAGATCGTAAGGATCCTATTATATGGGATATTCTGGAATATGTAATGAAGGGTCATCCCGTTCTGTTGAACCGTGCACCAACACTGCACCGTCTGGGTATCCAGGCCTTCCAGCCTAAGATGATCGAGGGTAAGGCTATCCAGTTGCACCCCCTGGCTTGTACCGCGTTCAACGCTGACTTCGATGGTGACCAGATGGCCGTTCACTTGCCTTTGAGCAACGAGGCTATCCTGGAGGCTCAGATTCTGATGCTCCAGTCACACAATATTCTGAACCCAGCCAATGGTGCACCTATTACCGTTCCTTCTCAGGATATGGTATTGGGTCTGTACTACATTACCAAGCTTCGTCCAGGTGCTAAGGGCTCTGGTCTGAAGTTCTATGGTCCCGAAGAGGCCATCATCGCCTACAACGAGAAGCGTGTAGATGTTCACGCTCCCGTATTCGTAGTGGTTGACGACCTGTTGGAGGACGGAACACTTGGCAAGCGTATGGTAGAGACCTCTGTTGGTCGTGTTATCGCCAACGAGATTATTCCTGCCGAGGTAGGTTATTTCAATGACGTTATTTCTAAGAAGACCCTGCGTGGCATCATTACCGATGTTATCAAGACCGTTGGTGTTGCCCGTGCCTGTGACTTCCTGGATGGTATCAAGAACCTTGGTTACCGTCTGGCATACGAGGGTGGTCTGTCATTCAACTTGGGTGATATTATCATTCCTAAGGAGAAGGACGAACTTATCCGCAAGGGTAATGAGGAAATCGACCGTATTCAGGGTGAGTACGGAATGGGTTTCATTACCGACAAGGAGCGTCACAACCAGGTTATCGATATCTGGACACACGTTAACAACGACTTGTCTGCCATCCTGATGAAGACCATGAAGGAGGCTGACCAGGGCTTCAACGCCGTATACATGATGCTTGACTCAGGTGCTCGTGGTAGTGCCGGTCAGATCAGTCAGCTCTCTGGTATGCGTGGTTTGATGGCTAAGCCTCAGAAGGCCGGTGCCGAACCCGATACTATCGAGAACCCCATTATTTCTAACTTTAAGGAGGGTATGTCCGTGCTGGAGTACTTCATCTCTACCCACGGTGCCCGTAAGGGTTTGGCCGATACCGCTTTGAAGACGGCCGACGCCGGTTACCTGACACGTCGTTTGGTTGACGTAAGCCACGACGTTATCATTACCGAGGAAGACTGCGGTACATTGCGTGGTCTTACCTGCTCTGCCTTGAAGAATGGCGATGAGGTTATCAGCAGCTTGTACGATCGTATCTTGGGTCGTGTGTCTGTACATGATGTTATTCACCCCGCTACTGGTAAGCTTATTGTAGGTGCCGGTGAGGAGATTACCGAGGCTAAGGCTCAGGAGATTGAGGACAGCCCCATCGAGACCGTCGAGATTCGTTCCGTTCTTACCTGCGAGAGCAAGAAGGGCGTATGTATGAAGTGTTACGGACGTAACTTGGCAACAAGCCAGATGGTTCAGAAGGGCGAGGCTGTAGGTGTTATCGCAGCCCAGTCAATTGGTGAGCCTGGTACACAGCTTACACTTCGTACGTTCCACGCCGGTGGTGTGGCTGGTAATGCAGCCGCTAACGCCATGATCAAGGCTAAGTACGATGCTCGTCTCGAGTTCGAGGAGTTGCGTACCGTTGATGTTACCGACGAGAACGGCAATGCCGCTCAGGTAGTTGTCGGTCGTCTGGCTGAGGTTCGCTTCGTTGAGCCTACTACCAATATTGTTCTGCTTACACAGAGCGTACCTTATGGTAGTACACTTTATAAAAAGGAAGGAGAAAAGGTCGCTAAGGGTGACGTAGTTGCCAAGTGGGATCCCTTCAACGCCGTAATCGTAACCGAGGCTCCTGGTAAGGTTCAGTTCGAGGATGTAATCGAGAACGTAACCTTCCGTGTCGAGAGCGATGAGGCAACAGGTCTGAGCGAGAGCATTATCATTGAGTCTCGTGACCGTACAAAGGTTCCTGCAGCACACATCGTTGACGAGAACGGCGAGCTGTTGCGTACTTATAACTTCCCCATTGGCGGACATATCGCCATCAAGGACGGTCAGGAAGTTAAGGCCGGTGATGTACTGGTTAAGATTCCTCGTGTAGTTGGTGGTGGTGGTGATATCACCGGTGGTCTGCCCCGTGTTACCGAGTTGTTCGAGGCTCGTAACCCCAGCAACCCTGCTATCGTAGCCGAAATCGACGGTGAGGTAACCATGGGTAAGCTGAAGCGTGGTAACCGCGAGATTATCATTACCTCTAAGGTAGGCGATGTACGTAAGTATCTGGTGCCCCTGAGCAAGCAGATTCTGGTACAGGAGAACGACTACGTTCGTGCTGGAACACCTCTGTCCGACGGTGCCATCACTCCTGCCGACATCCTTGCTATCAAGGGTCCCACAGCCGTTCAGGAATACATCGTTAACGAGGTTCAGGACGTATACCGTCTGCAGGGTGTGAAGATCAACGATAAGCACTTCGAGGTTATCGTACGTCAGATGATGCGTAAGGTACAGATCGACGAGCCCGGTGATACCCGCTTCCTGGAGCTTCAGGTTGTTGACAAGCTCGACTTCGCTGCCGAGAACGACCGCATCTGGGGCAAGAAGGTTGTTGTTGACGAGGGTGACTCTGAGACCATGCAGAAGGGTATGATTGTTACTGCCCGCCGTCTGCGTGACGAGAACTCACAGCTCAAGCGCCGCGACTTGCGCACCGTTCAGGTTCGTGATGCCGTTCCCGCTACTTCAACCCAGATTCTGCAGGGTATCACCCGTGCAGCATTGCAGACCAGCAGCTTCATGTCTGCTGCATCATTCCAGGAGACCACAAAGGTACTGAACGAGGCAGCCATCAATGGCAAGAGCGACTACCTGGAGGGTATGAAGGAGAACGTTATCTGCGGTCACCTGATTCCTGCCGGTACCGGTTTGCGTGAGTTCGATAAGATTATCGTAGGTAATCGCGAAGATTATGACCGTGTTCTGGCAAGCCGTAAGACCTTGCTGGACTACGTAGAGGATTTATAATCTTTCCCTACCATAGATATTAGGAAGAGCCCTGCAGCATTACTGCGGGGCTCTTCTTTTTTTGTACAACCAATCCATTCAAGAGATACGGCCTATCGCTGCCAGAGAAACGGCGTATCGCTCATAGCAAGAAGCCATATCTCTTTTTTCAGCTCAGATGAAAAAAAACAATCAAATTATTTTGTTCTTCTCTCACTAAATCGTATTTTTGCCCCCAGAAGAATTAACCATATAAGCAAATTAAATACATTTACCATGAAAGCAAATCGTAATATAAAGACTTTACTCTTTGTATGCATGTGCCTATTTGCAGGTATTAATGCATTTGGTTATGACGCCTTAGTAAATGGTATATACTATAACTTCTCAGGAAGCGAAGCAACGGTAACAAAAGGTGATGTTGTATATTCTGGGGACATAGTTATTCCATCATCTGTGACGTATGCCGGTAGTAATTATCATGTTACTGGCATTGACTACTGGGCTTTTTCTGCTTGCGATAGGATAACTTCTATAAATATTCCATCGTCAATATCTAAAGTTGAGAGAGGTGCTTTTGCTGGGTGCCCAGGTAAAGTGTATATTCACTGCCCTATTGAGGATGCAAGATTCCCTAGTCCTTATTCTTACAACCCTGAAGGAGCCTTCTGTCGTGCGAAATTCTCTGAGATTGTTGTAGGAGACGAAGTCACATCCATTGGGGAATACGCATTTTATGAATGTTCTGAAATAAAAACCTTTACTATTGGCAATAACGTTAAGACTATAGGACAGGGGGCTTTCTATGGTTGTACAAGTCTTGAGTCTATTAATCTTCCAAATAGCATAACGACCATCGGTAGCGATGCTTTCTGGGATTGCATAAGCCTTAAAACTATAGACATTCCACAAAGTGTAACAAGCATTGGAAATTTCATCTTCCTCCATTGTCCCAATCTCATGTCAATCACAGTGGATGCGAATAATCGAAAATATGACAGTCGTAATAATTGTAATGCAATTATTGAGACCTCAACAAATAAATTGATAGCGGGATGCAAGAATGCCATTATTCCTGAGAGCGTAACAAGTATAGGAGACCATGCCTTTGACAGATGCGAAGGAATTACCGCATTCACGATACCACAGTATGTTTCAAGTATTGGTTTTAGGGCTTTCTGTTCGTGCCCAGACTTGAAATCAATCATCGTTGATGAACGAAATTACAGCTATGATAGCAGAAACAATTGTAATGCGATCATAGAGACATCCACAAATACTTTGAAGGTTGGTTGTTGTAATACGAAAATTCCTGAAGATATAACTACACTAGGGATGCATTCCTTCTCTGGTTGTACAGATTTAGTGTCAATTACAATTCCCAATAGTGTAATTACAATATCTGCAAGTGTATTCAATGGTTGCTCCAATTTGAGTTCCGTCGTTATTGGTGAAAATGTGTCAGCAATAAATTCAGGCGCTTTCACGGGATGCTCAAACTTGTCTTCAGTAACTTGTCTGGCAGAAACAGTTCCAACGACAAATTATAGTATTTTTGACAATGTTCCTCAAAGCGAAGCAACTCTTTATGTTCCTGCTTCATCGCTTGAAGCTTACAAGAATGCTGACGAGTGGAAGGATTTTGGTACGATACTGCCTATAGGAGCTATCCCTATGCCCTCTGTGACCTCGGTTACGCTTAACCTGACAGAGGAGATGATGAGGGTTGGTAGTACCCTTCAACTGACGGCAACTGTAGAGCCTGAAGATGCAGGGCAAACAATAAATTGGACTTCATCTAACGAAAGTGTAGCAATTGTTAGCTCAAATGGCTTGGTTACGGCTGTTTCTTCTGGTACAGCTACAATTACAGCCAAGGCTACCGATGGAAGTAATCGGTCGGCTCAGTGTGTTGTCACTGTAAAGGCAGTAGATGCATCTGTTGTTGCCAGTGGCGAGTGTGGTAGTGGTGTAACATTTAGCCTTACTGATGATGGTGTGCTAACTATCTCGGGTAATGGAACAATAGATCCCAATAACTATAATAGGCCCTGGAGAGAGTATCAGAGTCAGATAAAATCCATTATTATCCCCGAGGGTATTACATCCATTACAGAGTATGCCTTCGAGGGTCTGACGAACCTGCAGTCCGCCCAGCTTCCCTCGAGCATCCGTTCTCTCGGCCAGCAGATATTCAAGAACAGCACTGGAACGGCATACGTAAAGTGCAACATACCGGATGCCGGTTGGGGCAGTATCAGTTCATTCTACAATTCAAAGTTCACGGAGGTTGTGATATCTGAAGGCGTTGTAAGTATCGGTAAGCATGCCTTCCATGAATGCTCTTCAATAGCAAGGCTCAGTCTGCCGTCCAGCCTCAGGGTCATATACGATGAGGCATTCTATAACTGCTCCGGCCTTGAGGAACTGACACTTCCTGCCACTATAGACTCTATCTGCAACAAGGCATTCAACGGTTGCGGCGGTGTGGTTTATCTGAATTGTAACATACCGGACACGAACGACGGAGTCTTCCGCGACTCAAAGATTACCAAGTTGGTGGTAGGCAGCGGCGTGACAAGTCTCGGCAGGAATTCGTTCCGCAATAGCACACAGCTTTCCACTATTTCGCTTCCCTCCAGCTTGATTTCCATTGGCAGCTATGCTTTTGAGTCATGCAAGGTGCTGGCCTCCATCCGTATTCCCTCCAGTGTTCGCAGCATATCGGATAACGCGTTCTGTAACTGTTCTGACCTTACGGAAGTAGTTGTTCCCGAGGGTGTGGAGTCCATTGGTGAGTATGCCTTCGAGGGCCTGACGAGCCTGCAGTCGGTCCAGCTCCCCTCGAGCATCCGTTCTCTCGGCCAGCAGATATTCAAGAACAGCACTGGAACGGCATACGTAAAGTGCAACATACCGGATGCCGGTTGGGGCAGTATCAGTTCATTCTACAATTCAAAGTTCACGGAGGTTGTGATATCTGAAGGCGTTGTAAGTATCGGTAAGCATGCCTTCCATGAATGCTCTTCAATAGCAAGGCTCAGTCTGCCGTCCAGCCTCAGGGTCATATACGATGAGGCATTCTATAACTGTTCTGGACTTGAGGATGTTTATTGTTATGCCATAAATGTTCCCAGTGTAGGAAACAATGCATTTGAACGTTCGTCCTTTGCTTCTGCCACCCTGCATGTTCCTTCGTCGGCTATCAGCGATTATAGCAATGCCACAATATGGGGTGATAACAGTAACATTGTGGCAGTGAGCGATGAAGGCGGTGGTGATAATCCGACACCAGCAGGTGAATTCCTTGGAGCAAGGCGTATCTTTGGAGATAACCTGCTGAAGAGTCTTTGTTATGATGACCGTTATGAGGATAGTCGACTCACTTTCCATTATGACAGCGATGGTTTCGTGACGAAGATAGACAATCAATATAAAACCTATAACATAAACTATGACGATAAGATTACCATCAGCAAATCAGACGGGACAAAATGGACGGCTACATTGGAGAGTCATGGATATATCGGTCGTCTTGATTATACTGATGATAAAGGTAATATGGAGAGTGCGACATTTACCTATAATGATAACGAGCAGCTTGTTTCTGTGGACTATGGTGGCGGCGATGTGTATACTTTGACATATACAGATGGCGACATCACTCGTGTTACTAACTATAGAATGTCAATAGATTATAAGTATGATAATTCCAGCCAAAGCAAGATACAGAATGTCGGTAATGTGATGGAGTTAGATAATATCTTTGCTGTTGACATGGACGAGTTCCATTTGCTCTTCTACATTGGTGGATTGGGCAAAGCTACAAAGCACCTGCCTATTTCCGGAACAGCAAACGGAGAAACCACTACGGGCTCATGGACATTAGATGATGCTGGTCGTGCTACAAAAGCTACCTTCAACGGTCATTCTATTACTTGGGATTGGGACGGTAATGGCGGTGAAGGTGGTGAAACTCAAGAGGACGAGAATTGCATCAATGGTATTTATTATAGTTTCTCTTATGATACCGCAGAAGTTACGTACAAGGACAAGAATTATAATACTTATACTGGTGATGTGGTCATTCCTGGTACCGTTCAATATCAGGGAAAGACTTACACTGTGACGGACATAAACAACATGGCCTTCCGCAATTGCCAAGGTCTTACATCTGTCACTATTCCTGAAAGTATAACAACAATTCAGAGTCATACTTTTGAAGGCTGTAGTAATTTGGCAACAGTTGTTCTACCCGAAAACTCGTTAAGTATTCAAAGTTATGCATTCATGGGATGTAGTAGTCTATATCCTTTAACCATACCCAAGAATGTTACATACATTGGAGGCTATGCATTCTCAGGATGCAATCTTCTGACTTCGATTGTCATCCCAGAGAAGTTAACGTCTATTAGTGGGCGTAATCCATTCTACGGTTGCCAGAACTTGTCATCCATCACCGTAGAAGAGGGAAATACCGTTTATGACTCGCGTAACAACTGTAATGCCATTATAGAGACCGCAAAGAATGTGCTTGTGGTCGGTTGTAAGAATACTGTTATTCCAGCAGACATAACGGAAATCGGAGAAAATGCATTTTGCTATTGCAGCGGCATGACCGAATTGTATTGCTATGCAAAGGCAGTGCCAGAAACTCCTTCAACTGCATTCTCGAATTCCCCCATTTCTTCATCTATTCTATATGTGCCGGCGAGCTCCTTGGCTTCGTACAAGGCAACAGCCCCTTGGAGCCAATTTGGTAATATTGTTGGTATGGATGATGGAGACGATCCGACGCCTGCAGGTGAATTCTTTGGAGCAAAGCGTATCTTTGGTGATAACCTGCTGAAGAGTGCTACCTACGACGACAAGTTGTTTGCTTATTACTATGATAGCAACGGGTTTGCCACCAAGATGGAAAGAACATCTGGTTCCAAGAAAACCTATACCATAACCTATAGTGATAAGATTACCATCAACAAGTCTGATGGAACCCAATGGACCGCAACGTTAGAAAGTCACGGATATATTGGTCGTCTTGATTACACAGATGAAAAGGGTAATGCAGGTTGTGTGAAGTTTACATATAATGAGGACGGGCAACTTACTGGGGTAAATTACGATGATGACGAGTTCTTTACTCTAACTTATAGCGATGGTGACCTTACTCGTTGCACATACAACAGGCTAAGTGGTTACAACAGATCATGGGATTACATCTACGAGACTGCCAGTCAAAGTAAGATGTTGAATACTGGCAATATAATGGAATTTGACAATATCTTTGCCGTAGATGTGGATGATTTCAATATGCTTTACTACATCGGAGCCTTGGGTAAACCGACAACACATCTTCCATTGGCTGCGATAATAAGTGGAACTACTATGTCGGGTACATGGACAATAGATGATGCTGGTAGAGCCACGAAGGCCGTAATTGATGGTCATACCCTGACTTGGGATTGGGATGGTAATGGTGGTCAAGGAGAAGAATCTGAGCAATATGAGAGTGCTGTTCTTGCTGGCTCTATCATTGGTCAGTGGAGCATAGTAGGCGGTTCGTATAAACGTTATGAGAACGACGTACTTGTTTCGCAGGAGGGCGGAGTCATCCCGCCTCCATATGACAGAATTGCGTTCTATGAGAACGGAGCTGTTGAATTCCTGGAGTACAGCAGCTCTAACGGCACCTATCACGAAGATGGCAATGGCACTTATTCAATTGTCAACAACAAGTTCGTTTACGGAAGTGGCGATTGGGATACGTTCATTATAACATCCTTCGATGGTAGCAACAACATGGAGGTATTCTTCCAGTTCTCGGAGAATAAAGGTAGCGTCATTGTCAGAAAAGTTTATACCGCAACTCTTCAACGAGAAACTGGCGGAGGCAATGAACAAGAGACGCAGACTGATAATATACTTGCCTTCGCGGATAATATGAAGGTTAGGGTAGGTTCTGAGTTCCTCATGCCCATACAGATGACAAACGCGGATGCTATCACGGGTGTGCAGTTTGACCTTTATCTGCCTGAGGGTATGCAAATCTGTGTGGATGAGTATGGCGACGAGATGATAGATGTTTCCCGTACAAGTGTACGCCGTCACTCTATTGCGTCTCGTACTATGAGCGATGGAGCACTTCGTATAGTAATCTCGTCTACTCAGAATGCAACCTTCGAGGGTAACAGCGGTACGATTCTTACCTTGAAACTGGCTCCCGAGAACACAATGGAGGCTGGCACCTATGAGGTATTACTGAAGAATGTCATCCTTACCGATCCTGCTGCCAAGCGATATGCTGCCCCAGACGTGAGAAGTTACATCAACGTAACCAGATATACACTTGGCGATGTTAATAATGATGGTTATATCGATGTAGCCGATCTGGCAGGTGTGGTACGCTTCATCTTGGAAAATGCTGACGACAACCTTATCTTCAATGCTGCAGATATGGATGGTAATGGTTTGGTAGAGATTAATGACTATGCTGCACTGGTGAACGTAATTCTGAGCCAGAATACGCCAAACGCTGTTCAACAGCATAGAGCCAAGGCAATAAGAAAACCAGTGATTAGTTTGTCAGACCTTTTCCTTGATGGTAATGGTGAGGGTGAGCTGGTTGTTCGTCTTGACAACAACATCATGCAATATACAGGTTTCCAATTCGACCTACGTTTGCCTGAGGGCATTGAACTGATAGATGAAGGGGCAGAATCCATTGGCAGTCAGCATGGCGCATGGACACAAATGCTTTCAGACGGAGTATGTCGAGTAGTTTGTGCTTCTTTGATGAACGAAGAATTGCGCGAAGGTGATGTCCTGCGCCTACAGGTGAAGGTAACTGGTACTATGGACCGAGAGCCTGAAGTTGTTGCAGACAATGTGATACTTTCTGATGTAAATGCATCAAGGCATGACGTTGCTTCTGCAAGGGCATTCGTGAATACGGACGATGCTACTGGCATACGTGATGCATGGGGTAGGATGGAAAATGGAAGAATAATCTACAATCTTGCAGGCCAGCGCGTCCAGAAGGGAAAGAAGGGGCTTTACATTATGAATGGTAAGAAAGTTGTCGTTAAATAAACTACAGAGAATATGCTACGACGATTATTATCCGCAATAATGCTTGCTGTGGGTCTGTTGGCCCATAGCAACGCTTTTGCCCAACACGAAGCCAATAGGTTGGAATTGTCGCAGAAGGTAGAGGTGGAGAAAGGTGCTACAGAATTGCAACTTCCTGTCGCATTAATCAATGAGACAAACATTGCAGGCTTCCAATTCGACCTATATCTTCCGGAAGGCTTTTCTGTGGCCAAGGATGAATACGGTGACTATCTGATTGATCTGGCTCGTACTACAGCAAGGCGTCATAGTTTGGCTACGCGCGAAATGTCTGATGGCTCTTTGCGCATTGTGCTCAGCTCCATGACTAACGCTTCTTTTTCTGGTAATAGTGGAGTTGTACTCAACGTTACAATTACAATTGCTGAAACTGTAGCTGCCGGGATTTATGATGTATACCTGAAAAACATTGTCTTGACCGACCCACAGGCTGCACGTTATACATCTGCGGATGTGTCAGGCGCTATTGTAGTTGGTACGACAGAACAGTCTACAATTGTTACGGCACAAAACTTGACTATGGAATATGGCGATGAGGTCCCGTTACTGACCTATTCATCTGAGGGTGCTAATCTAAAAGGCATACCAGCGCTCTCTTGTGAAGCCACATCCACATCACCTGTAGGTAGTTATCCTATTATAATCACCAAGGGCACTGTCGAAAATGCTTCGGTTACGTTCGTGAATGGTACACTCACCATTACCAAGGCTCCACTTACGATTACAGCCGGAAACTATATCATGAAGCAAAGTGAGGCAATGCCCGAGTTTACGCTTACCTACACAGGCTTTAAGAATGGAGACACGAAGGACGTGTTGACTAAACTACCAACGGTTAGTTGCGAGGCAACAGAATCAAGTGCCCCAGGAGAGTATCCTGTGATTGTTTCTGGTGCAGAAGCTCTAAACTATGACATCAGTTATACCAGTGGAAAATTGACTGTGAATAAGCCTGACGAGGTTTTGTCTGACGATAATAGATTGGAATTGTCAGAGAATATTACCATAGATGAAGGAACAATGGAGTTGGTCCTTCCCATTATGCTGACCAACGAGGAAAAGATTGCGGGTTTCCAGTGCGACCTGTATCTGCCTGATGATTTTACTGTTGCTACGGACGAGTACGACGACTATCTGATTGATGTGGCCCGTACCACAACCAAACGCCATAGCCTGGCTACGCGGGAAATGTCGGACGGAGCTCTTCGCATTGTGCTTAGTTCTATGACGAACGCTACATTCTCAGGCAATAGCGGGGCTGTGCTCAATATCACACTCGCTGTCGGAAAGGATGTCGCCGTAGGTAATTATACAGTGAACCTGAAAAACATTGTGCTGACAAATCCTGAAGCGACTCGCTACACCTCCCGAGATGTTAGTGGCATCATAACCATTAAGGCTCCTGAACCTGTAACCATCAAGGCTAATAGCCTAACGATGGTATATGGCGATAAAGTCCCGATGCTTACCTATACCAGTGAAGGCGCAGAGTTAATTGGTGTTCCATCGCTTTCCTGTGAGGCTACATCCACATCTCCAGTAGGCACCTATCCGATTGTGGTTTCCAAAGGAACGGCAGAGAATAAGGTTATTACCTACGTAAATGGGATACTGACAATTACAAAGGCGCCATTGACCATTAGTGTCGGGAACTATGAGAAGAAACAATATGACCCTATGCCTGAGTTTTCTGTTTCCTGCGAAGGCTTCAAAAATAATGAAACGGAAGATGTGTTAACCAAACAACCTGTAGTAAGTTGTGAGGCAATTGAGGATAGCGCTCCAGGAGAATATGCTATTACGGTAAGTGGCGCTGAGGCAAGAAACTACGAGATTCAGTATGTTACAGGTAAACTAACCGTAACAGAGCCTGATTCTTATACTTTGACCTATATGGTGGATGGTGAGGTGTATAAAAGTTTCTCAATTAAGTATAGGGATGCCATTACACCTTTGGAGACACCCACCAAGGAGGGATATACCTTCTCGGGTTGGAGTGAGATACCTGCAACCATGCCCGCAAAGGATGTTGTGGTAACCGGAACGTTCTCAGTCAATAGTTACACACTGACTTATATGGTTGATGGAGAGGTTTATAAGACTACCCCCGTCGCTTACGGAACGGCATTGACTCCTGAGGATGCGCCCACCAAGGAAGGCTATACCTTCTCGGGTTGGAGTGAGATTCCTGAGACTATGCCAGCGAAGGATGTTGTGGTAACTGGTTCGTTTACAATCAACAGCTATATAATAACGTATGTACTTGATGGCGAGGTCTACACCACAGATACATTGGAATATGGAGCAGAGATAGTGGTGCCTGTTATTCCTGGTTTGGAAAATTACACTATTTGGGAGGATGTTCCAGAAACCATGCCTGCTAGTGATATTACAATCTATGGCAAGGCAAAGGAAATCATTGATGGCATAGGCCCAATTCAAAATTCAAAATTAAAGATTCAAAATGGTGCTGAAGTATATGACCTTTCGGGGCGAAAGGTTAATTCAAAATTCAAAATTAAAGATTCAAAATTGCCGAAGGGTATCTATGTTGTCAACGGGAAAAAGGTTGCAATTAAGTGAAAGTAGAACCGAACTTACTTGATTCCTTCCTTGAAATAAAAAAAGCGAGGCCTATGGCTTCGCTTTTTTAGTGCCTTGAGCAAGAAGGCTGAATTCAAGAGGTATTTACGCTTCAAACGCATCGAATTCAGCCTCCAAACTTTTGGAGCTTAATTGCGATTGTTTTTCAACTTGATTTTGACCAACAATCAACTTAAATAAATATTTTTCTAAGTTGATTTTTTATTCTTCCAAGGTCTTGAGGGCTTGGTAGATGAGGATGTCGTTGGGGTAGGTGAGCTTGAAGTTCATGATGTCACCCTGTGCTATGTGAAGGGGTAGGAATCCCAGTTCGTTGGCTAAGGTGAAGAGGCTTTGGGACTTGGTGATGCCCTTCTCGTTGGCTTTCTCCATCATTTCCTTCAATGTTTTAAGTGGGAAGGTGTGGGGTGTCTGTGCCCTGAGCAGATTCTCCCGAGGGATGTAACTGTTGCTTATGCTGCCGTTCTCACTTACCAAGAAGGCTTCCTGACTACGAACGGCTGTTATGGCGTTTCCGTGTGTCAGGCATACGGCAATGTTACGACTGATAACGTCCTGACTGATGAGTGGACGTACAGCATCATGAACCAGAACAATGGATTCTGTATCTTTTACCTCCCGAAGAAGATAAGCTATGCCGTTCCTGATGGATTGCAACGAGGTGTCACCGCCTATGATGGCATGGCGGAACTTGGTGATCTCGCCACTCTGAGCCTCATCGCAAATGGTTTCTTCCCAGCCACGGGCACATACCACATAAATGTCCTGTATGAGCGGATGCTGCTGGAAGGCTCGCATGGTATGCTTGAGAACAGATTCTCCGTTCACTTCGATATATTGCTTGGGGCGGTTGGTGTTCATGCGGGACGATTTGCCGCCGGCCAGCAACAGGGCTATGTGTTTGTTGTTCTTCACTTTGTTTGGTTTACAGTTTACGGTTTACAGTTGAAATAATTATGAATTGTGAATTATGAATTAAGAATTGTGATGAATCTCGTCAAGGTATTTCTGACAGAAGGTTTCGTGCGTATGAATCATACGATAACGAAGGATCTCCAGTATGGTGGATTCGAAGACGAAATATATCCAGGGTTGGCCTATCAGTACACTAAGGAAGAGCACACCAGCTCGGGTGTCAAAGGTGAGGATGTTGGTGATGGGCATTAGCGGAAGGCTGTCCTGGCGGAAGCGCTGGCGCATATCCTCTGGCACGTTGCCACCTAACTTTCCCTGAATAGCACTGAACAGTTTCTGAAAGACAGGGGTCTGGTCCTCCTGACTCTTGGTATATCTTATATAAAAGAACAGGTACAGCTTGTGGAACCATTCTCGGCTGTTCCATTTCAGACTGCGGAACTCTTCGCGCTCCTGCTGACTGGTTGCCAGCTCGCTACCTTTCTCACCCAGGAAGAACCATAGGTGGATGTTGCGGTAGTAGTCCCCGATGGCACACTGACGGCCATGACAACGCAGTCCTGCCCAAGCAGCCAACAGCCATATCCAAATTCCCCATTGGGGAGTGAGCCTGAGGCAAAGTCCCAGATAGATACAGAAGAACCATACGTCGCCGGCAAAGCCATCGAGGATGCGGCCTATGAGGGTTTTCTTGCCCGTCATGCGTGCCAACTGTCCATCGGCACAGTCGTACCAGTTGGCCCAGATGAGCAGGCAGATGCCTATGATGTTCATCCTAAGGTCTGTCTGATAGAAGAAGTACCCACTGGTTGCACCGATGATGATGCTCATCAGCGTAACGGCGATGGGATGAACGCCTAACTTCTGGAACAGACAGGCCCACAGGTAGCCTGGTGTACGGGTGACGTAGAGCTCAAACCGACTTTCCGTGTCGGTTGATTTCATCGTTGAAAGGACCTTTTCCTTTAATCTCATTTGCTTGCCTTCAGGCCTTTGATAACGCTGTTCGTAAATCCGTTCTCTTCCATCGCATTCAGTCCGCGTATGGTAATGCCGCCAGGAGTTGTTACACGGTCTATTTCGGTCTCGGGGTGACTGCCGTTGGCCTGTAACAGTGCTACGGCACCCTTCAGTGTCTGCTCAACTATGTGCTGTGCATCGCGTGCATACATTCCTAATTCCACGCCGCCTTCTGTGGCTGCACGGATATAACGCATGGCGTAGGCAATACCGCAGCTGGCCAATGCCATACCGGCAGGAATCAGTCGTTCCTCCACCATCATGGCCTCGCCCATCTCCTGGAAGATGGCCAGAATCTCTGCATCCATCTCGGGCGTGGTGTTCTTGCCTGCTATAAAGGTCATACTCTGCTGTACGGCAATGGCGGTGTTGGGGATGATTGTATAGACGGGGTGCTGGTAGCCAAAGAGGCTGGCAATCTTGTCGGTATTGATACCTGCGGCCATACTGCCCACAATCACTTTCTCGTTCTTTAGCTCGGGTGCTATCTCCTTGGCCAGTTCCTCTACTTTCCAAGGCTTGACAGCTATGATGACCATGTCCGCCTCGCGAACACATTCCTTGTTGTCCTGCGTGATGTTTATTTGAGGGAACTCGGCTTTGATGGCTTCCAGTTTACCTCTGCTGGGGTTACTTACAAATATATCTTGGGTATCTACATGCTGGCCCATCGCTAAACCTCTGGCGGTGGCACCTCCCATATTTCCTGCTCCGATAATGGCTATTTTCATATTTTTTTAAATTAAGAATTAAAAGAGAAGAGTTAAGAATTAAGACCCCACTCCCCGCTCTCCCGAGGGAGAGGGCTCTTTTTGTTTTTTTGAATTTTGCTTTTTGCTTTTTGAATTATCGTTTGATGATGGCTCTGATGATGAACCATGCGTGTGCCGATATGGCGTTGGACCAACCGTAGTGACGGGCCATCAGACGGAGGCGTTCCAAGAGTGATTTGCGGTGATTGCGCGTGGTCATGCCCTCGTTCAGATAATCCGTCAGAATCAGGTGCGTGTTGACTATCCTTAATCTGCGCTTGGCTGCCTTCCTCATGATGCGGATGCACCAGTCGTAGTCGGCCGAGTAGCGGTAAGAGAGGTTGTAGCTCTCGGTCTTTGCCAGGTCGGTACGTGCATAGAACGACTGGTGACAAACCCTCATGCCACTAAGGAAGCTCTTCCATGTAAGGGAGTCGGGCGTTGTAAGACGACGGTGACGCACGAAGCGACCTTCGTTGTCCACCAAGTCCGTTTCTCCGTAGATGATGGCAGGGTTGCGGAGGTTGCCCTTCTTCAGCTTGGCACAAGACACAATCTTAGAAATGGTATCTGCTGTGTGCAGTTTGTCTCCCGCATTCAGGAAAACTATGTACTCGCCCGTGGCCAGTGACAATGCCTTGTTCATGGCATCGTACAGTCCGTCGTCGGGACCGCTGGTCAGACGTATCTGATGTCGGTTGTTGTTCTGCTCTACGTATCGCTGCACCAGGCTAAGTGTCCTGTCCGTAGAGACGCCGTCCACAATCAGGTGCTCAATCTTCTCGTAATCCTGTGCCGCTACGCTATCTAAGGTGCGTTGCAGTGTAGCCTCTGCATTGTAGGTGACAGTGGCTATGGTTATTAGCGGGAGTGAGTTGTTGGGGACGTTATTGCTATCTTGATTCATATACATTTATATATTTTTGAGCAACATGTGTCTCGCCGTATGCCGATGCTGCCTTGTGCAGGGCTGCTTCTCGCATATCGTGGGTAAGCACATATTGTATGCCTTCTGCCAGATCGTTTACGTCTTTGTATTGGGCGACATAACCGTTCTGCAGGTGGTCTATCATCTCGGGGATTCCGCCTACATTGAATCCTACACATGGTGTTCCGCATGACATGGCTTCGGCAATGGTGTTGGGCAGATTGTCCTGCAGGCTGGGGGTAACAAACACATCGGCAGCAGCATACATCATTGCCATCTCCTCGGGGCTACTGATGTAGCGACCTCCCTTACCCAGGCATATAGTTGAGAGTTGAGAGTTGAGAGTTGAGAGTTGATCCCCTCCTTCTCCCCCTTTGGGGGAGTGAGAATCCAAGGCCATAGATTGTGGGCCCTGAATTATGAATTGTGAATTGTGAATTGTGAATTTTTCTAAGGCTTGCTGAAGGAATGCGAATCCTTTGCGTTCATCATTCAGGTTCTGGGAGCAGAAAAGGATAATCTTATTGTCTAAGGGAAGGTCCAACTTCTTGCGGGCTTCCGTCTGGTCGATGTGTCGGAATATGTTGTGAGGAACGCAATTGTTGATATGAACCACCTCGGCATCAGGCATCGCCTGCTTGGCACGGTCGGTAATCCACTGGCTGCATCCCACGAAGGTGATATTACCTTTCTTATATATGTTCTGTTTTTGCAGGTAGTGCTTGTGGGCAATGTTGCCGGGTAGGAGAGGGCACTGCCGGCATTCTGTTTCCTGACAGTCGCCCTTATAATGACAGATGCCCAGATAGGGCCATTCGTCGTGCAGGGTCCAGACAATCTTCTTGCCGTCCTTTATCATCTTCTTCAGGCAGGAAAGGGATACCATTCCCTGGTTGATCCAGTGCAGGTGAATGATGTCTGCCTCTTTGTATTCTTCGGTGCGGGTGATGTTGATGCCAAAGTCGGCTGTGTCTGCCTGCCATAGCTTGCCCTTCAGGCGCGACATTATCTGCAGACGCTCCAGAACCTTGGGAATGATGGTACCCGTTTGGGCTACAGTAACGGAAGAGGATAGCTTATCGCGTACCAGCATCTTGGCTTTTACACCATTGTTGTTCAGTGCTTCCATCAGACGGAAGGCTGCAATGGCGCCTCCGCCTACCATATCACTGGTACTAACCAACAGGACTTTCATTTGTATGCCTTCTTTCCCATCCATTTAAGGATGCGTTTGTTTATGGATTGCAAGATGAAGCGGAAGTTGCCGTAGCGCAGGTTCAGGAAGAGTTCTTCGAAGGAACGCCCCACCTTAATCATGGGGTTCATCCATCCCATAATCTTATAGGCTCTCTTGCGGTAAGCCACATGTTCCATTACGTAGGCGGGATGTTGGACAGGTGTTTCCTGTTCAAACCGCTTCATGGTGAAGATGCGTCGGTAGCCTCGGGGCATTGTCTCCAGCGAACCGCCAAAATGCGTACTTCCGGCAATGGCGCCCAGATTGTTAATCATATTACGACAGGGAACGATGCAGAGTCCGTTGCTCATCAGCAGATGAGCCCAGAAGATGGTCTCGTAGAAGGCTTTGCCTTGTTCCCTGTGGCGTGTGCACATGGGCAGGAAGTCGTTGCGATAGCCCCGTTCCTTAATGATTGCTTTCAACTGAGCTACAGCTTGTGAGTCGTCCATCCATGTGTAATGCTCGTCCCACTGGTCAATGACTCTCTTCCACGAAGCCCAACCCCAGATGCTGAAGTTGGTCGTAAAGAAATAGTCTTCCTGCACATCGGGGGTCTGTTCTTCTACATTGAAACCCGAAATCATGGTTATGCGCTCGTCGTTCTCGTAACGGTCCAGCATCTCCTTGCAGAACGTGAAGAACGATACGGCAGGTACATCATCATCCTCCAGTACCACGCACTTGTCCGTTTGGCTGAAGGCCCATTTCTGCGAGATAAACTCCGATGGGTCGCAGCCGTAGTTGCGTTCCTGGTATAGCTGGTGAACCTCGCAGTCCCAGTCTATCTGGCTAACGACCTCCCTGCAGGCAAGGATGCCAGGCATGTCTTTCTCGGAGCGGGGACCGTCTTGGTAAAGGAAAAGTCGGGCGGGACGTGCCTTCTGCACTTGTGCAAAAACTTGCTTCAACGGCTCGGGGCGGTTGAAGAACAAAATCAGTACGGAAACGTCAACAAGTGCTTGTTTCATGATGCAAAAGTAATGTTTTTAATTCATAATTCATAATTCATAATTCATAATTTTGGATTTCATGTTGAATTCCATAAAAATGTTTAATGTTCAATGTTCAATGTTCAATGTTTTTCATACTTTTGCGGCATGAAAGGAAGAAATCATGCTTTTGACCTGCTTTGCGGGCTTTGTATTCTTAGGATGATTACGCTGCATTGTGTCAGCGTGTGTGGATTTAGAGGCTGTACGTTTTGGTTCGATAAACTGATGGCGTGGACTTTCTTCTTTATCTGTTTCTTCTTTTTCAAGGCAGGTTATTTCAACAAAAGTATTTCCGCTCCTACCCGTTTCTTCCTGAAGGATAAGTTCAAGCGCCTGATTATTCCTTATCTGACATGGGGCGCAATAGGTAGTGTGTCTTATTTTGGCCTGCTTCTCCTTTACCCCGACGAACTGCATAAATACTGGGATATGTTGGCGTGGAGCCACGTATGGTCGCAAAGCCATTTCTACGGAAATCCGCCTGTGTGGTTCCTGTTCTCGTTCTTCTGTATGTATGTGATGGTACATTTCATGCAGAAAGTTCCTTATGTAGCCTATGTGGCTGTTTTGTTCCCAGCAGTCAGTTGGTTGCTTTCGGAGTATAAGATTCAGTTGTGGATGAGTTTGGACAATGTCTTCATGGGCGTTTATTTCTTCTATTTGGGAAAATGCTGGCATTGGCTGCAGCAAAGGATGTCCAAGCAGACGTTTATGCTTCTGTCTTCAGCCCTGGTCCTTATATTCATAATAGGGAATCATTATTGGCACGGAGAATATGATATGAGTCTAAACCACTGGGTACATCGTCCGTGGGGAGCAGTCCTGAATACAACATGTGCTCTTTGTGGCATCTCAGGTATCCTGCTGGGGACACTTTCCGTTCGCGTACCTCTTATATGCTATATAGGGGAGCACAGTATGGTATATTTTGTCCTACATTATCCCATCCTGTTGTATTACACCCTTATTCACGGCATATCGGGTAGAGGAATGGTAGGACGTTGGGATGAGTTTATCATCTCAACCCTGATTATTCTGTGCGTCTGTACCTGGCTGGTTCCGTACATCGAGAGGAAGCCTTGGCTGAGTGGAAGATTTCCATCTGCCGCTTAACCATGGAATCTGTTCTATATAAGGTACAAACCAAGAACAGATACAGAATACGGCTGGAATCAAAATCAGCACATCATCCCATCTGTTATAGATGCTTCTGCCATAGCTGAGATGCATAAACTTATAAAAGTACAGCATGGGATAATGCGAGATGAAGTACACCATACTGTGTTCGCCAATGAAGCATAGTATGGGGATGCGAACGGGTGGGGCGGTCAGTAGTAACCCCGACAGACCGCAGAGTGCACAAGTGGCATTCGTGACAGCCGTCAGCGAGCAACCCGAGAATTCGTTGTAGCTCATCACATATTTGCCCGGGTGAATGAAGTTGACGGCAATAAAGATAACCGTCAGTACCAGGGATAGATATCTAATCTGCTTTTTGCTGTAGCGTTGCATAAGGATGTGCCATAGGCGGCCCAGGTAAAAGAAGAAAGTGGCCATGAACACATTGTTGGTAGACATCCATAAGGGATTGCCCCATGTCCAAAGCAGGTAGCTTATCAGAGGGAAGGATATGACAATCCAATGCAGATATTTTATCTTCTCGATATAATGAACCAATATGTAAACGCAGAAGAAGGAGAACAGGAACCATACAGGACCATTACCGTAGAAACCGGCGTTCTCCCAGATGTGTTCTATTTGCAGCGGTTCCACCCACCCCTTGTATCTGGCCGTGAGGTGCGGGTAGAAGGCAAAGTATATGGCTAAGCCTATGAGACCTGCGCTCAGGTAGGGTATCAGCAGTCTCTTGCATCGGTCCGTAAGGTATTCCTTGTCGTTGGTGCCGGTTCCTTTGTTGAAGTAGCCAGCCTTAAAGAAGAAGAAACTCATGAAGAAGTAGCTCCACTGCATGACTTCCAGCCACCAGTCGACCTTGTCCTTTCCGCAGAAGGCCATGATGTGCAGCGTTACCATGCGTATAATGCAGATTCCGCATAGGATGTCAAAGGCATGATTTCTTTCTTTCGCCATTATTCCTTGAATTTAAGTTTAGAAGGTCGATGGCTCACTTTCATCTCCTCCGGAATGTCTTTTCTTACCTTGCCGTAATGATTGTTGAGGTATGCCAGCAGATCTCTGGGGGCGGCAACCTCCAGATCGCCCAGTTTAACTAACTGACTATGGGTGATGTCTTCTACGGCAACGCGCTCGCTCTTGGTGATGATGTTCTTATAGTAGTCGGAACGGCTGTTGTTGAACATCGTCTGTGTACGCACCATCAACCAGAATATCAGTCTCTTGGGCAGTAGCGTAATGAGGACTCTTGTCATTAAGCAAGGCCAGAATCCTCTCTCGCGCGGTTCCTCTATGTCGCAGTGCCCGCAGTGTTTCCATTGCCAGATTTCCTTGGCAATGAAGAGCCCGTTCAGGAAGAACAGTATGTCGTGCTGAATCTTCTCTGCCCTCTTGCTCTTGGGCATATTGTCGAAAGGGAATATATCGACGTATATCCCTTGGTGCATTTTTATGTGTTGAAATGTTTTCTCATTGAACTCGGTGCCGTTCATTCTTACTTTCATAAAGAAGAACGGTACTCGCGGGTCTGTTTGGGGTGTCTGAACAAAATAATCCTCCCCCATCTCCTTCTGTGCTATTTGGGCAAAGCGCTCATAGTCGGAACGGGGCATGCCCACGTCCACGTCATCGTCCCATGGCAGAATCTTTCCCCAGAAGTGCGCACCTATGGCTGTTCCTCCTGTTATAAAGTATCTGATGCCGTGCTTGTCGCAGACACGCTTTATCTCAGCAAGAATTTGGTAGAGCGTAGCTTGTAGCCGCTCAAGTTCTTCTGGGGTATAGCTGTGGTTCATGTTGCCCGATTTTATTTAACGATACGGGTTCCCAGTGGAGAACAGTTCTCCATGTTCCCAGTTCCGTCCGCAGCATCAGTCTTGGCGCTCAGGTTGTCCAGCAAGTTTACGATGATAGCCTCTTGGGTACAAGGTAATACGGGGCTTCCAAACTCACGTGTTCCGTGGTGTGACAAAATAATGTGTACGATGCGTTTTATCTCGTCAGCGTCAATGCCCTGCTGCTCCAATACGTTCTGCAGTTTGTGAGCACCAATGAAGATGTGCCCTAACAGGTACATGTCGGGTTGCGTCTCTCCCTCAGTGTTGTACTCGTAAACCTTTCCATAGTCGTGGAACAAGATAGCCAGAATGCAGCGCTCCACTTTTATCTCGTAGGGCAAACAAGGGTATAGTCCCTCCAGCATGTGCAGCATCTGGTACGTGTGGTTGGTCAGGCCGCCGGGGAAAGCGTGATGCACGCTGGTAGCAGCGGGATATTTGCTGTAGGGGGTGTATAGCTTGTCGGCAAAGTCGCGTATGATAGGGATGAGGCTCTTGTCTGTGCAGAAGCCTACAAGTGTGTCGATGGTCTTGTCCCATACGTCTCTGCGGATGGGGCGGGGCAGTAGGTTGTAGAGCGGATGGTCCATCAGCGGCATGGCTCCTGGCTTCATGTCTGTAAGAGCGCAAGATTTCTTGCCTGCATTGTCCTTTATGTTATAGAAACTTACCAGTTGTCCCACTTTGGGTTCTGCCGTTGGTTGTAAGTCCCATACGGATATATTTATGGTCTCTATGAGGTCGGCCACCTTCAGAACCGCGTATGGTGAACCTGTACGTGTGGTGCCGTTGGTGCGACTCAAAACAAGATATTCTTTAATCATATCGACGCTGTTTTTTCATTGTTTAGAATGCAAAATTACGAAAAATACTGACCCTAACAAAATAAAATGCCCTTTTCGTGTGCTTATTCGTAACTTTGAGACTTTTGTTTCCAAATTGTTTCGTCTTAGAATAAAAAAGAATGGATTCTTTTGTTCTGCGTTCGATTTTTCGTAACTCTGAGACGTTCGTCTCGAAATTACTCCATCTCGGCATAAAAAAGAATGAATTCTTTTGTTCTGCGTTCGATTTTTCGTAATTTTGAGTTTACACCTCGAAATTACTTCATCTCAGCATAAAAAAGAATGGATTCTTTTGTTCTGCGTTCGATTTTTCGTAATTTTGCACCCTGAAAAAGATATAACGTAAGAAATATGAATACATTAGAATCCATTTTTGCAGAGAAATTACTGAAGGTTAAGGCTATTAAATTGCAGCCCAGCAACCCATTTACATGGGCCAGCGGTTGGAAGAGCCCTTTCTATTGCGATAACCGTAAGACCCTTTCCTATACCGACCTCCGCTCTTTCGTTAAGATTGAACTTACGCGTATTATTCTGGAGAACTTTCAGGATGTTGATGCCATTGCCGGTGTAGCTACAGGTGCTATTGCACAGGGTGCTTTGGTAGCCGATGCGCTGAACCTGCCTTTTGTTTACGTTCGTAGCAAACCAAAGGATCATGGTCTGGAGAACCTCATCGAGGGTGAACTGAAGCCCGGAATGAAGGTTGTTGTTGTTGAGGACCTTATCAGTACAGGCGGTAGCAGTTTGAAGGCAGTAGAGGCTATTCGTAACAATGGTTGCGAGGTGGTTGGTATGGTTGCCAGCTACACATATGGTTTCCCTGTTGCCGAGAAGGCTTTCAGCGATGCTAATGTTAAGCTCATTACCCTCACTAACTACGAGGCTGTTGTAGAGCAGGCCGTTAAGACCGGCTATATCACAGAGGATGATGTGGAAGTTCTGCACGAGTGGCGTAAGGATCCCGCTCACTGGAACGGATGATAAACAGTTTAGAGTTTAGGGTTTAGAGTTTAGAGACGGGAATATGGCAGAATATAAAAGCGACGTTAAGAAGATATACTACCCCGTAGAGCGGGTGTACGAGCGTCTTTCGGACTTGAACAACTTGGCTGTCATCCAGCAGAATCTTGACAATCCCATGATTCGCGAGAAGATGCTGGAGCAGGCTGGCGACAAGGCTTCGCCAGAACAGTTGGATGCTGTCCTACAGAAGCTGCGTGAACTGAAGTTTGATAGCGACAGCGTGTCGGGCTCCTCTCCTGTGGGTAATATCACGCTGCGTATCATTGAGCGCGAGGAGAACAAAACCATCAAGTTCGCGCTGGAAGGTGCACCCATCCAGGCAAATATGTGGGTTCAGTTGCTCCCTGCCACAGACACAGAGTGTGCTATGAAGCTCACTGTTAAGGCTGACCTGAATTTCTTTATCAAGCAGGTGATAGGCAGTAAGTTGCAACAGGGAGTGGATGGGTTAGCACAGATGCTGGCAAGCATACCATATTGATAATTAAATTAAGAATTATGAGTTAAGAATTAAGATTGGACACAATTGAATTAAGAATCATAGGATTATTCCCTCAAAGGGGTAATTTTTAACTCTTAATTTTTAACTCTTAACCAAAAATGGCAATGGCAAAGCTTTGGGATAAAGGATTTGAGATTCAGGACAAGATAGAACGTTTTACCGTAGGACGTGACCGTGAGATGGACCTCTACTTGGCAGAGGCTGATGTGCTGGGCTCTATGGCTCACACCACCATGCTGGAGAGTATTGGTCTGTTACAGGCTGATGAATTGCAGCAGCTCCTGGCCGAACTTCGTAATATACACGCTCAAATTAAAAGGGGCGAGTTCGTTATTGAGGAAGGTGTAGAGGACGTGCACTCACAGGTTGAACTGATGCTGACGCGTAAACTGGGCGACATAGGCAAGAAGATTCACTCGGGACGTAGCAGGAACGACCAGGTGCTGGTCGATCTTAAACTCTTTATCCGTCGCCAGTTGAAGGATATTGCTACGGACGTAAAGGAACTCTTCCAGCAACTTCAGGCACAGAGCGAGCGTTACAAGGACGTTCTGATGCCCGGTTATACCCACCTCCAGGTGGCTATGCCCAGTAGCTTTGGTCTTTGGTTTGGTGCTTATGCCGAGAGTCTTGTTGACGACATGATGTTCTTGCAGGCAGCCTTCCGTATGACCAACCGCAATCCCTTGGGCTCCGCTGCAGGTTATGGAAGCAGTTTCCCCCTGAATCGTACCATGACCACCGAGTTGCTTGGCTTTGACTCCATGAACTATAATGTGGTTTATGCACAGATGGGGCGCGGCAAGACGGAACGTAACGTGGCCTTTGCTCTTGCCAGCATAGCAGGAACCGTCAGTAAACTGGCTTTCGATGCCTGTATGTTCAGCAGCCAGAACTTTGCCTTCGTGAAGTTGCCTAACGACTGTACCACTGGTTCCAGCATCATGCCGCATAAAAAGAATCCTGATGTCTTCGAGTTGACACGTGCCAAGTGTAACAAACTGCAGGGGCTGCCCCAGCAGATAACACTCATCATGAACAATCTGCCCAGCGGATACTTCCGCGATCTTCAGATTATCAAGGAGGTGTTCTTGCCTGCCTTCCAGGAACTGCGCGACTGCTTGCAGATGACTACATACATTATTACTAAGATAAAGGTCAACGAGGATATCCTCTCCGATTCACGCTATGATCTTATGTTCTCTGTTGAGGAGGTTAACCGCCTTGCCACAGAGGGTATGCCTTTCCGCGATGCCTATAAGAAAGTGGGCATGGACATCGAGGCTGGTAAGTTTACCCCTTGCAAGGAGGTTCATCATACCCACGAGGGCTCTATAGGCAACCTCTGCAACCAGCAGATAGCAGCCTTGATGGACGAGGTCTGGAAGGGCTTCAACTTCCAGCGTATGGACGAAGCGGAGCAGAAACTCATTAAGCCCTCTAACCTCTAACCCAAATGCGTATTACTCTTCGGAAATTCGTTCCGGCCTTGCTGTCCGTCGTAGCCTTCACGGCGTGCGAGAAGGCTGACTCTACCTATTGTAGTCTGCCGGCTAAATTCGTGTTCGAGAATGCCTACCAGGCTCCGGCCCTCTATACCGCCTGCAACAGCATGGGCGAGTTCTGTACCATTACCCACCCGCCCGGCGGGCAGTTTGTGTTCAAGGGAACATCAGTAACATCCAGTGTTCCCCTTACGGCCGTCGTCGGTTATGCTGGTTTTAATTTAGGGCTCAGTGGACTCATAGTAGGCTTGCCTAATATACCCGAGATAGGTAAGACGGATAGTCAGGTGGTTTGCTTCGATTTGGCCTGTCCCAATTGTTGGGAGGACTATAATTTCGCCAAGCAGCTTGTGATTAAAGAGGGAATGGCTACTTGTGCCAGTTGCAAACGAACCTACAACCTTAATAATACAGGTTTTATTACAAAGGGTGAGGCAGGCAGACCATTGTACCGTTATCGTGTCAGTTATGTAAACAATACCATTGTGGTAAGTAACAGATAAGGTACTTTTCCCTGCTTTTCATAAAAATTTTTCACTTTTCACTTTTCACTTTTCACTTTTTATTGTAATTTTGTCCCCGCTTAAGGCTGCCCAGATGGTGGAATTGGTAGACACGAGGGACTTAAAATCCCTTGACCATTGCGGTCGTACGGGTTCGAGTCCCGTTCCGGGCACCCCATAAAATCCCTCTTGGCTTCATTGCTAAGGGGGATTTTTTAGTGCTCTTAGGAAAAATCCTATCGCCTTTTATCTGTTTTCCTTCTATTAGGACTGATAAATAGGGTACATTTGCATCAGTTAAACATTAAAACACATTAGATATGAAACGCTTACATTACTTGTTTTTGGCTTTGTGCATGGTAGCATCGGCTATGGTATTTAGTTCTTGTGAATATATAGAGGACGGAAAGAAGTCCATGGTTCTTTCTGGCGAGTGGAGGGGAGACTTTGGCATGTATTACACTTATCTCGACAGATATGGTAATGAAAGAACATATGACTCCTATGATACACATATTACCTTCGTTCCTGCTTATGACCATGCTCACTATGGTACGGGTGTGCAGGTTGACTATTACGAGCAGGGCCCCTATGAGTATCAGTACTACCGTTTCCATTGGTCTGTTGATGGGAGCGTTATCTACCTGACATACGATTATGATAACGATCTCGATACACGCATCAGTGATTATCACATGACAAATGATTATCTATCGGGTATCTTTGACTATTCTGGTACTTCGTTCCGTCTGTATAAGCTTGTTGATTATTACGATTGGACTCCTTATGTAAACAGCTATGGTAAAAGGGATAGGTACTATGCATCTGCAACTCGTGCCGATGGCGATGAGGCTACTGATAGCATAGCTGCTCCGACGGAGGAGGGAAAAGTTCTTGTTCGTGGTCGCAGAACCACTACGCTGAAGCAATAAGTTGCCGCTCAATACTACAAAAGCCTGCTGTCTATAATGGATGGCAGGCTTTGTTTTTGTGGTTGTTTTTCCTTCGTAATCGTATTAGTCCTCCTTTTGTCTCCTTCCATATTATAAAATGTATTAAAAAGAATGCCAATTGACCTTAAGTTCAAAAAAATAATTATACCTTTGCAGGCAAAATTTTAGGGATATGAAAAAGCACATTCTGTTTTTGATGTTTATCTGCTGCACATTGTCTTGTGTGGCTCAGATGTCAACCCCAGTTAAGTTCTCTGTTCAGCAGAAGAAAATTTCTGAAAACACATTAGAGGTAGAGTTCGTAGGTAAAGTAGATGCCGGATGGCATGTGTATGGTACGGATATTGCCGACGGCGGTCCCACACGTGCTGAGTTGACATTGGAAAAGACGGTAGGCCTGAAGCCTGAAGGAAAACTCCGTGCTACGGGGGCGCTTCATCGTGCTATGGACGACATGTTCGAGATGGAAGTAAGCTACATGGAGGGGACTGCTAAGTTTGCTCAGAAGTTTACCATAACAGAACCTAAATACGAGGTTGCTGGATACCTTACTTACGGTGCATGTAACGATCAGAACTGTATGCCTCCTACCAATGTTGAGTTTAAATTCGAGGGAACGGGAACGCCTCAGGCAGACAAGGCGGCTGTAGAGAAAGAGAAGGCAGAGGAGAAGGTGGCAGAAGAAGCTGTTCCCGCAGTAGATACAGTTGCTACCGACACGATGGCGACTGATACCTTTGCTGCTCCTGCAGAGTTCTCTGGCGATTTGTGGACTCCCGTTATAGACGAATTGAAGACATTGGAGGATGGCGCTGATACCAAGGATAATAGTCTGATAGGTATCTTCCTTTTGGGAATGTTGGGCGGTCTTGTTGCCTTGTTGACCCCCTGCGTATGGCCCATCATACCTATGACGGTAAGTTTCTTCCTGAAACGTAACAAAGAGCGTAGTAAGAGCATCCGTGATGCTGTTACCTACGGAATCAGTATAGTAATAATATATGTAGCATTGGGTTTGTTCGTGACATTGTGCTTCGGAGCCAGTGCCTTGAACGCCCTCAGCACCAATGCTATCTTTAATATCTTCTTCTTCCTGATGTTGCTGGTGTTCGGTGCCAGCTTCTTGGGTGGATTCGAGATTACCCTGCCAAGTCGTTTTACCAATGCCGTAGATAAAAAGTCTGAGACCACGACAGGTCTTCTCAGTATCTTCCTGATGGCATTTACGCTTAGCTTGGTTAGTTTCTCTTGTACAGGTCCCATCATTGGTTTCCTGCTGGTAGAATTAGGTACAACGGGTAATCTGTTGGCTCCCACCATCGGTATGTTGGGTTTTGCCATTGCCTTGGCTCTTCCTTTCACCCTTTTTGCCATGTTCCCTGCATGGCTTAAGAGTGCTCCTAAGAGTGGTAACTGGATGAACTGTGTGAAGGTGTGTCTGGGCTTCCTGGAGTTGGCCTTTGCGCTGAAGTTCCTCAGTGTGGCAGATTTGGCTTATGGATGGCATCTGCTGGATCGTGAGGCCTTCCTTTGTCTCTGGATTATGTTGTTTGCCTTGCTGGGCGCTTATCTGATTGGGTGGATACGATTCCCCCACGATGAGGATGAATATGACGAGATGGGCGAGGTTGTTGTGAACCACCGTACCAGCATCCCCCGATTCTTTGCAGGTCTGCTGTCTTTTGCTTTTGCCTTGTATATGGTGCCTGGTTTGTGGGGCGCTCCTTGTAAGGCCGTCAGCGCCTTCGCTCCTCCCATGCAGACACAAGACTTTAATCTGTACGACAATGAAGTGAAGGCTCACTTTACAGATTACGACGAGGGTATGGCATACGCCAAGGCTCACAATATGCCTGTGATGATTGACTTTACTGGTTACGGGTGTGTAAACTGCCGTAAAATGGAGGCTGCCGTTTGGACGGATCCTCGTGTGGCAGAGATTATGAACAACAAGTATGTGCTCATTACTCTGTATGTCGATGAGAAGACTCCACTTCCTGAGACATTGGTGGTGAACGAGAATGGCCAGGACGTGAAACTGCGTACCGTTGGCGATCGTTGGAGCTATCTGCAGCGCAGTAAGTTCGGTGCCAATGCACAGCCTTTCTATGTACTGCTCGACAACGAAGGACATCCTCTTAACAAGTCCTATTCTTATAACGAGGATATAAGTGCTTATCTGGCTTTCCTTCAGAAGGGGTTGGATAAGTACAAAGCAGAATAAATGTGCCCTTAGACCGGCTTGCGTGTTGATTCAGGCCGGTTGTAAAAACCATTTAGAGGTATCATGGTGTGCCTCTTTGCAAGATAAGCAAAAAAGTGAAGGCTTTTTTGCTTATCTATTGTTTTTTTTTATAACTTCGTGCCCGAAAAATTGTCTTATGCAAAAATGAGGCATTTCCCTGATTCCGACAAAAGAAAAATAACATATAACAAGAATGGAAAAAATACAAGAACTCACTGAGAAGATCTATCGCGAAGGCGTGGAGAAAGGGCAGGCCGAGGCTGACCGTATTGTAGAGGAAGCAAAGAACAAGGCTGAGCAGATTATCGCAGAGGCAAGAGAGCAGGCTAAGGCTATCGAGGCTCAGGCTCAGAAGAAGGCTGGCGAGTTGGATGCAAATACCAAGAGCGAGCTGAAGCTTTATACCAGCCAGGCGCTGAATGCTTTGAAGAGCGAAATCGTCAACGTACTGACCGATAAGGTTGCTAAGGATGCTGCCGCAAACTTGGCTGCCGACAAGAACTTCTTGGGTCAGTTTGCTGTAGTATTGGCAGGTAAGTGGGCTGAAGGCGAGGCTGTCGTTCTTTCTTCAAGTGAGGCTGAGAGCCTGAAGGCTTATTTTGCTGCTCAGGCTAAGGATCTGCTTGACAAGGGTGTTACCATCAACAAGGTAAATGGTAAGGATACCATGCTTACCATCTCTCCCGCTGACGGTAGCTACAAAGTGAACTTCGGTAAGGAGGAGTTCGAGGCTTACTTCAAGAACTTCCTGCGTCCCCAACTCGTTGAAATGTTATTCTAATGGGCAACTACTATTGCATGATGGCAGGCCTGCCGGATATCGAACTGGCAGATACGCAGCCGGGCATTACCTTCCAGGAACTGCGCGAGCAGTGCGAGGAGCAACTTTCCTCTGGCGATGCCAAGCTGGTGGCTAACTACCTCTACCTGCGTCAGGACTGCACAAATCTGGTTCGCCTGCTAAAGGATCCTGATGCCCAGATTGAGGTGTGGGGCAATTACTCGTTAGAGCAGTTGCGCGACCTTATCACCAGTGCTACGGAGCTGAACTTCAACGTACATCGTTTCCCCGCATTTATGAGTATCTTTGCCCGCGAGTATAGCTACAACAAGGATACTAAGGGCTACTTCCCCGAGGATGAGATTTTATTTCAGTTTTATGACTATGCTATTAAGACCTGTCCTAATAAGTTCATCCGCGAGTGGAATATGCTGAATCTGAATATCACTAACATCCTGACGGCTATGCTGGCTCGTAAACAAGGGTGGAACGTGGCAGATTTCATCAAAGGCGACGGTGAAGTACAGGAGATGATTCGTGAAAACAAAACCAAGGACTTTGATTTGACTCATGAATATGATTATGTAAAGAACTTGGTGAAGATTGTCGATGAGGAGGATCCTGTAAAGAAGGAGAAGATGATTGATGCTTTCAAATGGCTGTGGTTGGACGAGAAGACTTTCTTCAATCCATTTAGTTTGGAAGCTGTATATGCATACATCTGTAAGATTCAGATGCAGTACCGTTGGGCTAAACTCGACCCCGAGAAGGGAAAAGAGACTTTCACACAGATTATTGAAAATCTGCGTGGAGAGGCCAAGGTACCTGAAGAATTCTTGAAATAATTCACAATTCACAATTCATAATTCATAATTATGAGGGAGATTGAAAGCAACGTAATCGCCACAAAAAGCAAATCATTCGCAATAAGGTGTATTCGGCTAAGGAAATATCTCTGTGAGAATAAAAATGAATATGAGTTGTCAAAACAATTGCTTCGAAGTGGAACCAGCATTGGAGCGAATGTGAAAGAAGCGTTGCGTGGACAAAGTCGTCCCGATTTTGGGGCTAAGATGAATATAGCTCTAAAGGAAGCCAGCGAAAGTGAATATTGGATAGAATTATTGCAAGAAACAGATTATCTGAATAATGAGCAGGGTGAGAGTCTGATTGAAGACTGTAGAGAGTTAATTAGGTTGTTGACAAGTATTGTTAAGTCTACATTCAATGCGTCAGCCTAATTGTGAATTATGAATTAAGAATTATGAATTAAATAAAACTATGACAAAAGGAACTGTTAGTGGCGTTGTTGCCAACATGGTCA
>CAMOMP010000034.1:0-32633 GCA_946619915.1 uncultured Prevotellaceae bacterium | reverse complement strand
ACTTACCAGCATGATGTTCATAATGCCGATACCAGCTCCCAGAAGTGAAAAAGCAGCTGCCACAACGAGAACTGTTTGTAGTGTATCCATAGTACTTGACATGGTCTCCATCATCTCCTGCTGGCTGCGGATATTGAAGTCGTCCTCGTCACCTTCTTTTATCTTATGGTTTATTCTCAGGATTTTTGAAACCTGATCTATGGCATCGTCGCTCAAGTCCTCAGTCATTACGCTCAGGTTAAGGCTGTTGAAGTGAGTCTGTGCAGCCAAACGCTTCATGACTGTGGTGTAGGGAGCGATAATGACATTATCCTGGTCCATACCCCAGTTGTTGTAGCCTTTACCTTTCAGTATGCCGATAATACGGAAGGGGATACTCTTGAATCTGATGACCTTGCCCACACAGTTGGCATTCTTGTCACCAAAGAGTTCCTGTACTACGGTCTTTCCGACCACACAAACCTTGGCGTTCTTACGTACATCCTCGTCATTGAAGCACTGGCCAGACTCTATGTCCCACAACTTGATGGTCATATAGTCGGGACTTTCACCGTAGATGGTTGAGTTGGTGTTCTTGGATCCATAGATAACCTGACCGCTGGACGTAACCTCGGGGCTGATATGTGTTATCAGGCTGGCGCCGTCGCGTATAGCCTCGTAATCGGCTTGCTTCAGTGTCTGCATGGCAGAGGGGTCCAGACGGACACCGCCTCGCATCTCACCACCAGGTCTTACGGTAAGCAGGTTGGTTCCCCATTTCTGCAGATCGGCACGTATGCTGTCTTTCGAGCCTTGGCCGATAGCCATCATGGTAATAACGGCTGCCACGCCAATGATGATGCCAAGTGTAGAGAGGAACGTTCTCCATTTATTGCTCATGATAGCCGTAATGGCTACCTTTAGTAGGTTTTTCAGACTCATATAGATTTTTTCTTTTACTCGTCCTCTGGTTTTGGCAGTTTAGCCAATACCTCAGCTGCGTTCATTATATTATTGTTTACGACGTCTTCGCATATATGCCCGTCCCTCAGTACAATATTGCGGCTGCTGTATTGTGCTATCTCAGGATTATGGGTTACGAAGATGATGGTTCTTCCCTGGCGATGCAGTTCCTGAAAGAGTACCAGAATCTCGTAACTGGTTCTTGTATCCAAGTTACCAGTTGCCTCGTCGGCCAGGATAACGGCAGGATTGTTGACCAGCGCACGAGCAATGGCCACACGTTGCATCTGACCACCTGACATCTGGTTGCTCTTATGTTCCAAGCGTTCGCCCAGTCCCACAGCCTGAAGGGCCTTTATGGCAGCCTCCCTACGCATCTTTGCGTTGTATGTATTGTTGTACATGAGGGGAAGCTCTACGTTCTCGACAGCTGTTGTGCGTGCCAGCAGGTTGTAGTTCTGGAAGATGAATCCAATCTTCCTGTTGCGGAGTATGGCGCGTTCGCTTCTCTTCATCTTGCGGACGGGAGTTCCGTCGAGGATATACTCTCCACTTGTGGGAGTGTCCAGGCAGCCCAACTGGTTCAGCAGCGTACTCTTTCCTGAGCCCGATGTTCCCATAATGGTCACGAACTCACCCTCGTGAATCTTAAAGGAAACACCCTTCAGCGCATGAACCGTCTCGCTTCCTACAATGAAGTCGCGTTTAACGTTCTGTAGTTCTATAACTACCTTTTTGTCGTTCATCTTGTGTTCTTGAGTTTCTTTTTACAGATTATTTTTTCTGCTGCTGGTTGCGGTTGCGGTTTCTAGGCTTTGGCATGAAGGGGTTGCTGTTTTGCTGTCCTTCTTGTTCATCCATATTCGGCATAGAGGTCTCTATGTCTGTAATGATCTTCGTGCCGGCCTTCAGTCCGCTTACTACCTCGGTAAGCATTCCGTTGGTGATGCCTGTTTCTATGGCAATGGCCTTGATGTTAGGTCCTTCCTTGGTCCATACCTTCTTAGGAGACTCGCAGTCTGTGATGATTTCTCCATCGTTCAGCATTGCCTCGCTGGGTTTGAAGTGAAGGGCCTTACTGGGAATGGCCAGCACATCCTTTCTTTCCATGGTATAGATGGTAACGTTGGCAGTCAGGCCGGGCTTCAGCTTCAAGTCCTCATTGGGTGCGCCTATTACTACCTCGTATGTAACGACGTTGCTTTCTGTTGTAGCCTGCTGACGTACTTGTGTAACAGTACCGCTGAATTGGTCATTGGGGAAGGCATCCACATTGAATGTCACGCGCTGTCCTTCTTTTACCTCGCCTATGTCGGCCTCGTCAACCTTGGCAATCACGCGCATATCTGAAAGGTCCTTGGCAATCTTGAAGAGGGTAGGAGTGTTGAAGCTACTGGCAACGGTCTGTCCTTCCTCTACTTCCTTACTCAAAACCACACCGTCGATAGGACTGGTAATGGTGGCGTAACCCAAGTTGGTCTCGGCACGTTTCACGTTGTTGCGCTGAGTGGCAACCGTCTGCTGCGCCTGGACATAGGCAAGGCGAGCCTGCTCGTAGTCGTTGGCGCTGATAAGTCCCTTGTCGTAGAGGTTCTTGAAACGCTCGTGATTAGCTTTCTGGTATGCCAGCGAGCTTTCTGCGCTTGTCAGGTTAGCCTTAGCACTACTCAGTTCGCTTGTCAGGTTGGTGCGGTCCAGCTCGGCTATTACCTGTCCTGCTTTCACCGTACTGTTATAGTCAACATACAGTTTGCTTACGATTCCGCTCACCTGAGTACCCACGTCAACGCTGGTGACGGGCTCGATGGTTCCTGTAGCTGTAACGCTGGTGACGATGTCTTGTTTCTCCACTTCAATCTCGTTATAAGTGAAGCTGGGCGCTTTCTTGCAACTGCTCATGACGAATGCTGATAGCACAAGGGCAGATGCTGCCTGGATGAATATCTTTCTTCTCATCTTTATAATGTATTATTTTTACTTCTTGTTTGTTAAAGGTCAATTTTCTCGCCTGTATAGAACTTCAGCAGCTGCATGTTCAGTAGGGCGTTGTATTTGGACTGCAGCATGCTCTGCTCGGCATTTATCACGTTGTCACGTCCCTGCAGCACGTCAACCGTGTTCTTCAATCCGTTCAGGAACTGCTCGTTCAGTAGCTCATAGCTGGCCTCCTGACTCTTTACGCGAGCCTTGGCTGCAATGTAGCTCTGCTGATTGTTGTTGGCGTTAATCCAGTATTGTTCTATGGTGTTGGATAGGGCAATCTTCTTGTCTTCGAACTCCAGCTGTGAGTTAAGTTGCTGCAACTTTGCGTTTCTTATGTTGCTGGCAATCTGCCTGTTGTCGAAGATGGGGACGCTCAACGTCAGACCTGCGCTCATGTTCAGGTTGTTCTTCATCTGTTCTCCCCAGTTGTTTGGGCTTCCCGAGTAGTGATTGCTGCCCATGCTGGCATTGGCGCGCAGGGTGGGATAGTGTGCACGTTTGGCTATGTCTACCTGCATCTTGGCGGACTCGATACCCAGTTCGGCACTTTTTATCTCGGGTCGGCTGGTCAGCGCCATATTGAAGGCATCCAGTTTGTTGGGAATTACCGCCAACACCTTCTCGTCGGCTGGTATATCACCTTTTATGTCAAAGTCGCTGTTGATGTCCAGCTCCAGAACCGACTTCAGCTGACGCTTGTAATTTTCCAACTGAGCCTTGCTGTTTACAATGTCATATTGGGCGCTGCTCAGTTGAGCCTCCAACTGAACCACATCGGCCTTGGCCATCTGTCCCTGCTTTTGCATCTCCACGCCGCGGTCGTACTGCTTTTGTGCCGTCTTCAGCAACTGTTCGTTCACCTTCAGCGCCTCTTTGGTGTACATAATCTGAACGTACAGCTGGGCGATTTGTTCCTGGATGCTCAGTTCGCTCTGTTCTGTCTGCAGTTTTGTTATCTCGTTCTGCAGTTTCTGTTCCTTTATGTTCTTGTAGTCTATACCGCCGTTCCACAGGGTTACGCTGGTGTTCAGTCCGTAGCTGCCCTGGTAGGTTACGTTATTGGCGGTGTTTATTACCTGATCCCCCTGTACTGTGGACATTACCTGAGTAAAGGGTCTGTATCCTACGTTCTGGTTAGAACTGAAACTAAGGCTGGGAAATAAAGCTCCTTTGTTTTTCCATAAGGCCACGTCGCCTTTCTCTTCGCTAATCTTGTTTTTCTGAATCTGTATGTTGTTCTTCAGGGCGTAGTCGATGCAATCCTGCAAGCCCCAGGTCTGTTGTGCACTTGCGCCTAAGCTCAAGCCCATCAGCATACAGGCGATCTTGAATGTCTTGTTCATCATATTTCGGAATATGTCTCTTAAGTAGATTATTTAGGTGCAAAGATACAAAAATATGCGTTCCTAATGTCATTATCAAGCCTGCTTTTTACACTTCTTAAAACAAATTAGGCATATATTTAGCATATTTTTCAAAGTCAGCCTTGTCGAGTCTCGTTTTTTGCCCTACCTTTGCGTTGGAAAAGTTGATAATTAAAAGGATTCATATATGTTCTCAGGTATAGTAGAAACAATGGCTCGTGTGGTTGCTATCGAGCACGACCAGGATAATGTACATTTTACTCTCAGTTGTCCTTTTACGGACGAGTTGAGTATCGACCAGAGTGTGGCACATAATGGCGTTTGTCTGACTGTCGTAAGTATAAAGGATGATACATATGTAGTTACTGCCATGCGCGAGACGTTGGAACGCAGCAACCTTGGCCTTTTGAAGGTGGGCGATGAGGTGAATGTGGAACGCAGCATGCAGATGAACGGACGTCTCGATGGCCATATTGTGCAGGGACATGTTGATCAGACTGCCACTTGTCTGGCTGTCGAGGATCAAGAGGGTAGCCACCAGTACACCTTCCGATACGAGAGTAACCGCGAGATGGTGTCACACGGTTATTTCACCGTTGATAAGGGCAGCGTGACGGTTAATGGTGTTAGCCTGACGGTATGCCGTCCTACGGAGGATACCTTTCAGGTGTGCATCATACCCTATACCTTCGAGAATACCAACTTCCACAATATCAAGCCCGGTTCTGTTGTGAACATAGAGTTTGATATTATTGGCAAGTATCTGGCTCGTATGAACAGCCTGTTGTCTTAATCACTCTTCTCCCACCAGTTGCAGGAACTCGTCTTCGTTCATAATTGGAACGCCCAGTTTCTGTGCTTTCTCTAATTTCGAGGGTCCCATATTGTCGCCGGCAAGGATGAAGGAAGTTTTTCCACTGATGCTTCCTACGTTCTTGCCGCCGTGTTTTTCTATCATCTCTTTATATTCGTCTCGGCTGTGGTGCGCAAATACACCGCTTATAACGATGCTCTTGTCCTTTAGACGGTCAGATTTGGCCTCCTGCTGTTCCTGCGAAATCTGCATTTGCAGGCCGTATTCCTTCAGCCTGTTTATAAAATGTCGATTCTTTTCTTCGCTAAAGAATTTGATTACGCTACCTGCTATAACATCCCCAATACCATTTACTTGCGTTAATTCTTCGCAAGTAGCGGTTGAAAGCTTCTCCATGCTACCGAAATAGCGCGCCAGGCTCTTGGCGGCAATCTCTCCTACGAAACGAATTCCTATGGCAAAAAGCACTCGCTCGAAGGGTACTTTCTTGCTTTCCTCGATGCTTGTAAGGATGTTGTTCACACTAACCTTGTTACTCCCGTCGGCGTTCAGCAACTGATCTTCGCGCAAGGTATAGAGGTCTGCGGCATCGCGTATCAAACCTTGGTTATAGTATGATTCCGCAATCTCGGGACCTAGGGACATGATGTTCATGGCTTTGCGCGAGATGAAGTGTTCAATCTTGCCCAGAATCAGCGGTCGGCATCCTGTCTCGTTGGGGCAATAGTGAGCAGCCTCTCCCTCGTAGCGTATCAATTTGGAACCGCAGGCAGGACAGCGGGTAATAAATGATATAGGCGCTCCTGTGGGAGCATTGGGAATGGGCTTTTTCCCAACAATTTTGGGGATGATTTCTCCGCCTTTCTCCACTAATATGTGGTCTCCTACATGCAAGTCCAGTTGTGCCATCACATCGGCGTTATGCAGGGTGGCCCTGCGCACCTGAGTGCCTGAAAGCTGAATTGGGTCCATATTGGCAACGGGTGTAATAGCGCCAGTGCGTCCTACCTGGAACACCACCTGACGCAGTATAGTTTCTGCCTGTTCTGCCTGGAACTTATAGGCAATGGCCCATCGCGGACTCTTGGCCGTCATACCCAAGCTACGCTGTTGCGCTAGCGAGTTTACCTTCAGCACTATTCCATCCGTGGCAACGGGTAGGTTCTTGCGCTCTGTATCCCAATATTCTATGTAGTCGTAGATGTCCTGCAGATTATTAGCCAGCTTCATGGCATTGCTTACCTGAAAACCCCATTTCCTTGCCGCCTCCATATTCTGGTAATGACCGTCGCCCGGGATGCCTTCCCCTAATAAATAATAAAGGTATGCATCCAGGCCGCGCTCGGCTACTGTACTCGAGTTTTTGCTCTTTAGCGTTCCCGATGCTGCGTTTCTGGGATTGGCAAATAGTTGCTCCTCGTTTTGGGCGCGCTGCTCATTCAGCCGTTCAAAACTTGTCCAAGGCATTAGCACCTCGCCTCGGATCTCGAACTCCTCGGGGTATCCGCTGCCTTGTGGCAACTGAAGGGGTATGGTGCGTATTGTGCGCACGTTCTGTGTCACGTCGTCGCCTTGTGTGCCATCACCACGTGTTACCGCCCTCACTAACTTTCCCTTCTCGTAGTGCAGGCTAATGCTAAGGCCGTCGAATTTCAGTTCGCAACATATCTGAAAAGGGGCTCCCTGCAGTCCGTCGCTCACACGCTGATAGAAATCGCTCACCTCCTGACGGTTGTAAGTGTTGGCTAGACTTAGCATGGGGCGTTTGTGCTGCACGGTCGCGAACTCGTTGTTCAGGTCGCTTCCCACACGTTGCGTAGGGCTGTTGGGGTCTGCCATCTCGGGGTGCAGCTTCTCCAAGTCCTGCAGCTCGTGCATCATCATGTCGAACTCCTTGTCCCCGATGGTGGGCATGTTCAGCACATAGTAGTTGTAGTTGTGCTGATGCAGTTCTTCTCTTAGTTTCAGTATCTGCTCTTGCTCTGTCATAGCCTAAAAATCCTTATTGATTCACAAAATTAGATATAAAATTGAAAGGTGACAAGAATTTGCCCGTCTCATTTTTGGTAAAATGTTTAAAAAGTATTACTTTTGCAGCACTTTTAAGGATAATAACCATATGGCAAATAATAAATTCCGTGGCTTGGGCATTGCGTTAATTACTCCATTCTGCAAGGATGGCAGTATAGATTTTGCATCGCTCGACCGCCTTGTAGAGTACCAGATTAAGAGCGGAGCTGACTTCCTTTGTATTATGGGCACAACGGCCGAGACTCCAACGTTGAGCGCTGACGAGAAGTCATTGCTTAAGCAACATCTGGTTGATCGAGTAGCTGGACGCGTTCCCCTGCTGATGGGTTGTGGAGGCAATAACACCGCTGCTGTGGTAAATGATCTGCAGACTTCGGACTGGCGTAGCATAGACGGAATCCTTAGTGTTTGCCCTTATTACAACAAACCTTCGCAGGAAGGTCTTTATCAGCACTACGCTGCTATTGCCAAGGCTAGTCCTGTCCCCGTAGTATTATATAATGTACCAGGTCGTACGGGTGTTAATATGACGGCCGAGACCACTTTACGTTTGGCTCGTGACTTCGATAATATTGTTGCCATCAAGGAGGCTAGCGGCAATATCACCCAGATGGACGACATTATCAAGAACAAGCCTGCCAACTTTGATGTTATCAGCGGCGACGACGGTATTACCTTCCCCCTTATTACCTTGGGTGCTGTAGGTGTAATCAGCGTTATCGGTAATGCTCTGCCAAGCGAGTTCAGCCGTATGGTGCGTTTGGCACTGAAGGGCGAGTACAACACATCTCTGACCATCCATCACAAGTTCACCGAGTTGTTCAAGCTTCTTTTCGTGGATGGTAACCCTGCCGGTGTTAAGGCCATGTTGCACGAGATGGGTATGATTGAGAATGTCCTTCGTCTTCCCCTCGTTCCTACCCGCCTGACTACCATGGAGCGCATCTCCAGCATAGTCAAAGAACTAGGATATTAAACAAATATCACCCATTTTTTTTCTATTGCTTTCCCCCGGGGGGGGCTACATGTGTTACCTCGAGGAGTTACAAGTGTAATGTCGAGGAGTCTGCATTTTTTTTCTCCAACTTTTTCCATTGGTGATGTATAGGAAGGGCGTTTCTTCCTAAATATTCTTAATTAGCTTTGCTATATTGGGTAAAATTTATAACTTTGTGGGCAAATCGTATAATTTTTACCAAATTTACATAATTAATCAATATGAAAAAGACATTGTTATTTGCAGCAACTTTGGCTATGATGGCATCTTGCTGCCAGAACAAGTGCAAGTGCGAATGCAACTGCGGTTGTGATGCTTGCAAGAATTGTGAGAACAAGACTGAAGCAGCTGCTGGCGATGAGGCTGTTGCCGAAATCGTTGAGAACGAACAGTATGACCTGGCTCAGTTGAAGCAGGACGAGGAGGGTTACTACATCCTGTTTGACGGCTCAAGTCTGGACGGATGGCGTGGCTATGGTCAGGACGGTGTTCCCTCAAGCTGGGAGAACGACGGCGAGAGCATTCACCTGAAGGGCTCTGGTACTGGCGAGGCTCAGGCTGAAGGCGGTGGTGACCTTATGTTCGCTCATAAGTTCACTAACTTTACACTGGAGTTGGAATACAAGATTAGCAAGGGTGGTAACTCTGGTATCTTCTACCTGGCTCAGGAGGCTAAGGATGCTAACGGCGATATGCTGCCTATCTGGCAGAGCTGTTCTGAATATCAGGTGCTGGACAATGCCAACCACGTAGATGCTCAGCTGGGTGTTGACGGTAACCGTCAGGCTGCTTCTCTGTACGATATGGTTCCTGCCAATCCTCAGAATGCTAAGCCCTTCGGCGAGTGGAACAAGGCTAAGATTGTTGTCTTCAAGGGGACTGTTATCCACTACCAGAATGACGAAAAGGTGTTGGAGTATCATTTGTGGACTCCGAAGTGGAAGGAAATGCTCGACAACAGCAAGTTCTGCAAGGGCGGTGAGTTCCCCTATGCTTACGGCATGATGATTGAAGAAGGTAAGGAAGGCGGTTACTTCGCCCTTCAGGATCACGGCGACGACGTTTGGTACAAGAACGTACGAATCAAGGTGATGGATTAATACAACAAAAGGCTTGGATTTCTCCAAGCCTTTTGTTGTAATTCATAATTCACGATTAAAGCAACGTATGTATGTTGATATAATTTTGAATTTATAATTTTGAAATTTGAATTTTAAAAAAGCCTGCTCGAAGCGGGCTTTTTTGTTACTGAATATTTTTGCGAATCTTAACCAGATACTGGTTGAGCGCGTCTTCGTTGCGGTCGTCAATAATCTGGATGAGCTCTTTCAGTTCGGCACGTATCTGCTCAACGTGCGATTTTGTTTTAGGATTAAAGAGAATTTCGCGTAGCAGGGTGTCGTCCTCCGACAGTACACCGCGGGCAATCTTCAGGTGACGCTTGAAGGTGGTACCGGGCGAATCCTGATGCTTCATAACGGCGCTGAAAACAAAGGTGCTGACAAAGGGAACGGACAGGGAGTAGGCCATAGCCTCGTCGTGCTCCTCAAAGGTGTACTCGTGAACATTAAGACCCAGACGACGGTAGAGGTCGAGGAAGAAAATACGACCCATATAGTCGCCTTCGCTGATGACAATGGCATTCTCGCTGCTGAGTGCACCTAGATTGGCAAACGTGGGGCCGAACATGGGGTGGGTGCTGACATATCGGAAACCTGTACCATCATAATACTCCTTAAAGCCTGTCTTGACGCTGCTGATATCGCTGATGATACAGTCTTTGGGCAAGTGGGGTAGTACTTGGTCAAAGACGGTTAGTGTGTACTTCAGCGTTACGGCATTGATGACTAGTTCGGGCTGGAACTCCTCTATCTCCTGCATAGTGGTGAAGCGCTGTGTGTTGTATAGAAAACGCATGCGCTTGGCATCTATCTCGTAAACGGCGCATTCATGCTCGAAGCTCAATACGTCTGTAAAGAAGCTTCCCATCTTTCCAGCGCCAAGAATTAGTATTCTCATAGATAATAATATTCGGTCCTCTCCAACCCCTAACCCCTCCTCCCCCAAATGGGAGGTGGGGAACTTTAAAGCCCCTCCCATTTGGAGGAGGGGGTGGGGAGAGGGGCGGTTTTTATTTATTTATAATCTCCATCTGTTGACGAACACTCTCTTCGTGAATGTGCTCGAAGATGTTCTTTATACACTCAGTATCAATGCCAAGCAGAGAACCCTGTGCGCCACGCTTGTCCAGAATCTCACTGTAACGACGGGTCTGAACAATGGTCATGCCGTTCTCTTTCTTGTACTGGCCAATGCTGCGACAGATCTTCATGCGTTTGGCCAACAGGTCTATGAGGTCGTTGTCGATTTCGTCAATTTCCTTACGCAAGTCTTTCAAGGTGTCTGTATGCTCGTTGGTGTCGCGGAAGATAAGGCGTGAGATGATGAAGTCCAGTACCTCGGGTGTTACCTGCTGAGAAGCATCGCTCCAAGCCTTGTCAGGATTGCAGTGGCTCTCTATGATAAGACCGTCGAGTCCCAAGTCCATTGCTTGCTGGCAGAGGGGCGCAATAAGGTCGCGGCGACCGCTGATGTGGCTGGGGTCGCAAACCAAGGGCAGTTGGGGCAAGCGGCGCTTCAGCTCGATGGGTATCTGCCACATGGGCTCGTTGCGGTACAGCTTCTTCTCGTAGCTGCTGAAGCCGCGATGGATGGCTCCCAACTTTTGGATGCCAGCTCCGTTTATTCGCTGCAGGGCTCCAATCCAGAGTTCCAAATCGGGATTCACGGGGTTCTTGACCAATACCGTGGCATCTGTTCCCTGAAGAGCATCTGCCAATGCTTGAACAGCAAAGGGGTTAGCAGTGGTGCGTGCACCAATCCAGAGAATATCTACGCCGTACTTCAGCGCCAGTTCCACATGCTCGGGTGTTGCCACCTCGGTAGATATGAGCATGCCGGTCTCTTTCTTGACGTCAGACAGCCATGCCAGAGCAGGCTCTCCGTGGCCCTCAAAACCTCCGGGCTTGGTACGTGGTTTCCAGACGCCTGCACGAAAGATGTGGCATCCTTTACCTGCCAACTGTTTGGCGGTGGTCATTACTTGTTCTTCTGTCTCAGCGCTACAAGGACCGGCGATGATGAAAGCACGCTCCTGGTCGCTTGGCAAATTTAGGGGTTGTAAGTCTAATTCCATACTTATTTTAATTCATAATTTATAATTCATAATTGAGGCTAACCACGGTTTTGTGTCTCTTAGTTCTTAATTCGCAATTTAGTGTTCAATCCATAAGTCTTTAATTATGAATTATGAATTGTGAATTACGAATTCTGTTGAGTGCTTCCTGTAGTTTCTCTTCCTTGGCACAAAGACTGATGCGGATATAACGCTTGCCGTTGGAACCAAAGATAAAGCCAGGGGTGATAAAGACGCGGGCCTCGTGCAGGATGCGTTCTGTTAGTTCTTCGACATCGTTGTAAGAATCGGGTATGCGTCCCCAGAGGAACATGCCTACCTGATTGGGGTCGAAAGTGCAGCCCAGGGTCTTCATAATCTCCTCGGCTACGGCACGACGTTTGGCATAGACATCCCGATTGAAGGTGGCGTGCCATTCCTCGGAGTTGTGCAATGCCTCGGCAGCTGCCAACTGGAGGGGACGGAACATACCGCTATCCACGTTGCTCTTCACTTTTAGAATCCATTGTATGAACTGAGCATTGGTGGAGATCCATCCTACACGCCATCCAGGCATGTTGTGGCTCTTGCTCATGGAGTTAAATTCTATGCAGCACTCCTTGGCACCAGGCACCTGCAGGATGCTGAGAGGATGCTCGTTGAGGATGAGACTGTAGGGGTTGTCGTTCACAACTACTATATTATGACGACGGGCAAAGTTGACCAGTTTCTCGTACAGCTCGATTGATGCGCTGGCTCCTGTGGGCATGTTGGGATAATTGGTCCACATGAGCTTCACATCGCTGAGGTCCATCTTTTCTAAAGCTTCGAAGTCGGGCTGCCACAGGTTCTCCTCCAAGAGGTCGTAGTTAATGATTTGGGCACCCAACAGTTTGCTCAGAGATGTGTAAGTAGGGTAGCCGGGGTTGGGAACTAGCACCTTGTCGCCAGGATTGATGAAAGCCAGCGTTACGTGCAGGATGCCTTCCTTACTGCCGATGAGAGGCTGAATTTCTGTGTTGGGATCCAGCTCTACGTTGTACCAGCGCTTGTAGAAATCAGCCATTCCCTGACGCATCTCGGGTATTCCCACGTATGGCTGATAGCCGTGAACGGTGGGTTTAAGTGCCTCTTTGCAGAGTGTCTCAATAGTCTGCTGTGAGGGTGGCATGTCTGGACTGCCTATGCCAAGGGATATAACATCCAGTCCCTGAGCATTCATCTGCGCGACTTCCTTCAGCTTGCGACTGAAATAGTATTCTTGTACGCTTGCCAATCTTTCGGCCGGCTGTATATCAAATTGTTTCTTTTCCATCTCTGTATTCTCCTAATAGTTTGAGTTCTTTGGTAAGTGGGGTAATGGCGTTAATAGCCTGCTTGTATCGTGTGTAATCGTTGTATGAAAGATCGATGTAGAACATATACTGCCACTCCTGACCTATGATGGGAAGCGACTGTATTTTGGTAAGATTGAGTTTGTAGAATGATAGTACGCTCAAGATGGCAGAAAGGCTGCCCTCCTCGTGAGGCAGAGTAAAGACAAGGCTGGCCTTGTTCAGTTCCTCGAACTTACGTAGGGTGTGGGCTTTCTCTGGGTTGCTAACCACCAGGAAACGGGTGAAGTTATGCTTATTGGTCTCGATACCTTCCTGTAGTACTTTCATGCCGTATATTTGAGCTGCATCTTTATGGCAGATGGCTGCATGACCGTGCAGTTGCTTCTTGCTGATGTTGGCAGCAGCTCCAGCCGTGTCTGTAACTTCCACAATCTTCATATCGTCGTGCTGAGATAGGAAGTTGCGGCATTGCATCAAGGCTACAGGGTGTGAGTTGATCTCCGTGATGTCCGTCCAGTCATCGTCAGGCAGACACATAATGCTGTGGCTGATGCGCAACTTGTGTTCACCCACAATGGTCATGCCACTGTCGCGAAGCAGCTCGTAGTTGTGAAGCAGGCTTCCTGCTATGGTATTCTCGATGGCTACCAAGCCTATGATGTCCTTTTCCTCCTTCATGTGCTGGAAGACCTGTTCGAAGGTGTCGCAGCAGATCAGTTCCAAGTCCTCACCCTCGAAGTAGCGGTGCGAGGCTATATCGTGGAAGCTTCCCTTAATACCTTGTATTGCAATACGTCTCATCTTTTACCTTAAAAAAAATCCCGCTCTGTTGTAGAGCGGGACCTTATTGTTATTTCTGTTTGCTTTGTTCTTTTGTTCTGTTTTCTGGCACATATAACGACCCGCTCTACTTCAGTTTGCTAAAGTAAAAGTAAAAATAAAAGCCGTTAAAATAGTTACCAATATTTGCCATAAATAGCCTTTTTCTTATCATTTGCGATGCAAAGGTATGCAACTTCTTTCATTTTGCCAAAAGAATGCACGTGTTTTTTGCAATAAATCTTAAAGAAATGTGTGTTTTATCTACATTTCTATTTCAAATCCTATGCTTTCTACGGCTTTTCTGATGTCATCTGTACTGAATTCGCCTTCCACATAGGCTGTTTTTTCCTCGAGAGATACGGTAGCCTTTGTAACACCCTCCACGGAAGCAATGGATTTCTGGACATTGGCTGCACAGTGGTGGCAGGTCATTCCTTTTATTCTGCAGTTAAGAGTTAAGAGTTGAGAGTTGTGAATTGGTGCTTCGCATTGAGAATTCTCCTCTTCGCAGTCGTGGCAATGGCAATGGTGGTGATGTCCACCTAAGAGTTTCTTGGGGCTGAGGGCGTTCACGAGCAGCAAAATCATCAGGATGGTGCAGAGGATGCTGTACCATCCGGGTTGCTCGGCACAACATTCCTGCATGTAGCTAAGTGGGGCGGTAAACCAGTCGGCGGGCAGCAGATAGTCGATACCCAGGGCAAAGGCAATGGCTCCGGCGATGATGGAGAATAAGTAGATTGCCATTGTCTTACGCCCTAATACCTTATTTATTATAAGGATGCTGGCAACGTTGCTGGCTGGGCCTGCCATTAGTAGGACCAAAGCGGCGCCAGGGGTAAGTCCTTTCATCATCAGCGCCAAAGCTATGGGGATACTACCCGTGGCACACAGGTACATGGGAATGCTGAAGAGCAGGACGAAGAGTATGCTGTACAATGTATTGCCCTGGAATGCCATGAACCATTCGTCTGGAACGGCAGCTGTGATGATGCCGGCAATGACAAGTCCTATTACTAGCCACTTGCCGATATCCTCCATCATTTCGACAAAGGCATAAGTAAGCAAAGAGCATACCTTCTCCCCGCTCCCCCTTGAGGGGGAGGGCTTTTCTTTGGATGAACAACAGTTCCCCTCCATTACGGGATGGGTTAGGGGTGGGTCTGTTTGTCTTTCTGTCTTGTTTACCAATGTTCCACCCAATATGGCGGTCAAGAAAGCTGCTATGGGACGGATGATGGCAAAGGGAAGACCCATAAGACTGTAGGTTGCAATGATGCTGTCAACTCCCGTCTGAGGTGTGGCTATCAGAAAGGAGACGGTAGCGCCCTTGCTTGCTCCTTCTCTGCGTATGCCCATTGCAGTTGGGATAACACCACAGGAACAGAGGGGTAGGGGAACACCGAAAAGAGCGGCCAAGAAGACCGATTTGAAGTTGTTCTTACCTAAATGGTTCGTGTACAAGGTGCTGGGGAGAAACTCGTGCATGATTCCCGCCAGGAGGAAACCTAGCAGCAGGTATGGGGACATCTCGTTTGTCAGTACCCAAACTTCTTTCAGAATGTCTAATAGTACGTTCATCTTTTTATCTGTTTTAGTCTTTCTGGCTGCAAAAGTACTTCATATCTGTTGCAAATGAGTTGCAAATGTTTGTCCGCACAGAAAAAAAGATGTACTTTTGTATGTTAAAAATAAAGAATAATGGGAAAAACGATAGGTGTACTAACTGCCATGGGCGTTGAATTCAAGCAGATTGCTTCTATTCTGACAGATACTAAAACCGAGAAGATTGGTCCTCATGAGTTTCTGGTGGGTAAGCTTGGCGATAAGAATATCATACTTTTGCAGTGTGGCATTGGCAAGGTTAACGCTTCTTCGGGTGTGACCAACTTGATTCTCAATTTCAAGCCCGACAGCGTTGTCAGCACTGGTGTTGCAGGAGGCATAGATACATGCCTGCGGATAATGGATGTCGTAGTAAGCACACAGACTTGTTACCACGATGTAATATGCGGCGAGGGTGTTGATCCGGGACAAGTACAAGGATTGCCTCGTTTCTTTGAATGCGATAAGAAGATGGCAGAGGTGGCAGAGAAACTGAAGTCGGATGTTCGCATTGTGTCCGGAATGATTTGCACGGGCGATCAGTTCATTACCAATCGTGATCAGCTTAATATGATAAAGGCAGAGTACCCGGAGGGGTTGGCTGTGGATATGGAGTCCGCAGCTATTTCTCAGGTATGTCATATATTTGAAGTTCCCTTTGTCAGTTTCCGTATCATCAGTGATACCCCTGGTGCTGAGGAACATTTCGAGGAGTATCTCAACTTCTGGCAGACAATGGCAGACAAGAGTTTCTCCGTTACCCGTCTTTTCCTAAACAGTCTTTAATTGGAGACAGTTTAGAATCTGAGTGAAAATTTCATATTACCTAATAAAAATTTTAATCTCGTGTCAGGAGAATTCATATCCCTTGTAGTGGCCCTTATGTGGACCTTTACAGCCATCTTTGCAGAGATCGCTAGTAAGAGGATGGGCACACTTGTTTTGAATGTATGGCGAATGATAATCACCATAGTGTTGTTGGGTGCTTTGCTATGGGTGTTCTGTGGACAGCCTTTTCCACGTTATACCACTCCACAAGTATGGGGCTGGTTTCTTGCCAGCGGTTTTATGGGGTTCGTATTCGGAGACTATTGCCTGTTTAATGCCTATGTGGCAATGGGCAGCAAATATACGCAGTTGTTCATGACCTTGGCCAGTCCATTTGCCGCCATTACAGCATGGGTGTTGATGGGGGAGAGAATGTCTTGGTTGGCTTTGTTAGGCATGATTATCACTCTGACGGGAATATGCATTTCCATTTTGGGTAAGTCGGAAACAGGGAAGAGACGGATTAAACTGCCTCTCCGTGGTGTGCTGCTGGCGGTGGGAGCTGGCATGGGGCAAGGAACAGGACTGGTGCTGAGTAAGTTGGGTATGCAGGCTTATACGGCAGTCGTTCCCATCTCTGAGACTTCGGCTATTGAATTGATGCCATTCAGCGGCACAATGATTCGTGCTATGATGGGTCTGCTAGGCTTTGGCCTTGTTCTTATATCTTCTAGGAAAGTGTCGGCTATGTCTGTGGCATGGAAAGACGGTAAGGCTTCCGCTGCAGCTATGGGTGCCATCCTGTTAGGTCCTTTCTTTGGCGTTAGTCTCAGCCTGATGGCTGTTAACCTAACCCATGCAGGTGTTGCACAGACAATAATGTCCCTGACTCCGGTTCTTATTCTTTGGCCTTCTTATTTCATCTTCGGTACAAAGGTGACACTACAGGAGTTTCTAGGAGCCGCTATTGCCGTTTTTGGCGCGAGTCTGTTCTTTATATAGGCGATAAAGAGTCATTTTTTCTGTTGTATTTCTTTGCGGTTTTCCGTAAAAGCTGTAATTTTGTGGTCGCGTTTGGATAAGGAGAGATGCCAGAGTGGTCGAATGGACCGCACTCGAAATGCGGCGTACTCTTACGGGTACCCAGGGTTCGAATCCCTGTCTCTCCGCTAAGCATAAAATAAGGAAAGGAGGATGCTGTAATGCGTTCTCTTTTTCTTTTTTCTCTTGATTATTTTGCCGGTCTGCATAATTATGACTACCTTTGCACCCGCAAAAAGAATTCTACTTGCTAGGACAAGTAGAGAATATTATTAACATAAAGAGTGCTTGGTAACCTCTTTTAAAACAAAACAAGAAAAATGATACAAAACAAAACCGTATCAGCATCCTTCATGTATATGGGGATACTGTTCTGTACTTGCCTTATTGCAAGTAACCTGTTAGAATCAAAGATTTTACAGTTCGGAAGTTTCACCATGACGGCTGGTGTATTGTGCTTTCCTATCTCTTACATTTTGAACGACTGTATCTCGGAGGTGTGGGGCTATCGTAAAGCCAGATTTGTTATTTGGATGGCTTTCCTAATGAATTTCCTGGTGGTTGCCTTGGGACAATTGGCTGTGATTTTGCCTGCTGCCGACTATTGGGCAGAGCATGAGGAACACTTTAATTTCGTCTTTGGGCTTACCCCTAGAATTACTATCGCCTCTTTTACGGCTTTCCTGTTAGGCAGTCTCGTAAACGCTTATGTGATGAGCAAAATGAAGCTGACTAGCGACGGAAGACATTTCTCGAAACGTGCCGTTGTCAGTACCCTTTGGGGTGAGGGCGTAGATAGCCTGATATTCTTCCCCTTTGCCTTTGGCGGTATGATTTCTGTTCCTGAGTTGATAAAGCTGATGATTCTGCAGGTTATTACCAAGACGCTGTACGAGATCATCGCATTGCCTCTGACCATTCGAGTAGTAAAGTGGGTGAAGCGTCGTGAAGGAACTGATGTTTATGACGAGGATATTTCGTATAACCCATTAAATTTATTCCAGTTATGATAGATGATTCTGCATTGGTCGTCTTCTCGGGCGGACAGGATAGCACTACCTGTCTGTACTGGGCTAAACAGAACTTCAAACGTGTTGTGGCATTGAGTTTTATCTATGGTCAGAAACACGTAAAGGAGGTGGATTTGGCAAGGGAACTGGCAAAGGAAGCCGGTGTGGAATGGGACTGTATGGATGTTACTTTTATATCCAAACTTAGTACGGGATGTAGTCTTACCGATACCTCATTACAGATAGAAGAGGAGAAGCCTGCCGATAGCCTTCCCTCGACCTTCGTGCCAGGCCGTAACATGTTCTTCCTCTCAATAGCTGCCGTATATGCTCGTGAACATGGTATTCATGATTTGGTGACGGGCGTTAGCCAGACGGACTTCAGCGGTTATCCCGATTGTAGGGATAGTTTCATCAAGAGTCTGAACGTGACGCTTAATTTGGCTATGGACGAACAGTTCCGTATTCATACACCTCTGATGTGGTTGGATAAGGCACAGACGTGGCAGTTGTCCGACGAGTTGGGCGTGAAGGATATTATAAGGTATAAGACTCTTACGTGTTACAATGGTATTCAGGGCGACGGATGTGGACATTGTCCCGCTTGCCTATTAAGAAGAAAAGGATTAGAGAAATATGAGCAACAGAGAAAATGAAGGGCTGACGGCTTTAGGTCGTAAGACGGAATATAAGAATGACTATGCCCCCGAGGTTTTGGAGGCGTTCCAGAACAAGCATCCCGAGAATGACTATTGGGTAAGGTTTAACTGTCCTGAGTTTACGAGTCTCTGTCCTATTACAGGTCAGCCAGACTTCGCCGAAATACGCATCAACTATCTGCCTGATAAGATGATGGTAGAGAGTAAGAGTCTGAAGCTGTACCTTTTCAGTTTCCGTAATCACGGAGACTTTCACGAGGACTGTGTGAACAAGATCATGAAGGATCTTATCAAATTGATGGACCCCAAATACATAGAGGTAACGGGTATATTCACTCCAAGAGGGGGAATAAGCATTTATCCGTATGCCAACTACGGACGTCCAGGGACCAAATACGCAGAGATGGCAGAGTATCGTCTGCTACACCACGACCTTTAGTCGAATTCCAATTCCAATTCCTTAATTAGGCTGGTAAGTGTGGGATTCATCTTCTCCATCTGGAGGAGGTGCTCTTGCTTGTTATATGTATGCTGTATGTTTTCCTCCTCGGTAAGATGAAAAGTGAGATTAAGCTCGCTGTTCCTTAGATCCTGACGGAGGAAAGACTCTATGTCTGCCTTTAAGTCGTTCAACTCGTTAATAATCTGAGGGTTGTTGACTTTTATCTCGATTGCAGAAGGACCAATGATTGTTGGTTGTAGCATTCGTATACGTTGTGCTATGGCCATCTGCTCGCGTGGAAGGCTATTCAGAAATTTATGCCAGCTCTCCATCATTGAAATATCCTCGAGTGGCTTGTTCTGTTCGATTTCTTCTGCGAGATTCGCCTGGTTGGATTCTTCAGCCTTCTCTGTGGTGTTATTGCCGAAATGCTTGAAACTAACCTTGCGAAGGAAAACCTTGTTGTCGGCTGTGTCTGCCTTCGGAGTGGAAGAAACTGATGGGGTAGCAGGAGCGGGTGCAACTGTGGGAGCTGCAGAAGTAGATACAGAAGTGGATGCTGCCGTCTTAGGTGCAGCATCAGGAGTAGAGGCCGCTGTCTGAGACTTTGCAGCCTGCTTGGTGAAAATGGGTTTTAGTATCTTGGCAGGGCAATGCCCCGCACCAGGCACATCTTCTTCTGCTAGTTGGGCCGCCTGGATGAGGCATATCTCAACCTGTAGGCGTTTGTTCCTGCTGGTGCGGTAGCTTTGGTCGCATTCGTTACAGAGCTTAATAGCCTGATAGAGGAACTTGGGCTTGCACTTCTTGGCCTGTTCCTGATACTTGTTGCGCATCTTATCGCTCATTTCTAGCAAAGGGAGCGTCACGGCATCCTGGCTTACCAATAGGTTGCGAAGGTGAGAGGCCAGTCCGTTAATGAAATTGCCACCATCGAAGCCTTTGTTGAGGACTTCGTTCAGCAGCAGAAGGCTGGATTGTACGTTGCCTGCCAAGAAGTGGTCAACCAATTGGAAATAGTATTCTGTGCTAAGCACATTCAGGTTTTTGGCAACCTGCTCGTATGTTATATTTCCGCCTGTGAAGCTTACCATCTGGTCGAATATGCTCAAGGCATCACGCATACCACCGTCAGCTTTCTCTGCTATCAGACTAAGGGCTTCGGGCTCTGCGGTATATCCTTCTTTCTGTGCCACATACATAAGGTGGTCAACAGTCAGTTGCGTTGTCATTCGCTGGAAGTCATAAACCTGACAACGGCTCAGAATGGTGGGCAGAATCTTGTGCTTCTCCGTTGTGGCAAGAATAAAGATTACGTACGAAGGCGGCTCTTCCAAGGTCTTAAGGAAAGCGTTGAAGGCAGAGGCGCTAAGCATGTGCACCTCGTCGATAATGAATACCTTGTATTTTCCGATTTGTGGCGGAATCTGCACTTGCTTTGTCAACTCACGTATATCTTCGACCGAGTTGTTACTGGCTGCATCCAACTCGTGTATGTTCATGGAACGCTGCTGGTCGAAAGCAACACAACTTTCGCATGTGCCGCATGCATCGCCTCCATCCTTGGGTGAAAGGCAGTTGATGGCCTTGGCAAAGATGCGTGCACAGGTGGTCTTGCCAACTCCTCTGGGACCGCAGAACAAATAAGCGTGTGCCAACTTCCCTGATGCGATGGCATTCTTGAGTGTTGTGGTGAGCGCACGTTGTCCAACTACTGCATCGAAATTCAGAGGTCTGTATTTTCGTGCAGATACAATATATTCTTCCATTCTGTTTATAGTTTTGTGCAAAAATAATAAAAAAATGTGGCTTCTTGTAATAAGTGACCATATTTTTTTCTACCTTTGCTCAAAATTAGCACCAAGACATTATGAGCCGATTAAATTCCGTCTTTCTATACATATGCCGTCATAAATATATGGTGGTTGTGTTCTTTATTGTTCTCATTGTAGGGTTTATAGACGACAACAGTTTCATGCATCGTTTTGACCGCCGTAGTAGAATGAGTCAGTTGAGTAACGAGATAGAGGCATATAAGGCTCAGTACGAGGAGGCAGACCGTTGTCTGCGTGAGATGGACGAGAATCCCAAAGCGATAGAGAAGATGGCCCGTGAGAGATATTTTATGAAACGCCCAGGCGAAGATATCTTTGTGATAAGAGACGCTGAGGACAATGATAACACAGAGTCGACCGTTGCCGGCTCCATAAAAGAATAAGCCTCATGATACGCGAACTTTCTTCTTGGGAGAATGTGCTTTTCCGCATGGGTGCCATCTTGATGCTTATTGGTGTAACCGTTCATATTTTCAATGCTGAGATTTCCTTATTTATATATGGTATAGGTGCCATGCTGTTTTGCTTGATGCAGTTACGTGCTGTATATGAGGGGAACGACCTGAATGTAATAAGACTGCGTCGTCAGCAACTGTTTGCTTGCTTGATGTTTATTGGCACGGCAATGTGCATGAGTATGCAGGTCTATCAGTATGGATTTGCCCGTAGGAATGAATGGGTTGTTGCCTTGGCAATAGGGTGTGTGCTTGAGTTATATACGGCATGGCGTATCCCTAATGCATTACAAAAGGCAAAAAAGTCTTAATAAGTACTAAAAGTTCGCCGTATTTCATGTTTTTTGCCTAACTTTGTGTTAATGATTGAATGGCATAATATGAAAAAGTTTATTTCCTCTATAATCCTAGGGGCTGCTATGTTAGCCTCATGCTCGGACCAGTATCTTGTTTCCGGCACATCCAATGTGGAAGGATTGGAGGGTAGGATGCTGTATCTTAGGGTGTTTAAGGATAGCGATATGTGTGCCATTGACTCTTCAAGGGTGGTTCATGGTAGGTTCAAATTCCGCGGAATCATGGATTCTGTGATGATGGCAAGCGTCTTCCTTGAAGAAAGCGGAGTAATGCCTGTGGTCTTGGAAAGTGGCAATGTTAACATACGTATAGACGAGAACATCCAGAGTGCTACTGGAACCCCGTTGAATGACAGTCTCTCTAATTTCATTATGAAGAAGTCGCAGATAGATGCCCGTATGGCCGAGCTTCCACGTGAGAAGGCGCGGATGATTATGAACGGCATTGATGAGGAGATGATCGACGTGGAATTGAACGAACAGGCTCGCGAACTGGAGATTGAGAATGATAAGTTGATAACACGCTTCATCCGTTCTAATTATAATAATGTGTTAGGGCCGGGTGTTTTTATGATAATGACGAATAGTTTTCCGTATCCGATCTTGAACCCTCAGATTGAGGAGATTATTTCTCAGGCTCCTCCTTATTTCAAGAATAATCCTTACGTAAAGGAGTATATTAGGGCTGCTGAAAGTAATATGGAGAAGTTACGTCAGTATTAAAATAGGATATAAAGAGATTCCCTGATATGAAATACTTGTATTGGATTTACCAATTATTTATAGCTGCTCCTATCCTTCTGATTGCAACCGTTCTTTGCGCAGTAACAGTTATCCTGTTCAGTCCCATATGTCCCGCATGGGTTGGTTATTATCCTCCCATGGTGTGGAGTCGTCTGATGTGCTGGGTATGTCTGCTTCCTGTCAAGGTGGAGGGTAGAGAACATCTGAGCAAACATCAGTCCTACGTCTTTGTGTGCAACCATCAGGGAGCATATGACATCTTCTTGGTATATGGATTCTTAGGAAGGAATTTCAGATGGATGATGAAGAAGGCTCTGCGTAAGATTCCCTTGATAGGAAAAGCGTGTGAGAGAGCTGGACACGTTATGGTTGATAAGAGTGGCCCAAAAGCTATAAATGCCACATGCGAGCAGGGACGTAAGGTTCTGCGTGGCGGTATTAGCCTTATGGTCTTTCCTGAAGGTGCCCGCACTTTTACGGGTCACATGGGCAAGTTCCGCAGGGGAGCCTTCCAGTTGGCTCATCAGTTGCAATTGCCTGTTGTGCCTATAACTATTGATGGTTCGTTTGATGTTTTGCCTCGCCAGAGAGGTTTCAACTTTGTTACTTGGCATCCTTTGCGACTCGTCATTCATGAGCCAATCCTTCCCAATCCGGAGGATGAGAACGAAATTAAGGATGTTCTGGAGCAGAGCTATCAGGCCATTATGACTTCTCTGCCACAGAAATATCAAGGCTTTGTCGAAAACCCTGATCAATGATTTATACTCGTCATTATACCATTCACGAGGCAGCCAGTTACATCAACTGGCTTTATTTCTTTCACGCCTGGGGATTCCCTGCTCGCTATAGCAGTATAGCGAGTGTGCATGGTTGTGTGGCTTGTAGACAGAATTGGTTGCAGGCTTTCCCTGAGGAAGAGAGGCAGCGAGCTGAGCAGGCCATGAAACTTTTTGATGAGGCCCAGCTGATTCTGCGTCAATGGGATGAGGCTGGTTATTATACTGTTTTCAGCTTCCGACTTTTGGAAGCTAACTCCGAGGACGAGGATATTGTTATTGCTGACTCAGGCCAACGTATTCCATTCCTTCGTCAACAGCATCCTGATGAAGGAAAACCTTGCCTTTGTCTTGCTGACTTTGTCCGACCTCTGTCATCTGGTATTCCTGACAAGATTGGTGTTTTTGCCAGTACAGTCTCTTCTGCTGTTCCTACAGATAGGTTGGAAGAGGCCTTGATTGCTGATCGTCTTGCCGAGGCAACGGCTGAGTTGGGACATCTGCAGACAAGACGTGAATGGTGGGGATATGCTCCAGACGAACATCTTACTGTGGAAGAACTCTTTGCTGAGAAATATCAAGGTAAGCGCCCAGCCATAGGCTACCCGTCGTTACCAGACCAGAGCGTTTGCTTCATTCTTTCCGACTTGCTGGATTTTCCCTCTTTGGGCATAAAGTTAACAGAAAACGGGGCGATGATTCCTCATGCCAGTACCTGTGGCTTTATGTTCTCGCATCCTGCAACTTGCCATTTCTCTGTAGGTAAGGTAGGAGAGGACCAGCTACAGGATTATGCCAAGCGCAGAGGGGTGTCTGCCGACTCCCTGCAAAAGTTCTTCAGGCTATAGCAGAAATTCTTCTTGTCTTAGTAGTAAAAGTTTTAATTCTACGTGATAAAACTATTTTCAAGCTTTGAAAATATATAATCAAAGTTTGAAAATAAATTATCAAGTCATGAAAATATATTTTCAAAGCTTGAAAATAATTTTTGTAAGCCATATTAGAATGTTTTATTCCATAGAAAATCCCTTTTTCCTATAGTAGTGCTTGCTTTTTATGATGCTATCATCTGTTAACTATGATAGTTTCGAAAGCCTATATAGAGAAAAGGGATTATATGATAAATTAATGTTGTGTCAGCCTATGAATTGAATCTTGCAGCTTGTCCCAGAATACTCGGGTTAATCTGCTTGCCATCCCAGACAAGCCGACCGTTGACGTATGTCTGGCAGACTTTCCAGTTGAAGGTCTTTCCTTCTAATGGACTCCAGCCGCAACGGCTCTGTATAACACCCTTGTTTACTTGCCAAGGACTATTGGCACGAACCAATGTAAGGTCGGCATGGTATCCCTCCCTGATGAAGCCACGCTTTTCTATTCCAAAGAGTTGGGCAGGATTGTGGCACATGAGTTCTACCATACGCTCAATGGTTAGGACTCCTTCGTCCACTAGGCTTAGCATAGCAGGCAAACTGAACTGCACCATGGGCATACCACTCATGGCCTTGCAGCATCCGCCTTCTTTCTCGCTCAGAAGATGGGGTGCATGGTCTGTTCCTACAACGGCGATTCTGCCATCGGAGAGTGCCTGTCGGAGTGCCTGCCTGTCTTCTGAACTCTTGATGGCAGGATTACATTTGATGCGTGCGCCTAGATGTTGGTAATCCTGATTGCAGAAGAGAAGATGAGCTACGCAGGCCTCGGCTGTTATCTGTTTGTCGTTAGGCGTGAACAGATTCAGTTCACATGCTGTCGTCAAGTGGGCTACATGCAGTCGAGCTCCAGTCTCCTTTGCAAGGCGGACGGCCAACTCTGTACTTTGGTAGCAAGCCTTGGCATCGCGTATTTCAGGGAGATGGATAACAGCAGGATCATCGCCATACATCGATTTAAACTCTGTCATGCGTTGGTTGATACGGTTCGTATCCTCGCAATGCGTCATTAATAATGTGGGGCAATGTTGGAAGATGTCTCTGAGGGCTTCTTCCTTGTCAACCAGCATATTGCCAGTACTGCTTCCCATGAAGAGTTTGACACCTGGAACACGGTGCGGGTCAACGTTGCGGATTTCCTGAATATTGTTGTTCGTTGCACCTAAGAAAAAGCCGTAATTGACGTGACACTTCTCAGCTGCCATCTTGTATCGTTCTTCCAGAAGGGGCAGGGTGGTTGTCTGGGGTGACACGTTGGGCATGTCAAGTACGGTTGTAACACCTCCGGCAGCTGCTGCTCGAGTTTCTGTGTCCATGTCGGCTTTATGCGTAAGACCTGGGTCACGCATATGCACATGGTCATCGATTACGCCAGGAAGAAGGTATAGCCTTTCGCTTTCTGCCTCCTCATCTATGGGATAAGAAGATTTTGTGATTTTAGTTATAATGCCGTCCTCAACAAAGACAGAGCCAAGAAACTGCTCCCCTTCGTTGACAACGACAACATCTTTGATTTCGAAATTCATTTAAGCCTTCTTTCTGACTTTTCCCAATCTTAGTTTCATGACTCCAAAGAGGGCTTCGCCAAATATGCCGCCACTCATCTTGCTTGTTCCCAATTCGCGGTTTACGAATATAACGGGGACCTCCTTAACCTTGAATCCCAAACGGACGGCAGTATACTTCATTTCAATCTGGAATGCATATCCCTTGAAACGGATATTGTCGAGGTCAATGGCTTCGAGCACTTGACGTTTGTAGCATACAAAACCTGCTGTTGTGTCTCGCAGAGAGATTCCTAAGACTGTTCGAACGTATGCCGAGGCATAGTAGCTCATCAGTACACGTCCTATAGGCCAGTTAACGACGTTAACACCTGTAACGTAACGGCTTCCTACGGAAACATCGGCTCCCTCATCGTGGCATGCAGCATAGAGACGTGGAAGGTCTGCGGGATTGTGACTGAAGTCGGCGTCCATCTCGATGATGTAGTCGTATTTCTCTTCAATAGCCCATTTGAAACCTCTGATATAAGCGGTTCCTAGGCCAAGCTTTCCACTACGTTCTATAAGAAAAAGACGGTCTTGGAATTCGGAACTCATCAGATCTTTGACAATCTGAGCTGTTCCGTCAGGACTCCCGTCGTCTATGATAAGTACATCGAACCCCTTCTCGAGGCTTGTGACAGCCCTGATGATGGCTTCTATGTTTTCCTTCTCGTTATATGTTGGAATGATTACAATAGTGTCGTTTTTGTGTTTTGAATCCATACTTAAATTTATTTCGTTATATATTTCGCAAAAATACTTATTTTTGTGGAGTAAAACTACAATTAGTCAGAAAAGTTGTTTGTTTTTCGAAAAAAAACATGTTTTTTAACAATGTTTAGAATCTTTGTCGTACCTTTGCAAAGGTGAATAATAAAGAAATTAAGCCGCATATGCAGCAACAAAAGATTATAATCCTTGATTTTGGCTCACAGACAACACAGCTTATAGCAAGAAGACTTCGTGAATTAGATACGTTCTGTGAGATTCTCCCTTACAACAAATTTCCAGTTGGCGACCCAGATGTGATAGGCGTTATCCTCTCTGGCAGTCCCTTTAGTGTTTATGACCCAGAGGCCTTTAAGGTTGATTTAAGCCAGTTTATGGGAAAACTCCCGGTTCTGGGAATCTGCTATGGCGCTCAATACATTTCCTATAATAATGGTGGAAATGTCGAACCTGCAGGTAGTCGCGAATACGGTCGTCAGAACCTGACAACAATTAATAAGGAATGCGCTCTGTTCCGTGGCTTCGATGATAATAGCCAGGTATGGATGTCTCATGGAGACACCATAACAGCTATTCCTACAGGTGCTCAGATAGCTGCCAGCACTCCTCAGGTGAAGAATGCAGCCTATTTCATTCCATCATTTAATGGTGGCAAGCCTGTATTTGGTGTTCAGTTCCATCCTGAAGTGTTCCATAGTGTACAGGGAACGCTGTTGCTGAAGAACTTTGTTGTGGATGTCTGTGGCGGCAGACAGGACTGGTCAGCTGCCAATTATATTGAAACAACTGTACGCGAGTTGCGTGAACAAATAGGAACAGACCGTGTTATCCTGGGACTCTCAGGCGGTGTTGACAGTAGCGTTTGTGCTGTTCTGTTGAACAGAGCAATCGGAAGTCAGTTGACTTGTATCTTTGTGGATCATGGTATGCTCCGTAAGAACGAGTTTACTGATGTAATGCGCGATTACGAGTGCTTGGGACTGAATGTTATTGGCGTAGATGCCAGTGAGAAGTTCCTTTCTGACCTTGATGGTGTTACAGAGCCTGAGAAGAAGCGTAAGATTATCGGCCGCGATTTCATCGAGGTCTTCAACGAGCAGGCAAGAAAGATTACCGATGCCAAATGGCTGGCACAGGGAACTATTTATCCTGACCGAATCGAAAGTTTGAACATCACAGGTAAGGTTATTAAGAGTCACCACAATGTGGGTGGTTTGCCAGAGGAAATGCATCTTTCTCTTTGCGAACCCTTGAAGTGGTTGTTCAAGGACGAGGTTCGTCGAGTAGGACGTGAATTGGGAATGCCCGAGCATCTGATTACTCGTCATCCCTTCCCCGGCCCAGGATTGGCTGTTCGTATTCTTGGTGCTATCACTCGCGAAAAGGTACGTATCTTGCAGGATGCAGATGATATCTATATCCGTGGCCTTCGTGATTACAAGGTTAAGCTGAGTGGCGAGGAAGCACGCAGAGTCTTGGCAGCAGGTGTTCCTGCAGACATGAAGAACGGAGAGATTGAGGTTAGCCTGTATGACCAGATCTGGCAGGCAGGTACAATCCTACTTTCAGACGTTCGCAGCGTAGGTGTGATGGGTGATGAGCGTACATACGAGAATCCCGTTGCTCTGCGTGCTGTAACCAGTACAGATGCCATGACAGCAGACTGGGCACATCTCCCATATGACTTTATGGCAAAAGTAAGTACAGAAATAATCAATAAGGTTAAGGGCGTAAATAGAGTTTGTTACGACATCTCTTCTAAGCCACCCTCGACAATTGAATGGGAATAAATATACCTTTCCTTCTTCCCCTCCGCATTTTGCGGGGGGGGAACGCCTTAAAAATCAATATTATAGACTAAGTTAATGCGCAAATAAGATGAAATGGTTATCTTCCCTAACTAATTGGTACTTCTCCAAGAAGGCGTTGCCTTATTGGGGGTTGTTACTATTGGATTGTTTTATAGTCCTATTTTCAGGATATGTAGTATATTTCCTGCATCTTGACAGTTTAGCATTCCTTGAGGAAATGTGGCCTATGACATATAGGCTTCTATTCCTGATACCTTTCTTCATCGTTTTCTTTAGGCTTTTCCATACTTATTCCGGTATTGTCAGATATTCGTCATTTATAGACCTTCAGCACTTGGTCTCTGCCAATCTATGTGCAACAATCATATCATATCTGGCATGTTATCTTATTGATGAAACCGATATAAGTAACATCGAACCCTTCACTATATCAGAGTGTATAGGTCTATTTATTGTGGTAACAATGTTCATGGCTGCTGTACGCGTCTGCGTGAAGATCATGTATGATTTCTTCAGGATGGATTCATATACAAAACGTGTATTCATCTATGGTGTTCATGCTGGTGGAGTAGGCTTGGCAAAGAGTATCCAGAACCAAAATCCTATGCAATATAAGGTGGTTGGTTTTGTCACTCCCGATGAATACAAGTATTCAGAGTATCTGATGGGCGCTCTTGTACATCATGATAGTCCTCGCCTGATTAATCACATGAAGGAGAAAGGGGCTGAGATTCTGATTGTCAGTCCCTTGGAAGTTGAACATTTCCGTACTCGTGAGGAGTTAATCAATGAATTGATTGCTAACGAAATCAAGATAATGATGATTCCTCAGGCTGAGGAATGGAATGGCCAGACAGATTTGCAGCATCAGCATCTGCAGGAGGTTGATATAGAGGATTTGCTGCCTCGAAACAAAATTGAGGTTAACATGGATGCCATAGGACAGCTACTTACAGGAAAGGTAATCTTGATTACAGGTGCGGCAGGATCTATAGGAAGTGAGATGGTAAAACAAATTGCTATCTATAACCCGTCTGAGATGGTGCTGATAGATCAAGCAGAAACGCCCATGCATGAGGTTCGTTTGACAATGGAGCGTGAGTTCCCCAATATCAAGTCCTTTACCATTGTTACGAGTATAACAGATAAGAAACATATGGAGAAGATATTCTCCGATCATCGTCCTGATTATGTTTTCCACGCAGCTGCATACAAACATGTGCCTATGATGGAAGATAATCCTGGACAAGCTGTACGCAATAATATATATGGTACGCATGTAATAGCCGACCTGGCTGTTAAGTATGGCACCAAGAAGTTTGTGATGATTTCTACGGATAAGGCTGTGAACCCCACCAACGTTATGGGATGTTCTAAGCGTATCTGTGAGATATATTGTCAGTCTCTGAACAAGACTATTGCTGAGGACACCTGTCCGATTGCTGTGGCAGAAGATGTGGAGAAGCCTATCACTCAGTTCGTGACAACACGTTTTGGTAATGTCCTTGGTTCTAATGGTTCCGTTATTCCCATTTTCAAGGAGCAGATAAAGATGGGTGGTCCCGTAACGGTTACTCATCCTGATATTATCCGTTACTTCATGCTTATTCCAGAAGCATGTAAGCTTGTTCTTGAAGCTGGTACAATGGGTAAGGGAGGCGAGATATTTGTCTTCGATATGGGTAAGCCTGTACGTATTGCAGACCTGGCAATGCGTATGATTAAACTATCTGGTGCCAAGAATGTCGACATCAAGTTCACAGGTCTTAGAGATGGTGAGAAGCTTTACGAAGAGGTGTTGTCGGATATGGAAAGCACAAAGCCTACCATACATCCCAAGATTATGATAGCCTCTGTTCGCGAATACGACTACAGTGCTGTATGTGCCGACGAGGATCGTCTGATTAAGGCTGCAGGGGACTTTGACGATATGAATATCGTTAAGATTATGAAGGAGATCGTTCCTGAGTATAAAAGCAACAGTTCGAAGTATTGTGTGCTGGACAAGTAAATTTTATTTCATTATAATAATGAAAGGGCTGGAATTTTCCAGCCCTTTCATGTTATGTTGTTCTAATCTCTAATCCGTATTCCCTAATCCATTAACATGGAATCTTGTCAACGCGTTTCTGGTGACGTCCTCCTTCAAAGGGTGTTGCGAAGAACTCGTCCATAATCGCATCGGCTTCGTCATTGTTGATGAATCGTCCGGGCATAACCAAGACATTGGCATCGTTATGCTGACGGATAAGATGTGCAATCTCAGGAATCCAACATAATCCGGCTCTTACAGATTTATGTTTGTTGAGCGTCATGCTAATGCCTTCTCCGCTTCCGCAAATAGCTATACCGGGATATACTGTTCCTGCATCGATAGCAGAACCTAATGCGTGTCCGAAATCGGGATAGTCGCAACTTTCCTCGCTATATGTGCCGAAATCCTCAAACTCCATACCTTTGGATGTCAGGTATTCTTTCACATGCTCTTTAAGAGCGAATCCAGCGTGGTCGCTGGCAAGTCCTATTTTCATATTCGATTATGCCTGAAGTAATTCTTTTACCTGATTGTAGACGTTCTCTGCATTGAATCCAAGTTTCTGGTCAAGAACCTTGTAGGGAGCAGAGAAACCAAAGCTCTCGAGGCCCCATATACGGCTACTGGGGTGAGCGCCAATTAAGAAGCCCTGTAAGTTGACGGGCAATCCAGCTGTAAGACCGAATACCTTGCTTCCTGCGGGGATTATCTCATTCTGATATTCCGGAGTCTGCTCGCGGAAGAGTCCTTCGCTTGGAGCGCTTACGATTCGTACCTTTATTCCGTCTTTGCGAAGTAGGCGTGCGCCTGCAACAAGAGTACTTACCTCTGAACCGTTACCAACCAGAACCACATCGAATGTATCGTCGCTTTCTGCTGTAATGTATGCGCCGAACTTTGCGTTCTCATATGGTGTTCCTTCGGGAAGATTTTCTATAGTCTGACGGCTGAGAATAAGAGCAGAGGGAGTCTTTGTATTCTCCATAGCCAGTTTCCAGCATACTGTAGTAGCATTTGTATCTGCAGGACGAAGGACAAGCATAGAGTTACGACCGCTATGATTCTTCAGTTTCTCCATGAGACGAATCTGTGCCTCTTGTTCTACGGGTTCGTGAGTAGGTCCGTCTTCGCCTACGCGGAATGCATCGTGAGTCCAGATGAACTTGACTGGCAGTTCCATAAGTGCAGCCATACGGATGGCGGGCTTCATGTAATCGCTGAATACAAAGAATGTTCCGCATGCAGCAATTACTCCGCCATGAAGGGCCATACCAATACAGCAGCATGCCATTGTCAGTTCGGCTACACCAGCCTGCAGGAAACCACCTCCGTAGTTTTCTTTTGTGATGTCGCTGGCACCTCCCTTGATGAATCCGTCAGTCTTGTCTGAATTGCAGAGGTCTGCAGATGAAACAATCATATTGGGTACCTGCTTAGCCAACAGACTCAGACAGGCGCTGGATGCGTTACGTGTAGCATCGTTGGGCTTTTGCTGGATGCTGTCCCAGTCGATAGCGGGAATCTTATTGGCAAACCAGTCCTTCAGTTGATTAGCCTTCTCGATATTCTTCTCTGCCCAGTTAGCTTCCTCCTGGTGACGTTTAGCAACAATACCTTCCAGTTCCTTCATACGGGCATTGTATATCTCCTGTACTTCAGGCCATATTACGAATGGATCGTCTGGGTCTCCTCCCAGATTCTTGATGGTGTTACGGTAAGCATCGCCGCCTAAAGGTGCACCGTGAGTACTGCAATTGTGCTCGTAGCTTGTTCCGTCTGCCTTCTTGGCACCCTTGCCCATTACGCATTTACCAATAATGAGGGTAGGCTTGTCTTTTACATTCTTTGCCTTCTCTATGGCAGAACGTATTTGCTCTACGTTGTTTCCGTCGATTTCGATAACCTCCCAATGCAATGCACGATATTTGGCTGCGGTGTCCTCGTTCATTACTACGTTTGTCTCTGTTGACAGTTGAATGTCATTTGAGTCGTAGAACATGATAAGGTTATCAAGTGCCAGGGTGCCTGCAATTCGTGCAGCTCCCATGCTAATCTCCTCCTGAATGCCACCGTCGCTGATATATGCATAGATAGTTTCTTTCTCGAAGGTTGGGTTCCCTGTCTTTGCTGCCAGGAACTTTGCTGCTATTGCAGCGCCAACGGCATAGGTGTGTCCTTGTCCCAGAGGACCAGAACTGTTTTCGATACCACGCTCATAGCAAACTTCGGGATGTCCGGGAGTAGGGGAGCCCCATTGACGTAGTTGCATCACCTCCTCCATTGTGTATTTGCCAATAAGTGTCAGTTCAGCATAAAGCATGGGTGACATGTGTCCGGGATCCAGGAAGAAACGGTCGCGGCCCTCCCATGCAGGATCGGCCGGGTCGTAGTTGAGGTATTCGCTGTAGAGCACGTTGATG
>CAMOMP010000033.1:0-32760 GCA_946619915.1 uncultured Prevotellaceae bacterium | reverse complement strand
GCATGAAACGGTCCACCTGAGCCTCAGGCAGAGGATAGGTTCCTTCCTGCTCAATTGGGTTTTGGGTAGCCAACACCAAGAAAGGCTTGGGTAATTCGAAGGTTGTCTTACCAATAGTAACCTGACGCTCCTGCATAGCTTCCAACAATGCACTCTGCACCTTTGCAGGAGCACGGTTGATTTCATCAGCCAAAACGAAGTTGGCAAAAACGGGACCCTTCTCAACCATGAACTTCTCGTCCTTCTGGCTATAGATCATTGTACCTATAACGTCAGCAGGAAGAAGGTCGGGTGTAAACTGTATTCTGCTGAACTTAGCGTCAACCAACTGAGACAAGGTCTTTATGGCCTTTGTCTTTGCCAAACCAGGGACACCTTCCAGTAACACATGACCATCACTAAGCAAACCTATCAACAATGATTCTATAAGATGCTTCTGTCCAACAATCACCTGGTTCATTCCTGTAACCAAATTGGTTACGAACCCACTCTGTTTCTCTATTCGTTCATTTAGTTCACGAATATCTATTGATTCTGCCATTTTTTATGTTGTATTTTTTATCTTTTTGAGCGCAAAATTACTACTTTTCAAAGATATTTACAACACGCAAAATACAAAAAAAGGTTACACTGATGTTTAATTCTGTTAAATGATTATCTATAAGATAATAGTTATGTTATTTTTCTTTTAATTTAGGTAACTTAATCTCTGTGCCAACGGGCAAATTGTCGGGGTTCGTAAAGTTGTTGTACGAAATCACATACTTCAACGCATCTTCTGTTCCGTATTCCTGACGAACAATCTTCAGCAGGTAGTCACCCCACTGGATAGTACGAGTTCCCTTGTAACCAACGATCTCAAATGCAACAGGAGATTTTTTGGTCACGGCAACAGGTTTTGCCTCTGTTTTAGCAGGCTGTTGAACTAGCGTCTTAGGCAATTCCTTTTTGACTTTAGTTTCCTGTGAAATAACATTTCTTAGAGAATCTTCCAATCCTTGAATGTATACAGAATCTGGCTCTACCAACTTCTCAACTAATACAGTATCTATTTGTACAACAGTTTCTTGTGTGGGTTTGTTGAAAATTTTCTCAAGGTATACCCAATTATTACTTCCGACGAAATATCCAACCAGCAAAACGATCCAGAAGAAAGCAAAGAGTAATGCCGTCATGGCAGGACTAATATACCACCAACTATGCTTGCAGGAAACTGTTGGTTGACTGGTAAGAGATGAAACATTTTCAATTTTTGGCTCCGAAGGTGCCTCTGAAGCTGGCGTTGCAACAGGAGTAACAGGAACGACAGATTCTTCAGGAACAACAGGTGTTTCGGGTTCTGTAGGAATAACAGGCTCTTCTACAACAGATGCAATCGGTTGATTATCAGAAACTACAAGTTCCTGGACGGCAACAGACTCTTCTGTCTTATTATTCTGACTATCTTCTATAACTTGTGAATTATCAACAGGCGGAACGTCAACCTTCTCCATATCCTCTATGGATGTACCATCGTTTATAATAACGGTTTGGAAAAGGGCAAAAGGTTTATTCACCTCATCCTTCAATTCTGCATCTGGTGTGAAAGAAATCTTGGAATGACCTGGAATGACAATTCTTTCGCCAGTATTTACATTCACGCTCTCACGATCCTGAACCTCAATCATCTTAAAGGTTCCAAGACCTTTTATCTTGACAATTTTATCATCCAGGATGCCATTGCTTATGGTTTCAAAGAATGCTTTCAGAAAGGCTTCAGCATCTTTTTTCTGCATCTTTCTCTTGGCGGCTAATGATTGAGCCAAATCTTGAAGTAAAACTTTACCTTCCATATTATAACTTATTTACCATTAACCTTATCTTTCATTCCTGTGTTGGGCTTAAAACTAACCACCATCTTAGGTGGAACAAGCATGCGCTGCTTGGTTGAAGGATTTACCAAAACACGTTCCAATTTCTTCTTTACTTCGAATGTTCCGAAACCAGTGATTCCAACGGTATTTTCTTCAATCAGTTCATCTGATATAGACCTAATAACATCCATAACCATCTGCCCTGTCTGTTTGGCATTGTAACCAGTCTTTGCGCTTAAAGAAGCCAAAAATTCTTTATTGTTCATATTACAACCAGATATTTCTTATACAACATGAGCATACAAGTCAAACTCTTCTGCACCATCAACCTGTACATTATAGAATTCTCCTATCTTCAACTCCGAGTTATCTGTCTTACGGATAAGTACTTCAGGGTCAACTTCAGGAGAGTCGAATTCTGTTCTTCCAATATAAAAATCGCCTTCTAAACGATCAATTATAACTTTGAACGTCTTGCCAACCTTATTTTCCTGACATGCCAGACTAATATTCTGCTGTACGCGCATCAGTTTACTTAATCTTGCCTGTTTAACATCAGCCGGAACGTCATCTTTATAATTTTCAGCAGCATAGGTTCCGTCTTCCTCACTGTAGGCAAAAGCCCCCATCCTATCGAACTTTGCCCACTTAACAAAATCCACCAATTCAGCGAAGTCTGCATCTGTCTCGCCAGGATAACCCACCATAAGCGTTGTTCGAATATGAATGTCTGGAACTTCCTTACGAATAGTCTCCAGCAACGTATAGGTTTGTTCCTTGGTTATATTCCTATGCATATTGGCCAACACGCTATCCGAACAATGCTGTAAAGCTATGTCGAGGTACTTACATACATTATTATACTTTGCCATGACCCGAAGCAAATCCATAGGGAACTGCGTAGGATAAGCATAATGCAGTCGGATCCATTCAACACCTGGAACCTGAGCTATGCGCTCTATCAGTTCGGCAATCTTACGCTCCTTATATAAATCCAACCCATAATAGGTAAGTTCCTGGGCAATGACCTGAAACTCCTTAACACCTTTTGAAACCAGTTCTTGCACTTCGGATACGATATCCTCAATGGGTCGGCTCTTATGAGTACCTGTTATAATAGGAATTGCACAATACGAGCAAGTGCGATTACAGCCCTCGCTGATTTTCAGATAGGCATAATGGCTGGGCGTGGTAATACGTCTCGAATTGCAAGCCTCTTTGTGATAAGTCTTGCCTAAATCTGAAATTATCTTCTCCCAGTCGAACTTGCCGTAGAAACTGTCAACTTCAGGCAATTCTCCCTCTAACTCATGAAGATATCTCTCGGAGAGACAACCCATTACAATCAACTTCTTCAGATTTCCCGTCTGCTTGCGTTGAGCCATCTCAAGTATCATGTTAATACTTTCTTCCTTGGCGTCACCGATGAAACCGCAAGTATTGATAATAGCTATCTCGCCCTGTGGGTCTTCAGCATCATGAGTTACGCCGAAACCGTTCAGTTCAAGTTGGCGAATTAGCTTTTCACTATCCACCAGATTCTTGCTACAACCAAGTGTAATTATATCAACAACAGGTTTCTTCATTTCGATTCAGAGATATAAATTAAAAGAGAAAAGATAAAAAAAAATTCTCAATTCTCAATTTTTGAAGAGCGAATCCACAAACTCCCTGCGATTAAACCCTTGCAGGTCTTCCATTCCCTCTCCTAATCCGATATAACGAACGGGAATCTTAAACTGGTCGCTGATGCCAATCACTACTCCACCCTTTGCCGAGCCATCCAGTTTGGTGATAGCCATACTGGTAACATCTGTTGCTTGCGTAAACTGTTTGGCTTGCTCAAAGGCATTCTGACCAGTACTTCCATCCAATACCAACATCACGTCGTCTGGTGTATCGGGAATAAGCTTCTGCATCACACGTTTAATCTTGGAGAGCTCGTCCATCAGTCCCTTCTTATTATGAAGACGTCCAGCCGTGTCTATCAGCACAACGTCCACCCCATTGGCAATGGCGCTATTCAGGGTATCGTATGCGACACTGGCGGGATCACTGCCCATATTCTGTTTGACGACAGGTACGCCAACTCTCTCGCCCCAAATCACTAACTGTTCTACAGCTGCTGCACGAAACGTATCTGCAGCACCCAGCATGACCTTATAGCCTGCTTGTTTGAACTGATATGCCAACTTGCCTATAGTGGTGGTTTTACCAACACCATTCACACCTACCACCATAATAACATATGGCTTCTTTCCCTCGGGTAGTTTAAATCCTTCGGTATCATCGGTATTATTTTCCGTCAAAAGCTGAGCAATCTCATCACGAAGGATATTGTTCAGTTCATTTGTAGAGACATATTTATCCCTAGCCACACGAGCCTCTATGCGCTGTATGATATTCAGGGTAGTGTCCACCCCGACATCGCTTGTCACCAGGACTTCCTCCAGATTGTCCAGCACATCATCATCAACGGTTGACTTACCAGCAATGGCCCTCGAGAGCTTTCCGAAAAAGCTTTCCTTCGTTTTTTCCAGACCGTGATCCAAAGTCTCCTTCTTTTCCTTTGAGAAGAAATTAAAGAATCCCATATTAATGCTAAATTACGTAATTTCAATTGCAAAAGTACATAAAAATAATGAATCCACCGTTATATTGCACAGAAAAATACACAAAACAGATTCATCAACAGAGAAAAACACAAGGTGAAGAATAGAAAGTAACAAGTATATAAAAAAACTAAGGCCTACCTCACGGCAGACCTTGCGTCTCTTAAAGTAATAATCTTTACCTTAACTAATTAACCTAAAAACTTTTCTTTAACCTTAAACTAAAACTAACAACACTATGTTTTCTTTTGCTGGTGCAAAGGTACGCCAATTTTGCGCTACAAACCAAATTTACGAACAAGAAAGCGCAAAAACTTTCTTCTTTATTGACATAAATCAAAACACTGTCCATTTAAAGGGGTAAAATAAGGGGTAAAGTGGCTTTAAGACAGTGACAAGCGGATTAGTGAAAAACTGGCGTTTTTATATAATATATAATGTAAAGTGTTGGCTAATAAGAAACATTTCCGTAAATTTGCGCTGAAAAGTATCATGGGTTAAGATGTCCGTTCGGGCTAAAATTGCGACAATGCGACATATTTTCGAATTATTGGCACGCATTTTGTATTAACTTGTATGATTACATGTTATAATAAATAGAGGAAGAAATAGATGACAATAAAGTTCTCACCAGAAATGAATACCGTGTTGGCATTCAGCAAAGAAGAAGCTGAACGCCTACATAACGACTGTGTGACACCCATACACCTGGTTTTGGCAATCTTGCGACAGAAAGAACAGAATCCAGCCAGGGATGCTTTGTTACAGATACAGCCCGACCTGGCTCTGCTGAAACAGGAATTGGAGGCTATTGCCAAGCAAAAGCAGGTGTTGGTTCCGCCATCAATTACAGACATGACCTTTGACATCACGGCTTCACGCATTCTCAGGGTATGCGTGTTGGAGGCAAAGCAGATGAAGTCAGATACTATATATATTATACACGTATTATTGGCTTTGTTGAAATTGGGCGACAGCGATGCCAGCCTGATTCTCGAGCGTATGAACATCACCTACCAGGCTATTACACAGATTTTACAACAGAAGGGCACCACTCAGGAGGAGGTGAAAGATTCAAGCAACGACTCTGATGATGACGGGGAAGAGGATGACAACATGGAAACAGCCCAGGGCGATGATACCGGTGCGCTATCCATCATACAAATCAAGAAGAAAGGAACGGGAAAGACACCCGTTCTTGATAACTTCGGCACAGACCTGACACAAGCAGCTGCCGACGGGTTGCTGGACCCTGTTATCGGTCGCCAAAAGGAAATAGAGCGCGTAGCTCAGATTCTAAGCCGACGCAAGAAAAACAATCCCATTCTGATAGGACAGCCTGGTGTTGGTAAGAGTGCCATTGTAGAAGGCTTGGCTCAGCGTATTGTACAACACAGAGTTAGTCATTTGCTTTGGAACAAACGTGTCGTTGTACTGGATATGGCCAGCGTTGTGGCTGGAACCAAGTATCGTGGCCAGTTTGAGGAACGCATGCGTAGCATCATCCTGGAACTGCAGAAGAACCCGGATATAATTGTTTTCATTGACGAGATTCACACCCTTGTTGGTGCAGGCGCAGCTGCCGGATCAATGGATGCTGCCAATATGCTGAAACCTGCACTTAGCAGAGGCGAATTCCAATGCATAGGTGCTACCACAACAGACGAGTTCAGGAAAACCATCGAAAAAGACGGCGCACTGGACAGACGTTTCCAGAAAGTAATGATAGAACCTACCACCAAAGAGGAGACGCTACAAATCCTACAGAACCTGAAAGAGCGTTACGAGGAACATCACAACATAACCTACACGCCAGAAGCATTGGCTGCTTGTGTATTGCTAACAGACCGTTATGTCACAGAACGCAGTTTCCCCGACAAAGCAATTGACGCAATGGACGAAGCTGGCAGTCGAATGCACATTCAGGAAGTTCCTGTCCCTGATGAAATTTCACAGTTGGAAGCTCATTTGGAAGAACTGCAGGAGAAGAAGAAGCTGGCTGTCAAGAAGCAGGACTTTGAGATGGCTGCGGAATGTCGCGACCAAATGAAGAACATAGAACATGCTCTTCAGGAAAAACAAAAAGAATGGGAAGCTAGCATCAAGAACGACCGCCCACAAGTGGATGAAACCATTGTGGCCGATGTTATCAGTATGATGACAGGCATCCCTGTACAGCGCATAGGTGAAGAAGAAAATCAGAAGTTGAGGAACCTGGCTGGCAATCTGAAGAATGCCGTTATTGGTCAGGACGATGCTATTCAAGCCATTGTCAGAAGCATTCAGCGCAGTCGTATCGGTCTGAAGGACCCCAAGAAACCTATCGGAACATTCATGTTCGTAGGACCTACCGGTGTTGGAAAGACCTACCTAACCAAATGTCTGGCAGAGGCTATGTTTGGTTCTGCCAACAGTATCATCAGAGTTGACATGAGCGAGTATATGGAGAAGCATACCGTTAGCCGTATGGTAGGAGCTCCTCCAGGATATGTGGGATTTGAAGAAGGCGGACAGTTGACAGAGAAAGTACGCCGCAAACCATATAGCATCGTACTGCTTGACGAGATAGAGAAGGCCCATCCCGATGTCTTCAATATTCTGTTGCAGATGATGGACGAAGGAAGAATGACTGACGGAAACGGTGCGACCATCGATTTCAAGAATACAATTATCATCATGACATCCAACTGCGGAACCAAGCAGATTCGCGACTTCGGTCATGGCGTTGGTTTCCAAAGCGGAGTTGATATCACTCATAACAAGCAACTGAATAAGGATTTGGTGAACAAAGCACTTAAGAAGCAGTTCGCCCCAGAGTTCCTGAACCGTCTGGATGATATCATATACTTCAACCAGCTGGACGAGGAAAGCATTCAGAAGATTGTTGAAATAGAGCTGAAGCCCCTACTCCATCGTGTAGAAGATTTGGGTGTTAAGTTGGAGGTTACACCTGAGGCACGCCAGTTGTTGGGCAAGAAAGGCTACGACGTACAGTACGGTGCCCGTCCGCTGAAACGTATCCTGCAAACTATGCTCGAAGACCCTCTGTGCGATGTTCTGATGCAAGACGAACACGGAACAGAGCTGATAGCAGAAGTCAGCGAAGATAAGATTGTTATTGTGGATAAACAAAAACTCATAAATTAATATGAAACAAGGTAATATCGGGGTTACTACAGAGAACATTTTCCCCGTAATCAAAAAGTTCCTGTACAGCGATCATGAGATTTTCCTACGTGAGATTGTCAGCAATGCCGTAGATGCTACGCAGAAGCTGAAGACACTCAGCGGCAAGGGCGAATTCAAAGGTGAGCTGGGCGACCTGAAGGTTACCGTCAGCGTTGACAAGGATGCCAAGACCATCACAGTTACCGACCGTGGTATTGGTATGACTGCCGACGAGATTGAGAAGTACATCAACCAGATTGCATTCTCTGGCGCCAATGACTTCCTGGACAAGTACAAGGACGATGCCAACGCTATTATTGGTCACTTCGGACTTGGCTTCTACAGTTCCTTCATGGTCAGCAAGCAGGTAGACATCATCACCAAGAGCTATCAGGATGCTCCTGCTATGAAGTGGAGCTGCGATGGTAGTCCTTCGTTTACACTGGAGGAAGCAGACAAGACAGATCGTGGTACCAGCATCGTTATGCACATCGACGATGACTGCCAGGAGTTCTTGGAGAAGAACAAGATTGAAGAGTTGCTGCGTAAGTACTGCCACTTCCTTCCCGTACCCGTTGCATTCGGCAAAAAGACTGAATGGAAGGATGGAAAGCAGGTTGATACAGAAGAGGATAATATAATAAATAATGTAGAGCCCCTTTGGATAAAGAAACCCAACGACTTGAAGGACGAGGATTACAAGGAGTTCTATCATCATCTCTTCCCCATGGCCGACGAACCTCTGTTCTGGATTCACCTGAACGTAGATTACCCATTCAACCTGACAGGTATTCTCTACTTCCCCAAAATCAAGAACAACATCGAGATGCAGCGCAACAAAATTCAGTTGTACTGCAACCAGGTATTCGTAACAGATTCTGTCGAGAGCATCGTTCCTGAGTTCCTGACATTGCTGCATGGTGTTATAGACAGTCCTGATATTCCTCTGAACGTTAGCCGTAGCTATCTGCAGAGCGATTCTAATGTCAAGAAAATCAGTTCTTACATCACTAAGAAGGTAAGTGATCGTCTTGCCAGCCTGTTCAAGACAGAACGTGCTGACTTTGAGAAGAAATGGGACGACATCAAGATTTTCATCCACTACGGTATGCTCTCTGAGGAGGACTTCTACGAGAAGGCAACCAAGTACTTCCTCTTGAAGGACACTGAAGGCAAGTACTTCACCTTGGATGAATACAAGACCCTTATCAAGGACAACCAGACCAATAAGGACGGCCAGTTGGTTTACCTGTATGCCAACGATCCCGATGCCCAATATACCTACATCGAGGCAGCCAAACAGAAAGGTTATAGTGTTCTGCTGATGGATGGGCAGCTTGATACCCCGCTTGTAGGTATGCTGGAGCGTAAACTGGAGAAGAGCACTTTCACTCGCGTTGACGGCGATGTAATAGACCGCCTTATTCAGAAGGAGGAGACAAAGCGTGACCTTCTGGAGGCAGAGAGAGGTGACAAACTGTCCAGCATCTTCAACAGCCAAATGCCTCGAACAGACAAGACCGACTTCCACGTTGAGGTGCAGGCACTTGGCGAGGAACAGCTTCCTGTTATGATTACCCAGAGCGAGTATATGCGTCGTATGAAGGAAATGGCTCGTCTGCAGCCAGGCATGAGCTTCTATGGTGATATGCCAGATATGTACACCTTAGTACTGAATACGGACGCTCCACTTATCAAGCAGGTTTTGGAAGACAGCGAGGCCAATACTGCAGATGCCCTGAAGCCTATTGAGGCAGAAATCAAGGGCCTGTCTGCCCGTCAGGCCGTATTGCGTCAGGAGCAGGACAAGAAGAAGCCTGAGGAAATCACTCAGGAGGAGAAAGACGACCTGAAGAAGTGTGGCGATGACATTCAGGCTGAAAACAAGAAGAAGAACGACGTACTGAAGGCTTATGCCGACGGCAACGAACGCGTTCATCAGCTTATTGACTTGGCATTGTTGCAGAACGGTATGCTGAAAGGTGAGGCATTGACACGCTTCGTGAAACGTAGTGTTGAAATGATAAAATAAAAGCCCCTTACTCTAAACACTCAACTCTAAACACTCAACTGAACATGAACCACGGTTTTGTAAAAGTAGCATCGGCTATCCCCTCTGTGAGGGTGGCCGATTGCCAGTATAACGTAGAGCAGATAGAATCGCTCATCGTTCAGGCAGAAGGACATGGTGTGGAAATCATCTGTTTGCCAGAGCTTTCGCTTACGGCATACACGTGTCAGGACCTTTTTCAGCAGCAACTTCTCTTGGAGGAAGCAGAAATGGCCCTCATCCAACTGATGAATTTCACCCGTAGTTTGGACATCATCAGCATTGTCGGCCTGCCTGTGCCCTACAAGGGCTCGCTGCTCAACTGCGCAGCCGTTATTCAGAAAGGCAAGATTCTGGGTATGATACCCAAGACCTATCTGCCCAACTATAAAGAATTCTACGAGAAACGTTGGTTCACAAGTGGAATTGACATTGCTGCAGGTACGCTTCTTATCTGCGGACAGCAGGTACCCCTGAATCAGTACATTCTCTTCCGTACCCCATCCTGCACCTTTGGTGTTGAGATATGCGAGGATGTATGGGCCCCTATTCCACCCAGCAGCTATATGGCTATGCAGGGAGCAGAAATCATTTTCAACCTAAGTGCCGACAATGACCTTGTGGGTAAATACGATTATCTGAAGGGCTTACTAGCCCAACAGAGTGCCCGTACCATATCAGGCTACGTCTTCAGCAGCTGTGGGTATGGAGAGAGTACGCAAGATGTGGTCTTCAGCGCCAAAGGACTTATCTACGAAAACGGCAATCTCCTTGCCGAAACACCCCGTCATGAGCTGAGCACTCAACTTTTGGAAACAGAAATTGATGTGGAGCGCATAAGAATGGAACGTAGGATTAACACCACTTTCGCCACCTGTGCATCAAACTCCAGAAAGGATTTGGCAACCATCATTGAGACGGAAAGAACGGAAACCCGCGAGTTCGGTCTGACACGAAAGATAGATGCTCACCCATTTGTTCCAACAGGAAAGGACCTCGACGAGCGCTGTCAGGAAATATTCAGCATCCAGACCGAGGGGCTTGCCAAACGAATCAGTCACACTGGTGCACAGACCGTTGTGGTTGGTATCAGTGGAGGTTTGGACAGCACTTTGGCACTGTTGGTGTGCGTGAAGGCTTTCGACCGTTTGGGAATAAGCCGCAGAGGCATCGTGGGCATAACAATGCCTGGATTCGGAACTACCGACCGCACCTACAACAATGCTGTCAACCTGATGAATCTGTTAGGTATTACCATTCGCGAGATTAGCATCAAGGATGCCTGTGTCCAGCACTTCAAGGATTTAGGTCATGATGCAGAAAACCACGATGTCACATACGAGAACAGTCAGGCCCGCGAGCGTACACAAATTCTGATGGATGCAGCCAATCAGATGAATGGCTTGGTAATCGGAACTGGCGACCTCAGCGAGTTGGCTTTGGGTTGGGCAACCTACAACGGAGACCACATGAGCATGTATGGTGTAAACACATCCGTGCCCAAGACGCTCGTTCGCCATCTGGTTAAATGGGTAGCCGATAGTATCGAGGACGATAGCACCAGAACCGTCCTGCATGATATTGTTGACACTCCTATCAGTCCCGAGCTCATCCCCGCTGACGAGCAAGGCAATATAACGCAGAAGACGGAAGACCTTGTTGGTCCGTATGAGCTGCACGATTTCTTCTTGTACTATACGCTCAGATGGGGATTCAGACCCAAGAAAGTTTACTTCCTGACCAAGGAAGCCTATGGTACAGCCTATACCGACGAGACAATAAAGCATTGGCTCAAGACATTCTATCGTCGATTCTTTTCGCAACAGTTTAAACGCAGCTGCCTGCCAGACGGACCTAAAGTCGGAAGTTGTTCTCTCTCACCACGCGGTGACTGGCGCATGCCAAGCGATGCATCTTCTGCCATGTGGCTAAAAGAATGCGAAAACCTGTAAATCCAGCATCATGAGTCAAGATTTGGAAGATAGAATACAACGTGCCGTGGAGCTTTTCATGAGCGGATATGGTTGTTCGCAAAGTGTAGTGGCTGCCTTTGCAGATCTTTACGGTTTAGACGAGACAATGGCCAAGCGTATTGCAGCAGGCTTTGGTGGAGGCGTTGGTCGAATGCGTATGATGTGCGGCACTGTATCCGGACTGGTGATACTGGCAGGTCTGGACTGCGGACAGACGGAAGGTGACGACCGTGAAGGAAAAGCAGCCTGCTATAAGGTAGTGCAGGAACTTCTCGAAACCTTCAAGCAAAGAAACGGCTCCATCATCTGTGCCGAACTGTTAGGATTAAATGGTTGTCCCGTTGTGAAAACCACCTATGTACCAGACGAAAGGAACGCAGAATATTACAAAAAACGTCCATGCGCGCAAAAAGTAGAGAGCGCTGCGCGTATTTTTGCCGAGTATCTGGAGAGGAAACGGACATAGCGGCTTAATAATTGCAAAAATAATATAAGGTAGCACACAATTTATGCAAAATAATTGTGTGCTATTTTATTTATTGCTATCTTTGCATGCAAATAAGCAAATAAACCTAAAAAATGAACACTAAAACCACGCAAAAGATGACCAACTATAGATGGGTCATCTGCACAATGCTCTTTCTGGCTACAACCATAAACTATATGGACCGCCAGGTACTTTCTTTAACTTGGAAGGACTTCATAGCACCCGAATTTCATTGGACGGATGCCGATTACGGAAACATAGCAGCCATCTTTGGCCTTGTATATGCCATTGCCAATCTATTCTCTGGCCGTTTTATGGATTGGATTGGCGTTAGGAGGGGTTATCTATGGGCAATAGCCATTTGGTCTCTTGGAGCTTGTATGCACGCATTGTGTGGTTTGGCAACCATGTGGCACCTGGACATGGGTAGCACAAAGGAACTTTTCGAAGCAACAGGCTCTGCTGCAATAGCTGTCAGCACGGTAAGTGCATATTGTTTTATTATATCACGTATTGTATTAGGTATAGGTGAAAGCGGAAACTTCCCTGCTGCCATCAAGGTGACAGCCGAGTATTTCCCCATGAAAGACCGTGCCTACGCCACCAGCATCTTCAACTCAGGAAGTACCATTGGTGCATTGGTGGCTCCTGTTAGCATTCCCTTGCTGGCCCGATACTTTAAGGACCTTGGCATTGGTAACGGTTGGGAAATGGCATTTATCATCATAGGTGCTCTTGGATTCATCTGGCTTGGTTTCTGGATTTTCATATATAAGAAGCCCGAGAGATGCAAGGCTGTCAATGCGGAAGAGCTTGCATACATCCGGCAAGACACACAAGCAACATCTCCTGTCGAGGCGGGACAGAAACAGAAGGGAATTCCTTTCCTGAAGATGTTTACCTTCCCACAGACATGGGCCATCTTCCTGGCTAAACTCATAACGGACGGTGTATGGTGGTTCTTCCTTTTTTGGACACCAGCCTACATCAGCGATGTCTATAACCTGCCATCGCATAATCCTGTGGCCATGATGCTTATCTTTGTGCTTTATGCCATCACCATGCTTTCTATTTTGGGTGGTAAACTCCCCACCATTATCGTCAATCGCACTGGGCAGAATGCCTATGATGCACGACTGAAGGCGATGTTGGTGTTTGCCATCTTCCCCCTTTTCACCCTCTTTGCACAACCCTTGGGAGCATATAGCTACTGGTTCCCCATTATACTCATTGGTATTGCAGGAGCAGCCCATCAGGCTTGGTCGGCCAACCTCTTTTCTGTGGCCAGCGACTTGTTCCCCAAGAGAGCCATTGGCACTATGACGGGAATCAACGGATTGGCAGGAGGTATCAGTTCGTATGCCATCAATAAGTTCTCTGGTAATCTGTTCCACTATGCAGCACAGACCAATATGTCTTTCCTTGGCTTCGAAGGCAAACCTGCAGGCTACTTTATCATCTTCTGCTACTGTGCCCTTGCCTATATGGTTGGATGGTGCTGTCTGAAGGTGCTGGTTCCCAGATTTAAACCTGTTCAACAATAAGAGACAAAATAACAATAACAAAAATATATTAACACGATGAAAAATTTATTTGACATTAAAGGAAAGGTAGTCGTACTGACTGGCGGCTGCGGTATTCTGGGTAGAAACATTGCCCACTATTTGGTAGAACAAGGTGCAAAGGTTGTCGTTCTGGACCGTATAGAAGACCAAGGCAAGGAATTGGAAGCTGAGCTGAACAAGAAGGGCGAGGCTCTCTTCCTGGTGACCGACGTACTGAAGAAAGAGGTTCTGGAGCAGAATCGCGACGATATTGTGGCTCGCTTCGGCACTATAGATGTTCTGCTGAATGCTGCCGGTGGTAATATGGCTGGTGCTACAATTGCTCCAGACAAGACCTTCCTCGACCTCGACCTTGATGCCTTCAAAAAAGTTGTCGAGCTGAACCTTTTCGGAACCGTAATCCCCACACAGGTGTTTGTACCTGTTATGGCAAAGAACGAAAAAGGTGCCATTGTTAACTTTTGCTCAGAGAGTGCCCTGCGTCCTCTGACACGTGTTGTAGGATACGGAGCAGCAAAGGCAGCCATTGGCAACTACACTAAGTACATGGCTACAGAGTTGGCTTCGAAGTTCAGTCCCAGTCTGCGTGTTAACGCCATCGTGCCTGGCTTCTTGCTGACAAACCAGAACCGTGCCCTGTTGACCAACGAGGACGGCTCGCTGACAGACCGTGCCAAGACAATCATCGCTCACACTCCTGCAGGTCGTTTTGCAGAGCCCGACGAGCTTTTCGGCACAATACATTATTTAATTAGCGACGCCAGCAGCTTCGTCACAGGAGTCCTCTCCGTTGTCGATGGCGGCTTCGATGCGTTCTCTATCTAACACTAACAACATCAAATAGATTCATATTATGTATCTCTGCGAACAAAGTTTTCGTTGGTATGGACCCAACGACCCTGTCAGCCTTCAGGACATCCGTCAGGCTGGAGCCACAGGCGTAGTAACGGCATTACATCATATCCCTAATGGCGAAGTATGGACCAAGGAGGAAATCCTCAAGCGCAAGAAGATTGTCGAGGATGCCGGACTTCGCTGGTCGGCTGTCGAGAGTGTGCCCGTACACGAGCATATCAAGACACAGACAGGCAATTACCAACTTTACATAGACAATTACAAACAAAGTCTCATCAATCTGGGCGAATGCGGCGTTGATGTTGTTACCTATAACTTCATGCCCGTTCTCGACTGGACTCGTACCAATCTGGCTTACGAGATGCCCGATGGCAGTCGTGCCTTGCGTTTCGAGCGTGCTGCCTTCGTAGCCTTCGACCTCTTTATCCTGCACCGTCCAGGAGCAGAGAAAGAATATTCTGCCGAGGAAATCGCAAAGGCAAAGGCTCGTTACGAGAAGATGGACGATGCCGAGAAGGAACTCATTACACGCAATATGATTGCTGGTCTGCCTGGCTCTGAGGAAAGCTTCACACTGGAGCAGTTCCAGAAAGAGTTAGACCGCTACAAGGATATCACTCCCGAGAAGCTGCGTGCTAACCTCATCTACTTCCTGAAGGAGGTTTGCCCAGCAGCCGAAAAGGCTGGCGTCAAGTTGGTTATCCATCCCGATGACCCACCAATGTCTATTCTCGGACTTCCCCGCATCCTTAGTACAGCCGAGGACTTCCAGGCCCTCATCGATGCTGTTCCCAGCCCTGCCAATGGCCTTTGCCTCTGCACAGGTTCGTTTGGTGTAAGTGCACAGAACGACCTCCCCGCTATGATGCGTCGTTTCTGGGACCGTATCGACTTCGTTCACCTTCGCAGCACCCAGCGCGATGCCGAGGGTAACTTCCACGAGGCTAACCACCTTGAAGGCGATGTTCCTATGTACGAGGTCATGAAGGCCTTCCTCGAGATTCAGCAGAAGCGCCAGAAGAGCATTGTTATGCGTCCTGATCATGGACATCAGATGTGCGATGACCTGAAGAAGAAGACCAACCCCGGTTATAGCTGTATCGGTCGTCTGCGTGGTCTGGCAGAATTGCGCGGACTGGAGCTTGGTATTGCCAAAAGTCTGAACCTTTAAGCCCTTATTCGTATGGAATCGTTCATGGACAAAGACTTCCTGCTGCAGACCGAGACAGCCCAGCAACTGTTTCACCAGCAGGCCGAGCATCTTCCCATCATTGATTACCACTGCCATCTGAATCCCAAGGAGGTGGCAGAGGACCATCGTTTCAGCTCCATTACTGAGCTATGGTTGGGTGGCGACCATTACAAGTGGCGTGCCATGCGCACCAATGGTGTCGAGGAAAAGTATATCACAGGTAATGCCTCCGATTGGGAGAAGTTCCAGAAGTGGGCCGAGACCATGCCCTACTGCATGCGCAACCCGCTCTACCACTGGACTCACCTCGAACTCCGTACTGCCTTTGGTATCAATAAGTTGCTGAATGCCAATACGGCACGCGAGATTTTCGAGGAGTGCAACGAGAAGCTGAAGCAACCCGAATTCTCTGCTCGCGGTCTGATGAAGCGCTACAACGTTGAGGTTGCCTGCACTACCGACGACCCTGCCGATACGCTCGAGTATCATCAAGCCTACGCCGCCAAAACCAATGTTCAATGTTGTAAGGTACTTCCCACTTGGCGTCCAGACAAGGCAATGGCCATCGAGAACCCCGAAACTTATAAGGCGTACATCGAGAAGTTGGGCGAGACGGCAGGACGTAACATCTCCAGCTATAACGAGTTGATAGATGTCTTGCAACAACGGCATGATTTCTTCGATTCTCTGGGTTGTCGTCTTTCGGATCATGGACTGAGCGAGTTCTATGCCGAGGATTATGCCGAATCCGAGGTTAAACAGATATTCCAGAAGGTGATGGAGGGCAAGCAGCCTACTGCCGACGAGGTTAACAAGTTCCGCTCTGCCCTACTCCTCGAGTTTGCCCGTCAGGATGCCAAGGCTGGTTGGACACAGCAGTTCCACTATGGACCTATGCGAAACAATAACACGCGCATGTTCAAGCAGTTAGGACCTGATGCTGGATTTGATAGTATAGGTACATGGAATACCAGCGAGAGCCTTTCCCGATTCCTCGATAAGCTGGACAGCGAAGGCAATCTGGCAAAGACCATCCTATATTGCATCAACCCCTCAGACAATGAGATGCTGGCCACAATGATAGGCAACTTCCAGGAAGGTCCCACGCCAGGCAAGATTCAGTTCGGCAGCGGATGGTGGTTCAACGATCAGCTCGATGGTATGGAGCGTCAGATGAATGCGCTTAGTGTCCTTGGACTCCTGAGTCGCTTCGTTGGTATGCTCACAGACAGTCGTTCGTTCCTATCCTATCCCCGCCACGAGTATTTCCGCCGTCAACTCTGCAACATGATAGGTCAGGATGTCGAGGACGGGAAGCTGCCTGCCGAGGAAATGCCGTTCATTGAACAGATGGTTCGAGACATATCATATTATAATGCAAAACGATATTTCAACTTCTAAGACAGAACATTTTTCTTTAACAGAAAAGGAACTTCATAGCATACTCTCCACAGCTCTCAGCAGAGGTGGAGAGTATGCTGATATTTATCTGGAGGACACCCGAATCAGCAGTCTTGAGCTGCAGGACGGGACTGTCAGTCAGGCGCAACAGGTGATGCTCTACGGAGCAGGCATAAGGGTTGTGCAGGGTACACAGACGGGCTACGCCTATACCATGGACCTCAGTCCCGAGGCTATGCACCAGGCTGCACGCTTTGCTGGCAGTATTCCCTGCAGTGGTACACCCGCAGAGATACCCGCTCTCAAACCCACCCCTCTCCTGACGCAGGATGTTCCCATGCTGGAGCCCAATGCCTCCAAGAGTATTCTGCTCACTATCAACAAGCGTGCACACGAAATCAGTCCTCTCGTTGTGCGTGTCAAAGCTAACGTAGCCCAACGCATGCAGAACATCCAGTTCGTCTGCAGCGATGGCACGGGCTTCTCCGACCATCGCCCCCGAACCACCCTTTTCATCTCTGTTGTTGTACAAAGGGATGGTAAAACACAGATGGGATTTGGCAGTCGTATGTACCAGCGTGGAGCAGAATTTATCACACCCGAGTTAATCGAAGAACTACTTCAGGAAACCATCCTGCAGGCTCTTTTCCTTTTTGATGCCAAGCAGATAGAAGGTGGCGAGATGCCCGTTGTCCTGGCAGCAGGAAGTAGCGGCATACTAATGCACGAAGCCATAGGCCATGCCTTCGAGGCAGATTTCATCCGCACTGGCGAGAGCATCTTCACAGGCCGTTTGGGACAGCGTATCTGCGATGCGGGCATCACCATTGTAGATGATGGAACCCAGCCCTACGATGCAGGTCTGCTCCGTTACGACGACGAGGGTATCCCCGGTCAGCGTACCGTCTTAGTTGACAAGGGAATCCTCAACAGCTACCTGCACGACCGTATCAGTGCCCGTCACTTTGGTGTACAGAGCACAGGCAACGGTCGCCGCGAGAGTTTCCGCCACATGCCCCTGCCACGCATGCGTAGTACATATATGTGTGCAGGAGATGCAACAGAAGAGGATATCATACGCAGCGTAAAGCGCGGTATCTATGCCCAGAACTTCACCAACGGGCAGGTTCAGATAGGGGCTGGCGACTTCACTTTCTTTATGAAGAAAGGATGGCTCATCGAGGATGGACATCTTACTACCCCACTTCGCGACATGAACATCATCGGCAACGGACCTCAAGCCCTCCAGCATATCAGTATGGTGGGTAACAACCTAAGGATAGACCACAGTGCCGGCATGTGCGGCAAGGGTGGTCAGCGCGTAGGAGTCAGCCAAGGCCTCCCCACAGTTTTGGTGGACAAACTAGTCGTGGGATAAGGCCCCTCTCCCTAACCGAGATGATAGATAAGAGATGATAGATAGTTTCAGGTTTCAGGTTTCAGGTTTTAAGTTTCAAGTTACAGGTTAAAGTCTAAAGCCTAATTCTTCTTTCTTCTCTCTTAATTCTTAATTAAAAACTGTAAACAGTAAACCGTAAACGGTAAACCAATTATGAATTGTGAATTATGAATTATGAATTAGAAAAAGTCGCAGAAGAGATCAGGCATGCTTGCAGCAATGCCGATTTCAAACTTGTCCATATGAGTAATCACGAGGATAACATCATCATACGTAATGGGCAGATCGAGAAGATGCTGCACGCATCTGCTACCTCCCTTGCCCTGAACCTGCTGATTGATGGACGCGACGGATTCTTCTATACCAACAATCTGGCACCAGCGGCACTGAAGCAGTTCATACACAATGCCATCGAGACTACACGTATGCTGGAGCCCGACGAGGCACGCACGCTGGCAGACCCTTCACGCTATTACAAAGGCGGTGGCCCCGATCTGCAGAATTTCGATGCCACCCTTTCCACTATAGACCCTTCCGAGAAACTCCGCTTGGCGCAGCAGAACAATCAGGAGGGCACACAACTTTGCCCCAGACTTATTAGTTTCCAGACCCACTATACCGACCGCCAGCATCAGGCACATTACCTTATCAGCAATGGCTTTCAGGGCTACGAGCAAAGCACATGCTGCACCCTTACCAGTATTGCTACGGCCGAGGGCAAGGATGGCCAGCATCCTGCCGACGGATGGGGCGAGACACGTATATTCCTTAAGGATATGCCTGCTGATGGCATAGCTCGTGTGGCGATAGACCGAACCCTTCGCAAGATAGGCAGTCGTCCCACCAGCAGCGGACAATACCGCATGATTCTGGAATCACCCATTGTGGGCAGTTTCTTGCAGCCTATCCTCAATGCCATGAACGGACAATACCTGCACGGCAAGATGTCCTTCTTGGCAGGAAAACTTCACCAGCAGGTGCTCTCGCCACTCGTCAGCATTGTCGATGACCCGCTCATCCCTGGTACCCGTGGCGCTTGCTACTTCGATTACGACGGTGTTGCCACACAGCATCGCAGCCTGTTCAGCAAGGGTGTGCTCGATACATTCTTCATCGATACTGTCTATGCCAATAAGTTGGGCCTTCCCCCTACCACACAGGGCATACACCACCTTGTTATGGGATGCGACAGCAAGTCGTTGCAGCAGCTAATCGCCCAGTCTGATAAAACTATCTTGGTAACCGATTTCAATGGTGGAAATTGCGACCCGTCAACGGGCAACTTCTCTTATGGCATAGAGGGATTCCTGATTCAGAACGGAGTTATCGTGCAACCCGTCAGCGGAATGAATATAACCGGTAATATATTGGATGTATGGCAGCGTGTTTCTGATTTAGGAAACGACATCGACCCTTGGGAGACAGAGCTGCTGCCCAGCATCGTGTTCGAGGACGTCAGCTTTGGCGGACTTTAAGCCATTCTCTCGCAGAAAGCCTTGTAGGATGTTTCCAGGCGAGCCAGCTCGAAGGGTTTCAGTTGCAGCGAGAAGGTACCCTTCAGTTCCTCCAGACCAAAGTAAGCCTTCATCAGGCTGGCCAGATTAAAGGACAGTCCGTCACCCCGCTTCATCAGGTAGTAAGCTATGCGCACCAGGTAATCCCTTTCGTGTTCGACATAGCGAAGCGACGAGAACAGCACAAAGGCGCAAGGCAGCGTGTTAACCCTAATCAGGAAAGGCATCCACTCGCTCGTTTCCTGCATACCAAAGCAACGGAACAAGCGCCTCACCTGCTCATCGTCGGTCAGGAAAGGCAACAGAAATTCGATGGTCTTCTGTCTGTCGATATCATTCATCATACCGCACAAACGTCCGAAGCCCTCATCGCTGATGGCAGCCTCCCCTTTACTCATTCTATCCGAAAGGGCTTTCAGCATAACCACAAGGAAAGCTTTGGCATCCCGTTCCAGCAATAATGCAAACAGTTCCCAGAACGTATCCCTTGGCAAATCCATAGCATATCGTTCGCCCAGCATATACACAGCCGTGCGGAACTGCGAGTTCGAGAAACTGTACACCAGCTCCAGCAGACCCTCAAAGTCTGCTGCCGTCACAAGGGGTTTCATCCTTCTGTCTATCTGCAAGCTATAGTGCACATCCTTTATCATCGCTTATCTCTCTCTCTTAGTCGTTAATATAATTCTTCGTGCTCATATCGTAGTACAGAGCCTCCAGCTCCTGCAGCGTCAGGTTCTTTATCGAATGTTCTATTGCACGAATCAGTTCCTCGCGTCGGAAGTCGTCAGACTCCCCAAATCTATTCATATATGCCATAATACCTATATTCGCTAACCGCTAATTTTTATCTCAAGATTCACTTTTATCTTTTAATCTTTCTCTTTTATCTGATCATTAGTAGTATTCAATCTTCAGCTCATCACTCACACAGAAGTCCTCGTGGAAATCGTCGTTATAAACATACACAATCCTAAGGCCACGATATTGTGCAGGAACCTTTAGTATTTCCAGCAAATGCCAACGGGGGCGACCGAAGTCATACGATGCCCTGTCAAGCACAATGCGGTTACTTACCCAGTCAAACTGGTAGTATCCGCCGCCTATGCACTCATCATCCCCTATCAGCAGATTCTTGTGCTGACTAACCATTCCCAGACGGAAATACCCGTCCATGGTAATTATGAATTTAGGCAGATTCATTCTTACTCAGTGATAATTCAGCCACAAAGATAGCAATTATTCTTCAAATAACGCTAAAAATGTTTAGCGTTGAGCGGTTAGCGACCTGAAACCATCTATCATCTATAATCTATTATCTATTATCTATCATCTATAATCTCTCATCTATCATCTATAATCTCGTTATGAACAATCAACTTACAAAATAAATTATTTAAGTTGTTTCATGTCCAAAATCAAGTTGATTGTTGATCAAAAACAAGCTAAAAAGAATTCAGTTTCCAAACCCATCGTTTGCACGCTGAATTCAAGCAGTTTTCAGCATGCAAACCATCCGTATTCAGCCTTGATAGTTTTTACTTTGTAGCTCGGTGATTTAATCAGCTACTTACCATATGCTTCCCTTACTCTTTCTTCGTTGCTGATAGGGAGCACACTTAATTGATGTTCGGTACTTGTTCGGTATATGTCCGGTATATGTCCGCTACATGTTCGGTGTAGAACCGAACATATACCGAACATCAAGCGTACTTCTACCGCACATAATCTGAGGCTAATACCTTACAACATTATAGGAACACTGAGGGTAAGGTAAGGAATGTACGGAATTAATATTAGATTAATTATTAACTCTACAATGGCAGATGGCATTATATAACTACAACACCTCCATGGAAACATTTTGACATCACACCACCCCGAAAAAAAATAAAGTCCAACGCTCTAAAGCCTAAGAGTATTTACTACTACACGAGAAAACAAAATTTCTCTAACCTGACAGTAAATTTTCTCTAACTTGGAAACAAAATAAGGCTACAATACTCGCTTTGAAAATTATTTACAGATTTTAGATAGTCGAGATTTTTCACATAGATATCACTAATCACAGATTTCTTATGTCCCGCAGAAGGCTACGATTAAGCGAGAGGCGACTGAGGTCATCAGAGTAGCCACTGAATGTGGCTACGGCCTCACGAAGGGGAGTGACTCACCACTCACGATGGGGGTTGCAATGCTCACATCGTCTATCCCGAGCGTGAGCAGGCTCGACCGATGGTCAAAAAGGGAAGCCCCAACCTTGTTATTATGAAGTTGGGGCAATTTTATTTGAGAGTGTAGTGCTTTCAGGTTTATTAGCGGGACTAAAGCCATATATTGGCTTTGGGGAAGTGTTTCTTGATTTTTTCTTTCTGTTCTTTCGACATTTTACCTTCGATGGTCAGATAGTCTATCTTCAGATTGTAGAACCAGTCGGGTATTACCACATCGTCTGTGAATTTCAGTTTTAACCGTTTGAGATGCTTCATGGTAGCCAGTACCTCTGGCACTTCCTTAACAACAAGGGATAAACCGGATTTGTCGGCAGATTTCTTCATATTTTCGGGCGTCAAGTCTTTGTCCTGATAGGTTACCATCCAACCGATCTTAGGTGTCAGCATATTACCGAGTGTATCGACTTCTGCACCCATAAATCCTGCCCAGAGCTCCATGGGAGCCTCGCCCTCAATGCTTCCATCCTCGGAGGATAAGACCTTATAGTTAAATCCGACTCGTATCAACTCCGACGGCATATCTACTGTATGGGCGACGCTATTCTGAGTTAATCCATTCTCGTCGGGGAAGAACTTCAGTATCCAGCCGTCCAGCATTGTCAGGGTATCAAAGGTGCATCCGCCACCTTTCAGTTTATTAACTCTGTCCTTTTTAACTATATCCTGCCAGAACTTCTGGTTGGGCTTACCCTCGACTGCATTCACAAACTCCTGCAGTAATGGCTCCAGACTCTTTGCCCATTTGCCGATGCCATTATAGACTTCCAGCTTTTTGGTCTTTGCCATCACCTGTCGCCAATCGTCGGGTGTACCCGTGATGGCTATACTGGGGATGCCGCAGGCAACCCTCATTACGGTATATGTGAAGTATTTCTTGACACTTTCCATTAGTGTAATCTGCGAGGCAATGCGCTCGGCAGGTGTGGTGGTAGTGAAGTCTGCGGTTATCGTCTTGGCGATGTCGTTCTTGGTGTAACTGTCTATCTGTGCCGTAAAATCACTAATCAGCGTAGGCCAGTCGGCTTTCTCGGAGAACAGGTCTTCCTGAGATTTGACAACCAAATCCAACTTTCCGTCATGGCTGACCAGCTGCTGACGCATTTCCTCGGGGTGGGCATTTACATAGCGGGCAAAGCCCTGGCTGATTAAGAGCCATATCATATCGGGTGATATGGTCACAGACATATGATTGGCGTATGCCCATTTCAGGCCTCCGTAGAAGGCGTCATTGCCAGTATACTTCATACACTGGTCGTTAGCGAAACTGGTTGTTAAAGCTTTGCAGAATCCACTGGTTTCCTCATAGAGTATTGTGCCAGCCAGCTGTTCGCCTGTACCCAAATACTTGTATTTATCCCTTATGGGGGTAAGACCCTTGTCAACTTCAAAGGCAATATAACCGTTCCGCTGAGAGATAACAATATCGTCCTTAGCCCAACCTGTAAGGGTAAGGAATGCAAATAGAATAACCAGTGAGTGTTTCATTTTAGTGCGTTTTTCTTTGTTTTTCTGCCCAAAGATATGAAATTTTTATCATCTCAACAAAAAAAATCCTTAGTTTTTTCTTTAACCGCTCTGTAGATATTAACTTTTTTTAAAGTTTGTGAGTTTTTTAATTTAGAACATTCTTTTAATTCACAGAAACTTGAAACTTGAAACCCAAAAAGAGGACTGACAGAATATTGTCAATCCTCTTTTTTTGTATCAGATAACATATTATTTTATTTTCTTGCCGCGATAATAGGCATCGAAGGTGTCCTGGCCGTAGCCATTGCCTACATACTTGAAGGAGGAGGCCATGGCGCCCTCTACCTTCTGGCCATAATAATATACATCGAAGGCATCCTTGCAATAGCCTCCACCCAGCTCCTTGAACGTGCTGGCTGAGGCGCCCTCAATCTTCTCGCCGTAATAATATACGTTGAAGGCATCCTTGGCATAGCCGTTGCCTATTTCCTTGAAGGAGGAGGCTATGGCATCCAGCTTCTTGGTGCCGTAATAGACGTTCATGCTGGTCTTGAAATACCCGCGGTGCTGACCTTGGCCTTTTGCCTTGGGATCATGGGAGCGATGCCCAGCATGCTCTTTCAGGCGGAATGTGGTAGGGTCCACGTTCTCCAGCACACGTCCGTTCATATATACATTATTATTGTCCTTGGCGTAGCCACTGCCTAAATCTACGAAGCTACGCACATCGACGTGCATCACCTGCTTATCGCCATAAAGGACTCTGCCACGATTCACCTCGTAGCGCTGGGCATTGCCAGGCAAGGAAAATACCATCAATGTCGTTACCAGTAAAGAACGGAAAAGGAATGTTGTCTGTTTCATAATATTATTATTAAGTCTGTGTTATATCATTATATCAATGGTTGCGCAAGCGACGTAGCATTTCCTGATTGATGGTCCTTATCCTGCGCTGCTGCTTGTTGATATCCTCGCGGAGAAGATTAATCTCGGCATTCATATTGTTGTAGAAGTCGGTAAAGGCACGAATCAACGGGGGCGTATATAGCTGCTCGTTGGTATTCACCACCATACGGATGCCCTTGGGCTCCAGGCTAACCTGAAGGTCCGTGCCCTCGTCCTTGGGGTCGCCATCGAAATGGATTACACCGGGCGAATTGCGATGAATACGCAGGCTCTTGCACTTGAAGGTGCGGATGCGACTGTTCTTGTCGATAGTCTTGTTGAAGAGCTGGATAGCTATCTGGGGAGCCTCCAAGACGGTAAAGGGCTCCATGATGGTTACGTCCATCAGTCCGTCCGACATGCTGGCACGCGGGGCTATATATACATTATTACCATATTGGCTGGCATTGGCACAGGCAATAAGGAATGCCTTGTAATGCTGCTTCTCACCGTCAATCTCTATCTCGTAAGTGTCGGGCTTGTAGCGAAGACCCTCGCGCAGGGTATTCTCGATATAAGTAAGCAGGCCTCGGCGTTCGCTCTTGGCAAACTTGCTGCTGACGAAGGCATCGAATCCCATACCACATGTGCAGAAGAATGGGGTATCGTTTATCTTTCCGTAATCCAACGCTTCTATCGTGCAGGTGGAGAGCACCTGTAGGGCTCCTTCCGGATTCATCGGGATAAAAAGGTGGCGTGCCAAGCCGTTTCCGCTGCCGCAGGGGATGATGCCCAATGCCGTGTTGGTATGAACCAGACAACGTGCAACCTCGTTAACAGTGCCGTCACCGCCTACAGCCACAACGACATCAACTCCTTCCTCAACCGCCTGGCGTGCAATCTGGGCAGCATGACCACGAAACTTGGTATACCGAATTTCTACATCGAAGCGCGAAGCTTCCATGTAATCAGGTATCAAGTTAACAATCTTGGATTTATCCGTAGTACCTGAAATAGGGTTCACGATGAACCAAACTAATATCCTATTTTGCATAAATAATGCACAAAGTTAGTAAAAAGTGTAGAAAACAACATCATTCTGAAGTTGAATAATCATATATTGTGTGTTTTTTTCATTTCAGTTTATTTGATTTTTGATAAAATGTCGTACCTTTGCAAAAATTTTCATGAGAGGGTAAGACCTCAAAAACACTAAAATCAAAATGGGATTATTACAAGAAAAACTTTCCAAGCACCCCTTTTATGCTCTTTCAAAGGAGATAAAGGAGAAGGGTATATACCCCTATTTCCGTGAAATAGAGGGAAAGCAGGGTACTGAAGTAGAAATGGGCGGCAAGCATGTGCTGATGTTTGGCTCGAACGCATATACCGGTCTGACTGGTGACGAGCGTATCATCGAGGCCGGATGCAAGGCTATGCACAAATACGGCAGCGGTTGCGCCGGAAGCCGTTTCCTGAACGGAACCCTTGATATCCATGTTCAGTTGGAGAAGGAACTGGCTGAATATGTAGGTAAGGATGATGCTTTGTGCTTCTCAACAGGTTTTACCGTGAACAGTGGTGTTATCCCCCAGCTGGTCAGCAAGGACGACTACATCATCTGTGACGACAGAGACCACGCCAGTATCGTGGACGGTCGCCGACTCTCTTTTGCCACCCAGTTGCACTACAAGCATAACGACATGGCCGATCTGGAGCGCGTGCTGCAGCGTTGTGAGCCAGACAAGGTGAAACTGATTATCGTGGATGGTGTATTCTCTATGGAGGGTGACCTTGCCAACCTGCCCGAAATCGTGAAGCTGAAGCACAAATACAATGCAAGCATCATGGTTGACGAGGCTCACGGCCTGGGTGTATTCGGAAAGCAGGGCCGTGGTGTTTGTGACCACTTCGGTCTGACAGACGAGGTTGACCTGATTATGGGTACATTCTCCAAGAGTCTGGCTTCTATTGGCGGTTTCATCGCAGCAGACCAGATCATCATCGACTCTCTGCGTCATACAGCCAGAACATATATCTTCAGCGCAAGTTGTACTCCTGCCGCTACAGCAGCTGCTCTGGAGGCTCTGCACATCATTAAGTCTGAGCCCGAGCGCCTGGAAGCTCTGTGGGATGTTACCAACTACGCCCTGAAGCGTTTCCGCGAAGAGGGATTCGAGATTGGTGAGACAGAAAGCCCCATCATCCCCCTGTATGTTAGAGACACACGCAAGACCTTCATGGCTGTAGCAATGGCCTTCGAGGAAGGTGTCTTCATCAACCCCGTAATTCCACCTGCTTGCGGTCCTCAGGACACATTGGTACGTTACGCTTTGATGGCAACCCACACTCACAAGCAGGTTGACCTCTCAGTTCAGAAGCTGAAGAAAGTCTTCCAGCAGTTGGGAGTGCTGAAGTAAATTGAAAATTTTTAATTAAGAATTAAGAGAGAAGGATTAAGAATTGAAGGCTGCGAAGGCCAACAATCAATCACACAAAATATGTAGGCATCTATCGTTATGATAAGATGCCTACTTTTTTTATTGAATTTATTTCGAAATAACGAGACGCTAAGCGATGGCTGATGTAAGAGGGCTGACGGCTGATGGCTGAGGTTCGATAACCGATAATCTTTAATTGAAAAAAAACTCCCCTCCATAGAGGGAGGGGTCGGGGGTGGGTCTTCATTCTGCCAAAGCAAAGATAGTCTTGATGCCCTTGATCTTCTGTCCCTTGATACGGGCAAGGAGAGCCTTGGTAGCGCTGCGCTGAACAGCCACATACGACCATTGGGGCAAGACATCGATACGTCCTATCTGTTTACCGTCAAGGCCTCCCACCTTGGACAGAAATCCAAGGATATCTCCCCTGCTTATCTTATCCTTCTTACCCTTACCTATATATATAGTGGACCACAAAGGCAGAGACGGCAGGGGTACGCTTTTGGGGAGCAGGAATTCACCATCGGTAAGCGCTGCGTATTCAGGTAACGTTTCCTCCGGACCTAACAACAGATAGGCATTACCAACGTTCTCCCAACGGGCGGTGCGTCCGTTCCGGTGAATATACGACTCCTCGTCAATGGGAAGATGATAATGAATGATATTATCAACATCGGGGATATCAAGACCGCGCGAACCGAGATCGGTGCACACAAAGACATTACGGGAACCGTTCACAAAAGAGTACAGGGCACGTTCGCGGTCGCGCTGCTCCATACCACCATGGAAGATGTTGGCCATAATGCCCTCTGATGCCAAGTATGCGCCAATACGTTCCACGCTCTGCCTGTGATTGGCAAAGACAAGGCTCTTCTGCGCGCCCAAAGTGCAAAGCAAACGCTTGAGCGTGGCAAGCTTGTCTTTCTCGGGGGAAAGAACGCAACGTATGGAGATGCGGGAAGAGACGGGCTCGTCCTCGTCCAGATAGGAAAGACGGCAATAATCCGACGTGCCCACAAAATCAGGAATAGCAGGACATTCGGTAGCAGAAAGCAGGATGCGACGCTCAATGTTCTTCAGTTCACCAAGGATGGACTGCATATCTTCTTGGAATCCGAGTTCCAAGCTTTTGTCGAACTCGTCGATAACCAGATTAACGATTGACTCGGTACTGATGTTCTGCTTACGGATATGATCCAGTATTCTGCCCGGTGTGGCAATGATAAGGTGAGGACGCAGTCCGTTTATCTGACGGTGTTCGTCCATAGCAGGCCTGCCGCCATAGCATGCCAGCACACGTACCTCGGAACAGATACGCTTTACCACATCCACCGTCTGAATGGCCAACTCCCTGGATGGTACAAGCACCAAAGACTGCAGGACATCCTTCTTGGAGTCCATCAGCTGCAGCACAGGCAACATATAAGCCAGCGTCTTGCCAGAGCCCGTAGGACTAAGCAACACCAGCTGACGTTCCTTACGTACCATCTGCAACATCTCCTGTTGCATAGGATTCAAGAACTCAACACCGAGTTTTGAAACATCGTATTTCATGCAAAAAATTATCTCAAGAAATAATCAACCAGGAAGTATACGCCCAAGGATACAATCCAACCAACGAATACCTTTCCCGTGATGAATTTAAAATACCACCATATACCCACTCCGTCGTGCTTCATCAGCGCATAACCAGATGTAGAACCTATGGGAAGAAGACAACCGCCCACGCATCCGCTCAGGGCAACAAGGTGCCAGTACTGTCCGTTTTGCGCAAAGGCTGCGACATAATCGGGCATGGAATTCTGTACATCTATAATGGGGAATATGGAAATAGAAGTCATTACCAAGGCGATATTATCCATCACTGCACTAACAAAGCCGACTACAACAGAGAGCAGATAGATGTTATGAATATAAGTATCGCACAAAACAGCAATATGACCCATGGCACCAACCTCGACCAGCAGGTCGACACACAGGCTGACACCAATAAAGAACATTATCATCTGGATCATCTCGTACTGAAGAGGACGGCTGCCAGAGAGCGTAATTGGCTGGCCAGAGGCAATGCGCTTGTGGTTAAAGAACTCGTTTACCACCCAAAGTATGCCCAACACGCACAATGCGCCTAAGAAGGGAGGCAACATGGTCAGGCGATAGAATGTAGGCACGAACCACAGTCCATACAGACCCAGGAACAACATGATGGCACGTTGCCATACAGGCATGGCGGCATCATCGCCTCGGAAATAGACTCTGGGGCGTTTCAAATCGACATGCTCGGGAAGCATCCTTCCAATAAGATAGGTAGGAATGATTGTTGCCACAATCGTGGGTATTATCAATGCTGCCGTGTAATTAGTCGGGGTAACGGCACCACGAGTCCATATCATCAAAGAAGTTACATCCCCGATAACGCCAAAACATCCGCCACAACTGGTTGCAATCACCACAACGGCACCCAGAATACAACGCTGGCGAGGATTGATTACCAGTTTGCTTAAGACGGTAAGCATTATCACCGTCGAAGCCAGATTATCCAAGTTGGCACTCAACAAGAAGCTGCAGGCCGCCAGGGTACATATCAGACGCCATTTGGTCTTGGCACGGCACCAATCTACAATGAAATCAAAACACTCGTTCGTGGCAAGCACCTCGACAATGGCCATCGTGGCAAGCAGGTACATCACGATACAGCACAACTGCACCATGTGCTTAACGAACACATGCTGATAGATGTATTCGTTCACCGCCCGTACGCTATAGGTTCCATCACCCAAGTAATTCTGAAAATCAATACCATGCAAAGACTGAATGTAATGTGGACCTACGCACATATACATTATCCATCCGCAAACACCACAGAACAGGGCAACCGTGGCCTTGTTAATTCTGGTAATATGCTCGGAACATATAAGAGCATACCCAAATAACATCAAAATTACAATTGCAATGGTCATAATATAAAGTCTATTACGTACAAATTACGAAATTTATTCATGCAAAGGAAACAATTTTCTTTCACTTATCAAAACAATCTTTTGTAAATTCATCCAAAATCTGTAATTTTGCACCTGTCATGAAGATATTAAAGGCATTCATATTATCAACCTTGCCCATCTGCCTGCACGCGCAGAAGGTTGAATTAAAGGTACAAGACTCCTTCTTGGAGATTGATGTCGAGCAAACCCAAACCGAGCTAAAGCCGGGATGGACGGTTTTTGACATTAAGCTGAAGGACAAGTTTGTCCACTACTTGAATGGCGCTCACGCCGCTCAGCAGACAGACGGCAACACTCCCCTATTCCATATTATACCGGCAACAGACGAGGTGCTGGCTGATTATGCCCTTATCCGCCTGCAAAGCAGAAAGTACTATCGCAAGCTGCCCAAGAGCAATGTGCGCGAAAACGAATACAAAAGGCTGGAGCCTGCCGACTTCTCCATCAAGTCCGACGGAAACGATGGTTTCATATGCCAGCCGTTAGAAACTTTGGAGAAAGGAAACTACATTCTGCTAAACTTAGCACAGACACCAATAGGGAATCTTCAGGATCTGAAAGTCTATCCTTTCACGGTTCCATAACAGATTGTTAACGAAAATGGCTGATTCTCTCACAAAACACAAGAAATCAGCCTTTTTTGATTACATTATATTTGCTATCAAAAGAAAATGCATTAACTTTGCATCGGTATTCATGTATATAAGGTAAAAGATGAAATCATACAAGGTTAATGACGAAGGCTTTTATGGTCAGTACGGGGGTGCATACATCCCCGAGATTCTATATAAAACGGTAGAAGACCTGAAGGCGCAGTACCTCTCTATCATTGAAAGCGAGGAATTCCTGAAAGAGTATTATCAGTTATTACGCGACTATGTCGGTCGTCCTTCCCCACTCTATTACGCCAGTCGTATGAGTGAGAAATACGGATGCCAGCTTTACCTGAAACGTGAAGACCTCAACCATACCGGAGCTCATAAGATTAACAACGCCATAGGCCAGATTCTGCTGGCCCGCAAGATGGGTAAGACACGTATCATCGCCGAGACAGGAGCCGGACAACATGGCGTTGCCACAGCTACCGTATGTGCCCTGATGAATATGCCTTGCCGTGTTTATATGGGTGCATTGGATGTAGAGCGACAGCATGTCAACGTGGAGCGTATGCGCATGTTGGGTGCCGAGGTATTCCCCGTTCAGAGTGGTAACAAGACATTGAAGGATGCTACCAATGAAGCCATCCGCGACTGGTGTTGCCATCCCGCCGATACCTTTTATATCATAGGCAGTACGGTCGGACCTCATCCCTACCCCGAGATGGTGGCCAAGCTGCAAAGCGTTATCAGTCAGGAGATAAAGTTCCAGCTAAAGGAGAAGATTGGACGTGACTACCCCGACTACCTGATAGCCTGCGTGGGCGGCGGAAGCAATGCCGCCGGTACCATCTATCACTATCTGGATGACGAACGTGTGAAACTGGTATTAGGCGAAGCCGGCGGTATGGGTATGGATACGGAGCAGACAGCAGCGTCGCTGCATGTGGGCAGCACGGGTATCCTGCATGGAAGCCGTATCAAGGTGATGCAAACCGAGGACGGCCAGATTATCGAGCCATACAGCATCAGTGCCGGATTGGACTATCCCGGTACAGGTCCCATGCACTGCAACCTGTATGAAACAGGCCGTGCCAAAGTGTTCTCCATCAATGACAATGAGGCTTTGCAGGCAGCATTTGAACTGACCCGCCTGGAGGGTATCATCCCTGCCCTCGAGAGCAGCCATGCCCTGGCCATTCTTCCCAAAATGAAGTTCAAGAAGGAGGATGTGGTGGTACTGACCGTAAGCGGACGCGGTGACAAAGACCTATCCACCTACCTTTCTCATAAAGACGAGATTGATTATGACGCAATATAATTACCATACAGTCAGCCGGAAGATTCTCGGCGACCTGATAACACCCGTCAGCGCTTATCTTAAACTGAGGGATGCTTATCCACAAAGTGCCTTGATGGAGAGTTCGGACTATCACGGGGGCGAGAATGCCAAGTCGTTCATAGCCGTTCATCCCATAGGAAGTGTTAGCATAGAACATGGGAAGGGTATCTGCAAATACCCGGACGGAAAAATTACAGAAACGTCTATAAACGAGACATTTACATCAGCCGACCTGATTAATCAGTTTATAGAGTCATTTGATATTACAGGCCCCGACAGCAACTATTGCGGCTTGTATGGATACACTTCGTTCAATGCCGTTCGTTACTTCGAGAATATCAATGTCAAGGACGAGACGCAGACACAAAACGATGCACCCGACCTTATATATATCCTATACAAGGATGTCATTGTTTTCGACCATTTCCGCAACGAGCTCACACTTATAGAAATGCTGGTCGATGGCGAAGAAGATGACTTGGATGTTTTGGAGCGTGACGTTAACAACCGCCCTTACCAGACATACGATTTCAGACCCGTTGGCGATTTCTGGAGTACGCTTTCCGATGACGAGCATCGCGAGAATATACGTCGTGGTATAGCCCACTGCATGAGGGGCGATGTGTTTCAGATTGTGCTGTCCCGCCGCTTCAGGCAGCGCTATGAGGGGGACGACTTCAAGCTCTACCGTGCACTGCGCAGCATCAATCCGAGTCCCTACCTC
>CAMOMP010000032.1:0-33995 GCA_946619915.1 uncultured Prevotellaceae bacterium | reverse complement strand
CCCAACCGGAGAACTTTCTGCGACAAAGGAAAATTATTTACAAACCATTTAAAACATTTTTGCTATGTTGAAAGTAAAAGCAATTGAGAAACTACAGAAGATTGGCAAGTACGAAGGCACTCACCGCTATGTGATGCAGCCCGAGATGTATGCCCAGTTGGCACAGGACAAGGTGATTAAGGAGGCAGCTCTGCGCAGTGGCGTAAGCAAGGGCATCATGCAGGCATGCTGGGATGCTGCCGGCGAGGTAATCAAGGCATGGGCCACTGAGGGCCACAGCGTGGCACTGCCAGGATTGGGAACCATGCGCTTCGGCCTGCGTGCCAAGAGTGTTGCCACCGTGAACGAGGTAAAGGCAGGCCTCATTACCAGCCGCCGTATTATCTTCACGCCCAACACGGAGCTGAAGGACGAGCTGGCGGACACTACGGTGCAGATTACCTGCTACGACCGCAACGGCAACGAGGTGAAGCGTGTCACCAGTTCGGACGACGGAATTGTTGAGGATAACGAGAACAGCAGCCTCACCCCCGACCCCTCTCCCGAAGGCGAGGGGAGTCAGAACCAAGGCGGTAGCGACAACGGCGGTAACACCGGAGGCGGTGGCGGACAAAACTGATAAAGAGCGGGCCTTCGGGCCCCCTCTTTAATGAAGAATGAAGAGTGAAGAACGCCGAAGGGGTCGCGAGCTGGAAGCGAGAAGGTTTAGCTCGACGGCCCGAAGGGGAAAGTCAACGAAGTGGCAATTATGAATTAATCCAAAAGTTCTCGAATTTACTATCACTCGGATAAAGAAATAAAAAATCGATTTTATTTCGTTTATCTCTCGTTTAATCGTAACTTTGAGACCATCTCTCGAACTTACTATCACTCGGATAAAGAAATAAAAATTCAATTTTATTTCGTTTATCTCTCGTTTAATCGTAACTTTGCGGCCGATTTTTACAAAAAACACATGGTTAACAATTGGATTGAAAGCATTAAACAGAACCTTGCCATCGTTACAGCGCTTGGTGTCTGTGCTATTTGGGGTGAAACGTTTGTTTCAACAAAAATTCTGCTGGAAAGCGGGCTGATGCCATCCGACATCTTCTTCTACCGCTTTACCTTGGCATATATCTGTATCTGGTTCTTCTCGTACAAAAGGCTGTGGGCCGACAACTGGCAAGACGAACTTCTGCTGCTGGTACTGGGTATCATGGGCGGTTCGCTCTACTTCCTGACAGAAAATATGGCTCTGATGTACAGTACAGCCTCTAACGTAGCCATTCTGGTAGGCTCTACCCCTCTGATAACAGCCGTGCTGATGGCGATATTCTACAAGGACGAGCGCATGTGCACCAGACAGATGATAGGTTCGCTGCTGGCCTTCGGAGGTATGGCACTGGTAATCCTGAACGGACAGCTGATGCTGCACCTGAACCCCAAGGGCGATATTCTGGCATTGTGTGCCTCGCTGACGTGGGCCTGCTATTCGCTGATTATAAAGAAGCTGTCGAGACACTACAACTCCCTGTTCATCACACGTAAGATTTTCATCTACGGCATACTCACCATCCTACCCTATCTGTGGATAAAGAGTCCGCTGATGGTGGATATAAATGTTTTGAGCAAGCCCGCCGTATGGGTGAACTTGCTCTATTTAAGTGTTATTGCCTCCATGCTCTGCTTCGTTGCATGGAACTGGACGCTGAAAAGACTGGGCACCGTACGTGCCACCAACATCATCTATCTGCAGTCTTTCTGGACGATGTTCTTCTCCTACCTGATACTGGACGAGCGCATTACGCTGATGGCCATCTGCGGAACCGCCACCCTGATTCTGGGTATGTATCTGGCAGGAAAGGCCGCTACTTGAAAAGCTTCTGCGTGAAGATACTCAGGTAGATACGCCAGTTGCGCCAGATGTGTCCGTCTTCGTTCTCGAAATACTCATAAGGGTACTGCATCTTATCCAGGTAAGCTCGCAGGCCCTTATTTTGTTCATATAGGAAATCTGTCTTGCCAATACCTATCCAGTAGAGATGGGGCTTGGCCTTGAAGACAGCAGCAATCTGACCGCTTACCTCGGCACTCTCGGCTATCTGCTGGTCGATGGGCTTGTCGGAACCGCGGTCCATCCTGACAGCTGCCGAGAAAAGACCCAGGTAGCCGAACATGCCAGGATTCATCAGACTGATGTGAAAAGTATGGAATCCGCCCATGCTAAGTCCGCACATAGCGGTATTGTCGGCACCCTTCTTTACACGGAAATTCTTCTCGATGTAGCTCTTTATCTCAGGGAAACTTTCCTCGAAGCTGGCCTTCTGACGGCCACGCTGTGCTAGGGCAGTAAACTCGGGACTGGCATCATTGTCGGCATGTCCGTTGGTCATTACCACAATCATGGGAACAGCCTTGCCCAGGGCAATCAGATTATCCAATACCTGTGAGGCACGACCCAATGTAAGCCATGCATCCTCGTCGCCACCCATTCCGTGCAACAGATACAGGACGGGATAGCTGCCACCCTTCTCGTATCCTGCGGGGGTATAGATGCTCATACGGCGAGACATGCCCAGTGTCTTGCTATCATACCAGATCTGCTGGATATTGCCATGGGGCACATCGTGGTTTCCGTACAGATAACCACAGTCACCCTCTTCCTTACTTATAATAAAGGTACTCATGAAACTGCGTACATCGCGACTGCGGTGCCAGTTGGCAGGGTCTTGCAACTCTACCCCGTCGGCATAGAAACGATAGCTGTACAACTCTGGGGCAAGAGGTTGCGTGGTGAAAGTCCATACGCCATTCTCGCCCTTAGCCATCTCCTTGCGATAGCCGTCTATGCAGTCGCCCATCACCTCGACCTTCTGTGCACTGGGGGCATGCAGGCGGAGGGTTACGGTACCGTCGTCGTTCTTCTGGGGGGATACAATGTTCTGACGCTCGAAGATAGCCTGCTGGGCAAACAAGGCAGAAAAGCCAAAGGCAAAAGCCAACAGGGATAAGGTTGTTCTTTTCATAATGTTGTTCTCGTTTTTAGTTTGTTATTAAGTTAATTTATGCACAAAAATACGTAAATTTTTTATTTGTCCTACCGAAGGGATGGTTTCTTTTCTGATTTTACCCTGTTTTTTGGGGAAAAGTGCGTACCTTTGCAACCTGAAATCAGGTAACGGCCAACAAAAAAAATGGAAAAACTCTGGAATAGCAACTATCTAAAAGCGTGGAGCGCCAATTTCATGATATATTTCTCCTTCATGATTCTGACGCCCCTGCTGCCCCTGTACCTGAGCGAGGAATTCGGAGCCAACAAAGACCAGATAGGAATGGTGCTGAGCGGATATGCCCTTACGGCATTGTTGATAAGGCCCTTCAGCGGATTCTTTGTGGACAGCTTCCCTCGCAAGGCAGTCCTGCTGATTTGCTACTTCCTGTTCTTCATCCTCTTTGGCGGCTACATCGTGGCAGGCTCGCTACTCTCCTTCTGCATCATCCGAACCTTGCACGGTGCTCCCGTAGGAGCTACGACGGTTGCCAACAGCACCGTTGCCATAGATGTACTGCACCCCACTCGCAGAGCGGAGGGAATAGGCTACTACGGACTGAGCAACAACATGGCCACTGCCATATCGCCCACCGTTGGACTGCTTATCTATCAGTGGACCAACAACTATACATTCATCTTCTGCGTATCGCTGATGACGGCTGGAATAGGCTTGCTTATCAATAGTACGCTAAAGCTAAAGCCACGCGAGACTGCTCCCATACAAAAACCCAAGATTCAGCTGGACCGCTTCCTTTTATTAAAAGGTTGGAGCCAGGCTCTTTGTATGACCGGATTCAGCTTCTCTTATGGTGTTATCAGTACCTATCTGGCTATCTATGGCAAGGAGCAGCTGGGCATCACCACAGGAACGGGCATCTTCTTTGCCCTGCTGAGCCTAGGTCTAATGTCAAGTCGTCTGGTAGGCGCCCGCTCGCTGCGCAAAGGCCTTGTGACAAAGAATGCCACACACGGCGTGCTGGTATCGCTCTTCGGTTACCTACTCTTCGCTGCCGTTCACAATCCCATAGGATACTACGGAGCGGCGCTGATAATAGGTTTGGGCAACGGACACATGTTCCCTGCCTTCCAGACAATGTTCCTGAATCTGGCTCCCAACAGCCAGCGAGGAACAGCCAACAGCACCCTGCTGACCGCCTGGGACTTAGGTGTAGGACTGGGCATCATACTGGGTGGAATCATCGTGGAGCACACCTCCTACGATATCGCCTTCTGGGCTGCCTGGATTAGCAACCTCCTGGGCACCTTCTTCTACTTCACCTACGCCAGAGGCCACTTCGAGAAACACAAGCTGAGATAAGAAGACAGATTATAGATTATAGATGAGAGATTATAGATGAGAGATTCCGTGATTTCGTAATTCCGTAATTCCGAACATCTATCATCTATTATCTATCATCTCTCATCTAATTACCTTTTTTCCTCCCACGACATAGATTCCTTTCGGCAATTTTGAATTTTGAATTTTGAATTTTGAATTAAGTTTACGACCCGAAAGGTCGTAAACCTCTCCCTCCCATTTGGGGGAGGGCTGGGGAGAGGGGCCAATGCTGGTTGCCCCTCCTTCTCCAGGCATCGAAGCACCCAGATACTCGGCCCTTACCGTCTCGCGGAACACATCCACACGAATGTGGTAATAGCCCTCCTTCGTGATACTCCACTTGCGATCCTCCGTACCACCTGTACATAGCTGAGTACTGCCAAGCACATCCTCGTCCGAGGTAAAGGGGTGAAGCATCTTAGGTTCCCAGGCATTCTGCCCGCTGAACTTGAACCTACGAGGCTCTCCGAACTCGGGTCTTTCCTTCAGCTCGCCCGTCCAATCCCATGCACAGACCTCCTCAGGGTCGCGTGTGAAGGGCAGGAAGGTATAGGTTACCCATCCGCATTCCGTAGCGCCGCCTACAATGAACAACTCGTTCCAGGCTGTGAAGAGCTCGCCATGAAGGGTCTTGGCATTAAGGTCCACGGTGATGCGATAGATATCCTCGGTAACGGGCACCACCCACTGGGAGGCTGCACTGTCACTGCTAAGCGTGTAGGGCAACGTATTGTTGACCACATAGGAATCCTCATAGGTAGGTTTCAGATAACGCTTAATCGACCCCTGGTTACGTATCGCCAGGGTTCCTTGATAGAGCGTTCCCGTATATTTGAACTGTTTATTAGGGAAGGCCGTAAGTTCCTGAATTCCCCCAGGAACGGCACTGCCTACAGCAAAGAGACGAGACATATCCTGTGCCCCTGCAGAGAGGGAAAGGAATATAAACAGGAGGTTGAGTATATATTTCATAACTTAATGATTTTTCGGGTGATAACTTTACCATCAACATTAGCCCTGCAGATATATTCCCCTGCAGGCAGGGTAGAAAGAGTGAGCTGTACCTCGGAGGTGTTAGCGTAAACCTGTCGCAGCTGTTCACGACCACCCAAATCCACAATACTAATACATATCCGCTGGGCAGAGCGCGTGTCTCTCAGCTCCAGCAAAGCCTGTGCCGTATGATAGCGAAGGACAGGACCTTCCCCACCCTTCTGCGCTGCAATATCCGTTGCATTGGCATAAAGGCAGATGGTGCTCTCGGTGTTGCAGGCACGAGCAGGAAGTTGAAGGGTAAGACGGCGCAACACCTCGTCGTACGTCCATTCTGTAACCTCCTGACCATCTATTGTAACCTGATAAGGCTGTTCCTGCGCCCAGAACTGCACCTCCACATCGCGGCTCTCAGGCATACCCTCGTAACTTCCCTCCCTGGGAGCTATTGTCAGCGTTACAACATCGCCACCACGTTGCTGGCGGAAACGGGTAACGGCAAAGGCACCATTGCGGTACTCCTCGTTATCGCCATGATCCTCGTAGAAACGTCCTTCACCCTCGCCAGGAATCACCCACAGCACCAGTTTGTCGATAGGCTTCTTCAGATGCTGAACGGTTGGCTCGTAGGTGGGAATAATACTGCCCTGGCGGATGAAATAGGGAATCTCGTTGAGCGCATATTGGTCTGTAAAACGTGTATCGCCTTCGCGCATAAAGCCACGACATACATCAAACCACTCACCCTCTGGCAACCAGACATCGCGCTCGCTGGTATCATCGCTGCTGACGGGCGTGGAGATGGGAGCCACCAGCATCTGCGAACCAAAGAGATACTCATCTTCTGTGGTATAGGAGCGGTTCTCCTCGGGCCACTCATAGTAGAGAGGACGACAGATAGAAACACCTGTATCGTATGCCTCGCGAGCGGCTGTATAAATATAAGGTACTAAGGAGTAGCGGAACTGGAAGACCTGATTCTGGAGGTTGAAGTTCGAGAACTTCCAGATACGGCGCTCACAGCTACTCTGACTGGAGCCGTGCGTCCTGAAGATAGGCTGAAAGGCACAGAACTGCATCCAGCGAAGCACCAATTCGGGGTCGGTCTTTATATCGTTGGGCTGCAGGTAACCGCCTCCGTCGTGTCCCCAATAGCCAAAGCACACGTTGGCCGAGGTGGCTGTGTAATACGATTCGAACTGCAAGGTTCCGAATGTAGCAAACGTATCGCCAGAGAATCCCAGCGGATAGCGGTGACTGCCCATTCCGCCCCAGCGGTGAAAGACCACAGGACGGCGGTCGGGACGGTTCAGGCGCATGTCATTATAAAAAACATGGTTCAACCAGAAGGTATGGCCCAGGCCCGCAATGTAGCTGCTAGTCTTATCCTGCTGCCAATCCAGCCACCAGAAGTCCACCCCTTCCTTCTCGCGTACCCGAATGATATTCTTGAAGAAAGTACGATAAAAGGTGCTGTCCTCCAATTGCCAGGGAACAGTTGTGGCATCGGCAGGAAGCCCCATATCATCACGAATCTTGCTGAAATTATCATCGCTGCTCCCTATTCCGTCGGCAGGATGCAGATTCAGGGCCGTGCGCGTGTTATGGGTATGCATCCAACTAAGCAAGTTCTTAGGCGTGGGAATGAGCGACTTGTTCCACGTCCAACCCGTCCATGAATTCTGATGCCAGTCGCAATCCAGCATCAGCACATCATGGGGTACGTTCTTGCTCTCCATATCCTTCACTATCTGCTGGAACTCGCTTTGTGAATAAGCCTGATACTTGCTGTACCAATAGCCAAACATATAAAGTGGAGGCAAAGGCTGGCGACCGGCAATCCTCACATAATCGCCCAAAGCATCCTTGTACTGATGGCCGTAGCCAAAGAAATACCAATCGAATGCCCTGCTGTCGAGGGGTGTATCTACCCAAGGAATATCATCCACAGAAGCACCGAAGGGGAAAGAGCGGCTGCCGTCTCCTCGCTTCGTCTGGGGCGATTCGTCGAGCACAGCCCATCCATCGCGCGAGAGCAAGCCTTTCTCCAACGACACACGATGCGTATCGCCAATATCACCGTCCAGCGTCCTCTGTGTTCCCAGCAGGTTCATGGCATCATCCTTGCCTGGATACCACAGGATGGTACGTCCGTTCATCCTGAAGGTAATGCCCAGGATCTTGCTGTTCTTCTGTGTAGCAGTGATGGCGGAACCTACCTTATACCGGAGCGTAAGGCTGTCCGTCTCTATAATCAGGTAACCGTCCTCCGTTCGTTGTGTGAAACGGGGAACAGGCAGCCGCCTGTTCACAACGGCAAAGGTGGCTCTGTCCTCAAACTTGGAGGTACTGCTGTACTGAATACGTATCAGGCGGGGCGTAAGCACCGTAAACCGGGCCCTGCCGCTCACCACAATGGCGGCGCTGTCGGCCTGGGGTTCCCATTGCTCATCGGCAAAACATAGTCTGCAACAAAGCAGAAAAACTAGGAAAATACTGTTTTTGGATAATAGTTGGTTCATCTTTAGGCTATTTTGCAGGGCAAAGTTACAAATAATCGGGAGCAGAACAAAAATTATGAATTAAAAACCGTAAATTTGCTCTCAGAATTCAAGAGGGCGTTCAGTCATGCAACAACAGATATTACATCTCCTCTGTACCGCCGGCAGTTGCCAGCTACATTTCTCGGGCCGCGAGCATACGCTTACGGCAGGCTGCTGCATGATAGTCATGGCCAGTCACGTAGGCAATGTCCGCCCCTCTGCAGATTGCCGGTTGTACCAGTTGCTGCTCCCTGCCGACCAGCAGGCCGGCTGTATGCCGCACAGCAGCTACGGTACCTGCGGATGGCTGCACCTGTTCATGCACCCCATCTTCCGGTTGGAGGGTGATATGCTTGCTATTCTGGAACATGATTTCCTGGATGTGGCTTTCCGCACAGAACATACGCCCCAGGCTTACAGGCAGGAGGCGGTCATGCAGGGTATGCGCACCCTTTACCTGGATGCCATGAATGCCCACGCAGCCCTCTTCGAACACGAGCAGGCCACCCAGCGGGCAGCCGACATCATGTCACGCTTCATTCAGATGCTGGAGGGCGGCAGCTACCGTCAGCACCGTACGGTAGCCTTTTATGCCGAGGCGCTTTGCGTCACGCCCAAGCATCTGCATAAGATATCCACCCAGGTAAGCGGACGCACCCCCAGCTACTGGATTCAGCAGTTTACGGTAATGGAAATCAGGCATCTGCTGATGCACCGCAAACTCACGGCTAAAGAAATTTCCGACAAGATGAATTTCGACAGCCTTTCTCATTTTTCACGTTATGTATCGGAACATTTGGGCTTTACGCCTAAGAATATAAAATAGGCCTCATGCCCCCCAAAGGGGAAATATTGGTAACACACTGCGAAATATTGGTTTGGCTTCGTGCGTACATTATTAATACCTTTGCGCACTGATTTATTAACTGGATTTACAAACCAACCTGAATATGAATATTCGTACTTTACTACTCTTAGGCGCAGGAATATCCTGCCTTACCCTGCAGGCTGAGAATGAAAGCCTAAGGGATACCACCCAGATGGACGAGGTGGTGGTCACCGGCACACGCAATGCCACCGATGCACGCTACCTGCCCCTTACCGTTACCAGTATCAGCAATGAGAAGCTCAACGAGCACTACCGCTCCTCTGTCCTTCCTACCGTGATGGAGCAGACACCCGGTCTGTTCTCTACCAGCAGAGGGATGCTGGGCTATGGTGTTAGTACAGGAGCTGCAGGAAGCCTGAAGGTTCGTGGCGTAGGAAGCGGCGCACAGCTGCTGGTGCTCATTGACGGACAGCCTCAGTATGCCGGCTTGATGGGACATCCCATCCCTGATGCCTACCAGACCATGATGGCCGAGAAGGTTGAGGTGCTGCGCGGTCCTGCCAGCCTGCTCTACGGCAGCAATGCCATGGGCGGAGTGCTGAACATCGTTACACGCCAAATGAACCAGGACGGCTGCAAGACCAATATCCGTCTGCAGGGCGGCAGCTACGGAACCGTTCAGGCCGATGGTGTCACCCGCTTCCGCATGGGTAAGTTCAGCAGCGTAGTCGGCGCACAGTACCAGCGCACAAGCGGGCATCGCGACAACAGCCAGTTTGAGCAGTTTGGCGGCTTTGCCAGGTTAGGATACGACTTCTCGGAGCACTGGAAGGCTTATGCCGACGCTAACGTCACACACTTCAATGCCAGCAACCCCGGACCCTCCTATGCTCCCCTGCTGGATAACGATTCTAAGATTACACGCGGACTGGCCAGCATCAGCCTGAGCAACAGCTTCAGTAAAACCAGTGGTACGTTGCGTGCCTTCTGCGACTGGGGTCACCATAACATCGACGATGGATATAACGTAGGCGGAACTCCTAAGACTGCCCTCTACAAACACGATGACTACATAGCAGGCATCACATGGTATCAGAGTGCACACTTCTTTAGTGGAAACACCGTAACAGTGGGAGTTGATTGGCAGCACTTCGGCGGCAGTGCCTGGAACGAAGACAAGATATCTGGCGACAAAACCTATCTGGTAAAGGATGCCGATGGCAATCTGGTCGAGAAGCAGCATGCCGACGAGGTAGGAACCTACGTAGATTTCCGTCAGGATATCTGCAAGTGGCTGACCTTGGATGCAGGACTGCGCGTTGACTGGCACTCTGTCGTAGGCACGGAACTAGTTCCTCAGGGCGGCCTCTCCTTCCACCTGAACCGCGATGCCGATATCAAGGCTTTGGTGAGCAAGGGCTTCCGCAACCCCATCATCCGCGAGATGTATATGTTCCCGCCCGCAACAACCGATCTGCTGCCCGAGAGCATGATGAACTACGAGATTGCCTACACCCAACGCATCGGGAAGCGCGCGCACGTAGGCGCCAACATCTTCTATATCAAGGGTAAGAACCTGATCAATACCATAAGGGAGAACGGACGCCCCCGCAATGTGAATACCGGCGAGTTCGAGAACTGGGGTATTGAGCTGTCAGCCGACTATGCCATCAGTGACAACTGGAGCGTAAACGGCAACTACTCCTTCCTGCGTATGGACAAGCCCGTCACCGGCGCTCCCGAGGGCAAGCTCTACATCGGTGCCAACTACCACAGTCAGAAGTGGACTGTATCGGCAGGTCTGCAGAACATCAGCGGTCTGTATATCAGCACAGGCGCCGATGCGCAGAAGGAGAACTTCACCCTGCTGAATGCCACCGTCAGCTATAAGGTACTGCCCTGGATGTCCGTCTTTGCCAAGGGGGACAACCTGCTGGCCGAGCGCTACCAGACGTATGCCGGATTCTACATGCCCAAGGCTACCTTCATGGGCGGCGTAAACCTCAGCTTCTGACAACTTTTTTTTGCCTGAGATTATATTTTTGCCTGTTTCGGTTGCTTTTCTTCTCATAAATTCCGTAATTTGCCATGGAATAAACTACGGAATCAGATGATAAGAATCAGTATAGCCGGGACAGGCAAAATCGTTGAGGAGGTGCTGAAAATGCTTCAGCACGAATTTGCGGGGAAGATAGAGGTAACAGGCATCTTCTCGCGCGAGGGAAGTGTGGAACATGCCATAGACCTGTGCCAGGCCTACGCACCCACAGGATTCGTGTACACTGACTATGCACGGATGCTGCAGGAGGCGGAGGCCGATTTTGTGTATATCGCCAATGCCAACCACGTTCATTACCAGTATGCCATGCAGGCCATCGAGGCCGGGCATAATGTGATTGTGGAGAAGCCCATCGCCGTGGACCGTGCCCAGACGGACCTGCTCTTTGATGCGGCCATCCAGCGCTGCGTCTTTTGCCTGCCGGCCTTCAGCCTGCTGTATATGCCGCTCTTCCGCCAGCTCACCGACCTCCTGCCCCAACTGGGAACCATCCGCATGGTTAACGGCTGCTACGCTCAGTACAGCAGTCGGTACGACCGATACATGAAGGGGGAGATTACACCTGTCTTCAATCCTGAACAGGCTGGCGGCTGCCTGCGCGACCTGAACATCTACAACCTCTGCTTCACCATCGGTCTGTTCGGTCCCCCACGCACCATCCGGTATGCCCGCAACTTAGGTTGGAACGGCATAGACATTAGCGGAACCCTGCTAATGCAGTACCCCACTTCGGTAGTCAGCATGGGAGCGGCCAAGGATTCAGACGGACTGAGCTTCGCCTGCATACAGGGCGAGAAGGGATACATTGAGGTAAAAGGCTCTGTCAGCGTCCTGCAGGAGTTCACCCTGCACCTGCGCGGCCAGGAGCCTCAGACCTTCCGGGCCGACCCCTCGCGCCACCGTCTCAGCTACGAGTTCGAGGAATTCTGGCGCTTGATAGAAGATCGCCCCAACTGCAACATCATCATCCCCTACGTCACCCGCGTAGCGCAGGAGATTGCCATAGCGTTGGAAAGAATGAGTGAAGAGTGAAGAATTCAACTTTCGGAAGTTCCCCTTCCTCAAGTTTCTTGGGAGCAAGGGGCAAGGGGCAAGAGATTTGAATGAGAGATAAAAGAGAATAATTAAAAGAGAAAAGTGAAAGAGTGAAAAGTGAAAAATATAAATCAACTAACCCCCTCTCCTTGGGAGAGGGCCGGGGAGAGGCTGCCAACCGCTAATTATGACTTTTGAATCAATAATCGCCCAAAGACTGGGACTTAAAGAGCAACACGTTGCCAATACCGTAGCATTGCTGCAGGAGGGTGCTACCATCCCGTTTATCAGTCGTTACCGCAAGGAAGCTACTGGTGGCATGACCGATATTCAGGTGGCACAGGTAAGCAATGAGTTGGACAAGCTTACAGAGCTGCAGAAACGCCGCGAGTACATCCTCAGCACCATAGAGACACAGGGAAAACTTACGCCCGAATTGGCTGAGCGCATACAGAATTGCTGGGACAGCACAGAGTTGGAGGACATCTACCTGCCATATAAACAAAAAAGACGTACGCGCGCACAGGTAGCACGCGAGGCAGGACTGGAGCCTCTGGCCAAACGCCTGATGCGACAAGGCCCGGAATCCCTCTCTTCGCTGCTGGCACATTATAAGGATTGTCCCATGGATCCATTGCAAGGTGCCCAAGACATCATTGCCGAATGGGTGAGCGAGAACGAACGTGCCCGTAACACCCTGCGTACCACCTTCAGCTTGCATGCCGTTATCAGCAGCAAAGTGGTAAAGGGCAAGGATGCCGAGGGACAGAACTTCCGCGATTACTTCGACTGGCAGGAGCGACTGGACCGCTGTACCAGCCATCGCTTGCTGGCTATGCGCAGAGGCGAGGCAGAAGGCATCCTGCGTATCAGCATCAGCGTAGATGATGAAAGGGCCATAGAACGTCTGAGCCGTCAGTTTGTGCGAGGCAACAACGAATGCAGCCAGGCTGTTCAGGCAGCCATTGAGAACGGATACAAACGCCTCTTGGAACCCAGCATCAGCAACGAGTTTGCAGCCTCATCGCGCCAGAAAGCCGACGAGGAGGCAATACGCATCTTTGTTCGCAACCTGGAGCAGTTGTTGATGGCCAGCCCGCTTGGTCAGAAACGTGTGATGGGTATAGACCCAGGTTTCCGTACAGGCTGCAAGGTTGTCTGCCTAGATGACCAAGGCAACCTGCTGCACCACGATGTTATCTTCCCCCACCCTCCCCGTAATGAACGAGTACAGGCTATGCTCACAGTGGGTAAGTTGATAGAGAAATACAAGATTCAGGCTATCTCCATAGGAAACGGCACGGCAGGGCGCGAGACGGAGGACTTCATCAACCATCTGGAACTGCCAGAAGGTACGGAGGTCTATAGCGTCAGCGAGGACGGTGCCAGCATCTACAGCGCCAGCGAGGTAGCCCGCGAGGAGTTTCCCAACGAGGATGTTACCGTTCGTGGAGCCGTCAGCATAGGACGCCGCCTAATGGACCCCTTGGCTGAGCTGGTGAAGATAGACCCCAGCAGCATAGGTGTAGGCCAGTACCAGAAGGATGTCAACCAAGCTGCCCTCAAGAAAAGCCTCGACCAGACCGTGGAGAACTGCGTGAACCGCGTAGGCGTAAACCTGAATACGGCCAGTAAGTTCCTGTTGACCTACGTCAGCGGCTTAGGTCCTGTCTTGGCACAGAACATCATAGACTACAGAAAAGAAAATGGAGCCTTCCGTACCCGTCGCGAATTGCTGAAGGTGCCTCGTATGGGCGCCAAGGCCTTCGAGCAGTGTGCAGGCTTCCTGCGTGTGCAGGGCGGCACAGAGCCTTTGGACAATAGCGCCGTTCACCCAGAACGTTACGCCCTTGTGCAACAGATGGCCAAGGATTGTGGCTGTACGGTAGAGAACCTGCTCTCTGACAGCGCCAAGCGAAGCCAGATAGACATCAACCGCTACGTCTCTGATACTGTGGGACTCCCCACCCTACAGGATATTATGGCAGAGCTGGAGAAACCTGGTCGCGACCCTCGCAAGCCGCTTACCCAGTTTGCCTTCGATCCCACCGTGCACGAGCTGTCCGACCTTCGCCCTGGCATGATTCTGCCTGGCATTGTCAGCAACATCACCAACTTCGGTGCTTTCGTAGATGTGGGCGTTCACACCAAGGGGCTGGTTCATGTCAGCCAGTTAGCCGATAAGTTCGTGAAAGACCCCACCACCGTTGTCAGCCTGCACCAGCATGTGATGGTACGTGTGATGGAAGTTGACCTGCAGCGCGACCGCATCTCGCTCAGCATGAAAGGCGTTCAACAATAACTCTATAAAACCTTTATTCATACATAAGAATAAGACTTTTTATTTACACATTATTCTACTTTCTCGTTCTTTCTGCCCAGAACCCTTACCTCCCCCTGTGGGAGCATGTACTTGATGGCGAGCCTCGTGTGGATGGCTCCCTCATAGACTTTGACCCCTCTGTGTATATCGAGGAGATTACCAACAGCACCCTGCGCTATGCCCCCTTGCAGTCAGGTTCCAAGAATACCGCCAGTGCAAGCAGCAAGGATGTACAGATACACATAGGCGCCATTGCCGATAACCGTGCTACCGTCCGGTTCACCTACAAAGGAAAGAACAAGACTTATCTGATAAACCAACAACAAACAAAAAAGAAGGAGCCGCTTGGCTCCTTCTTTTTGTTTATCTTACAACTTTCTTTCCATTCACGATGTAAATACCCTTCGGCAATTTTGAATTAAGTTTACGCCCTGCAAGGTCATAAACCTCCCCTCCATCCCGGGAGGGGCTGGGGGTGTTTTCGTTGACTCCCTCTATTGAAGTCCCATTACCCAGCGTTACCTCTACGCTGTTACTCCATGGACTAGGGGTAACGCCGTGCAAAGCGCAAACGCGGTAGGAATATTTACGCAGAGGGGAGAGACCAGTAAACTGGTAAGAGTTATCCTCTGTTTTTACAATGCTAACCTCGGAATCTATCATTGACACAACACCAGCATCTATCTGATTCTCTGTCACAGCTGCGTCGTATGCACACATCTCAGAGATATAGCAGCGAGCGTCGCACTTCAGTCCCCACCAGAAGCTTTCGGCTTCTACCGTGGTGGTAACAACATGGCGGACAGGCTCGCTTGTCAGCTGTATCGCATTGCCCAGATTTTGACCATCAACATCCGTTTCCTCGCCAATAAGAATATTAACAGGCATACTATCACTGCCGTATTTTCGTATGGTAAAGGACAGCGTCACCACGTGGCTCTTCGTTTTCATTAAGGGGGTATGGATGTTTCCTTCTTTTTTGGCAGCACCCAACTTTACCTCATCGCCAGGCGTGGTGTACAACCTTAGGCCCGTCCAACCAGACACTTTAGTATAAACGTCCATATCCTCACCCAAATCCGTCGAGCCATCCTTAGTCTTTCCGTTATTAAAGCCGCTGAAATCCTCGCTCAGCAGTGTCAACTTCTCCAATCCGTATTCCTGCTCTTCAAGATCTGTCGAGGTCAGCTCAACCTTATAGCCTGTAGCATCCTCTACTGCAGTCCAACTGGCAGTAAAGCCATCCTTAGTCACACTGGTAGCAGCCACATCTGTGGGAGTGTCGACGGAGATTCCTCCATTGAAGATAAAGCTTATCAAGCCATCGTCACTCTCAGTAATATTCTCGATGGGTTTTCCCATCAGCTTACGTCCGTCGATATTAGCGACATACAGGGAAGCCGCAGGAGAGGATGTATCTGTGAGAGCCGTTTTCCCACTTTTCCCTGGCCATGTATCACCGTCATTTGTAGCAGAAGTCAACCTGCCATCTGCAGGGATGATAGTCATACGCTGAATAGAGGAGGCGTTAACTGTATTATTCGTCCAAGCGTCTGAACTAAAGTAAACATGCAGCACCAATAAGCCGTGAGCCGGATTGTATGCGCCAAAGCCATCGTTCTGATAGTTGGCCAGCATGTAATACTCGTTTTTATTCTTCTCATTATATATAATGTAAGCCTCCGGAGCCTCATTGAGGGACTTCATTTCTCCTACCTTGCAAGGCTCACTCAATACTGTAGGAGTAAGCCATCCGCAGTACATGCGCTCGTAGCAGGTATAGGGAGCAGGACAACCGCCACTATTGGGTCCACTGTAAGAACCATAATCCATCAAATCCCAGGAGTCCATACCATAGTGAATTCTGTTTACATCATAAAAGTCAGGCAGGCACATACAATGGCTAAACTCATGGCAGGCAGTACCTATACCGGCAGGTTCGTTGCCATCATTTCCGTACAGTTCGGGACTCATGGCATAGGTATCTATTGTTACACCATCCAACACGATTGGCCCAGTTCCGTCTCCACTCAATGCACAATCCGTCAATCTACTCTCGTGAGGCCAGATGGTACTATCACCTGCATCAGCATGTTCGCCATATCCGGCATATACAAGGTAAACCTGATCTACTTCACCATCATTATCCCAGTCATATTTACAGAAATCAGCGCCCAGTCCATCTACCAGCCGACAAGCTTCTGCTGTCAGTTCACCAGCGTACTTATCATAACCGTATATATCATTCTCGCCGTAGTATGAAAGTGGCTTACTTACGGTAATAGGACCATAGACATCAAATGTCAGGTTGAACTGGCCATAGCTGCACTCGTAGAAGTAATCATGCACACTACCGCTGTTTCCTCCTTTGTCGAAGCCTTCCTCGTTAAAGAAACCGTCATAAAATTCATTCCCGTGTGCCTGATTCATTTCCTTGTCAGAAAAGTTAATCAGAATCACCAGTCCCTTCTTGTCACCGCTGATGGGATTCTGTTCTGCCCCCCACTGAGCACGATGCTTGCTGCCATTCTGAGACAACACACTGGGTGTTAAGTTCATGCCGCGTGCCTTTGCTCGTTCCACGCGGTGCTTGTTTCGGCGTGCCAGTCGCTCCTTCCACTGGTTTTCCACAGTACGGCGCTCTTTTCTTTGGAACATACCGTCAGTAGCCATTACATAGACGTTCTCGTCTGCATCTACGTAAAAGTGCATATTTTCGTCACCCACCAGCGTAACTTCCTTCTTTGTCCCGTCCGCCAGAGTGATTGTTTTCCTTACCCGTTGTGCCGGCACTGCCAATGCTATTGTTGATACCATCAGCAGGCAAACTGTCATAACTGTTTTTGTATTTATTTTCATAATCTTAGTTTTTTGACGTGCAAAGATATCATTTTTTATATGAAAAGCAAAAAAAACTACCATTTTTCTTTTCTCATCATCGAATACCATCGTACTTTTGATTTATTACTGCCTCACGTGGGAATTTTTACTGCCACGTGTGGGAGCAATTTTTTACCCCCCCCTTGACTCTGTAATGGTACGGCGATTTTGTGGGATGCCATTAGTCTTTCTTGACAACCACTTGATGTTCAAATTCCTTTCAAAAAAACGTGTTTTATTTCTCTATGTGCAGAAAAAATTGCAACTTTGCAGGGCAAAACACGCAAAAAACCTTTTTTACGAACCTTAAATTGTTTTTTTATGAAAAAAATTTTTTCATTCTATTGTTGTGTGCTGTTAAGTATAGCAGCATGGGGAGATGTCAGTAAAGTAAACGTTGGTGACATCTGGTATAACATCGATACTGATGCAAAAACTGCGGAAGTTACTTATCCAGGCAGTTCTGAGCCTGGCACAAGTCTATACGCTCTAACATCTGTCGAGATTCCCGCAACCATCACAGTAGATGATGTTACTTACAATGTTACCGCTATTGGAAAGAAAGCCTTCCGCAAGGTTAACAGCCTAACATCCATCTCACTACCAGAAGGCCTGTCGTCAATTGGAGAAGAGGCTTTTTACAAAACAAATATCACAGAAATTGGAATCCCAAACTCAGTTACAACGCTAGGGTACCAAGCTGTGGCATATTGTGACAATTTGACAACAATTACCCTGGGTCAGCATTGTGCCGATAACGATTGGGGAGCTTGGGCCTTTTGGCGTTCATCAGGCGCATATGACGTATATATGGTATGCGATGTAAAACCCACATTACATGACAATATAACATTTGATCAGGGGCACGCTTCCACCATACATATCTATCCAGAACTTATTGACACGTATAAGGCAGACCCTAAGTGGGCATGCTATAACATCGTAGGAGACCTTCAAAAGGATTACACCTATGCAGATTTGCAAAGTATAATTTCCTCTTCCAATAACATTCTCATAAACGAAGTAGGAACTGATCCAGGTTATTACCTGTCTTCAAGTGCTCAATCATTGCGCAATGCCGTTGAAGCAGCAGAAGCACTTACAGAATCAGCGACTCCTACTCAGATTAACAATGCCGTAAATGCAATAATAGCAGCAAAAGAGAATTTGACGGCAAATCCATTAACAGAAGGATATTATTACATAGAAAATGCAGAAAAGAAACAAATGTTATATGCAGATGCTGCATACGCAACTGAAGGAGGTTTAGGTATTCAGGACTTCAATGATTCAAAAGCCAAATTCTATTTTAGGCTCACGAAAAAGGGAAGTAACTGGTATATAAAATGTGTAAAGAACAATCTGTATGCAGGTAAACCTGTCAACGGAAATGCAGACAATGAGTATATCACACTAACCGAAGAGCCAGAGTTTGAGCAAGTAATTACTTATGTTAGTCCTGGAAAATTCAAGATTCAGAGCCTTTACGATGGAGAACATGCAAGTTATCCGTATTCTGTTTCTGGCGGCTGGGTATTGCTTTCTTCAGGCGAAAATGAGCGTACCTGCTGGTGTTTCCACCATGCTACCGTAGGAAAGGATGTTAATGGAATTCTTACAGAAGCTGAAGTTGAAAGCAAAATGAACAATGCCTTGAGTAATGACAATTCATACTTAGACCTAAGTTCATATTATTTTGTTTCAGAATATTTAATTCCCAATATGCCCGCCAATTCCAACCTTCTTGTTAAGGTTGCATCAGATTCCGGCATCAAAGGTGCAAATATTGTAAACGATGGTGTATGCCAGAGTCTTGTTCTGACTGACGGTCAGGCTTTCGGTTATTATAAGGATATTACAGCCACGACAGCAAGTTACAGCAGAAGCATCACCAACAAGTTCGGTACTATATGCCTACCCTATGCTGTAAGCAGCAATGAGAATGTTCAGTATTATACCCTCGACAGAAAGGAAGGCTCTACACTCTATCTGACAAAACAGGATGACATAGAAGCAGGTGTTCCTGCTGTATTCGAGAACCTGAGCGAAGGAAGTACACTGAACGCTACAGCCAGCAGTGTTACCGTAAAGGGTAGCGTTCCTGCTGCAGCTGACGCCACACTAAAACTGATTGGCACATTCGAAGAACTGGTAATAACAGATGCCGAAGAGTTGGCAAAGGATTACTACATCAGCGGCGGGAAGTTCCGTCAGGCCACCAACAAGCTTACTGTCAATCCCTTCCGCGCTTACTTCACAACAACTTCTGGCAACGAGGTTAAGATGTTCAATCTGTCTTTCCTGGAAGAAGAAGAAACGGGCATAGACAATGTTCAACGATCAACGTTCAATGTTCAATCCATCTTTGATGCCAACGGCGTGAAACTGACATCACTGCGTAAGGGCCTGAACATCGTTAAGACGACAGACGGAGGCGTTCAGAAAGTTATGGTTAAATAGTTTTATGTAATGTATAACCACATATAAATGAATAAAACAATGAAAAAGACATATATAGCACCCGAACTGGTTACTGTTAAGATAAACCTCACGTCTATGCTCTGCGAATCTAATTACATACCAGAAGGTGATTCACAAGAGGAAGGATGTGCTGATGTAAGAGAATATAAATTCAGCAACATATGGGATGACGACAGAAAGTGGTAAGCCACTTAAATGAGGAATGTCCCCTGAACGCAATCGTTCGGGGGACATTTGTTTAAAGCCCAGTGCCAGAATGACGCAGAAAAGGTCAATTTGACTGATTATTAGTATGTTGCACGAAACTTGTTGTATGTTTAGTGAAATTAATAAGAAAGGAGAATGATATGATGACACAGAACAACCAAAACACTTTCCTGCAACAATTTGCCCGCAACCTGGTTGACGAGGCACGTGCAGGTAAACTTGACCCTGTTATTGGCAGGGACGAGGAAATTAGGCGTGTGCTGCAGATACTCTCCCGTAGGACCAAAAACAACCCTATCCTGATAGGTGAACCGGGCACAGGTAAGACCGCCATTGTGGAGGGGCTGGCCCACAGAATACTTAGGGGAGATGTCCCTGAGAACCTAAAGGAGAAGCAGCTATACAGCCTGGATATGGGCGCCCTGGTAGCCGGAGCCAAATACAAAGGCGAGTTTGAGGAACGTCTGAAAGGCGTTGTAAACGAGGTGGTTAAGAGCGAGGGTAACATCATCCTATTTATAGATGAGATACACACGCTGGTGGGCGCCGGAAAGAGCGAGGGCGCCATGGATGCCGCCAACATCCTGAAGCCTGCCCTGGCCCGAGGAGAACTGCGTAGCATAGGTGCTACCACATTGGACGAATACCAGAAGTACTTCGAGGTGGACAAGGCATTGGAGCGTAGGTTCCAAACCGTTATGGTGGATGAACCCGACCGTCTGGCCAGCATCAGCATCTTGCGTGGTTTGAAAGAGCGCTACGAGAACCATCACCACGTACGTATTCAAGACGACGCCATCATTGCCGCCGTAGAGCTTTCTACACGTTATATTACGGAACGTTTCCTTCCCGACAAGGCCATCGACCTGATGGACGAGGCTGCCGCCAAGCTGCGAATGGAACGCGACTCTGTTCCTGAAGAGCTGGACGAAATAAGCCGTCGTCTGAAGCAACTGGAGATTGAACGTGAGGCCATCAAGCGCGAAGGCGATCAGCCCAAGCTGGAGGCCCTGAACAAAGAAATAAGTGAGCTGCAAGAGCAGGAGAATCACTTCAAGCAGAAGTGGCAGGGCGAGAAGGACTTGCTGAACCACATCCAGCAGAACAAGCAGCAGATAGAAGGCCTGAAATTCGAGGCTGAGAGGGCCGAACGCGAAGGCAACTATGCCAAGGTGGCTGAGATACGTTACGGCAAGCTGCAACAGCTGGAAAAGGATATTGAGGCTACACAGCAGAAGCTGAAGGAGGCTCAAGGAACAGAGGCTATGCTGAAGGAGGAGGTGACTGCCGACGATATAGCCGATGTAGTAAGCCGCTGGACGGGCATACCCGTTAGAAAGATGATGCAGAGCGAACGCGAAAAGCTGCTGCATCTGGAGGAAGAACTGCACCAGCGTGTAATCGGTCAGGACGAGGCCATACAGGCCGTGAGCGATGCCGTAAGACGTAGCAGAGCAGGTATGCAAGACCCCAAGCGTCCAATCGGTTCCTTCATCTTCCTGGGAACAACGGGCGTTGGTAAGACGGAGCTGGCTAAGGCATTGGCCGACTACCTGTTCAACGATGAGAGCATGATGACGCGTATTGATATGAGCGAGTATCAGGAAAAGTTCAGCGTGACGCGTCTGATTGGTGCCCCTCCAGGATATGTAGGCTACGACGAGGGTGGTCAGCTAACAGAAGCCGTCAGGAGAAAGCCCTATCAGGTAGTGCTCTTTGATGAGATCGAGAAGGCTCACCCCGATGTGTTCAACACCCTGCTGCAAGTGCTGGACGACGGACGTCTGACAGACTCCAAGGGCAGGACGGTGAACTTCAAGAACACCATCATCATCATGACTAGCAACCTGGGCAGCCAACTCTTTGCCAACGCTCCCACAGAGAAACTCGAGGAGACAAAGCAACAGGTACTGCAGCTGCTTAGACAAACCATCAGGCCTGAGTTCCTGAACCGTATAGACGAGACGATAGTCTTCCATCCGCTCACGCAGGGCGAGATTAAGCAAGTGGTTCGTCTGCAGATAAACGGCATCGCCAAGATGCTGGAGCAGAACAACGTACGCCTGAAGGTTACGGAACCAGCCATAGAGCTGCTGGCTAAGGAGGGATATGATCCTGACTTCGGAGCCCGTCCTGTAAAACGTGCCATACAGCGTCTGCTACTGAACGACCTGAGTAAGGCTATGCTGGGCGGAACGCTGCAAGCCGGAATCCCCATAGAGGTGGATGTCGAGGGCGACCATCTGACGTTCCACAACGTGGCACAATAAATGACAAAGAATGCTGAAGAAATACTTCATACATTACCCTACCCTGCTTAGGCTGGGAATACCCATTATGATAGGCCAACTTGGTACTATCATAATGGGTTTTATGGATACATTGATGATTGGCCGCCACAGCACAGAGGAATTGGCGGCTGCTGGCTTTGTAAATGGTATCATAGGACTGGCAGCCATCTCGGCTCTGGGCTTTTCCTACGGCCTTACCCCTGTTGTAGGGGCATTATTGGGAAAAGGTGAAACGGGCCATATCGCACAGAAACTGAAAAACAGCCTGGTGACCAATAACATACTGGCTGTTGCCATGATGGCAGCACTGGGCATACTGTATCTGAACCTGCACCATCTGGGGCTGCCTGGTCATCTGCTGCCGCTGATGCGCCCATATCTAATGCTGAACATCCTGAGTTTTATCCCCATGATGGCGTTTAACGCCTTCAAGCAATTCTCTGACGGCATTCAGGATACCCGCATGCCCATGTGGATTCTGCTGGGCAGCAATATGCTGAACGTACTGGGTAACTGGCTACTGATTTACGGCGTAGCAGGTCTGCCCGAAATGGGACTGACAGGTGCCGGAGTAGCTACGCTAATGAGCCGTATAGCCATGTGGGCTGCCTTTGCTGCAATTTTCCATCTGACAAGCAGATATAAGACATACAGTCAGGATTTCTGGAAGGCTCGTGTGTGTAAAACGGACCTCAAACAGATGTTCCGACTGGGATTTCCCGTCATGATGCAGATGGGCATGGAGACAGCCAGTTTCAGCCTTAGTGCCTTCTATGTAGGATGGTTGGGTACAACCAATCTGGCTGCACATCAGATAATGCTCACTATAGCCCAGCTATGCTATATGCTGTACTATGGCATGAGTGCTGCTGTAGCCGTTCAAGTAAGCTATTACAGAGGGGCTGGCAGACTAAGGGAAACACGCCACGTGGCTTTTGCAGGCCTGCATCTGAACCTGCTGCTGGGTTTGCTGACAGCTGTTCCCATATTGCTGCTCAGAAATCAGATTGGCGGATGGTTTGCCAACAGCGCTGAGGTGACTGCCCTTGTGGCTGCCGTTGTGATACCCCTATGCATTTATCAGTTCGGCGATGCCCTGCAATGTACCTACTGCAATGCCCTAAGAGGAATGGAGGATGTGAAACCACTTATATGGATTGCTTTCATTGCCTATTTCATCGTATCCCTGCCGCTGGGTTATCTGTTTGGCTTTACCTTGCATGGTGGCCTGTGGGGCATCTGGATGGCATTCCCCTTCGGACTGACCACAGCAGGCGTTTTATATATGATTAGATTTCTGAAAAGATGAAGATTGTAGCTAAGATACATACAGATTTCAAGACCAAATTTGGCGTTCCGCGTCAGAGCGGACTGGTAAAAGGACTGAAAGGACGCATCGTTTTCGAACCCGAGTTCCGTAACGCAGAAGCATTAAGGGGACTGGAAGGATTCTCGCACATCTGGTTGCTATGGGACTTCTCGGAAGCACATAGGGATGGTGAGAGCTGGAGCCCAACCGTTCGTCCACCACGCTTGGGAGGCAATAAGCGCATGGGGGTATGGGCCACAAGAAGCCCGTTCCGCCCTAACAACATAGGACTCTCGTCGGTACGTATCAGTAAGATAGAATTACACACACCAGAGGGGCCAGTTATCGAAGTGGAAGGGGCCGACCTGATGGATGGAACACCCATCCTGGATATTAAGCCTTATCTTCCCTTCACAGATTCACACCCCGATGCACGAGGCGGGTTTGCTGAGGAGCAAAACAGAAAGGCGGAACCCCTAAAAGTAGAGATTCCGTCTGATATAGCTTGTTTGTTTGATACAGAGAAACTGGAAGCCTTACGCGGTGTACTGGCTGCCGACCCTAGGCCTCACTACCAAGAGGACCCTGAGCGGACTTATGCCCTGGAGTTCGCGAACCACGAAATATTCTTCCATGTTCAAGACGGGAGCGTTGTTGTTACGAAGGCTCGCCCTATTTAACGGCTCATCAGGTAAGCCTTAAATTCGGCAAAGTCCTTACTCATAGGAATGCTCTGCTTCTGCCCCTTCATAAAGGCCTGCAAACGGGCAGGAATCTCTACGTCGGTGCCACAGATCTCATCTACTACTTGCTTGAACTTGGCAGGATGAGCAGTCTCAAGGAAGAAACCTACCTCGCCTTCATGCAAACCTTCCTGCAAGGCACGATAGCCACAGGCTCCATGAGGATCAAGCTGATAGCCCGTCTCTTTCAAGCACTCACGCATGGTCTGGGCAATCAGTTCGTCTGTATAGGTAGCACCTGAGATATCAGCACAAATGGCTGCATGGTCCTTGCCATAAAGGTCGTAGATACGAGCAAAATTGCTGGGGTCACCCACATCCATTGCGTTGGCAATAGTCTGCACACTTGCACGTGGATTATACGCTCCCGTCTTCAGATAATTAAAGAACACATCGTTGGCATTATTGGCGGCAACGAAGCGACTGATAGGCAATCCCATACGCTTACCAAAGAGGGCAGAACAGATATTGCCGAAGTTACCGCTGGGCACACAAGCTACTACGTTATCAGCAAGGCCCAATTTCTTGAGCTGAGCATAAGCATAGAAGTAATAGAAGCTCTGGGGCAGGAAGGGAGCCACATTAATGCTATTGGCTGAGGTAAGCTGCATATGAACGTTCAGTTCCTCGTCCATAAAGGCATTCTTGACAAGTGCTTGACAATCATCAAAGACACCATCCACCTCGATGGCTGTAATATTCTGACCCAAAGTAGTAAACTGGCACTCCTGAATAGGGCTTACCTTGCCCTTGGGGTACAGGACATAAACATGAATACCTTCTACACCCAGAAATCCATTGGCAACAGCAGAACCGGTATCTCCACTGGTGGCAACCAACACGTTGACAGTCTTTTTTCCCTCTTTCTGCAAAAAGTACTGCAATAGGCGTGCCATAAAGCGGGCACCTACATCCTTGAAGGCCAGCGTGGGGCCGTGGAAAAGCTCTAGGCTATAGATGGTATCTGTAACCTTTACCAGAGGCACATCAAAGGCTAAGGTATCATAGACAATCTTGCGAAGTGCATCGGCCTCTACATCCTCGCCAAAGAAACAGTCGGCTACCTGATAGGCTATCTCTTGGAAAGAGAGGTTCTGGATATTATCGAAGAACGACTGTGGAAGGGGATTGATACGCTGGGGCATATAGAGGCCCTTATCTTCTGCCAAACCTTTTACAACAGCTTTCTGCAATGTTGCAAGGGGCGCTTTTCCGTTAGTGCTGTAATAATTCATAATTCACAATTCATAATTCATAATTAATCTTGGCCAGATTTCATGAAAGTCTGGATAAACTGATCCCCTTCAAGGCTACCGTATGAGCCTTGCTTGGCCGCAGTTTCGCTGAATGTTTGCACACCGTCAGGCTCTATACCTGGATAGTAGATACAGAAAGGAATAGGTTCTGCGGTATGCGTACGCAGACTGATGGGCGTGGGATGGTCTGGTAGAACTGCTATGGAAACCTCTTCTCCAATAGTAGGCAGTGCCTCGAGGATAGGTCGTACCAGTCGGTTATCCAGATTCTCTATGGTCTGCAGCTTAAGCTCCAGATTTCCATCGTGTCCAGCCTCATCGCTGGCCTCAACATGAACATAGACAAAATCATCACCCTCACGCAAAGCCTGAATAGTAGCCTCTGCCTTACCCTCGTAGTTGGTGTCCCAAAGTCCTGTGGCACCCTCAACGTCCAACACACGCAAGCCTGCATACTTTCCAATACCACGAATCAAATCAACGGCCGTTATAACAGAACCTTTCTTGATTTGAGGGTAAGTGGTAGTAAGGGGTACCATACGAGGACGATATCCCCCACCCCAAGGCCAGATACTGTTGGCAGGGTCCATGCCACGCTGCTGGCGTTCTATATTCAAAGGATGATCTTTAAGCAACTCCTGACTCTTGAGAATCAAATCAACAAGCAATGAAGCTGTTTCGCTCCCCTCTCCTTCGGAAGTAGCATGAGGAAGGTTTTCTCTCCAAGGTTTTAAGGGGATGTCATGTGGAGGGGTACAATTCAACTGCTTATTACCTCCCTTTATCACCAAAAGGTGGCGGTACTGAACACCAGTATAGAAATGAATGCGGTCATTACCCAACTTCTCTTGCAGAAAACGGATAAGCACATCGGCCTCTTCTGTCTCCAAGCGTCCACAGGAATGATTCTTCAGCAGGTCGCCCTCCAGACATACCAGATTACAACGCATTGCCAAATCATCGGCAGCCAACTCTACACCTATGCTGGCAGCCTCCAAAGGGCCTCTTCCTTCATAGACAATATGCTGGTCGTACCCTAATATACTGCTATTGGCGACCTCGCTGCCAGGATGGAAACCGTCAGGAATAGTCTTCAGAAGGCCATTACGACCATGCTGCGCCAACCGATCGAGGTGAGGCGTAGCAGCATACTCCAGAAGAGTTTTACCACCTAGCTGGGGTACAGCCCAATCGGCCATACCATCGCCTAATATAATAAGATGTTTCATTTAATATGGATAATGGGTAATAGGAAGGAAGGCTATTAAGCCAAACTCATAATGTCGGCAAAGACGCCTGCAGCTGTTACGCTAGCACCTGCACCGTATCCTTGAATGAGCATAGGATACTCGTTGTAACGCTCTGTAGTAAGAAGAACAATGTTATTGGAGCCCTCGAGCACATAGAACGAGTGGTCACGATTGAACTCTTCGAGCGATACGCTGGCCTTGCCATTCTCGAACTTTGCCACAAAGCGCCATACCTTGTTCTCTTTTTCCAAAACAGCACGACGGGCCTCGAAATCGGCATCCAACGAGGGAAGGTTCTTCCAGAAATCTTCGATTGAACCCTCGAAGAAACGCTCGGGAATGAACAGACGAGTCTCTACATCCTCCTGATTAATCTCATAACCAGCCTCACGAGCCAAGATTACCAACTTACGGACAACATCCTTACCGCTAAGATCCACACGTGGATCAGGCTCGCTATAACCTTCTGCCTTTGCCATCTCTACCGTCTTACTGAAAGGAATATCCTTGCTAATGGTGTTGAAGATGAAGTTAAGCGTACCACTCAGGACAGCCTCGATTCGTAGAATCTTGTCACCTGAATTGCAGAGGTCGTTGATGGTACGGATAATAGGCAATCCAGCACCTACGTTAGCCTCGAAGAGGAACTTGACGCCACGCTTCTGGGCTATATGTTTCAGCTCGCTATAGTTGGCATAGTCACTGCTGGCTGCAATCTTGTTAGCTGCCACCACATTGATGTTATGCGTAAGGAAGTCCTTGTAAAGGCCTGCAACCTCTTCACTGGCGGTACAATCGACAAAAACGCTGTTGAAGATGTTCATACCTATGACCTCGTCGTGCAGACGCTGGGTATTACTGGGAGCAGCCTTCTTCAGGTTCTCGCGGAAATTCTCCAAATCCAAACCTTCACGACGGAACATAGCATTATGTCCGCTGGCAATACCTACCACATTCAATTTCAGACGCAGCTCACGCATCAGCTTCTCTTGCTGCTGGTGAATCTGCTCTATCAGACTACCACCTACGGTTCCTACGCCGCAGATGAAGATATTCAGCACCTGATACTCACTCAGGAAGAAGGAGTCGTGAATAACATTCAGTGCCTTACGCAGGTAGTTCTGATCGATAACAAATGAGATATTGGTCTCGCTGGCACCCTGTGCACAGGCAATAACACTGATACCGCTACGTCCAAGGGTTCCGAACAGCTTACCGGCAATACCTGGGGTATGCTTCATGTTCTCGCCTACCACAGCAACAGTTGCCAAGCCCTTCTCTGCTATCATGGGGAACATAGCACCGTCCTCTATCTCCTTTTGGAATTCCAAATTAAGAACACGACAGGCCTCATCGGCATCTACATCCTGAACACCGATACTGGTATTGTTCTCGGAACTGGCCTGACTAACCATAAAGACGCTGATGCCGTTATCTGCCAGACAGGTGAAGATGCGACGGTTGACTCCAATCACGCCCACCATAGAAAGGCCTGAAACGGTAATAAGGGAGGTTCCCTTGATACTACTGATACCCTTGATGCTGCGCTTGTCGTCCTTTACAACATCTTTGATGATAGAACCAGGAGCATCGGGGTTGAAAGTATTCTTGATAAGTATAGGAATATTCTTAATGCAAACAGGATAGATGGTGGGGGGATAAACCACCTTAGCTCCGAAGTTACAAAGTTCCATAGCCTCGACGTAACTCAACTCAGGAATCACATAGGCTGTACTGATAACACGGGGGTCAGCTGTCATGAAGCCGTCCACATCGGTCCATATCTCCAGTACACTGGCATCCAAGGCTGCGGCTATGATACTGGCTGTATAATCGCTACCGCCACGACCCAAGTTGGTAATCTCGCCACTCTCGGCATCCCTACTGATAAAGCCGCCTACAACACTGATTTGGGGAATAGTCTTCCAAGTCTCACGAACCAGTTTGTTGGTAACCTCGGTAGCCAGACATTTCTTTCCCTGCTTGACCTCGGTCTTTATAAACTCGCGACTGTCGAACCAAGCAGCACCCTTGATGAGGGTTGCCACAATACGGCTGCTGATACGCTCACCATAGCTGACAATAGCAGCCTGAGTCTTAGGACTTAGATCACGAATCAGATAAACGCCCTGATAAATGCTTCTGAGCTCCTCGAGACTGCTCTTCACTTCAGCCAACAACTCTTCCCGCTCCTTACCAGCAGGGATAATGGAATTTATCATCTCCTCGTGACGTTCCTCCATCTCCCAGAAACACTTCTGGTAGAGAGAGTCGCCCTCTACAGCCATCTGGCTGGTCTTTATAAGTTTGTCGGTAATTCCGCCCAGTGCACTAACGACCACTATAACGGGCTCATTCTGACTTTCAACAATCTTCTTTACATTAAGAATACTTTCTGTAGAACCTACGGATGTTCCACCAAATTTAAGTACTTTCATCCTATTTGATAAACTTATCTAATACAAAACCAGTGCAAAAGTAATAATATTTTTCAAATTAGCTGACGAAAAAAAAGAATTATTTGTACTTTTGCTATACATTATAAATGTATGACACGCGAACTCAGCCTAAGAATACTGCCCCAAGAGGCATATAACGAACAAAGTATTATGGCATACCTTCAGCAAAAAGAGGGTATAAAAGCACAAGCCATAAGGGTATTAAAACGTAGTATTGATGCCCGCCAACGGACTATATACGTAAACCTGACTGTAAGGATATACGTCAATGAAGAACCCGAAGAACTGCAGTACAAACCTATTGAATATCACGATGTCAGCGACAGACCTGAGGTGATTGTTGTAGGAGCAGGACCTGGTGGACTGTTTGCAGCCCTGAGGCTGATAGAATTAGGGCTACGTCCCATTGTCATTGAACGCGGAAAGGATGTCCACGAAAGAAAGAAGGATTTGGCCCGCATACGTCCAGAACAGCGTGTCGACCCCGAGAGCAACTATTCCTTCGGAGAAGGCGGAGCTGGTGCCTATAGCGATGGCAAGCTGTACACTCGCAGCAAAAAACGTGGCAACAGCGACAGAATTCTGAACATCTTTGTACAGCATGGTGCAAGCCCCAACATCTTGGTGGATGCTCATCCACACATAGGAACGGACCGCCTGCCTCGTGTGATTGAAAATATGCGCAACACCATCCTGAAATATGGTGGCGAAGTGCATTTCCAAACAAAAATGACAGGCCTCATCATCAAGGACAACGAAGTTGTAGGCGTAGAAGCCATTGATAATTCAAAATTAGACAACAACTCTCAACTCTCAACTCTCAACTCTCAACTGATAAAAGGTCCCGTAATCCTTGCCACGGGACACTCAGCTCGCGATGTCTATCGTTGGTTTGCTAACAACAATATCGAGATAGAAGCCAAGGGTATAGCTGTTGGCGTACGATTGGAACACCCATCTATGCTAATAGACCAAATACAGTATCACAGCAAGCAGGGACGAGGCAAATGGTTACCTGCTGCCGAATACAGTATGGTGCAACAGGTTGAGGGGCGAGGAGTATATAGTTTCTGTATGTGTCCTGGCGGCTTTGTGGTCCCTGCAGCAAGTGGCCCAGAACAGATTGTGGTTAACGGCATGAGTCCCAGTAACAGAGGAGGACGCTGGAGCAACAGCGGAATGGTGGTTGAGATAAGACCAGAAGATATTGAGGCCCTCTCCAATTCCCCCAAAAGGGAGAGTCTTAACTATCCCCTTGCTATAATGCATTATCAGGAAGAATTGGAAAAGCAATGCTGGCTACAGGGAAACCAGAAACAAACAGCACCTGCACAAAGGATGGCAGACTTCGTGAACGGACGCCTGTCGGCCGACCTTAATCCATCCTCCTACGCTCCTGGCCTGCTGGCCAGTCCGCTTCACTTTTGGATGCCCAAATTTGTGAGCAAGCGCCTAAGAGAAGCCTTCAAGATTTGGGGCAAACAGAAACACGGCTTCTTAACCAACGAGGCCACCGTCATAGGCGTAGAGACCCGCACCAGCAGTCCTGTACGTATTATCCGCGATGCCAACACGCTGCAGCATACAAGAATAGCCGGCCTCTTCCCCTGTGGAGAAGGAGCCGGCTATGCTGGCGGTATTGTTAGTGCCGGAGTTGACGGAGAGCGTTGTGCAGAAGCTTGCGCCGCCTACTTAGGTTAGAGGTTAGTGCATCCCTAAACGGCCTCTCCTACTTCGGAAGAGTTAGAGAGGAATTCTAATCTATCACTTAACCAGCACTTTCTTGCCATCTATCACGAATACAGCACCGTCCTTAAGGTGTGTAACCTTACGGCCAGCTATATCAAAGGCCGCATCAGCAGTCTTGCCAGTAGCTGACACGCCTTTTATGGCAGTAGGATCCTCTACGGTTATAGCTGTCAGATCTGTAGCAGGATGAGTCGTTGCGTCTGCCTCAGCAAACAAAATCTTATTGATACTGATAGTGCTGGGGTTACCCTTTACGGTGAACGACATCAGGTTACCGTTCTGATTTTTGAAAGCTGTACTTGCAGGACTGAAGCCAATAATACGGTACTTATCTGTGGGAGTACCCAACATCAACTGGTGATTAGACAATAGCGTATCACAAACAAGACCAGCCTCAGGAACGTCAGCTTCGCCCTCAAGGGCAACATCCATCTGGAAAGCGGTAAAATCCAAATCGTTTTCCTCCAAGCCAACCTTAAAAGTCCAAGTACTATCATTAACCTGGATCATTGACACAGAAACCTGATATGCACTAACCACCTGAACCATCAGGAACATCATGCATGAAATCAATATTTTCTTCATTTTCAAGTTAAATTTATCTCATTTGGCTGCAAATATACATACTTCCCTCGAAACAGCCAAGAAAGAAAGTTAGTATTTTACCTATCCAAACAGTTCGCGAACAGCTTCAGCAACTCTACGAACAGGAACAATCTCTATTTTATACTGATTAGCATTTATTCCCTTCATGTTATGGGCAGGAATAAGAATCCGCTGAAATCCCAACTTCTGCGCCTCTGCTATTCTCTGTTCTATACGTGACACCGGACGGATTTCTCCACTCAATCCCACCTCGCCCGTTACACACACATCCGTGTCTATAGGCATATCCCCGTTGCTGCTGAGAACAGCCGCTATAACTGCCAAGTCCAAAGCAGGGTCTGTCACACGCAATCCACCAGCAATGTTCAGAAACACGTCCTTCGTAGCTAACTTGAAGCCCACACGCTTTTCTAATACTGCCAACAGCATGTTCAGCCTTCTGCTCTCGTAACCCGTAGTGCTACGCTGGGCCGTTCCATATGCTGCTGTACTGACAAGAGCCTGGGTCTCAATCATAAAAGGCCGGACACCTTCTATAGCGCAGGCTATGGCAATACCTGAAAGACCTTCCCTGTCGTCAGTAAGGAGCAATTCGCTGGGATTGGAAACCTGACGAAGTCCATCGTGTTTCATCTCGTATATTCCCAACTCGCTGGTACTTCCGAAGCGGTTCTTGATACTTCTCAGAATACGATACATATAATGCTGGTCGCCTTCGAACTGCAGAACAGCATCTACGATATGTTCCAACACTTTGGGGCCTGCCAAGGTTCCTTCTTTGGTGATATGACCAATAAGGATAATGCTTACGCCCCCACCTTTGGCATACTTCAACAGACTGGCAGCACACTCACGAATCTGGCTGAGACTGCCTGGACTGCTTTCTACGGCTTCTGTCTGAATTGTCTGGATGGAGTCTATAATCACCAAATCAGGATTTGTCTGCTCTATCTGGGTAAAGATTTGTTCAAGAGATGTTTCCGTAAGGATAAGTAGGTCTGATTCCTGCCCCTCCACCATTGCGGGAGAGGTTTGTGGGCTAGTCCTTAATCTGTCGGCCCTCAGCTTTATCTGCCTAGCACTCTCCTCCCCGCTCACATACAGCACTTTCTTATCTGCCAAACGCAAAACTGTCTGTAGGACAAGCGTACTCTTACCAATTCCTGGTTCGCCACCCAACAAAACCAAACTTCCTGGCACTAATCCCCCGCCCAAAACACGATTCAGCTCAGCATCCCCCATATCAATACGAGGCTCTGAGTCGGCCACAATATTACGCAAGAGCGAGACGCCCTCTCCGCTTACAGAAGGGAGGGCACATGAACTAGTCTTCCAACCAACGGAAGAGGTCCGAGCGGGGCTTTTAAATTCCTTCATGGTGTTCCATTTGCCACACGAAGGACACTTACCAACCCACTTCAGACTTTCCTGTCCACAGTAGTCGCAAACAAACAATGTCTTATCTTTTGCCATAAAATATCATTTCAGTTTTTTCCAGTAAACGGATTTGCCTATAAAAGCGACAGAGCCCCTTACCGTCAAAGTCTTTTCGTCCTTAAAAGAAAGAGTAACAGTAAAATACCTGCCTCTGGTGGGGTCGTAAATCTTACCATCCTTCCAGGTATCCTTTCCATCGAACTTTACTTTATCTATAAGTACAATCTTGTCATTAGTGACTTTTCTCTTTGCCGGGTCTGGATTCTTAACATCCCTTCTCAGTGTACCGTCCGCCATCTTCAGATTCGAAACCCATACACACTGAGCACGATAACCATCTTCGTATTTGAAAATCTTGATTCTGGAATCCACACCATCATGCACACATTGATATTCGCCAATAACCTTGTCTGCCTGAGCGAAAACGGTGCACAGGCTAATGATAAGTAGCGAGAAACTCAACAAAATCCTTTTCCTCATAATACCACATTTTTAATTAGACCCCTTGTTAATGAAAAAGAGATTCAATATCATCACTGACCTTGAATCTCACCTTAAAAATCTAATACCATGAAAAACACTTTTTTGCTATGCAAGCGGTGCGTACGGGACTCGAACCCGTGACCCCATGCGTGACAGGCATGTATTCTAACCAGCTGAACTAACGCACCAGTTTCAAAATTCCGACCACAAAGATACAAGGATTTTATTAATGCAACAAACTTTAGCGAAACATTTTTCAATTTTGGCACAAAAAAAAGATTCAATATCATCACTGACCTTGAATCTTGACCTTAAAAATCTAATACCATGAAAAACACTTTTTGCTATGTGGCGGTGCGTACGGGACTCGAACCCGTGACCCCATGCGTGACAGGCATGTATTCTAACCAGCTGAACTAACGCACCATTAAGAAAAAAGTGAGCGGCAAACGAGACTCGAACTCGCGACCCCAACCTTGGCAAGGTTGTGCTCTACCAACTGAGCTATTGCCGCAAACCTTACGTTGTGTGGGCAGGGACAGATTCGAACTGCCGAAGCCGTGAGGCAACAGATTTACAGTCTGCCCGTTTTAACCACTTACCTACCTACCCGTCCACTGGCCACTGCCAGGAGGTGACTCCTGCAGGATTCAAACCTGCAACCTTTTGATCCGTAGTCAAATGCTCTA
>CAMOMP010000031.1:0-35881 GCA_946619915.1 uncultured Prevotellaceae bacterium | reverse complement strand
CTCTGAGTTCAGACCCAGCTCCTTGTAGTTCTCAACCTTAGCCTTAGAAGCGTTATAGATTACGAAGTTGGGCTCGAACTTCTCCAACTCCTCAGCTGTGGGCTGAATGAACATGTTGGTTACGAAGTGTGCCTGCCAGGCTACCTCAACGATAAAACGAACAGCCAAACGTGTAGCCTCGTTAGCACCGCAGAAAGCATCAACTACGTAAAGGTTCTTGTTGCAAAGCTCCTTAACAGCGATGTCCTTAACCTTGCCCCAAACTTCCTCAGACATGGGGTGGTTGTCGTTCTTATACTCCTCTGTTGTCCACCATACCTTATCCTGGCTCTGTGCATCCTTAACGATGTACTTGTCCTTAGGAGAACGACCAGTGTAGATACCAGTCATTACGTTAACAGCGTTCAACTCGGTGTTCTGACCCTTGTCATAACCGGTCAGACCTGCCTTTGTCTCCTCAGCGAAAAGAGTCTCGTAAGAGGGGTTGTGAGCAATCACGGTAGAACCAGTGATGCCATACTTAGTCAAATCTAAATTTGCCATTTTTATTGAAAGTTAATGTATAAATTATTGTTATCTTTTATTGCTTTTTACCCTTGTTTAGGGACATTCCCTATTTTTTCAGCGCAAAATTACAACATTCCTCTGAAATGGGGAAATGTGATGTTCCTTTTTTTGCTTTCTTAACGTAGTTAATTGCTTTTAGTGGCACTTTTGCGAGTTAGAGTTATCATTTTCGGTTTTTCTCCATCAAACGCTTCAGGTTGCGTTGCTTTATGGTCTTCTGCTTGTCGGCCTTCTGCTTGGTGATTTCCTGCGGCTTCTGTTTACTCTTCTCAATGCTTCTGATGGCCCATTCCTGCTCCAAGTCCCAATTGGCTTTCAGAATGAGTTTCTGTGGGAAGTAGAAGACTTCCTCGGGCTGGCGACCTTCTTTGTAGTTGCCCGTATCCCATTTGCCGTTGTTGTTGGTATCTATGAAACAGCGTACATAGTACTCGTCGGGCTTCAGATAGAAGAAGTCGGCACGTCCGTCCTTGTCGGCCTTTTGTGTGGCAACAGGTTTGTCCGACTTGTTTAGCAACTGTACGATGATGTTGCTGTCGGGTGCCAGAACGTGTATGAAGATTGAACCGAACTCCTCGTCTTCCTTGACGGTGAACTCGTATTTAAGAGGCTTGGTAGAATGTCCCATCACGCTGGTGAAGGCTGCTGAGTCTGCCGTGAACCGGTAATGCTCCTTGGACTCCCACTCGGCATAGAGGGTATAGACCTTCTTGTCTGTCTTGCTGGGAAGGAACAGGTGGGGATGTGGAATCCAGTCGGAGTCCTTCTTGATGTAGAAGTGTATCTTGTTGGTATCCACCTTGGCCAAAGGTTCTTTGGCAGTGAGGCGGGGATTCTGGTTGGGGTCTAATGCTCCGTAAGGTTTGCAGGACATTTCTAGGAAGGTCTTGGTGTAAGGATTCTCCGCGTAAGCCAACGGCCTTTTAGCTTTCCTTATCTTCTTCTCGCGTTCCTTGTTCCATTCCTCAATTTTCTTGCTCTGCTCTCTCCATTTCTTTGCCCATGTGGTTTTGGGAATAACCTCCTTCTCCTGGGTTGACAGACTCAGCACACCTGTGGTATCAGTCTCCATAAAAGTGAGCTCGAAGCGGAGCGTGTCTTGTTGTCTGTAGTACGTGGTATCCGTAACCCAGTAGGTGAGGGTGTCGAAGTGCTCGCTGGATTCGCAGAGTAGACATTTCTCGTCGAAGTTAAGACCCTTTATAATAGGAAGGGTATCGGCAGGAGCTGTAAAGAAAAGGCGGAAGAACTCGGGTTCCTGACGCTCCCATTTCAGCAGGTGTTGGTCTTGTCCTTCTTCCAGAAAGGCAAGTAGAACAAGGTCGTCTGGCAGGAAGTGGGTGTAAGGTACTACGCGGATAGAGTCGTACTCTACGGTGTCGCGCCAGATGGTATCCATTCTGACATCGCGCTTCCAGGAGGTCTGGAATTCGATAGAATCAAAGGATATTCTCTCGCTCTTCTGGCTGAAGAGGAAGTCTCCGTCCTTGTCGTCCAGAACATAAGCCTTGTATCGGCCGTCCTTTACACCTTTGATGGTAAAGCGTCCTGATCCGTTTGTGCGTGAGACGCGCTGGAAGGGAGTAGTTCTGAGAATGCTGTCCGTAAGATTGGAATCTACAGGATACAATCCCACCAGTACACCTTTTATGGGTTCCAAGTCTTGGGCATTCAGGACGGTGCCAGAAACCTCCATGGTGTCAATCTCGTCGCCTGTGCTGAAAGAGAAGGTGTAGTGTCCCATGGGATTCCCTTCGTTGTTGTCTTCTATAGCATCGCTGAAGTCAACGGTATAGGTGGTGTTGGGTTTCAGGGAATCCTTGAGTTCTATCTTGATATGTTTGCCCTCGGCTCTAATATTGGCAGGCTCCATCTGTGGAGGGGAGACAATAACTTTCTCGTTGGCATTCTCTAACTTGATGAATTCGTCGAAGTTGATTCGTGCTTTTCTGGTTCGAACACCTGTGGCGCGCTCTACAGGGAAGCTGGAAACCACCTTGGGCGGAATCTCGTCAAACTCTCCACCGTCGGGGGCTGCTATGCTGGCGCATGCAACCACCAGCAAGCTCAGTAAACTATATAGAAGCGGCCTCCACTCTTTCATGTGTTCAGTGCTAATATTTGCTCTATGAATTCGCGCTTGTTGCTGAGACGGGGAATCTTGTGCTGTCCGCCCAGCTTCCCCTTCTGCTTCAGCCAATCATTGAAGACACCGCTGCGGGCCTTGATAATTTCCAGAGGCTGCAGGGTAATGTCCTTATAACGTTTGGCTTCATAGTCAGAATTGATTTTCTGTAATGCTTGATCCAGAATCTGTGCAAAGGCATTGATGTCCTCGGGTTCTTTGCTGAACTCTATCAGCCATTGGTGACGGCATTTGCCGTGCTCGTCCATAAAGACGGGAGCGGCGGTATATTCCTGTACCTGAGCACCGGTTTGCGCACAAGCCTCAGCCAGGCCTTTCTCGGCATTGTCAACAATCAGTTCCTCGCCAAAGGCATTGATAAAGAACTTGGTCCGGCCGGTGATGATAAACTTGTAGGGGTTCTTTTGGGTGAACCTGATGGTGTCTCCAATCAGGTATCTCCACAAACCGCAGGAGGTACTGATAACCATGGCATAGTTCTTGCCAACCTCTATATCCCAGAGGGGAAGCACGGTAGGATGGTCGTTGTCGAGCTCTTCCATGGGAATGAACTCGAAGAAGATGCCATAGTCAATCATCAGGCTCATGGCAGGGTCGTTGGGATCGTCCTGCAAACCGAAGAATCCCTCGGACGCATTGTATGTTTCCATATAATGCATACCGGCAGAAGGGATAAGGTGATGATATTGTTCCTTGTACGGAGCAAAGGCAACGCCTCCGTGGAAGAATACCTCCAGATTGGGCCATACTTCGCACAGATTGTTGGCTCCGGAAAGTTCTATCACTCTGTTCAGTACCGACATCATCCAAGAGGGAACACCGCTCAGGTTGGTCACATTCTGCTTCATTGCCTCTTGTGCAATGCGGGTACGCTTTATCTCAAAGTCGCTGAGCAGGGCCGTCTCCTTCTTGGGAGTGCGAACTAGATTGACCAGCGGATTGATATTCTCAATAAGGATGGCACTGAGGTCTCCAACCAAACTGTTCTTCTGGTTGTAGTTGGGTGCATGACTGCCACCCAGAATCAGGGCCTTACCGTCGAAGACGCGGCTCTTGGGGTTGTTCCTGAGATACCACGTTACGGAGTCAAAACCTCCGGCATAATGTATATTATGAAGCCCATCCTTGCTGACGGGTATAAATTTGCTCTTGTCGTTTGTGGTACCGCTGGATTTAGCGTACCATCTAACCTTTCCTGGCCATAGAAGGTCGGCCTTTCCCTGGCGCATCTCATCTATGTACCCCTTCAGGTCTTCGTATGTGTTAACGGGTGTCTGCTGCACAAACTTCTCGTAGCTGAGCGTTTTGCTATAGCCATGTTGATGTCCCCATTGTGTGTCAGAAGCCTTGCTAAGCAGTTTCTTCAGGACATCAAGTTGTAACTGTTGTGCCTGTGTGGCATAACAATCTAGTTCCCGCAGGCGGGAAGAAAAAACGGGGCGTATGATACTTGTTAGACTCATTCAGGGTTAATGGCTTTGTTTTGTATCAGTGTATCGTACACTTTGTTTCCTTTCTTTAATCTGTGAAGGGCGTTCTTGCAGGCTTGCTGCTGGCTTTCCTTCTTGGAATACCCTTTGCCTCTTCCCAGTTCCATATCCTCAACCAGCACCTTGCTGTGGAAGACTGGGGAGCCGTCTTCACCTCGACTCTCATTCTGTTCGAAACTCATCGTCACCTTATTCTTCTGGCACCATTCCAGCAGCTTGCTCTTGAAGTTGCTTTCTTTGTAGGCAATCTTCTCGATGTCGATGATGTTTCCCAATATCTTGTTCTGCATGAAGCGCATGCAGTAGTCGTATCCGCGATCTAAATAAATAGCCCCAATGATAGCTTCAAAAGCATTTCCTGCCATGTAGCTGTTATGGGTGTGCGTGTAGTTGTTGGCGTGGATGAGTTTATCCAGCCCAATCTGTACTGCAACCTGCCCCAACGTTTCGCGTTGAACAATACGGCTTCTTGCTGTTGTCAGGAAGCCTTCTCGCTTACGCTGGAACTGATGAAATACTATCTCTCCCACAACGGCATCCAGAATGGCATCGCCCAGGAACTCCAGCCTTTCGTTGTTTATGGGCTTTCCACCATTGCTTTTGGCCGACATAGACCTGTGCATCAGGGCTTCCTGATAGTACTTTATGTCGTGGGGATAGAATCCCAGTATGTAATAAAAAGAGCGATAAAGCCCTTTTTCCTTGCGGAAAGGAAGCTTTATCGCATCTATAAGGTTTGCAGTATACACTGTCTTATTCAGCGTATTTCTTAAAGATTGCACAGGCATTGTGACCGCCAAAGCCGAAGGTGTTGCTCAAAGCAGCACGGACAGTACGTTTCTCAGCTTTGTTGAACGTGAAGTTCAACTTGTAATCGATCTCGGGATCCTCATCGCCATCCTCGTGATTGATGGTGGGAGGTACGATATCGTTCTTTACTGCCAAAACACTGGCCATTGCTTCTATTGCACCTGCTGCACCCAGCAAGTGACCTGTCATAGACTTGGTACTGCTGATGTTCAGCTTGTAAGCATAGTCTCCGAAGACGTCCTTGATGGCCTTTGCCTCAGAAATATCACCTACGTGGGTTGATGTGCCGTGAACATTGATGTAATCGATGTCCTCGGGCTTCATGCCGGCATCTTCCAATGCGTTCTCCATCACCAGTTTGGCACCCAAGCCTTCTGGGTGGGATGCTGTGATGTGGTGAGCATCGGCGCTCATACCAGCACCTGCCATCTCGGCATAAATCTTGGCACCACGTGCTTTTGCATGTTCCAACTCTTCCAGAATCAGACATGCTGCACCTTCGCCCATGATGAAACCGTCACGGCTAGCGCTGAATGGACGGCTGGCGCGCTCGGGATCGTCATTGCGGGTGCTCAGTGCATGCATAGCATTGAAACCACCCACACCACTGGGGATGATGGCTGCTTCAGCTCCACCGCTAACCATCACGTCGGCCTTACCCAAGCGAATCAGGTTGAAGGCGTCAGCAATAGCGTTGGTAGAAGAGGCGCATGCGCTAGAGGTAACATAGTTGGGACCATGGAATCCGTACTTGATACTGATGTAACCGGCGCAGATGTCGGAAATCATCTTAGGTACAAAGAAAGGATTGAACTTGGGACCCAGTGTGTCACCGGTCTTGGCATAGTTTCCTGCTTCCTCCTCGAAAGTCTTCATACCACCGATTCCGACACCAAGGACAACACCTACACGGTTCTTGTTGACGGCCTCAAGGTCCAAACCGCTGTCGTTAACTGCCATGGTGGCAGCAGACAAGCCGTACTGGCAATAGGGGTCCATCTTCCTGGCCTCTTTACGGTCGATGAATTCAGAAGGGTCGAAGTTCTTAACTTCGCAGGCAAACTGTGTTTTGAATTTAGAACTATCGAAATGTGTGATAGGAGCGGCACCGCTTACACCAGCCACCATGTTCTGCCAAGTCTCCTCGGCAGTATTACCTAGGGGGCTGACAGCGCCGATTCCGGTCACTACAACTCTTTTCAATTCCATGTAAAAACCTATGATAATTACTTGTTAGCCTCGATGAATGCGATAGCGTCAGCTACGGTAGCAATCTTCTCAGCCTTGTCATCGGGAATAGTGATTTCGAAAGCCTTCTCGAACTCCATAATCAGTTCTACGGTGTCCAGAGAATCTGCACCCAGGTCATTGGTGAAAGATGCTTCGGGAGTTACATCAGCCTCGTCAACACCCAACTTGTCTACAATAATCTCTTTTACTTTAGCTTCAATTTCTGACATAATTTTTGAATTTTAATATAATTAAATACTGTTATATCTCGCTATTTGGGGTGCAAAGTAAATACATTTTACTCATATCTGCAACAAAAATAGTTGAAAACTTGCCCAATATTGCACATTTTCTCATATTTTGTGCATTAATTTGGCCTCGTGTTTCTTTCGCTCAGATGCCTTATATATATAATAAGGTGTGTCTTTGATTGGGTGTTTTTGTGCCCTTGTTGTCTTAAAATACCTCCTCTCGGCATAAAAAAAGAAATATTCTTTTGTCCTGCTTTTGTTTTTTCGTATTTTTGCAAGCTGAAATTTATTAATTGGTGAAGGTAAACGCATTACAGCACGATATTGTGTGGGGGGAGCCCGCAGAGAACAGACGGCGGCTGGAGGGATTTATTGCCGCCCGGCCGGGTGCCGACTTGTATGTGCTTCCCGAGATGTGGTCAACAGGTTTCGCTACAGAGCCTATGGGCTTGGCAGAGCGTGATGATGCCTCACTCCAATGGATGAAACAGATGGCTCAGCAGCAGGATGCTGCCATAGCCGGAAGCATTGCGGTGGAGGAGAACGGTAAGTTCTATAACCGCCTGTACTTTGTAAAGCCCGACGGTGCCGTTGTCTATTACAATAAGCGCCACCTTTTTGCTTATGGCGGCGAGGATAAATATTACGAGCGTGGCTTTGAGCGTGTGGTTGTGGAATGGAGGGGTGTAAGGTTTCTGCTGATGGTATGTTACGACCTTCGCTTCCCCATTTGGATGCGTTGCCGCAATGATTATGATGCCATTATCTGTGTGGCCAACTGGCCTACGGTTCGCATAGAAGCATGGAAGACGTTGCTGCGAGCCCGAGCTATTGAGAATCAATGCTACGTAATTGGCGCAAACCGTGTGGGGCACGACGAGTACTGCGAATATAGCGGCGAATCTGCCATTATTCATCCTTACGGGTACGCTATCAAGGAATGTGAAAGAGACAAGGAAGACTGCATAGCGGCATTTCTGGATATGGAGAAACTAAGGGATTTTCGCAAGAAGTTTCCCGTATTGGAGGATGCCGACTAATTGTGAACGCCGAAGTGAACGCGAAGTGGCAATTATGAATTGTGAATTATGAATTAAGAATTAGACAAAATATGGAAAAGAAACTTTTATTGGGTGATGAGGCTATTGCGCTGGGAGCGCTGCATGCCGGTCTTTCTGGTGTGTATGCTTATCCTGGTACCCCATCTACGGAAATTACGGAATTCATTCAGTTGAATTCGCTGGCTAAGGAACGCAATGTTCACAGCCGTTGGTGTACCAACGAGAAGACGGCTATGGAGGCTGCACTGGGTATGTCCTTCATGGGCAAACGTGCATTGGTTTGTATGAAGCATGTGGGCATGAACGTATGTGCCGACCCGTTTGTGAACAGCGGCATGACGGGCGTGAACGGTGGTGTTGTGGTGTTAGTGGCCGACGACCCCTCCATGCACTCCAGTCAGGACGAGCAGGACAGCCGTTTCTACGGTAAGTTCGCCATGATTCCTACGTTCGAGCCCTCCAATCAGCAGGAGGCCTACGATATGATGGAGGCTGCCTTCGATTATTCCGAGCAGCAGTGCCTGCCCGTTCTGATGCGTGTTACTACCCGTATGGCACACAGTCGTGCTGTGGTAAAGGTTAAGGATGAGGCTCGTAAGGAAAACGAGATGAACTATAATGCCGTAGCTGCCAATTGGGTACTGCTGCCAGCCAATGCTCGTAAGCGCAACGATAAGGTAACAGCTCAGCAAGCACAGTTGGAGGAGGGTGCAGCTAACTCTCCTTACAACAGCCTAACACTTGGAGGTAAGGCCTCTTTGGGTATCATTGCTAGTGGCATTGCTTACAACTATGTACAAGAGGCGCTGAATGCCTCCCCTCGGGGAGGGCAGGAGGGGGTTGCTCTCTTAAAGGTTTCTCAGTATCCTCTGCCCAAGAAGTTGGTTCGCCAATTGCTGGACAGTTGCGAGAAGGTGATGGTGGTAGAAGAAGGACAGCCATTCATCGAGGAGCAGGTTCGCGGCGTTTTCGAGAGCCAGAATATCTTAGGTCGTCTCACAGGCGAACTTCCTCGTACCGGCGAGCTTACCCCAGATTGCGTAGGACAGGCAATCAATGCGGCAGCAAATTCTTCACTCTTCACTCTTCACTCTTCATTCGAGCAAAGCGACATCGTCGCTGCTCGTCCGCCACAATTGTGTCAGGGCTGCGGTCACCGCGATGTTTACACTGCCCTTAACGAGGTGTTGAAGGAGTACGAGAATCCCCGTGTCTTTGGTGATATCGGTTGTTATACGCTGGGCTTCCTACCTCCCTATCGTGCGATTCATTCTTGTGTGGACATGGGAGCCAGCATCACTATGGCCAAGGGTGCCAGCGATGCCGGTCAGTGGCCTGCAGTAGCTATCATTGGTGACTCTACCTTCACTCACAGCGGTATGACCGGCCTCTTGGATGCCGTAAACGAGAAAGCTAACATCACCGTTATTATCTCCGACAACTTCACTACCGCTATGACAGGCGGTCAGGATAGTGCCGGTACCAATAAGTTTGAGGCTATCTGCCTCGGTCTTGGTGTAGAACCTGAGCACCTGCATGTGGTGGTTCCCCTGCCCAAGAATATGCCCGAGATTACCCGCATCATCCGCGAGGAGATCAACTACAAGGGCGTCTCTGTCATCATTCCCCAGCGCGAATGCATTCAAACGTTTAAGAGGCATCTTAAGGTTAAAAAATTAAAGGGTTAAAAGGTTAAAAAGTTGAGTAATGACTGAGAGCGTTATTGTCAGGCTTAGTATGGATTTTGCAATTCGTATTGTGAAGTTCTACAGAGTCCTAGTTGAGGAAAAGAAGATTTTTGTCATATCTAAGCAACTCCTTCGTTCTGGCACAAGCATTGGCGCAAATGTCAGCGAAGGTTCTTATGCTCAAAGTCGTGCCGATTTCATTAACAAGATGAATATAGCTTTGAAAGAAGCCGCTGAATCTGAATATTGGATTACCCTGTTATATAAGTCGGAACTTATTGATCAAAAAGCCTACGATTCTTTAATATCAGATGTCAAACAAATTATTGGTACTTTGGTGAAAATAATAAACAGCACCAAGAAGGGGATAGAATAACCCTTTAACATTTTAACTCTTTAACATTTTAACATAAATGAAGTGTGATATTATCCTATGTGGCGTTGGAGGACAAGGAATCCTTTCAATCGCCACTATCATTGGCGAAGCAGCCATGAACGAGAATCTATATATCAAGCAGGCCGAGGTACACGGCATGAGTCAGCGAGGCGGTGATGTGCAGTCAAATCTGCGTATCAGCTCCAATCCCATTGCCAGTGACTTGATAGCCAAAGGTGGAGCAGATGTTATCATCTCTATGGAGCCTATGGAGGCTCTGCGCTACCTGCCTTATCTGAACAAAGAGGGATGGATTATTACCTCCAGTGCCCCCTTTATCAATATCCCGAACTATCCTGATATTGAAGATATCAAGGCAGAACTGGCCAAGTTGCCCCACGTTATTGCCATCGACATAGAGCAGATCGCCAAGGACAACCAGGTACCCCGCTCTGCCAATGTAATCCTGTTGGGTGCTGCCCAGAAGGCTCTCGGCATAGATTACGCTACGTTGGAAAATGCTATCCGTAGCGTCTTTGGTCGTAAAGGCGATGCCGTAGTAGAAGCCAACATCAAGGCTTTGGCATTAGGACGTGAGGCGCAGAAGTAGTTGATGGTTTAGAGTTGAGAGTTTAGAGATATTTTAGAGATATGAAGGAAACTCCTATAAAGAAAGAAATTGTTGACGGATTGATTGCCCGAATGGGCATTCAGGACTTTGCCAAGGCTACTATCCGCGAGGTGAAGCAGGTAGCTGCTATGGCTGAGAAAGAATCTGGCGTTGAGTTTATAAAGATGGAGATGGGTATCCCAGGATTACCTGCTGCTCAGGTGGGTGTGGATGCACAGATCAAGGCATTGCAGGACGGTATTGCCCACTCTTACCCTGATATCCAGGGGTATCCCGAACTGAAGAAGCAGGCTTCGCGCTTTGTGAAGGCTTTCATCGGGGTGGACATCGCTGCCGAGGGTTGTGTGCCCGTTACTGGCTCTATGCAGGGAACATTCGCATCTTTCCTGACTTGCTCTCAAGCCAGCAAGCAGAAAGACACCGTACTGTTCATCGACCCTGGTTTTCCCGTCCAGAAGATGCAGCTGCAGGTGCAGGGTGTGAAGTACGAGACGTTTGATGTCTATGACTTCCGTGGTGAGAAACTGCGTGCCAAGCTGGAGAGCTATCTGGCAAAGGGCAACATCTGCGCCATTGTCTATTCCAATCCCAACAACCCTTCGTGGGTATGTCTGACGGAAAGCGAGCTGCAGACGATAGGCGAGTTGGCTACTCAGTACGATACCATCATCATGGAGGACTTGGCTTACTTTGCTATGGACTTCCGCCAGGATCTGAGCGTGCCTTTTGAGCCTCCCTATCAGCCTACCGTTGCCCGCTATACTGATAACTATATGCTGCTCATCAGCGGCTCTAAGGCATTCAGCTATGCTGGCGAGCGTATCGGTGTGGTATGCATCAGCGATAAACTGTTCCATCGTCATTACGACGACCTGGCTGCCCGTTACGAGGGTCTTCCCTTCGGATTGGTATTCAGCACCCGTATGCTCTATGCCCTGAGCAGCGGTACCAGTCACTCTGCACAGTATGCGCTGGCCGAGATGTTCCGTGCTGCCTGCGATGGCGAGTATCGTTTCCGCGACGATATCAAGGTTTATGGCGAGCGTGCCAAGAAACTGAAGGAAATCTTCTGCAAGCATGGTTTCTACGTAGTATATGACAAGGACGGAGACCAACCCGTGGCTGACGGATTCTACTTCACCATCGGTTACCCTGGCATGACCAGCGGACAACTGGCACGCGAGCTGATGTACTATGGTGTCAGCGCCATTTGCTTGATTACCACAGGTTCACATCAGGAAGGTTTGCGTGTATGCACCTCTTTTGTAGAGGACCATCAGTACGCCCAGTTGGAAGAACGCATGCAGATATTCGAAGAAAATAACTAGTAGTCCCTCTCCCCCCGGGGGGAGGGCTCTTTTTTTAATCATTAACTAACAACACAACAATGAAACAAAAAAAGTTTTTCGTGAAGGCTACGCTGGCTGTGGCTCTGGCCATCTTCAGCAGCACGGCGGCCATGGGACAAGAGACGGTGAAGGCTGATTCTGCCAAGACCTCTGTCCTGGAGAAGAAATGGGTGAAGGACCTTGCCAGCCGTATTCAACTGCATGGCTATGCCCAGGGTGGTTACAACTACACACATCAGGGCGGTGCCGACAAAAACACCTTTGAGCTGAAACGCGTTCTCTTCTGGGCGAATGCCCAAATCACCGACCGCTGGTCGTTTCTCTTCATGCACGACTTCTCGAGTGTCGTACAGGAATTCTACACAGACTTTCGCATCACTAAGAACAAGGCCCTTACCGTCCGCATCGGCCAGTTCAAGAATGGTCTGTCACTCGAGAATCCCCTATCTCCCACTTCTATGGAGGCCGTTGATGTCTATTCCGAAGGCGTTACCTACCTGACCGGTTGCGGTAGCGACCCCCTGATGGGCGTTCAGTACGGTCGTGACCTGGGACTTTCTCTGTTCGGCGAAACCAACAACGGCAAACTGTACTATGAGTTGGAGGTGATGAACGGACAGGGTATCAACAAGAAGGACGGTAACAACTTCAAGGATATCATAGCGCGTCTGGAATACCGCCCTGTTGCGGGCCTGAACCTGGTGGCAACGGGTCAGATAGGTCGCGGACACAATATCCTGACCGACGGCAAGACGTCTGTCTATAATCCTGCTATCCTGAACGGGGAGGATTATAAGCGCAACCGTTGGACACTTGGTTTTGACTATAAATGCAAGGCGTTCAAGGCTCACGGCGAATACCTGGAGGGTATCGACGGCGATGCGGTAAGCAGGGGCGGCTATCTGACAAGTGCCATACCCCTGGGTACACCCAAGCTGGAGCTGGTGAGCAGTTACGATTACTTCAACTTTAATACATCCCTGGGAATGAACCAGCACAAGGCGATAGCTGGACTTCAGTATTGGTTCTACAAGAAGTGCCGTGTTCAGGTGCAGTATGTTTACAAGAGTGCCTACGTGGCAAATAATGCATTCGTCAAGGACGATAGCCATGCTGTAATGTGCCAGCTGCAGGTGAGATTTAATTAAAAGCCTCACCCCCGTCCCCTCTCCTGTGGGCGAGGGGTGAAATGTTCAATTTTCAATGTTTAATTTCCAATGATTATAAAAGTTCTTTTAACCATAATATTCTTGGTTGTAATGGTTGGTGTGGGAATCTATTCCCGCAAGCAGGCCAGTAGTGTTGACGGATTTGTGTTGGGCGGACGTGCCGTAGGTCCCTGGCTGACGGCTTTCGCCTTCGGAACCAGCTATTTCTCGGCTGTGGTATTCGTGGGGTATGCCGGTCAGTTCGGTTGGAAGTACGGACTCTCCAGTGCCTGGATAGGCATAGGCAATGCCGTTATAGGCTCGCTCCTGGCATGGATTATCCTGGGCAGGCGTACCAAACTAATGACCCAGCATATCGAGAGTCGCACGATGCCCGATTTCTTCGGTACCCGTTTCAACGACCAGGGCTTGCGTGTGGCCGCCTCCATCATTGCTTTCGTGTTCCTGATTCCTTATACAGCAGGTGTGTATAGCGGTATCTCACGACTCTTCGAGATGGGCTTTGATATCCCCTACGAATACTGTGTCATCATCATGTCCATCTTGACGGCTGTCTATGTTATCATCGGTGGCTACAAGGCAACGGCCATGAACGACTTCATTCAGGGTATCATCATGCTCTTCGGTATTGTGGCAGTTATCGTTGCTGTGCTGAATGCGCAAGGTGGATTGACTGCGGCTGTTGAGAAGCTGGCTGTCATTCCCTCTGATGCTAATCCTGCTGTGAATGGCGGTTTCGCATCGTGGTTCGGACCTGACCCCTGGGGATTGCTGGGCGTGGTTATCCTGACGTCCTTAGGTACGATGGGATTGCCCCAGATGGTGGGTAAGTTCTACAGTATCACGGATGAGAGCGCCATCAGGCGCGGCACCGTCATCAGCACCATATTCGCCTTCATCGTGGCTGGCGGCTGCTACTTCCTGGGCGGTTTCGGTCGTCTCTATGACCCTGTTATCAACGAAGCGACCGGCAAGATAGCCTTCGACTCTATCGTGCCCGCTATGCTTATCACCTTGCCCGATATCCTTATCGCCTTGGTGGTGTTGCTGGTGCTGAGCGCATCTATGTCAACATTGGCTTCTCTCGTGCTGACTTCCAGCTCTACCATGACCCTCGACCTTATCTATCGCGACAAGAAATCCCTGCCAGGTGAAGTAGAGGAAGGTAGCATCGATGATATCGTTGCCGAGAAGACTGAACGCCGTAAGGTTGTTGTGATGCGCGTGCTGATAGTATTCTTCATCGTTATCTCACTGATGATAGCGCTGAATCCACCCACCTTCATTGCTCAGTTGATGGGTATTTCTTGGGGTGCCTTGGCAGGTGCCTTCCTGGCTCCCTTCATGCTGGGTCTCTACTGGCGTGGTGTTACCCCCGTTTCCGTTTGGGCTTGCTTCATCTGGGGTGTGGGTCTTACCGTTGTTAATATGTTGCTGGGAAATCCCATTAACCCCATCAACTGCGGTGCCATTGCTATGTTGGGCGGATTCCCTGTAGTACTATTGGTGAGCCTCTTCACAAAAAAACTGCCTGCGGCTGATGTAAATCGCATGTTCCAATGCTATGGGAAAGTGAAGAGTGAAGAATGTAATTGAAATTGCTTGTCCAAACGCAGATTTTGTTGTACATTTGCATGGGACAACAACCTAAATAACAGAAAAAGAAATGATTTGGAATCCGAACAAAGAGTGCATGAGCCGCGACGAGATGAGCGCGCTGCAAGGCAAACGCCTACACAAGATTGTGGAATATGTTTACCACAACGTGCCCTTCTATCGCAACAAACTACAGGAACTGGATATCCGTCCTGATGATATTCAGACAATAGAGGACATAACGAAGTTACCTTTTACCACCAAGAAAGACCTTAGGGACAACTATCCCTTTGGATTGCAGGCAGCTCCGCAAAGCGAGATTATCCGTATACACGCCTCCAGTGGTACAACCGGTAACCCCACCATCGTGGGATATACACGTAAGGACATAGGTGTGTGGAGCGAGTGTATGGCCCGCTGTTTGACAGCTTATGGTGTTACGCGCGACGATATTTTCTCTGTAGCTTACGGATACGGATTGTTTACGGGTGGTTTGGGCGCTCACTATGGTGTAGAGCACATCGGTGCCTCTTGTATCCCAGCAGGAACCGGTAACACAGAGAAACATCTGAAGCTTATCCGCGACCTGGGTATTACAGGTCTGGCTTGTACACCTTCTTACGCCCTGTATCTGGCAGAGACAATGGAGAAGTTGGGCATCAGCAAGGATGACCTGAAGCTGCGTGTAGGTGCCTTCGGTGCTGAACCTTGGACAGAAAGCATGCGTCAGGAGATTGAGGCTCGTCTGGGTCTTAAGGGCTTTAATATTTATGGCCTTTCAGAAGTGATGGGCCCCAGCGTCAGCTACGAATGTCAGATGCAGAATGGTTCTCATATCAACGAAGACCATTTCTACCCTGAGATTATCAACCCTGTAACCCTCGAGCCGCTGCCAGCAGGACAGACAGGTGAGTTGGTGTTCACCACTCTGACTAAAGAAGGTATGCCCGTACTGCGTTATCGTACCCGCGACCTCTGTTCTATCTTGCCCGGCACCTGCGATTGCGGTCGTACCAACGTGCGTATGGGACGTATTCAAGGACGTTCTGATGATATGCTTATCATTCGTGGTATCAACGTATTCCCATCTCAGGTGGAGAGTGTTATCCTCTCATTGCCAGAATTCGCACCTCACTACCTGTTGGTTGTGGATCGTGTGAACAATCTGGATACCCTGCAGGTACAGGCAGAGCTGCGTCAGGAGGTATTTACCTCTACTTTCGATACACCTGCTGCCGTAGAGGCTCTGGAGAAGAAACTGGCTGCCAAGCTGAAGAGCGTACTCAGCATTGCCGCAAAGGTTCAACTGAAGGCTCCTGGTACTATAGAGCGTAGCCAGGGCAAGAGTGCTCATGTGATAGATAAGCGTAAACTATAAATTACAATCTATAATTCGTAATTCACTATGAGTGATATTCATACGGGGAATTATTTTAACCCAGAAATTGAAACCATGACGAGGGAGCAGATTGAAGCGCTCCAACTCGAAAGACTGCAGAAGACGGTTCGTCACTGCATGAACAATGAATTCTATCGCAAGAAGTTTGAGGAGGCAGGCATCACGCCCGATGATATCAAGACATTGGCGGATGTCCGCAAACTGCCTTTTACTACTAAGCAGGATTTGCGCGAGACCTATCCCTTTGGGATGTCTTGCGTACCTTTGAAGGATTGCGTACGTTTGCATTCCTCCAGCGGTACAACCGGTAACCCCACCGTTATCCTGCATACCAAGAAGGATCTCGACGAGTGGGCCAACCAGGTAGCACGTAACCTGTGGATGGTAGGCCTTCGTCCTGACGATGTCTTCCAGAACTCTAGCGGTTATGGTATGTTTACAGGCGGTTTGGGCTTCCAGTATGGTGCCGAGAAGTTAGGTATGCTAACGGTTCCTGCTGCTGCTGGTAACTCGCTGCGTCAGATTAAGTTTATTAAGGACTTTGGTACGACGGCCATTCATGCTGTTCCTAGCTATGTTACCCGTCTTTACGAGGTGATGAAGGAGGAGGGCATAGATCCCCGTCGTGATACCAAACTGAAGGTGCTGGCCATTGGTGCCGAGCCTCACAGCGAGGAGCAGCGTAAGCGCATCGAGGATATGATGGGCGTGAAAGCCTACAACTCCTTTGGTATGAGCGAGATGTGCGGTCCTGGTGTAGGATTCGAGTGCCCAGAGCAGAACGGTATGCACTTCTGGGAGGATTACTACATCGTAGAGATTGTCAACCCCGAGACCTTGGAGCCCGTTCCCGATGGCGAGATTGGCGAGTTAGTGCTGACAAGCCTCTGTCGTGAGGCTATGCCCTTGCTGCGTTACCGTACACGTGACCTTACCCGTGTATTGGGAAGAACCTGTCCTTGTGGTCGTAACCACGTCCGCATCGACCGCATGAAGGGTCGTAGCGATGATATGATGGTATTGCGCGGTGTGAACATCTTCCCCATCCAGATTGAGAAGATTCTAATGCAGTTCAGCGAGCTGGCCAGCAACTACCTCATCACCCTCACTACCGACGAGGAGAACGATAATATGACCGTTGAGGTGGAGCTTGCTCAGCCAACTGACGATTTCACGAAGCTGCAGGCGCTCGAGAAGGAGATTCGCCGCCGTCTGAAGGATGAGATTCTGCTCACTCCCATTGTCAAGCTCGTTGCCAAGGGCTCTCTGCCCGTCAGCGAAGGTAAAGCCGTCCGCGTTGTGGATAAACGTAAGGTGTACCAGTAGACCCTTCTCCCCGCTCCCCCGTTGGGAGAGGGCATCTATCATCTATAATCTATCATGTATCATCTATAAACTCTTAACTTTAAAAGTTATGACAATTCCCCAACTTTCCATTTTCATTGAGAACCGTTCCGGTACTCTTATCAAGGTGTTGGATGCCTTGAAGGAAGCAAAGATCCAGATTATTGCCTCCACCATTGCTGATACAGCAGAGTATGGTATCTATCGTCTCATCTGCAGCGAGCCTATGCGTGCTTGCGAGGAGTTGAAGAAGGCCAATGTGGCTGTTGCCCTTAGTGATGTGTTCGCCATAGAGATTGACGACCAGCCTGGTCGTGCTGCCGAAGCCGTCAAGGTATTCAGTGAGTCTGGCATCAGCATCACCTATATGTACTCTTTCCTGTTGAGAGGCAAGGGAGTCCTCATCTTCCGTACAGACGACAGAGAGAAGGCTATGGCCGTTATCAGAGACAACAACCTCAAGAGCATCGACGAGGCTGCTCTGGCTAAGTGGGCATAACCGGTTTGTTGCGTGCAGAGAAAGAAGAAGAAACGCAGACTTAAGAAGAGTGTCAAGCGCGGTTGCTTGGGAATAATCATATTCCTGCTACTGCTGGCTGTTTTCCTGTTCTTCAGATGTTCCCCAGCTAAGGATTTTTTCTTTTCCAAGGGAGAACCTATAGAAGAGGTTGTTGTGCTGGAGCCAGACAGTATGGATATGGCAATTGCCGATGATGTGCAGCGCCTTATTCGCCGTTCTACGTTAATAGACACCACCATGCTGGCGGTGGACATTTACGACCTCGAACGTAACTGCTACGTCTATGAGTACCGCAGTCATCGCAAGTTGATTCCCGCTTCGTGCATGAAGCTCCTTACGGGCGTTCGTGTATTGAAGCAATTAGGTGCCAACCATCAGTATTGCAGCAGGGAGTATATCCTGGGCAAGGTGAAAGATGGTACATTGTATGGCGACCTGCTCTTGCAGATGGACGATGACCCTCTGTTGCTTTCTTTCTCTGATTTCACAAATGCTATAAGGGCGCGAGGTATCAGTCACATTAAGGGTAGGGTTATCTATGACCTCCTGCGGACGGATACCTTGCGTCCTCATTATACAGCCCAACCTTATGATATTACCTATAGGCAGGTACCCTTGCTGATGAAGGGTGCGCCCAGGGTGATGAGTGAGTTCAGGGCTTCCTTCCGTGCTGCAGGTGTTAGCTACGATAGTGATACGCTGCTTTTCAACGTACCGCTAACGGATAATGCCGAGTTGGTTTATCAGTATCAGACACCCCTTCGTGAGGTGCTGAAGCCTATGCTGATAAACAGCAGCAATGTAAAGGCTGAGTGTGTCTTCTATCACAACCGGCATGCGCAGGATCGTTTGGCGGAACCAGACACCAGTCTTTATATGAAGCCGCTCGATTTTGTGCAGACAGAAGGGATTTACGATAGAATAACGGATTTTGTGGTGAACGACGGTAGCGGTCTTTCGCCAGAGAACCGCCTGACGGCTGATTTCTTGGTTCAACTGATGGTGTATGCCTATAAGGACTCTGTGATAAGGAATGTCTTTATTGATGAGGCTCTGGCTACGCCTGCCCATCCTACGCGTCATGGTTCGTTGTTGGGGCGCATGTCGGCTCCTTGCTATCGCAATCGTATCTTTTGCAAGACAGGCACCTTGGTTTCTTATGCATCTTCTTCCTTAACGGGCTATGCGCAGCACAAGAGCGGAAGGTGGTTTGCCTTCAGCATTATCAACAATAATTCGCCCGTTTATGATGCCAGGGAGTTTCAGGATGCACTCTGCCGTTTCTTGGTAGAATGACAATCCTCACACTTGCAGCTGCATCCTTCACATTCCGAACAATGCGGTTTCTTCAGATACTGACGTAGCGCAAAGCCTGCTACTATCACTATCAAGACCAGAAGAAGAATGCTTTGGTAATTCATAATTCACAATTCATAATTCACAATTTCCATCTATATGTTCCCTCCTCCTCGGGGAAGGTTAGGAGGGGGGGCTATACTATCAGGTGTACCAAGAATGCAACCATCCATGCTATCACGCATTGTCCTGTCATGATAAGTAGTGCCCACTTGCCGCCTAATTCTCTGCGTATGGTAGCAATGGCTGCTACGCAAGGGGTATATAGCAGACAGAATACCAGCAGCGTAAAGGCTGTTCCTGCCGGGAATACTTCCGTGATGCTGACACCGGCAAACAACGTACTCAGCGTGCTCACCACCACTTCCTTGGCCAGGAATCCGCTCACCAGTGAGGTTACGATGCGCCAGTCGCCACAACCCAATGGCGCGAAAACAGGCGCTACCACACTGGCCATCTGTGCCAGCATACTCTCCGATTCCATGCCCGGCTGTACCATCTGCAGGTGGAAGTCGAAGGTTTGCAGGAACCAGATAACGATGCTTGCCAGGAAGATAACTGTGAAGGCTCTCTGCAGAAAGTCCTTGGCTTTCTCCCATAGCAGCCGGGCCACATTCATAGGTACGGGCATACGGTAATTGGGGAGCTCCATTACAAAAGGAACGGCTTCGCCTCTGAAGAGTGTCCGCTTCAGTATCAGCGCCACCACAATGCCCGTCAATATACCTATTATATATAAGCCTGCCATTACCCATCCTGCATGGTGCGGGAAGAAGGCTGCGGCAAAGAAGGCGTAGATGGGAATCTTGGCCGTGCAACTCATAAAGGGTGTCAGCATGATGGTAAGGCGGCGGTCACGTTCGCTGGGAAGGGTACGGCTGGCCATTACGCTGGGAACGGAACAGCCAAAGCCTATCAGTAGGGGCACGATACTTCGGCCTGAAAGTCCCAACTTACGCAGCAGTTTGTCCATCACAAAGGCGATACGGGCCATGTAGCCGCTGTCCTCCAACATACTCAGGAAGAAGAACAATATTACTATCAGGGGCAGGAACACCAATACGGTGCCTACACCGCTGTAGATGCCATCTATGATGAGAGAATGTATAGGCGGAGCTATGTTCCAGTCGGTGAGCGTCTGGTCGGAAAGCTCGGTAAATTTCTCGATTCCTTCTTCGCACAACTCTTGCAGCCAAGCACCAACGCTGCTGAAAGTTAGGTAGAACACCAACGCCATAATGCCCAAGAAGGCTGGAATGGCGGTGAAACGTCCTGTCAGAATCTTATCTATCCTGCGACTGCGTATGTGCTCCTTGCTTTCCTTGGGGCGTAGCACGGTCTGACTGCATACTTGGTCGATGAAGCTGAAACGCATATCTGCCATAGCAGCACAACGGTCCAGACCGCGCTCTTCCTCCATTTGCTGCAGGATGTGCTCTATGGTCTCCTGTTCATTCTTCGTAAGACCCAGTGCCTTGATAATCAGCGGGTCGTTCTCTATGAGCTTGCCGGCAGCAAAGCGGACGGGTATCTTGGCCTCCTGTGCATGGTCTTCTATGAAGTGCATGATGGCATGCAGACAGCGGTGAACGGCGCCTCCGTGATCCTCGGGGCTACAGAAATCTTGTCGTCCGGGTCCCTCTTGGTAACGGGCAACGTGTATGGCGTGTGTCACCACCTCGTCCACACCCTCGTTCTTCATGGCGCTGATGGGGATGACGGGGATGCCCAGCAGACGCTCCATCTTGTTGATTCGGACGGTTCCACCGTTGTTTTTCATCTCGTCCATCATGTTCAACGCCAGTACCATGGGGATGTTCAGCTCCATCAGCTGCATCGTCAGGTAGAGGCTGCGTTCAATACATGTGGTGTCTATGATGTTGATGATGCCCGAGGGACAGTTCTCTAAGATGAACTGACGGCTCACCACCTCCTCGTTCGTATAGGGACTAAGGCTGTAGATGCCAGGCAAGTCGGTCACCAGGGTGTTGGGATAGCCTTTTATCACGCCATCCTTGCGATCGACCGTCACCCCAGGGAAGTTGCCCACATGCTGGTTGCTGCCCGTCAGTTGGTTGAAAAGCGTGGTTTTACCGCAATTCTGATTTCCCACAAGGGCAAAGGTCAGCTTCTCTGTTTGGGCAGGACCATGAGGTTGCGATGGGTCGTGATATCTGGGGCCATCCTCTCCCAAACCGGGGTGTTCAATGGGACTCTCTCTATCTTCTTTCTGAACAACGGAACTTCCCTCTGTGAGCGGAGAGTGGGTGTCTACCTCTATTTTCTCTGCATCCGCCAATCGAAGCGTCAATTCGTATCCATGAATACGCAATTCCATAGGGTCGCCCATAGGTGCAAACTTCTGCAGCACTACCTCGGCACCAGGGATTACTCCCATGTCCAGGAAATGCTGTCGTAGGGCACCCGTTCCACCCACTCGGGTAACAACGGCCCGTTGTCCTTTCTTCAAATCACGAAGCGTCTTGGCCATCTGCATTTTTCTTTCCGACTGCAAAGTTACACTTTTTTCTGAAAAGGGAAGGGCTGCAAAGCCTATGAATTTAATGGAGAGGGGATAAAGATACTCACTATTGGGTATTGGGCAGCGATAATGATAAGAACATTTTTTTTCATAAAATTATTTGCTGTTTCAGATTCTCTTCGTACTTTTGCAAAAGTATAAGGTAAATGTTGTTGTATGAACAGACAGCAAATAATAAAGAAGATAGCCGAGTATTTCAAGACGCAGCCCGTTTTGAAAGCATGGCTCTTTGGTTCCTTTTCACGTGGTGAAGAGCGCCCAGATAGCGATATAGACATTCTTGTTGCCTTAGATTACAGCCAACCTGTTGGATTGCGATTCTTCGGAATGTATGAAGATTTAAAGGCTTTGTTGGGACGTAATGTAGATTTGGTGTCCGAGCGAACTCTTGCTCCATTTGCTCGCAATAGTGTCGATAAAGATAAAAAACTCATCTATGAGAGAACCGCTTAGAGACCGTGAGCGATTAGAGCACATTATAGCTGCCATAGATCGTATTGTTCGTTATACATCAGGGAAATCTTATAATGATTTGGTTTCTGATGATATGATGTACTATGCTGTTGTTAAGAATATTGAGATTATTGGTGAAGCTGCTAACATGCTGACACAAGAGTTTCAACAATCTCACCCTGATACTCCGTGGAAGATGGTGAAGGGAATGCGTAATTATATAGTTCATGAGTATTTCCAGATAGATGACATTGTTGTTTGGGATGTTATTGAAAATAATCTTCCTGAGCTTCGTGAACAAGTAACGCGATACCTCTCAGAAACCGATTGGAGTAAATGGAAGAACCCTAAAGAATGATATAAAGAGAGCCTTTCCTGAAAATTTGGGAAAGGCTCTCTTTATATGGTGCCAGTACTCCTACTAGAGTACTCTAGTACTTTAACGGGAGTACTGCAGTCCTTTAACCAGAGTACTGGGTTCAAGACTCGTAGATGGTTCGAGGATGAGATGTTGAAGTTTTATTTCAGGTGTACTTTCCTGTGTTCGTCAAGATACAATGCTGCCTTGATGCTGAATTTAGGATGGGCATGTGGGTCGTTGCAAGAGTCAAGATCGCAGAAATCAGCGATATTCCTGTCAATCTCAGCATAAGAGACAACCATATTGTCCTTCACAAATAACAACTGACAATAGCCGTCATTTGAAGTTGTATTCTCGATACTTTTTTTAGCTTTGCTTATTATTTCCAGGTGGCTGTTCTGCTCGAAGAACTCAGCATTGTAAGGTTCTACGACATATACGCTGTCAGCGGGGCAACAAACTACTGACAGGTCGAATTCCTCTCCAGTGGGAACGCTCTTCAAATGGCTCACAAGGTTTTCTGTGTTGTTCTTCAGAAATACACGACCGTCCAGAAAGAAACAATAATAGACAACGCCTACAATACATAGTAGGACGATTGTAAACACACTCAGTACTTTTTTCATATTTGTATTGTTTGTTGTTTGTTTTTCGCTGGCAAATATACAACATTCTAATTTTTCGTAACAAGTGTTGCAACAAACATTAACGGTTCAGAAGTGTGTTTTTAACGTTCGTTTCTAGTTGGAGAATGAAATCTTGGCTAAAAAAGGGAGTTTTTTTCTTACTTATAGATTAAAGTATGCAGATTTTGGGGTGCAAAGACCTCTTGAGCGGTCTCCCAGAGCTGATTGGGTGTCAGCTCGTCTAATCTGTTGAAGAGTTGCCGCATGGTTTGAGTGCTGCCGTAGTGCAGATAGCGCTTGGCCATCGAGATGGCAAGACTCTCGAAGTTGTCGTGCGAAACGGCTATCTGCCCCTTCAGCTGCTGGCGTGCGGCATTCAGTTTTTGTTGCGAGAGGGGCTTGTCCGTCAGTTTCCGGAGCTCGCGTTCCACCAGTCGGCAGCATTTGCGGACATCCTCCGGGTCGCAACCGAAGTACGTTGTCCACACGCCCGAATCCGTATAGCAGGTAGCGTTGCTCTCTACGGTATATACCAATCCGTTCCGTTCGCGCAGAGACAGGTTCAGCAGGCTGCTCATGCAGGGACCGCCCAGCAGATTGTTCATCAGGTACAGATGCAGATGCCTGGGATTGTTGCCGCCATAGCTGCGGCCTCCAATCACCACATGAGCCTGATGGGTATCCTTCTTGCGGCTGGCCGTCTTCTCCTCAGAGCGGAAAGGGGCCGGAGTCTTTCTGGGCAGCGGCATCAGGGAGTAGGAGGGGTGTGCAAGGTCTGTGCCAGCAAGGGCTTTCTCTGTGAGCCGTATCACCTGCTCAGGTGCCACATCTCCATAAACAAAGAGTACCATCCGCTCCGGGCGGTACATACGCTGATGAAAGGCATGCATGTGCTGGCTGGTAAGTTCGCGCAGCTTGTCCGCCTCCCCCAGTATGTTACGTCCCAGAGGATGATCGGGGAAGCAGATTTCCTCGAATTCATCGTAAATAAGCTCGCTCGGCTGGTCGTTGTAGCTCTCTATCTCGTCTATCACCACTTCCACCTCCTTGTTCATCTCCTCTTGCAGGAAAGTACTGTTTAGGGTGATGTCAATCAGCAGGTCGATGGCCTTGGGCAGATGCTGTCTGAGTACAGAACTGTAGAAGACCGTCTCCTCCTTGCCCGTATAAGCATTCAGGTCGCCGCCCACAGATTCCAGCCGGTTGATAATCTGGCGCGCCGTACGTCTGTGCGTGCCCTTGAAGCTCATGTGCTCCACAAAGTGAGCCATACCGCTCTCAAGTGTCTGCTCATCACGTGTTCCGGCATCTACGGCTATGCCGCAGTAAACCACTTGTGTAGGGCAGGGGGCACAGATAATGCGCAATCCACACGGCAATGTATGTGTGGTGAAGGGATTCTCTATGAATGGAGGCATGATGTTATCTTCTGAATTTCGTGCAAAAGTACTGCATTTCCGCTAAATGGACAATGTTTTAGGGGAATCTTTACCCTTATTCCGGTTAAAAGTAGTATCTTTGTGCGAAAAAGAAGAAAACGATACTATGGCAAAAGATGGGTTGACCCCGATGATGAAGCAGTTCAACGACCTGAAGGCAAAGCACCCCGATGCTCTGCTCCTGTTCAGGTGCGGTGACTTTTACGAGACTTATGCCGACGATGCTGTGATAGCGTCTGAGATACTGGGTATTACACTAACCCGCCGTAATAACGGTAAGGAGAATATGCCCAGTACCGAGATGGCGGGTTTTCCCCATCATGCCCTGGATACCTATCTGCCCAAGCTGGTCAGAGCGGGTAAGCGCGTAGCTATCTGCGACCAGTTGGAAGACCCCAAGTTGACCAAGACCCTTGTAAAGCGCGGCATCACCGAACTGGTAACACCCGGTGTGGCCATGAATGATACCGTTCTGAATTACAAGGAGAACAACTTCCTGGCCGCCGTTCATTTCGGCAAGACATCCTGCGGCCTCTCCTTCCTGGATATCAGTACAGGTGAGTTCCTTGTCGCCGAAGGAACCGTTGACTACGTGGACAAGCTGCTGGGCAACTTCTCCCCCAAGGAAGTGCTGTACGAACGCGGCAAGCAAGGGATGTTCGAGGGCTCGTTTGGTACCAAGTTCACCACCTTTCCCCTTGACGACTGGTGCTTTACGGAGAGCACGGCCAAGGAGAAGCTGCATAAGCACTTCGAGGTCAAGAACCTGAAAGGCTTCGGTATAGATCACCTGCACAACGGTATCGTGGCAGCAGGTGTTATCCTGCAATACCTTATCATGACCCAGCATCTGCAGTTAGGGCACATAACGTCATTGCGCAGGATAGAAGAGGATCGCTATGTCCGTCTGGATAAGTTCACAGTCAGGAATCTGGAGTTGCTGGCCCCTATGAACGAGGACGGTATCTCCCTGCTGGATGTCATAGACAAGACCATCACTCCCATGGGAGCCCGTATGCTGCGCCGCTGGATGCTCTTCCCCCTGAAGGATGTAAAGCAAATCAACGAGCGCCAGGATGTGGTGGATTACTTGTTCCGCGAACCGGATGTGCGTGAGGTAATCTCTGAGCACCTGCATAGGATCGGCGATCTGGAACGTATCATCTCCAAGGTGAGCGTAGGGCGTGTATCACCCCGTGACGTAGTGCAGCTGAAGGTGGCCCTGCAAAGCATAGAGCCTATCAAGATGCTGTGCGAGGGGTCGGATGATGCCGTGTTGAAGCGTATTGGCGAGCAACTGAACCTCTGTGCAGGTATTCGTGACCGCATAGCCCGTGAGGTGCAGCCCGATCCTCCTCTGATGGTGAACAAGGGTAACGTGATAGCTGAAGGTGTTAATGAGGAGCTGGACGAGCTGCGCCGAATCGCCTATCAGGGCAAGGACTACCTGCTGCAAATTCAGCAGCGCGAGATAGAGGCCACGGGCATTCAGAGCCTGAAGATAGGCTATAACAATGTTTTTGGTTATTATCTTGAGGTCCGCAATACCTACAAGGATCAGGTGCCTGCCGAGTGGATACGCAAGCAGACGCTGACGCAGGCAGAACGCTATATCACGCAGGAGCTGAAGGAGTACGAGGAGAAGATTATGGGTGCCGAGGATAAGATTCTTGCGTTGGAAACGCGACTTTTCAACGAGTTGGTCGTCGCCCTTGCCGAATATACCCCTTCTATTCAGGTGGATGCCAGCCTGATAGGACAGCTCGACTGCCTGCTCTCTTTTGCTATCAGCGCCCAGGAGAACCATTATATCCGTCCTGTTGTTGACGAATCAGATGTGATAGACATCCGTCAGGGCCGCCATCCCGTCATCGAGAAACAGCTGCCTATTGGAGAAAAATATGTTGCCAACGATGTCTATATGGACACCGAGAAGCAGCAGATTATCATCATTACCGGTCCTAATATGGCAGGTAAGAGTGCCCTTCTCAGGCAGACGGCCCTCATTACGCTGATGGCACAGATAGGCAGTTTCGTACCGGCGGAGAGTGCCCGTATCGGTTATGTGGATAAGATTTTCACCCGTGTGGGAGCCAGCGACAATATCTCCGTAGGCGAGAGTACCTTCATGGTAGAGATGAGCGAGGCCTCTAATATCCTGAACAATATCTCAGAGCGAAGTCTGATTCTCTTCGATGAATTGGGGCGCGGCACCAGCACCTACGACGGTATCTCCATTGCCTGGGCCATTGTGGAGTATATCCACGAGAACAGGAAAGGCAAGGCCCGTACCCTCTTTGCCACCCATTATCACGAGTTGAACGAGATGGAGAAAAGCTTCCCCCGTATCAAGAACTATAACGTAAGTGTGCGCGAGGTGGACGGCAAGGTCATCTTCCTGCGTAAACTGGAACGCGGCGGCTCGGAACACAGCTTCGGTATCCATGTGGCCAAGATTGCCGGTATGCCCTCCACCATTGTAAAGCGTGCCAATGTAATCCTGAAGCAGCTGGAGGACAATATGGATCATGAGAACTTAGGGAAGGGTATTGCCGCCGGCCCTCAGTCGGATACGGGCGTGCAGATGAACTTCTTCCAGTTGGACGACCCCGTTCTTACGCAGATCCGTGACGAGTTCATCAATCTGGACATCAATAACCTAACCCCCATCGAGGCGCTGAACAAACTCAACGAAATCAAACGTCTGGTAAAGGGCGGAGGTAAGAAGTGAGCTCCCCCATCTTTCAGGTTTCAGGTTTGAAGCTGCGCTTCGAGCCTGCTCACGCTTAATCGCAGCCTTCAGGTTTCAAGTTTCAGGTTTCAAGTTTCAGGTAACTTAGATTCTTCACTTTTCACTCTTCACTCTCACAGCGGTAGCAAATTCTTCACTCTTCATTCTTCATTCTTCATTTCCATAGTAAGCCTCCCATTCCTTCTGAACTTCCTGCCAGTCAACGGCGTTACCGCTGGCTATTGCCTCTGCCTGACGTGCTGCCTCATCACGGGCCTTGTCACGGGCACGTTTGGCCTTCATGGCCTCGATGGTAGCATCGTCCAGGATAAGGATTCGCTGTCTGCGGATACATTCCTGCAGCTCGTCATAGCCGAAGGCTTTTCCCTGCACGTTGAAGTCGGAGATATTGAACTCATAATCTACGCGCAGGGTGTGCCTGATCATCTTCTGCTGGTAACGGGTGCCAGCATTTTTCAACTTTAGGAGTTTACCTATCTTGTCTATTTCCTTCTGTGAGAATTTGTTACGTCCCATATTATCGTGTTCTATTTCTGTGCAACGGATACCACGCTCTTGGCAGGCAGGGTAATTTGTGTGACGAGTGCCTGGCTGCTGCTTCTTATACCTATTATATAATCATTACTGCTGTTGTTGCTCAGCAGCAGGGCATACGTCCCGTCCGGGTTCCGGAAGGTGGAGTATAACAGTCCGTCCTGTGCCTGGGATATGCTGTTGCCTATCCTGTACGCTCCGGCCTTTACCGCCTGGGCAGCATGGCAGATGAGGTAGTAATGACTGTTGTAGTGAAGGGTGCTGTAATCATGCTGGTCGATGTCGATAGCGCCCATGCAGGTGGTACAGGAACCGGCTTCGCGTGTATAGGGACCGTAGTTCAGGTCGAGCATAAAGTTCCATACAATGGTGGCCCTGCAACCCCGGTTAATCAAATGGATAAGCAGGCGGTTGAAGTCATCCACAAGGCGTTTACTGAGGTTCCGGCCATCGTTCCATTTGCCGATGGAGGTTTCCGTGAAGATCTGCTCCATACGGGGAGCCTTCTCCTGTATGTCGTCCATCTCGGTATATCTGCCTCCGTAGTCGTGCCAGGCACAGCCCTTCACCAGGTCATAGCCGGGCATGCTAGGACTCAGCGCCTTGTAGATCTGTACGGGGTAATCCGTTTCTTCCTGCTTGTCGTCATAATTGAAGTTGTGGTCGAAGACGTAAATCTTTGTTGTCAATCCGGCTTCATGGAAGGCAGGTGCCAGATGGCTGATGAAATCGGCCTCCTGCCTAGCGCTTATATAGGTTGAGGCGCAGTTGCCGGCATTCAGCGGCTCGTTCTGCGGTGTTACGGCATAGATGTTGATGCCGTAGGTCTTCATCACCTGGATGAACTTGACAAAGTATTGTGCGTAGGCCTGGTAATAGTCGGGGTTCAGCACGCCTCCTGCATAATGGTCCCAGGGGGAAGCGTCGGTAACACTCTTTTGCTTCATCCATCTGGGAGCCGTCCAGGGGGCAGCCATAATCCTGATGTCGGGATTGATGGCCAGCACTTCCTGCATAACGGGGATGACGTAGGAGAGTTCGTCATCATGAAGGGCAAAGTTAGCCAGCAGGTTGTCATCCGGTCCTTTCTGTTCGCAATAAGTGTAGCATTCGCTCGAGAAGTCGGAGCAGGCAATGCTCATGCGGATGTAATTTACCCCGAATCCATCGGTTTTTGAGAAGGTCCTGGCCAACAGGTTGTGCCTGCCCCTGGGCGTCATTCTCATCAGATTATAGCAGGCGGAGTAGGTGAGGGCAAAGCCGAATCCGTCCATTGTCTGGTAGTTCTGTTCGGCATCCAGCGTAATGATGCTGTTGGCCGCTCCACGGGCCGTGCCCGGTTTAACGGTTTGCTTTCTCAGCAGTACCTTGCCGTCGGCACTTGTTGTTGTTACCTCAAACGTGTTCTTCGGAAAGGCAATTCCGCAAACTGACAGCGTCAGTAAAAGAGAAATCAATCTAATTTTCATCAGGTATTATGTTTGTGGATGATTATCCGGCGTAACTGTGCATACCGCCCAGCAGGAAGTTTACACCAAAGTATGTCATCAGCAGGCAGGCGAAGGCAAGTACGGAGTAGATGCGGTAGTTGCGTATGCTGTTGAGCCAGGGCAGGCTTTTGCTGTGCAAGGGTACGCTATATACCAGTAATGTAATAAGGGCCCAGCTTTCCTTGGGGTCCCAGCTCCAGTAGGTTCCCCATGATACGTTGGCCCACAGGGCACCCAGGAAGATGCCTGTGGCCAGCAGGAATACGGCCGGCCTGAGCACGCTCCGTTTGATGATGCTTACTACCAGCAGGATATAGCTCAGCATAATGGTTCCAACGTGAACTACCAGGAAGGGGGAACGCAATATGGGAACCAGCGGACTCCTGCATATGGCTATGACCATATAGGAGGCCATGACTGTTCCGCAGAAAGCCAGTAAGATAGTTGAGAGTTTAGAGTTTAGAGTTGAGAGTTTAGAGCTCTCGGATAATTTTTCTTTTTTCTCTTTGATTCCTAAATTTTGAATTTTGCATTTTGAATTTTGCATTCGCCCAAGCGATACCCATATCATGCTAATGGCCAGCATCAGGTAGCCGGCGTATGTGATGGCTGTGCCCCAGGGGTCGTAGCTGATGGTAAACACGCTTCCCGCCTCGTCATCGTCAAAGGAGGTCTGGTAGATTCGGTAACCCTTGGCTCTGCCGATGTTGTTCATGGAAATGGTTGTCTCCTCCTTTCCCTCACGGGTGGAAATAAGCACATGGCTCACATAGTCGGCGGGAGTGACTCCGTCGGCATCGTATTGTACCTCAAAGTCCCGCAGCGCCAGATAGAAGGGAAGCTCTTCGGTCAGGACATAGGCTCCCTGTTCGTTCTTGGTCCAGTAAGTGCATACTGCCTCCCCCTCGCGCAGATGAACCATTCCGCGCCGGCTGGTAAGGTGTGTTGTCAGAGCCCCCGCCAGGATTACCAGGAAACTGATGTGCAGCAGGAATACGGCCGGCTGCTTCCACATCTTCCTTCTGTACATCAGGTAGCAGCCGCTAACGGCCAGTAATCCCCACAGGGCAATAAACCACCAGGCACCGTACACATGCTGGTGGGCATAGTCGGTGCCGAAGTGATTCTCGATGACAGTTGCGGCGGCTATGCCGACCACAATCATGAATAACAGTACAAAGGGCAGTTTAGAAGTTGCGGAACCTTTCATTCACTTTTTCTTTAACGGCTATGCACTCCATCTCCACCAGCCAGGTGGGACGGCATACAGGAGCCAGCGTTATTACAGTAGGTATATGGGGGAAACGTTCGGCAAACAGCTGCCTTACCACCTCATAGTCAGCCGTATCACGTAGATATACCACTATCTGCATCACGTCCTCCCAGCCGGTCTCTCCTTCCTTCAGCAGCGCCTCCACATTCTCCCACATCCGTTGGGTCTGCAGGACGATATCGCCTACGTGAACCACCTCGCCCTTGTTGTTGATGCTGGCCGTTCCGGAGATGAAGACATGTTCCCTGTCGCCGTATTCCACAACGGTTCCGCGTTCGAAGGTGACCCCGTATTCATAAGTGGGGTTCAGGTGCGTGGGGGCATACAGATAATGCTGCTGCTCGGGCTCCAGTCCTGTTATGGCGTAGGTCCCCAATTGTACCAGTGCCTTTGTGTCGGCCGGTGAGCCTCCGATTCCCGTGCTGCTGATGTAATGGGTCTTTTCTGTCAGTCCCTGCTGGATAAAGTTCTCCCTTCTGGCAACCACCAGGCCGTGATAATTGGTGTCAACATCACGGACAAAGAACCAGGTGCGGATGCAGTTTTCCGCCAGTGTGGCATTGAACTTGCTTAGCATGGCCTCGTATTCAGTCAGCAGTTCCTCTGTCTGACGGGCGCTGTCGCCTTGGTTATTTACCATTCCCATCTTCCACAGATGCCGGTATCCGTTGTGTGACACTACTACGGCCCCATTCTGTTCCTTCACCTCTACGCCGCTTTGCAGATACAGCCATGCGGCAATCTTGGTGCCGTCCAGCGGCTGTTGCTGTATCAGGCTGACAGATATGTTCTTCTGCTGGCGCATCAGCGGCTGCTGATTGGTGCTGTCAGACAGGAAGTAGCGTTTCATTATATATTGGGCGCCCCAGAATTCAGGCATTCCTGGCAGACGGTCTTCTGCCTCGTAGAGTCTGCCAAGTTGTTCCCCGAAGGGCAGCTGATTGTTGTTGACGTGCAATATTACATGCCACTCCGTTACTCCCTCTTTGGGTTCGTAAGCGGCTACTTCTGCGGTTACTTCAAGTTCCTCAAATTGTAGTTTTCTATAATTCATGGGTACAAAAGTACAAAAAAATCGACTAAATTAAGGATGAATGAATAATTTATTCATTATTCTCCCCTAAATTGTTTATCCACTCGTCAATGAGCGTTCTGACCTCGTTCTGGTTTTCCTTGAACTGATTGCTCAGGATCTCAGTGTGATTGACGTGTAACAGGTTTTCTCCCCCCTCTGCCATCATCTGGTGAATGAGAGATTCCTGGGCATTGCCACTTACCACACGCATCATACCTTCCTTACGTGTACTGGGAGTGTTTACGAGGTTAGCGTATGATTTTCCTTCTGTCAGGCTCAGACCGGCGGCTCCCGCCCCTCCGTTTCCTCCGTGACATTGTATGCAGGCCTTGTCAAACAGTCCCGTCTGCAAGGCGCTGAAACGTCTGACGTCTATGTTGCCTACATCCAGGCGTATGGTGTCCTTTTCATCGGTGAAATCGTCCATATTGACACAGGCCAGGGTTATGATACGTTCACGCAGGCGGTTGGTGATGACCAGCTCTACGGTGTTGATATCCTCTCCGATATTTGACTGAATCAGCTCCACCCTTGTGCCGTCCGGCGTGGTGTTGGGGATGGTACGTACCACCTGGGCATAGTTGTTTCCTGTGCTGAAACCGGCCAGTGACACGGCATATTTGCTTTCCCATGAGCTGATACCTGTGAAGGTACCCGTAAGTTTCACTATGTGTCCGCGGTCGGATGTGGCATATGACTGCTCGGCAATATCCCCTGAGTCGCAGGAAACCAGATGAAGAGATAAAAAAGAAAAGATAAAAGATAAAAGTGAGATATATTTAATCTTCTTCTGCATTTTGAACTACGAATTTCCAATTATGAATTATGAAGGCTGCGATTGAGCGAGAGAAAAGCGATGCTTGCATCAGCTTTCCCAAGCGTGAGCAGGCTCGATGCACAGCTTCAATTATGAATTATGAATTGTGAATTATGAATTGTCAAAAGCTGAACTGAAGTTGAACAGAACCGTAGTGTGTGGATATGCCTAGGTCATCATTGTCGCGATCCAGTTGGGTATTATGACCATACCTTCCAGTATATTGGTACATGGCCGAGAGCTTCAGGTGAACCTTTGGAATGTAGTAGTTGCATACCACAGCAGGCATATTCAGGAATCCGTCCTTGGTAGAGCCGTTACGATCCATGAAGTCGTACCTTGCACCCAGTTGAACTACGGGTGTCACAAAGTAACCCACCTGTGCATAGGCACCCCAGTAATTGAATGTGTCTTCTATCTTCTGACGTTTGGTAAAACCAACGTGCAACCAGTAGGCTTCTGCGCCAAAGTACCAGCGGTTCAGCAGCATCGAGAATTCTGCCCCTAATCGTGCGTCGTTGGTACTCTCGCTCTCGCTCTCCACATTCAGACCGCCACTGACACCGAACAGCATGTGCCTGCCATTCAGCATTTTGGCATTACCCTGTGTGGCAGGCATCAGTCCCCAGGGCATGAAGGTAATCCTGCCGGCATACAACAGGGCCGGGATGTGCCAGTCGTCCGAGAATGTCTTGGTGGCGCCGTTTACCGACGAACCGCTGCCGTTCCACAGTCCTGCCTCATACCCTATCATCCAACTGTCCTGCCTCTTGTTCAGCTTGGCTACGCCATGGAATTCCACGCCTATGTCGAAGCCCGTTCCTATATTGGGTGTAACGGCATTCAATACATGAGGCATGATGGTGGAGGTGGTGAGCGAAGAGGGCAGTACAGGGAATAGTGTCTCGCCCAGGGTAGTCAGGTAGGCGTGTGTGAAAGGTGTCTTGAATTTACCCACACGGAAGCGGGCCTCAGGCTTAATCTGATAGTCCACCCATGCCTGCTGCAGGATGTCGGCACCCTTTGCTGCCGCATTGATGGACAGGTTGTAGTCGAGCCGGCCGAAGGTCTTGCCGGTGAAACCCAGGATGGCGTAGGGAATGGCAAAGCCCGAGTTGGCCACATTGTCCTGGTTATAGGCCTTGTCCAGCCCCTCGTCGTCATAGTAGTTCACCTGTCCGCGTGTCTGCAGGAACAGGTAGGGTTTGAATACAAACTTGCCGTTCTTGGACTGCAATGTGAATCCACGGTCGTCGGCAATGCCCAGCACGCCATTCTCCATGTCTATGTTTGGCGCATCCTGTGCACGAAGCAAGTGAAGAGTGAGGAGTGAAGAGTGAAGAATCAGTAATAATATTATTCGTTTCATCATGAGTTTACTGTTTATCGTTTTAACTATGAACTATGAATTATGAACTTAAGATTAAAGGCTTTCCAGGAACTTGATCAATGCTGTCCGGTCATCCTTGTGCATCTTCTTGAAAAGGTTCTTGGATGCCTCGCCCTCACCGCCATGCCACAGGATGGCTTCCTGCAGGTTACGGGCCCTGCCGTCATGCAGGAAGTAGGTATGGGCATTCACCTTCTCCTGCAGGCCGATGCCCCACAGGGGAGTTGTACGCCATTCGTTGCCACGGGCCAGACCGCTTACATAATTGTCGTTCAGTCCTACGCCCATAATCTCCGACCCCATGTCATGCAACAGGAAGTCGCTGTAGGGATGTATGGTCTGATTACCCAGCCAGGGTAGCTCTGTGCCGTTCAGCAGGGTGGCGCCACGGGGCTTTGTATGCAATGTCGTTACATGGCACAGGTGGCATTTGGCCTCGAAGAACTTCTGCTCGCCTGTCTCTATCAGCTTGCGCTCCGATATACGCTTTCCCTTGTAGTTAACCTGCGTGGTAGCACTTCCCAGTCTTCGGGCCGGAACGCCTAATCCGTGCAGGTAGTAATCCACATCCTCCATATCCTCGGTGGATATCTCCAGCTTGTCATACAGCAATCCCATCATGGAGCCCTGCCGCATCTGGCTCTGACCCTCGCAAATCTCCTCGGGATAGCGACTGTTGGTAACTCCCATATCGCTGGAAAATCCCAATTCAACGGTCAAGTCGGCATGTTGCGCCTTGTTGCCGGAGAGGCCCAAACGCAGTTGTCCACGTTCTGTGATGTAGTTACATCTTCCCGAGATGCCGTATTCTGGATAGTTGGATTTCCTGGCCAATGCCTCTATCTCGTTGGGGTCAAGGGCCATCATCTGTCCCATTCCCACATGGCGCAGGGGTATTCTTACCGTACAGAACAGATCCTCCGGTCGGATTGGCTCGTCTGTGTCCCTATAGGTGGGCTTGTACCAATCCGTAATGGTGTATTCGGGATATACCAGTTCATAAGGTTCTCCGTCAGGGAACTCATACTGCTGACTGTGCCAGCGGCATTCCAGCTTGCCCTCGGCTGTTACTCCCATGATGCTCTGGTCATGGATTACACGGCCGTAGTCCTGGAAGAAAGCTCCGTTCTTACGGGTAACATAAACCAGCATGGCTGAGAAACCATACTGGCCTGATCCGTAAACGGGTGTCCCGTCAGGGTCCGTTCCGTTCTGTGTCCATACGCCCGGCTTGGTCCTGCCTGCATTACGGTGGCACGAGCCGCAGGAGTAACCCGCATATACCGGGCCCAGTCCACTGCCCGAGTTCAGGGGATTGTCATACAGGCGGTCACCGTGCGTGAATCGTTTAGAGTTGGCAGGGATGTCAGCTACCCAGTCGGCATCCGTGTCGTAGGCGTAGCTGGAATTCTTGAATATAGTAGAGGTTCCGGCTGAAAGGACAAATCCCTCCGGCACCTCCATGTCTCTGACATCATTCACCTCTAAACCGTCATTCTCACAACCCCAGAGAGCTGTGAGAATGACTAACCAAAACAATCTATAATTCATCTAATCAATATGTACGTGCTTTACCGTTCTTGAACAGCAGGAATTCCAGCGTATGGAAGCCGCGGACATTCTGTACCGCCTCAATGTTCTCGTTGTCCTCGTCATACTCGCCTTCCCATTTTATCAGCTCCTCTATATTACCGCTTTCCATCACATCCTTGATGGCATCTACGTCCAGGGGCCATGAGTCCATGTTGGGGTCAAGACCCAGGTCGGCAACGGGACCGAAGAGGAAGGCCTCGCTGGTCTCCCAGGGCTCGCGGGCCTCAATCCACAGGTTGGCGGCATTCTTGAAGGCGTTTGATGAGGGGTTGTTGCTCAGGGCTACGATAGCCTGACGCAATGCGGTTGTCGTGCTGACAAGGTTGGTGTATGTGGGCAGCACAACCTGGTCAACATAGGTTGTTACGATGTTCGACAGTTCCTCGTCATCGGCGTTCTGACTTACAAAGCTTGTCAGGTCTTTCTCCAGCACATCCACCAGTTCAGCGCAGGCATTCTGTGCTCTTGTCACGGTGGGACTGCCAATGTGGCTGCGGAAGGGGGCGTTCATGCTCTTGATGGCATTGTAGGCAGCCTCAATCTTACCCTTTAC
>CAMOMP010000030.1:0-35962 GCA_946619915.1 uncultured Prevotellaceae bacterium | reverse complement strand
TGCCCCACTGGTGTTTGAGACCAGCGCGTCTACCGATTCCGCCATCTGGGCTTTTGACAGGTGCAAAGGTACGTCATTTCTGCGAAACTGCAAAACATTTGGCTTATTTTTTATTAATGTGCCTGAATTGGAGCATCTTTTTTCGCTCAATTCTGATACTTTGTTTACATAAAATTTGCATTTTATTATGAATGTTTGCTATCTTTGTGTCAGTTTTGTAACAAATCAATTGAATAATGAACCGACGAGAATTTCTACAACGTTCTTCGGTATTAGCCGGAGCAGCTTACCTGAATGTCCCGGCTTTTGCCGAGGTACTTCGCACCTTGGGGGATCCCAATCTGGTAATTGGTATTGTAAGTGATATCCATATCCGTGGCACAGAGACAGCCGTTACCTTTAAGCATACCCTTGAATACTTCCGCAGCCTGAAGGTGGATGGTGTTATCATAGCAGGTGATATGGCAGACCAGGGGTTGGAACCCCAGTTGAAAGTGGTGGCTGATACCTGGTACAGCGTGTTCCCCAATGACGAGGGGCTGGACGGAAAACATACGGAGCGACTCTTCATCTATGGCAATCACGACATGGAAGGCTACTCGTGGAGTAGTGTTATCAATGCCGTGGGGAGTGAGACGGCACAGGCGCAGGGTATAGGAAAGCGTCCTGCCGAAGTGTGGAAGAAATACTTCGGAGAGGATTATACCCCCATCTGGTTTAAGACCATCAAGGGGTATCACTTCATAGGTGCCCATTGGCACACCAATAATATCCCGGGTCTGGAAGAGCTGATGCAGCAACATGCTGGGGAACTGGCAACAGAGCAGCCCTTCTTCTATATTCAGCACCCGCACCTGAAGAATACCTGTAACGGGCCTTGGGCATGGGGGCAGGATGACGGAACGGTAACGAAACTGATGAGCCGTTATCCCAATGCCGTGGCTTTTTCGGGGCACTCGCATTCACCTCTGACGGATGACCGTGACCTGTGGCAGGGGGCTTTCACCAGCATCGGTACGGCTTCATTACAATATCTATATCCCATGCCTGCGCGTGAGAACACCTATCAGGACGACAGCAACCTGCGTCCCGTTTATCAGATGCCCAACATGGACTGCTCCAAGGGGCGTCAGGGTATGATTATGCGTGTTTATGACAGCGCTATTACCCTGGAGCGTCGCGAGTTTGTCTATGACCAGCAGTTGGATGAGAACTGGTTGTTGCCTTGGCCCATCTCTCAGACTGAGCCGCTCAGCTTCGAGAACCGCAGTAAGACGGCAGCCATTCCCCAATTTGAGGCAGGTGCCGTAGCCACCGTTACCCAGGCTAAGGGTAAGAACCGTAATGGGGAGGAAACAGAACAGGTGACGGTTCACTTCCCCAATGTGTTAAAGAAGCGTTCGGGCGTAAGGGCCTTCGACTTCGAGGTGCAGGTGGAATGGGAATGGCTGGACTGCCACTTCATCTCTGCCACCAAGCGTGTGTTCTCGCCCATGAGTCTCTTTGGCGAAGCACAGGATGAAGGCGAGGTGACCTGCGTGTTTGCCGTCAGTGAGTTGCCCAAGGATCGTGACTACCGCTTCATTGTCCGTCCCTGCAACTGCTACAGTGGCAAGGGAGAGCCTATCTATACCGACTGGATTAAGGGTGGGAAGATTCCCAGCAGCCTGACAGCCACACTGACAATGGACAAGCAGTTCTATAAGACAAATACCGACATAGCCATAGCGTTCAGGAACGCTCCCGTAGGCACCGAGGCCTGGATAGGTATTTACCAGGCAGGAAAAACGCCCGGTAGCAGTGACAAGGCTTATACCTATCTATACACAGATGCCAAGGATGGCTCCGTTAGTGTGAAGGTGGCTGCTGCGGGTGAGTATTTTGCTGTTCTCTTCAAGGATGGTGGCTACAGTGAGTGCTCGGAGCGCATACCTTTCTTTGTACTGTCAAAGGATTATGACCCAGCGGCCTTTCGGATGACTACAGATAAAACGGTTTATAACGTAGGTAATCCCATTCGCGTTACCCTTGCCAGTGCCCCTGCAATGAGCAAAGACTGGATAGGAATCTATGAGGATGGTATTGTACCCAAAGATGCCAAGTGTCCCTGCTACTTGTACAACAGCAGAACGTCGGGAAACGTCACGCTGAACGTCAGCGGTAACAACAACTGGACGGGTGCCCTCGGCACCGGTGTGTACTTCATAGGATATTTTATGGCCGATGGTTACTCGGAACCTTTTGGCCGTCAGTATGTAGTGGTAGGTAAGCCAGCCTCCCTGCGGAGTAGCAAAACGGAATACACGGAAACGGATGCCGTCGCTCTCTCGTATAGTTCCCTGCCCACCCGCTTCAGTTGCCAGCTCTGTCGTCAGGCAGAGGGAGAAACCGCATGGACTCCTGTGCAGGAGCTCTCGGAAGCCAGCGGTACCATAGAACTGGGAACGCTACAGCCCGGAACACATAAGTATGCCGTCTGTGTAGAGGAAACTCCCATTTCCCAGACGCTCACCTTGAGTGTCAGGGAAGACAGCGAGACCGCCAATGCCGCAATCCCGGCTGCCACCATAGGTGCAGGCATCTATGACCTTTCAGGTCGTGCCTGGAAAAAGCCTGCCCGACAGGGCTTTTTTATCCAAAACGGGAAAAAGATGCTGAAGTAAGTATCAAAATGTATAATTTTCTTTGTTTTTTACAGGAATGTGTATATCTTTGCGCCCAGAAAACTTCAAATTGCTACGATTGGTTAGAAATGTGCAAGTAATAGGTAAAAAGATTTTTTTGAGAAATGAAAGACTTTAATGCATTCCTGAAGGCTTTGCAAGATAAAGAAAAAGCAAAGAGAGAGAAAAGGAGACAGTTTGACCCGGAAGAAAGAATCTTTCGCTTTCAGACTCTTGTCTCTGATTTCTTCAATGAAATGGAGACTGATTGGTTCGGAGATAGCGTAGCAAAAGGACTGATGACAATAGAGCGTGAGCAGATATCTATCTGCGAGGATGCGCTAGGCTCGTATAATACAGAGAAGTGCAAGCTGACAATGGGCTCTGAAAAAATGGAGTTTGTGCCTATAGGGACCATTCTGTTGGGAACGGATGGCAGAATAGACATGAAGTATAAGAGAAATGAGGTAATGTTTGTACATGTCGGTGAGAAGGTGAAACGTGCCTCGGACCTGATGGCTGTATTAAAGAGAATTATGCCCAGCAAGGATCTGGGGCAGAAGGTCTGGAAATATACCCCCAAGGTTACGCGATCACATTACGTGACTGCCAATTCTCAATCGGTAAAGTCGTTGATTATGGACCTTGTTTCGGCAAAGGAATAAAAAAATAGGGCAACTTCGGCCCTATTTTTTTTATATCTATGCCAATACGAGATTACTCCTTTGGCTCTACCAGCTTCCAGAGGCCGGCAGCGATGAATGAACCGATGAAAGGGCCGACAATGAAAATCCATACGTTGGTCAGGGCTTCACCACCAGCGAAGATAGCGGGACCAATGGAACGTGCGGGATTCACACTGGTGCCTGTGAAGTGAATGCCTACCAAGTGAATGAGGATCAGTGAGAGGCCAATGGCCAGACCTGCAAATTTTCCTGTATCACCATTGGTCTTGTGAGTTGCACCTAATACCACCAACACAAAGAGGGCAGTAAGGATAGCCTCGACAATGAGAGCCGTTACGGCACTGCCATTACAACCAGCTCCAATGCCGTTGCTGCCAATGCCTGTTTCTGCTCCGTAGATGAAAGCCAGACAGGCACCTGCAATAATAGCACCTACAACCTGACCGCAGATGTAACCTGCACTGTCCTTACAGCTGATACGGCCTGTGATAAGGCAACCCAGTGTAATGGCGGGATTGATGTGGCAACCAGAGATACCGCCGATGGTGTAGGCCATAGCTACTACAGCGAGACCAAAGGCAATGGCTGTTCCAACTACAGATGCTGCATCTGTTCCACAACTCAGACTGACGGCTGCACCGCAACCGAGGAATGTCAGTACAAATGTACCGATACATTCAGCAATGTACTTTTTCATGTTTTTTTAGTTCAATGGCGCTCAAGCGCCGGTTAAAATGTTAAAATGTTAAAAGGTTAAAGAGTTTATAGTTTAAAGTTTATAGTGTATAGTTTATGAGTTTTGGAAGTTAAAGAAGTTAAAAGAAGTCTTCGTTTCGCTCGTCCTTCAGACAGAAGTTAAGCCGTTACTTACGGCTTCTTGATAACATGGGTATAACTATCGGCTTTAACTACTTTGACTTCTCTAACTTCTTTAACCTTCTCCGAAATCAGTTCTGACCTCCGCCAGTGTTACCATGGGTCTGGTTCTCGTTCCTCTCCCCTTCGGGGTTCCCCTCGCCCACGGGAGAGGGGTCGGGGGTGAGGCTTTTCTTGCCCAAATACTCGGGGAGAGACATGCCGGCCTGCTCGAAAAGCTCGTTCAAAGGAGGAACACTCTTCATGAGACCTGAAAGGAAGTTGGCAGTAGAGCCCTTGCCATCGGCATTGCCACCATTGTCCCAAACGGTAACCTTGTCGATATTGATGCCCTTGATAGCCTCGACCTGAGTCTTGACGAGTTCGGGCAGCTTCTCCAGAAGGAGGAGGGTGTATGCCTTGGTAGCATCACCACCGGCAGCCTGAATCATCTTGTCGTAACCCTCGGCTTGCTTGGTCAGAATCTGATAGAGACCCTTAGCCTCTGCCTCCATCTTGGCATAGATGGCATCTGCCTCACCCTTGGCATTGACGCGCTTCTGTTCGGCAGCAGCCTCAGCCTCGATGACGAGTCGTTTCTTCTCAATCTCCTGCTTAACGATGATATTGGCATTCTGGGTGGCACGCTCACGGGAAGCACGGGCATCCTCGGCTTTCTGCTCGGCAGCATAAGACTCCTCCAAGGCATGAGCCTGTGCCACATTCTCGGCAGCTGTGGCACGGCGCAGGGCCTCTGCCTCGTTCTCGCGACGGTCGGCATCAGAGTTGGCGATGTTTATCTTGGCTTCGTTTTCACCCTTCACAGCCTCTGCATTGGCAGCAGCGGTACGGATACGGGTCTCACGGATAGCCTCAGCCTTACCAATCTCACCAATCTTCTCCTGCTCAGCAACGCGAACCTTGGCCTCGTTGATAGCCTTGGCAGCAGCCTCCTGACCGAGTGCCTCGATATAACCACTCTCGTCCTTGATATCGGTAACGTTTACGTTGATAAGCTTCAAACCGATTTTCTTCAACTCGACCTCGACATTAGCGGTGATAGCTTCCAGGAACTTGTCACGGTCGGAGTTCAACTCCTCGATACTCATGGTGGCGATAACCAGACGCAACTGACCGAAGAGGATGTCGCGTGCCATTTCCTGAATCTGGTTGGCTGTCTGACCCAACAGACGTTCGGCAGCAGCATTCATGTACTCGGGGTCGGTGCTGATACCTACGGTAAAGCGGCAGGGTACGTCCACACGGATGTTCTGACGAGACAAGGCATTGGTAAGGTTGGCATCGATACCGATGGGAGTCAGACTCATGTAGGCATAGTCCTGAATGACAGGCCATACAAAGGCACCACCACCGTGTACACAGTTGGCGGATTTCTTAGCACCATTGCCACTACCATAGATAACCAGGATCTTGTCGGCAGGACACTTTCTGTAACGATTGGCCAGGAAGGCCACGATGGCCACCACCAGGATGGCGCATACTACAATTAGGGTTAATGGATCTTGTAACATGTTTATTGTATTTGGGGTTTACTGTTTACGGTTTATTGTTTACTGTTTATGGTTTACTGTTTACTGTTTATGGTTTACTGTTTACTGTTTATGGTTTAAATCTTTAATTATCTGAGAACGAAGTCCGTTTAGCAAACGGGCTACCGTATCTATTGATGGTTTTAATTCTTTTAGACTTTCTTCTGTTATATATTTAAGGTCTGAAGCAATAATCAGTTGATTATAAGCTTCCATCAAAGACCCATATGATATTTCAATGAAGTGCAGTTTTTCTTTGGGTGACATACGCCCTGTTCCTTCTGCCACGTTTGATGGTACTGAGATAATAGAACGTCTTATTTGGTCGCAAAGAGCATAATTCTCAAACTTGGGAAAATTGTCGAGCAGCTGATAAACAGCAACCACTAGCTTTCTTGCCTCTTTCCAAACGTTTAATTTCTCAAATGAGTATTCCATGTTTTATTGTTTACCGTTTACTGTTTACCGTTTACCGTTTATTGTTTACCGTTTACTGTTTACCGTTTACCGTTTAGATGTTTATTTGTTTATATTTGAACGCCGTAAACTGTAAACCGTAAACCGTAAACCAGCTTAAGCTGTCTCCACTTCCAATACCTTTTTTTCTATTACGCGTAGCACGCGCACTTTGGTGCCTGAGGGGATGGGCGCGCCTATGGTGCGGGCATCCAGTTCCTGAACGGAGCCGTTGAAGCTAATTTGAACTTTTCCCATGCCTTGGTTTTCTCCGGGGATACGCATATACACATCGCATACCTTTCCCACGGCATCGTTGATACTGTAGGCGCCATTGCTCTGCAACTTCATCATCTGACGGAACAGGAAGACAAAGATTGCTACGAAGAGGCAGCCTGTCAGGACGGCTACGGCACAGAGGACGATGGCGCTGGGGATGGTATCCCACAGGCTGACACCAGCCCAACCAAAACCTAACAAAAAGTAGAATATGTTGCGGATGGAGAGCAGGTGCATACTGCCGGCATCATCCAAGCTGTCGGTATCGGTACTGAAATCCACATCGGCACTGCCCGAATCAATATCACCCATTCCGGCAAATGACATAGTAGTCTGGATAATTACTACAATGGATGCAAAGATAGCGATGCCCCAATAGATGCGTAGGGCAGGGTCGAGTTGGTTGAACCAATCAGAAAGAATACTCATAGTCTGTAATGTTTTTGGTTAGACGTGTATTTTTTTCGTTTCCAAGATACAAATATACTCTTTTTTTAGTTATGGTGTCAGAAAACGCGACTGAATGTTGTAAATTCTATCACTTTTTTATATGTTTGCAACTCAAAAATGACAAAAATAGACATATATGGCCCGTCATCCTTTGGAAAAATTCAGATTCTGCCCCCTGTGCGGCTCAGACAGATTTGTTGAGAATAACAATAAAAGCAAACGTTGCGAGGCTTGTGGCTTTGTGTATTACTTCAATCCCAGTGCTTCGACAGTAGCTGTGATAGTGAACGAGAAGAATGAACTGTTGGTGGTACGCAGGGCCAAGGAACCAGCCAAAGGAACACTGGATCTGCCTGGCGGATTCAGCGACTGCTACGAGACCAGCGAGGAGGGCGTGGTGCGTGAGGTGAAAGAGGAAACAGGGCTCACAGTTGAGAAGATTCAGTTTCTGTTCTCCATCCCCAATATCTATCCGTATGGCGGGTTGGACATACACACCATAGATATGTTCTATCTGTGCCATGTTAACAGCACAAAAAACGCTATTGCTGCAGATGATGCCGCTGAAATTATGTGGATACCATGGAATGAGGTCCGACCGGAAACCTTTGGTTTAACCTCGATTCGAAAAGGTGTGCAACATATTTTAGCAAAAAAAATCCCTAATATATAAGGTGTAGAACAAAAAAATGCAGTACCTTTGCCGCCGCAATTATAAAAAAACGAACGAAAGATGAAGGATAATCTGGTAATAGTGGAGAGCCCGGCAAAGGCAAAAACTATTGAAAAATTCCTGGGAGAGGACTATAAGGTAGTTTCGAGTTATGGTCATATTCGAGACTTGAAGAAAAGGACTTTCAGCGTGGACGTTAACACGTTCGCCCCACAATATGAAGTACCAAGCGACAAGAAAAGTGTTGTCGAGAATCTGAAGAAGTTGTCAAAGGAGGCTAAGACCGTATGGCTGGCATCCGATGAGGACCGCGAAGGAGAAGCTATCAGCTGGCACTTGTATGAAGTGTTGGGTCTGAGACCCGAGAATACACGTCGTATTGTATTTCATGAGATTACCAAGCCTGCCATCCTGGAGGCTATAGAGAATCCCCGTAAGATAGATTTGAATCTGGTTAATGCCCAGCAGGCACGTCGTGTGCTGGACCGTATCGTAGGCTTTAAGCTCAGCCCCGTACTGTGGCGTAAGGTGAAGCCCGCCCTCAGTGCCGGTCGTGTGCAGAGTGTGGCTGTTCGCCTTATCGTAGAGCGCGAGCGCGAGATTCAGAACTTCAGCGGTGAGGATAATTTCCGTGTAACAGCCGTCTTTACCAATGCCGAGGGCAGTGAGGTGAAGGCAGAGTTGAACCAGCGTTTTGCCACACAGGAACAGGCTGAGGCCTTCCTGCAGAAGTGCAGTGCTGTGAACTACACGGTACAGGATATCAGCACCAAGCCCCAGAAGCGTGTTCCCGCACCCCCCTTCACTACCAGTACCCTGCAGCAGGAAGCTGCCCACAAGTTGGGCTTTACCGTAGCCCAGACCATGATGGTGGCACAGCACCTGTATGAAAGCGGACGTATCACCTATATGCGTACTGACAGTGTGAACCTGAGTAAGTTGTGTCTGGGCGCCAGCAAGCAGGTTATAGCAGAACAGATGGGTAAGGAATATGTAAAGACCCGTCAGTATCAGACCAGTTCAAAGGGTGCTCAGGAAGCTCATGAGGCTATCCGTCCCACCTATATGGAACAGACCCAGATAGAGGGAACCCAGCAGGAGCGTCGTTTGTATGACTTGATTTGGAAGCGTACCATTGCCAGCCAGATGGCTGATGCCGAGATAGAGAAGACTCAGGTTGTAATCAACATAGATGGCATGGATGAGTACTTCGTTGCCAATGGCGAAGTTGTGAAGTTCGACGGTTTCCTGCGCGTATATAAGGAGACTGAGAACGAGGTAGATCAGCCCGATGGCGAAGCAGAGGGTATTCTGCCCATCCTGACTGTCGGTGACCAGTTGCAGAGAAACGTGATTGTGGCTACACAGCGTTTCGCTCAGCGTCCCATCCGTTACAATGAAGCCAGCTTGGTACGTAAGTTGGAGGAGTTGGGTATTGGCCGACCCAGTACCTATGCTGCCACCATCACTACTATTCAGCAGCGCGAGTATGTTGTTAAGGGTGACAAACCCGGTGAGGAGCGTACCTATCAGACCTTGACCTTGAAAGGTGATAAGATAACCAGTGAAAGTCACAAGACAACCATCGGTGCAGAGCGTGGTAAGTTGATACCTACGGATACGGGTATCGTGGTAAACGATTATCTGAGCGAGAACTTCCCCAGCATCATGGACTATAACTTTACGGCTGACATAGAGAAGGAATTCGATGAGATAGCCGAGGGTAAGATGGAGTGGACAGGTGTTATTAGCAACTTCTACAACGACTTTGACCCACTTGTTGAACGTGCTGGCAATACACATACCGAGCATAAGGTGGGTGAGCGCCTGTTGGGTAACGACCCCCGCACAGGTGAGCCTATCACCGTGAAGATTGGCCGTTTTGGTCCTGTGGCTCAGATTGGTAGCTCGGATGCTGATTCAAAGCCCCGTTTTGCCCAGCTCAAGAAGGACCAGACATTGGAGACCATCACCTTGGAAGAGGCTATTGAACTGTTCCGTCTGCCCCGTGAGTTGGGTAAGTATCTGGGAAAGACCGTCACTGTGGGTGCCGGCAAGTATGGGCCATACGTAGTGCATAACGGTACCTATGTTTCTATCCCCAAGGATATAGATCCCCTGAAGATTACCTTCGAGGAGGCTGTTATCATGATTCACAAGAAGCACGTTGAGGAAGAGGAACGTCACCTGAAGAAGTTCGAGGATGTGGATATGGAAATCTTGAACGGTCGCTATGGTCCCTATATCGTTTATAAGGGTTCCAACTACCGTCTGCCCAAGAACCTGCACGACCGCGTAAAGGACCTGACGGCAGAGGAGTGTATGCAGGTGATAGAAAGTCAGGCAGAGAAGACTACTCGACACAAGAAGTAAATGAAGAGCATCATTCTGATAGGTTACATGGGGTCGGGAAAGACCACCGTGGGACGCCAGTTGGCTTTGTCCCTCGGTGTAACGTTCTACGACCTGGACTGGTACATAGAGATGCGTTACCACCGCACCGTGGCACAGATCTTTGCCGAGAAAGGTGAGGGTGGTTTCCGTGAGATAGAGCGTAACATGCTGCACGAGGCAGCCGAATTTCAGGACATAGTTCTCTCCTGCGGTGGTGGAACTCCCTGTTTCTTTGACAACATGGAGTATATGAACTCGCTGGCTGAGACTGTCTATCTGAAGGCTACCCCCGAGGTACTGGCTATGCACTTGAAGATGGGAAAGATAGAGCGACCTCTGATTAAAGGCAAGACCGACGAGGAACTGCTACAGTATATCAGGGATTCGCTTAAGGTGCGCGAGCCTTTCTATAATCAGGCCAAGCATACCCTAGATGTAACCTTGTTGGAAAATTACGATAAGATAAAAACCAGCGTTGAACTGCTGCGGAAGCAGCTGAATTTAGTTTAGAGTTTAGAGTTTAGAGTTTAGAGTTTAGTTTAGAGTTTAGAGTTTAGAGTTTAGAGGCAGTTTTCAAGTTTATTGTTGAAAAAGAATGGAAGTGTTTGGTTATCGAAGATTAATAGCATACCAGAAAGCAAAGGAGGTTGTTAAAAGGTCTTACAAGCTTCTGAAAGGGTTCCCTGCAGAAGAACGTTACGCTATGAGTGACCAACTAAGACGTTCATCGATATCCGTTACTTCTAATATCGCAGAAGGTATAAACAGATATTCTGTTAAAGATAAATCTCATTTTATTGAAATAGCTTATGGTTCACTAATGGAAGTGTCATCTCAATTTGAGATAGCTGAAGATCTTGGATATATCACGTCTGAGGATAGGTTAAGTATGGATCAACAAATAGAGGAGGTGGCTCGTCTCCTGTCTGGACTTCAAAACTCGTATAAACTATCAACAGGTTCAACTGACTCTAAACTCTAAACCCTAAACTCTAAACTTTCAAAACCAGAAATAAAAAATGAAAAAGTGGCGTATTGAGGATTCGGAAGAACTCTACAACATTAAGGGTTGGGGAGTAAACTACTTTGGTATCAATGACAAGGGACACGTATATGTGACGCCTAAGAAGAACTCTGTTCAGATAGACCTGAAGGAGGTGGTAGACCATTTGGCTACACGTCATGTTACGGCTCCCGTGTTGCTGCGTTTCCCAGATATCCTGGATAACCGAATAGAGAAGACTGATGAGTGCTTCCGCAAGGCGGAGAAGGAGTACTCCTACACGGGCGAGCATTTTATTATCTTTCCCATCAAGGTGAACCAGATGCGTCCTGTGGTGGAGGAGATTATCAGTCATGGTAAGCGTTACAACCTGGGACTGGAAGCTGGCTCCAAGCCAGAGCTGCATGTGGTGTTGGCTACCAATATGGATAGCGACAGCCTGATTGTCTGCAACGGACACAAGGACCAGAACTATATAGAACTGGCACTGTTGGCCCAGAAGATGGGTAAGCGTGTGTTCCTGGTGGTTGAGAAGCTGCCAGAGTTGAAGATTATTGCCGAGACGGCAGAGCGCTTGGGTGTTCGTCCTAACCTGGGTATCCGTATCAAACTGGCCAGCAACGGTTCCGGTAAGTGGAGCGAGAGCGGCGGTGATGCCAGCAAGTTCGGTCTGAACAGTTCTGAGCTGCTGATGGCCCTGAAGATGCTGGATGAGATGGGCTTGCGTGACTGCCTGAAGCTGATTCACTTCCACATCGGCAGTCAGATCAACAAGATTCGTCGTATCAGCACCGCCCTTCGTGAGATGGCCCAGTATTATGTGCAGCTGCATCGGATGGGCTTTAATATAGAGTTTGTGGACTGTGGTGGCGGTCTGGGTGTTGACTATGACGGCACCCGAAGCAGTAATAGCGAGAGTAGTGTCAACTATAGCATTCAGGAGTATGTGAACGACTGCGTTTATACCCTTGCCGAAGCTGCTAACCAGAATAATATACCTCATCCCAATATCATCACAGAGGGTGGCCGTTCGTTGGCTGCTCATCACAGTGTGCTGGTGGTGGATGTAATGGAGAGTGTCTCAGCTCCTCAGATGCCAGAGGACTTTGAGCCCGGTCCCGAGGACCATAAGTTGGTACACGACCTGACAGAGATTTGGGACAAACTCTCTTCCCGCTCTATGCTGGAGGATTGGCACGATGCCGAGGATATCCGTGAGGAGGCTTTGGATCTCTTCCGCCATGGCATCATCGACTTGAAGACCCGTGCCCAGATAGAATCCTTGTATTGGGCTATCAGTCATGAGGTGGCTGAGTTGGCACACCATCAGAAGCATGTGCCCGATGAGCTCCGCAAGTTGGATAAGCAGATGGCAGACAAGTATTTCTGTAACTTCAGTCTGTTCCAGAGCATGCCTGACTCATGGGGTATCGACCAGTTGTTCCCCATCATGCCTATTGAGCGTCTGGGAGAACAGCCCAGTAGAAGTGCAACCCTGCAGGATATTACCTGTGATAGCGACGGTAAGATATCTGCTTATGTGAATGGCGGTCAGCAGACCAACTATATTCCCCTGCACCCTGTAAAGGCTAACGAACATTATTATATAGGTGTGTTCCTGGTTGGAGCCTATCAGGAGATTCTGGGTAACATGCACAACCTGTTTGGTGATACCAATGCCGTACATATCTCTGTCAATGAGGATGGCTATAGCATAGACCAGTTTATCGATGGAGAGACCGTAGCTGATGTGCTGGAATATGTGCAGTACGACCCCAAGAAACTGGTCCGCCGTCTGGAGATATGGGTCAGCAAAGCCGTTAAGGATGGCAAGATTACTGAGACAGAGGGTAAGGAGTTCATCAGCAACTATCGTGCCGGTTTGTATGGGTATACGTACCTGGAATAAAGAGCCCCCTCCGTCTCCCCCTTTGGGGGAGTACCTCTTGGCGTAATGTTGAAAGACGGGGCGCTTAGTGTGAGATTTTAGATAATAAAGGTTATTGATATTTAGTAACGGTCAAAGTTTAGAGCTATAATAAGCACTCCCCCAAAGGGGGAGCGGGGAGGGGGCCTATGAAACAACAAATAAACGTCATAAAAGTTGGGGGAGCAGTTGTTGAGGATGCTGCGTCTCTGAATAACCTGCTGACACAGTTTGCAGCGTTGCCTGGTGCCAAGGTGTTGGTGCATGGTGGTGGCAGAAGCGCTACGAAGATAGCTGCCAGCCTGGGTATAGAGAGTAAGATGGTGGGTGGCAGACGCATTACCGATGCGCAGATGCTGCAGGTAGTGACTATGGTATATGCCGGTTTGGTGAACAAGAATATTGTGGCAGGTCTGCAAGCCAAAGGGGTAAATGCCCTAGGACTGACAGGAGCTGATATGGATGTACTGAGAAGTCATAAGCGTCCGCTCAAGAAGATGATGATGGATGACGGCACAGAGCAGATGGTTGACTTCGGCTTTGTGGGCGATGTGGACAAGGCCAACGGAGAGATGCTCTGCAAGTTGATTGCCGAGGGCGTGGTTCCCGTTATGACACCCCTTACGCATGATGGGGCAGGCAATCTGCTGAACACCAATGCGGATACCATTGCCAGCAAGGTGGCCTGTGCACTGGCTCCGTATTTTGATGTCACACTTACCTATTGCTTCGAGAAGAAAGGCGTATTGCGCGATGCCGATGATGACGAGAGTGTCATCCCCGTTATTACGGAGAAGGAATTTGCGGAATATCAGGCCAACGGTGTTATCTCCGGTGGTATGATTCCGAAGTTGGAGAATGCTTTTGACGCTATCCATAAGGGAGTTCAGAAGGTTGTGATAACACGTTCCGACAACATCGACGGACAGTGCGGTACAACGATTAAAGAATTTTAACATACGAGGGCTGTAACATTTACGGCCCTCGTTCGTCTTCATAATAGACAGAGAGATGAAAAAAATCAGTTTCCGAGATGATGTGCTGCCGCTCAAGGACCGGCTTTACAGGTTGGCGTTGCGCATCACGCTGAACCCCGCAGAGGCGGAGGATGCAGTTCAGGATACGCTGATAAGAGTCTGGGAACACCGCGAGGAGTGGGAGCAAATAGAGAGCATCGAGGCTTATGCCCACACCATCTGCCGCAATATTGCCCTTGATATGGCAGGAAAGGCAGGACGCGGCAACGTACAATTAAATGAAGAATTAAGAGTGAAGAATGAAGAATTTTCAATTCTCAATTCTCAATTTTCAATTGAAGAAAAGTTCGAACAAGCGGAACGTCTCTCGTTAGTGAGAAAGATAATGGATACCCTGCCCGAGGTGCAACGTAGTATTATGGAACTGCGTGATATTGAGGGTAAGACGTATCAAGAAATAGGTAACATACTGAAGCTGACAGAATCGCAGGTGAAGGTTTACTTACACAGGGCTAGAACCAGCATCCGCCAGCAAGCAGAAGAGATAGAGAAATATGGATTATAAGTACATAGAACAATTACTGGAGCGCTATTGGGCGTGCGAGACTTCTCTGCAAGAGGAGCAGATTCTTCGTACTTTCTTCCAGCAGCAGGAAGTTCCTGCCCATCTGATGCCATACAAGGCCATCTTTGATGTGCAGCAGGAGCAAGCTGAAGCTACCCTAGGTGAGGAGTTCGATGCTAAAATAATGGAACTGATTTCCGAGCAAGGTGAAGCTCTCTCCAATGATGGAGTAGTGAAAGCCCTCCCCTTGGGAGGAGCGGGCAGAGGAGCTGCTTGGCGTCATAGTCTGCGTCCCCTTTATCAGGCAGCCGGACTGGTAGCGCTGATACTGACCATAGGCATTGCTGCTCAGCGTAGCTTTGACGAGAATGTGCAGCCTCAGCAAGCTCAGTTTGCCCAGACGGACAGCTTGGAACGTCCTGCAGATGAGTTCGTTGCAATGCCTGAACCTCAGGAAGCTGCATTGGCAGTTGAGAAGGACTCTATCAACTTAACAAGATAACATTTTTATTGCTTTTTCTATATAAACAAGTTAGTGCTTAATAAAACAAACAACACGGTTGCTGTGAAGCATCCTCAAATAAAAAAAGACATACTAACGACAAAAAGAGCGACCGCGATGGTCGCTCTTTTTGGTATATATCGTATCGCTATAAGAGATATGCCGTATCGCTGTCAGAGAAACGCCGTATCGCTAATAGTGAAAGGCCGTTTTGCAGATTCCCCGACATTCGTCTCGAATTTACCTCATCTCGGCATAAAAAAGAATCAATTCTTTTGTTCTGCTCTCGATTTTTCGTAATTTTGTCCCAAACTAATGCTATAAACGCTTTGAAATATGAAACAAATCTTGATATCTCTGATTGTTCTTTTCCCTCTGATGACAAGGGCGGATGGATTGCAAGGCTTCCTTTATGGTAGTAAGGAAGCACCAGATGGAACGGAATGGCAGAACCCCGAAGTTTTATCGCTGAATAAAGAACAGCCGCGTGCCTATATGTTCTCCTATGGTTGGAGGGGAGAGGCGCTGAGGGTGGTGCCAAGCATATTTTATCAGAGCTTAGACGGCATGTGGAAGTTCAATTGGGTGCCCACTCCAGAGGAACGCCCCAAGGACTTCTACCGGCCTGAGTATGATGTATCTGCCTGGGATGATATCAAGGTGCCCGGATGCTGGAACGTGCAGGGCTTGCAGAAGGACGGAAGCATGAAGTACGGCGTTCCCGTCTATGTGAACCAACCTGTTATTTTCTACCACGAGGTGAAGGAAGGCGATTGGCGCGAGGGTGTGATGCGTAAGCCCAAAGATGAACGATACACCACCTACAAGTATCCTAACGAGGTGGGCTCTTACCGCCGGTCTTTCGTTCTTACCACCGGATGGCATCAAAACCATACTAAGGACGTGTTCGTTAACTTTGACGGTGTGGACTCTTTTTTCTATCTGTGGATAAACGGAAAGTATGTGGGCTTCTCGAAGAACAGCCGGAACACAGCTAGTTTTAACATTACACCTTATCTGAATCAGTCCGGTGAGAATGTTCTGGCCGTAGAGGTGTACAGAAGTTGCGACGGCTCGTTCCTGGAGTCACAGGATATGTTCCGTCTGCCCGGTATCTTCCGTAGCGTCTATCTGACGGCTATGCCTAAGGTGCAGATTAGCGACCTCGTTGTTCGGACTACAAAACTCAGCAAGGATGAGGCCACAATTAGTATTGATGGAACTTTTGCCAACAAGAGCGATAAGAAGCAAAAGGGACTGAAGGTGTATTACAGCATCTATCCAGTAAAGCTTTACTCCGATGAATGCACCGACCCTGTGAAAAAGGCTGAGGTCCCCGTGACGGACAATGGACAACTGTCAACTGTCAACTGTCAACTGTCAATGGATAATCCACATCCTTGGAGCGCCGAAGCTCCCTATCGCTATGTGCTTGTGGCTGAGCTGAAGGATAAGAAGGGAAAACTGTTGGACTGCACCAGTACCTATTTTGGCATTCGTACCGTAGAGATAAAAGATACCCCGGCCAGTGAGGATGAGTTCGGCTTGGCTGGTAGGTACTTCTACGTGAACGGGAAACCCGTGAAGCTGAAAGGCGTGAACCGGCATGAGACGAATCCTACTCTGGGTCATGCTATCACACGTGAGCAGATGACCGAGGAGGTGATGCTGATGAAGCGGGGCAACATCAACCATGTGCGCCTGTCGCACTACTCGAATGATCCCTACTGGTACTATCTTGCTGACAAGTACGGCCTTTATCTGGAGGACGAATGTAACATAGAGAGCCATGAATATTATTATGGCAAGGAATCGCTCTCACATCCCAAGGAATGGAAAGCTGCCCATGTGGCCCGTAATATGGAAATGGTACATGCGCATGTGAACCACCCCAGCATTGTTATCTGGAGTCTGGGTAACGAGGCCGGTCCGGGTGAGAACTTCAAGGCTGCCTACGATGCGATTAAGGCGTTCGATACCAGTCGTCCTGTTCAGTATGAGCGCAACAACGATATTGTGGATATGGGTTCCAACCAATATCCCAGCGTGGCCTGGGTACAGCAGGTGGCCAAGGGAAAATCAGATGTGAAGTACCCTTACCACATCTCGGAATACGCCCATAGCATGGGTAACTCATTAGGTAACCTTGTGGATTACTGGCAGGCGATGGAGAGTACCAACTACTTCTGCGGAGCGGCCATCTGGGACTGGGTGGACCAAGCTATTGACACTTATACCAAGGACGGCATCAAGTACATGGGATATGGTGGCGATCATGGCGACTGGCCTAACGATGGTATGTTCTGTATGAATGGCATCATGCTGCCCGACCTGACACCCAAGCCTCAGTACTACGAGGTGAAGAAGGTCTATCAGAATGTGGGGGTAACCCTGAATGAAGTAAAGGAAGAGAATGGAGAGATGATAGCTGACTTCACCATCTTCAACAAGAACTACTTTGAACCAATCTCTTCCAGGGATTATGACATTGTGGCGTACACAGTAATAAGTGGAGAAAAGATGGGGGATGTAGTCATTCCTTTGCACGAAGACATTCAGCCACGCAAGTCAGTTAGGTGCTACTGTCCGGTTAATGAATACGTTAGAGGACAGGGCGAGTACTTCCTGAATGTGGAGTTCCGTTTGAAGGAGGATAAGCCTTGGGCCAAAAAGGGTTATGTGCAGATGGCAGAGCAGCTGTTCCTGAAAGACAGTTCAGGAGAGAACAGAAGCGAAGGAGTTGTGGAAGGTACGCTGAATGTGAAGGAGGAAGATACCCGAACCATTGTGGAGGGTAAGAACTGTGTTATCACCTTTGATAATGCTACCGGCAGTCTGTGTGGCATGCAATACGGCGGCAAGACCATCCTGAGGGATTCCCCCTTGCAGCTTTCTGCCTTTCGTGCCCCTGTGGATAACGACAATTGGGCGAGAAACCAATGGTTCCAGCAAGGATTGTACGACTTGCAGCATAAGGCCATCGGAAAACCCAATATCGAGAAGACTCCCGAAGGTCCTGTCAGCATCACTTATACTGTGGTGAGTCAGGCCAAAGGCAGGGGTAGCGTAAAATATCGTCTGGGTAAAGCAGGACAACCCTATGAGAGTGTAGCTGAAGCAACAGGCGAAGGTGAGCATGTATCCTTCACCACAACGCAGACCTACGCTATCTATCCCGACGGTACTGTTGTGCTGGCAAGCAGCATCATTACCAGCAATCCTGATTTGGCGTTGCCCAGACTGGGTTACGAGGTGAAGTTGCCAAGCCAGTTCAACCAATATGCTTACTACGGAAGGGGTCCCTTGAACAACTATAATGACCGCAAGACGGGTTCGTTCATAGGCTTTTATGAAAGTACGGTTCAGGATCAGTTCGTGAACTTCCCTAAGCCTCAGAGTATGGGTAACAGGGAAGATGTTCGTTGGTGTGTGCTGCGAGACAGCGAAGGCGACGGACTGGCATTCGTAAGCGAACTGGGCACGATGAGCACCTCGGCACTTCCTTGGAGTGCTCTGCAAATGACGCTTGCACAGCATCCGTATGAACTTCCAGAAAGCGACGGAACCTATCTGCATCTGGATTGCAAGGTGAACGGACTGGGTGGCAACAGTTGTGGCCAAGGCGGCCCGCTGAAACAAGACAGAGTCCTTGGGGCATTGCATCAGATGAAGATTCTGATTCGCCATATTGATAAGGATGACGAAATTAAGGGACCCTTTATCGTCAGAAGAGACATACTCTGTCCCGTGGCTATTTATCGCGATAAGGCGGGTAAAGTCACCATTGCTGGCGACCCTGAATGGAATTTGGAGAGATTCCCCGTCAGCTATCGCATCGACAAGGGAAAAGCTATGAAATATACGGGTCCCTTTAATTTCCAGCAGGGCGGAACCATCTATGCATGGTATGAGGGCGATGAAAAGAACCCTATTTCAGCAACCTTCGAGAAGATAGAAACAGTACCCCTTGACGTGGTCTATGTCAGCAGCGAGGAAGGGCCTGGCGGTGAGGTGGCGAAGAACCTTGTGGATAACGACCCGTCCACCATCTGGCACACCATGTACAGCATTACGGTACCCAAGTATCCGCATTGGATAGACTTCGACTGCAACGAGCAGAAGATGCTGAAAGGCTTTACTTATTTGCCCCGTCAGGATGGTAGCCCAAATGGTAACATCAAGGGTTACAAGGTGCAGGTGAGCCAGGATGGCAAAACGTGGAGCGAAGCCGTTAGCGAAGGTGAATTCGAGAACAATGCAAAGGAGAAGAAGGTGCTCTTTGTGAAGCCGCTGAAAGCCCGTTACCTCAGGTTTACTGCTCTTAGCAGTCAGAACGGTGCTGACTTTGCCAGTGGAGCTGAGTTCGGTATTTTAGTTGAAAACTAGTTTAAGTGAAGAGTGAAGAATAATAGTTACCAACGGTAAACAGTAAACTGAGAATGAAAGTTCGATTAATAATATGTTTCTTCCTTGTTCCTATGATGATGATGGGGCAGGGGAAGGTGTCTGCCACGGCCAGAAGTATGGCCAAGCAGGGTTTTGTGGATGTAACAACGTTGGATTCCACCATACAGGTGAGCCTGATGTACAGTAGGGCGGATAACTTTACGGGGAGGGTGCTTTATAAGGACCTGAGGGAGGCTTATTTGCACCCGAAGGCAGCTAAGGCCGTTGTCAAGGCGCAACAGCTGCTGAAGCAAAAGCGTCCAGATCTGACGCTGAAGATCTATGACGCGGCGCGCCCTATGCACATTCAGCAAATCATGTGGGATGTGGTAGTAGGAACCAAGCAAGAGAATTATGTGAGCAATCCCAAGAACGGTGGTGGCATGCACAACTATGGAATGGCTGTGGACATTACCTTGGCAGATGCCGCTACGGGAGATACGTTGGATATGGGTACCGTGGTGGATTACCTGGGAGTTTATGCACACATTACCGATGAGGCTTCGTTGGTTCAGCGTCACATCATCAGCGCTCAGGCCAAGAAGAACCGCGAATTGCTGCGCAGTGTGATGAAGGAGGCCGGTTTTATGCCGCTGAAGTCGGAATGGTGGCACTTTAATCTCATTACCCGGGCAGAGGCCAAAGCTAAGTATAAGGCTATTAAGTAATGTTAAATATCAGGAGACTTTTTTGTGGTATTTAAATTCTATTCCTAATTTTGTGCCAAAATAAACGGAATATGAGAATACAACAACGCGCCGTGATAGTGTTATTTGCACTAATCCTGATTTCTGGTCTTACCAGTTTCACCAGCTACAGCTGTACCAGTCAGCTTGTTGCCAAGGATATGGATAGGGCTCTGCTGCTTACCCTGAAGGAACAGCAAAGTGATGTGATTACCCAGGATACCATAGGCTTGTTTAATAGTCATCTGCAGATGGAAGCCCTAAGAGGAAAAGCTACCCTGGCTGTGGATACAAAGCAGAAGGATTTTACGTGCTATGCTCATTGTTCACCAGCAACTATCTTCTTGCTTTCGGATCAGCGTCCGGCTGGCGTATTGTGGTCTTTGTCTTTGCTGTGGGGTTTATTCTGTTTGTATCTGCGCATAAGAAAAGGTGCTGCTTTGTCGGTACGAGGTGCTTTAACATACGGAGGGTTGACTTACTCAGAGACAGAAGAGAAATTCATAACCTGCAACGGTGAGGCTGTCAAGTTGACTCCCATGCAGCAGGAACTTATGAGGATGTTCTTCAGCAGTCCCTCGCATCGTTTGAAGAAAACGGAGATTTGTGATACACTTTGGCCTAGAAAACCTGATGCCAACGATACGCTATATACCCTTATCAAAAGGTTGCGACCCATAATAGAGGAACATTCCAGTCTGAAAATAGAGTCGGATAGGGGAAGCTCTTATCAGTTGAAAGACAGAACCTTAGAATAATGTCAGGGAAATGTCAGATTGTTGTCAGACACTTGTCGGGCAATTTTCTGGCGCATGAATGAAACAGTTGCTAGCTTTGCCGAAAAAATCGAGCAAAGTATGAAGCAACAAATCATTTTTCGGAGAATTAACGCATGTATGGCGTGGCTTGTTTTTGCCATTGCCGCCATGGTCTATGGACTAACAGTTGAGCCTACGGCCAGCTTGTGGGACTGCCCTGAGTTTATTGCCAGTGGTTATAAGTTAGAGATAGGTCATCAACCGGGGGCACCCTTCTTTATGTTGGTAGCCAACCTGTTCGCACAATTGGCAAGCAGTCCCTCGCAGGTGGCCCTGATGATAAACGTGCTCTCGGCTCTCCTGAGCGCCGGCTGTATCTTCTTCCTGTTCCTGACCATTACTCATCTGGCAAGAAAGTTAATATGCAAGACTGGGGAAGAGATGACTTGGGGGAAGTTCATATGCATACAATCTTGTGGATTGGTGGGTGCTCTGACCTATACCTTCAGCGATACCTTCTGGTTCTCGGCCGTAGAGGCAGAGGTGTATGCTTTCTCCAGTTTCCTGACAGCACTGATGTTCTGGCTGATACTGAAATGGGAGGATGAGGCTGATAGTCCGCAAAGTGACCGTTGGATTGTGCTGATAGCCTACATCACGGGCTTGTCTGTGGGTGTACATCTGTTGTGCCTGTTGTGCCTGCCTGCCATGTCCTTTGTGGTTTATTTCCGTAAGGCAAAGCGCATAACGCGATGGGGTATGCTGAAGACTTTAGCGGCAGGTTTCTTGTTGTTGGGCTTCATCCTGTATGGTATTATCCCAGGGGTAGTGATGGTAGGCGGATGGATGGAGCTGCTGTTTACCAATGTGCTGCATTGTGCGTACCATACGGGACTTCTCTGTTACATAGTGCTGCTGACGGCTATTCTCATTATTGTTTACTGGAAGGTAAAGAAGAGAATGTTCAAACTGACTTTGGCCTGCCTGATGATGATACTGGCAGGGTATAGCACCTATGGCGTTATCATTATCAGGGCCAATGCCAACACCCCGATGTGTGAGAATGCACCTAACAACATCTTTTCCCTGAAGAGTTATCTGAGTAGGGAACAATATGAAGATGCCCCTCTCTTCTATGGCCCGTCGTATTGTAGTGAACCCGACTATGAACAGAAGGGTGACTACATGGTGTGGAAACACAAAAAGGGTAGGCCTGTCTATCGTCCATCAGCCAACAAGGAGAATCCTCATTACGACCTGATTCGCTATAATATCAAATACCAGTACAAGGATAATATGTTCTTCCCGCGTATGTATTCGGTACGCCATGTCAAGGCATATGACAGATGGCGCGACGACCAGAAGAAAGGTACTATGCCAACAACTGCAGAGAATCTGCGTTTCTTTTTTAGCTACCAAGTGAACTTTATGTACTGGCGCTATTTCTTGTGGAACTTTGTTGGAAGGCAGAACAACATACAAGGATACGGCGAAGTGGAGCATGGCAACTGGATAACCGGAATACGGTGGATAGATAATTGGCTGTTAGGGTGTGACACGGCCCAGTTGCCCTCGGACCTAAAGGAGAACAAAGGGCGTAATGTGTTTTATGCCTTGCCTTTACTGTTGGGACTGGCTGGAATTGTTTGGCAATGGAGAAGAGGACGTGAAGGAAGGTGCCAGCTGCTGACAGTACTTCTACTGTTCGTAATGACGGGTCTGGCCATTGTTGTTTACCTGAACCAGACGCCGATGCAACCACGTGAGCGTGACTATGCCTACGCTGGCTCGTTCTATGCCTTTGCCATCTGGATAGGCCTGGGGGTGGGGATGATTAGTGAAAAGATAAAAGAGAAAAGTGAAAAATTAAAAGTGATAAATGAAAATCATGCTGCTGTGGTAGCTGGTCTTATTGGTCTTATTGTTCCCCTGCAGATGGTTAGTCAGACATGGGACGATCACGACAGGAGCGGACGTTATACCTGCCGGGACTTCGGTGCCAATTATCTGCAGAGTATGCAGCAAGAGGGCCATCCTATTATTCTGACCTGTGGTGATAACGACACTTTCCCGCTATGGTATAATCATGAAGTGGAAGGAGTGCGGACTGATACACGTGACTGTAATATGGAGTATGTCCAGACAGACTGGTACATAGATCAGATGAAACGTCCGGCTTATGATTCGCCCGCTCTGCCTATCAGTTGGAAACATAATGATTATCAGGAAGGTAGGAGGGAGGCGATTCCTGTACGTCCGGAACTAAAGGAAAAGATAGAGGAATTCAGACAGGCGCACCCCGATGAGGCTAGAGAACTGTTGGGAGAAGATCCTTTTGAGTTGAAGAATATCATCAACAGGTGGGTGCTCAATAAGCAGGAAGATATGCAATGCATCCCTACCGATAGCCTTGTCATCCGTTCGGATAAAGGTGATATGGTTATTTCGCTAAAGGATAAGACGAAACTGCTCAAGAAAGATCTGATAGTATTGGAAATGCTGTCAAAAGCCGATTGGGAACGTCCAATATATATGTCTATAAGCTTAGGCTTTGACAATCTTTCGTATCTTCGCGACCATCTGGTGCTGGAGGGGTTGGCCTATCGTATTTCTCCGGCAGCTACCCAGAAAAAGGTGGATGTGGAAAGGCTCTATGACAATGTCATGCATTGTTTCCGTTTTGGTGGTCTCAACAAGAAAGGGCTCTATGTGGATGAGGATGTAAAACGACTGGCCAATACGCACCAGATGATTATGGGTATCCTTGTTGACTCGCTCTTAAAACAAGGAGATACCAAAAGAGCTTTGGCAGTCTGCAATAAATGGCGGCGTGAGATGCCTGAGGAGAATGTTCCCTATACCGATTCATCTCTATCTATGGCACGATGCTTTTATGTAACTCGGCAGACAGAGAAAGGTGATGAGATTGTCAGCGGGTTGTTGCGTCGCTCGGATGAATGGTTGACGTGGATAGAAAGTATCAGTGCCGGACGCAGGTCGGGATCGATGTATTCGTACTATAGTTGGTTGGAGACAATGGAGCGGGCACTGGCTGTGGCTGTACAACACGACAGAAAAAAGTTTTATCAATATGGAGAGAAATATGAACACTACACCAAACAAGCAAGCCAAGACTGACAATCTGGAGGTCTTTGGTAAAACCAGTCGAGGGATAATCCTGATAGCCTGTGTTTTTATAGTGACCGGTTATATACTGATGGGTGGGCCGGGCAGTACGGAACAGCATTTCGAGACGGATGTCTTTTCAGCCCGTCGGATTATTGTTGCCCCGATGCTCTGCCTGGCAGGTTATCTGTTGATTATTGTGGGAATACTGAAGAGGGGTTAGGCAAAGAAAAAGCTCCGGCGTGACCGGAGCTTTTCTTATGTTGAAGTGGTTGTCTTTACTTTACACGATAACGAACTTCCTTAGTGCGGAACTTCTTTATTGTCTTAGGCTCCTTATCGGTATAAACGCCATGGCCAGTGATGATGGAAACGCGGTTCTTGTCGTTCTCGGGGAATGGCTGAACTGTATCTCCCTTCCACTCAACGGTCTTAATCATCTTTTCGTCCACACCGGCTTGAATCAGAGCCTTTCTGGTACTCTCGGCACGTTTCTTGGAATAGCCCATGTTAACCTTGGGAGTGCCGGTCTTCTTGTCGGCATATGAAGTGATGGTAATTTCTCCATTCTCGACTCCTTTCAGGAACTCGGCTACTTCAGTAATCTGTGCCTGTGTGGCATCTACTCCATCCTTTTTAAGACCGAAGAAAATCTGCTTCTCGATATTGCGGTCCCGTTTCACGTCTTCATAGATGACTTCGTCGTACCAAGTGGTATCGGTACGTGTTTCCCATACCTCGGGTTCGGGTTCGGGCTCCTTGACTACGGGCTTCTTCTTGTAGCCGAACTTGTAGGCTGCACCTAACTGAAGGGTGAGCTGCCAGTCGTCGCGGTTGGTAAGCTTGCTATTGTAACGGTCGCTGAGGCTGTTGCCGTCAATCTCGAGGTTGACACTGAAATTTTTGGTGATGTTGTAGTCCAACATGGCACCTACGCGTATGTTGTGGCTGAAACGTGTACCGTTATAGGCAAGGGGCAACACGCTCTTGGCAGCATAGGCATCGTCATTACCCCAGGCTGTATTCAATCCGAAACCGGTAATAAGGTAAACGTTCAGTGGAGAATAACATCTTTTTGCAATGAGGTTTACCAGGTTGACCATCAAGTCGATGTCGGTAGTGATGTACTTATAGTCGTACTTGAAGTCGAGGCCATTCTCATTATAGCCACCCTTGTTCCAAGCACCGTTTACGTGTAAACGGGCACCAACAACAGGTGTGAAGAATGCGCCAAAGCTGACACTGGCAGTGGGAGTGATGAGCTTCAAGTTGTTATAATTCTTGCAGAATGTGGTTTGCGCACCACCCTGTACTCCTACAAACATATAGGGAGCGGGCTTAAAGTCAAGGTTGTCCTTGGTAGTATCTTCTGCCATTGCAGGTACACAGAGGCCAATCATAAGGATTGCAGCGGAAAGAAATTTGATTTTAAACATATTGATTTAATTTTAGGTTTTGTTCTTGGCGTCAGATTGTATTTTATGCATTATATGCATTGCAAAGTTAATTTAATTTCGAAAAATTGACAAATACAAAGACATTTTTTATTCTTTTAACTATCATATTGCGCATAATTTGACATTTGAAAGCATATTTATCGGTTATTTTTGTTATCTTTGTCCCCTAAATAAAACAAAACAACGTTCATAGATGTCAGATATCGTCATAAGTAGCGTTAAGACCCGAAGGGAATTGCGGCAGTTTGCCAGGTTTGGGTATGAGTTGTATAAGGATAATCCGTATGCTGTGCCTGATTTGTTGGAGGATACTATGGCAACCTTTAACGCCAAGAAGAATCCTGCTTACCGTTTTTGTGATGCCGAGTTGTTCTTGGCTCGCCGGGACGGGAAGATAGTAGGACGTGTGGCAGCTATTATCAACCATAGGGCCAATGAGACTTGGAATACCAAGCATGTACGTTTCGGATGGATTGACTTTATAGACGATATTGAGGTGACCCGAATGCTGATGCAGGCAGTTGAGAACTGGGGAAAGCAGCGCGGCATGGAACGTGTGGTAGGTCCGCTTGGATTTACCGACTTGGATCCGGAGGGTATGTTGACCGACGGTTTTGACCAACTGGGTACGGTCTTCTCGATATACAATTATCCCTATTACCCCCAGCACATGTTGCAACTGGGCTTCCAGAAGGAAAAGGGCTGGGTGGAACGTAAGGTGATGGTGCCCAAAGAAGGGCACGAGGCCAATATGCAGAAGTACTTCAAGATTGCACAACTGGTAGAGGAGCGTTACGGATTTAAGATTCGTAAGTTCAAGAGCAAGAAGGAAATACTGAAGGGTGGCTACATAGAGAAGATTCTGGGTGTGGTGAACCGTGCCTATGCCAAATTGTATGAATATAGTGCCCTGGATGAACAACAGATGAAAGCTTATGCCGACAGGTTTCTGATGGCATTGGATAAACGTTATTTGTCTGTAGTGGAGAATGCTGAGGGTGAGGTAATAGGCATGGGTGTTTGTATTACCAGCCTAAGCAGGGCGGTGCAGAAAGCCAAATCAAAACTGTTCCCCTTTGGCTGGTATTATGTGGCAAAGGCATTGTGGTTCAATAAACATCCCCAGGTATTGGATATGTTGTTGGTGGGCGTGCTGCCTGAGTATCACGACAAGGGTGCTAATGCCCTCATCTTTGCCAATGTAATACCTGAGGCTATGAAGGACGGCTATGAATGGGCTGAGTCTCACCCGCAGTTGGAGGATAATCTCGCCAGTCAGACACAATGGAAGAACCTGGAATGTGAAATCCATAAGCGCAGGGCTGCGTTCGGGAAGGATATTGAAGTTTGAACATTAAAAAGCGATGGAAGACATTTTGCAAGATAACGTACAGGAAAAGGTGAATTACGATGAAGAGAACATCCGTCACCTTTCGGACATGGAGCATGTGAGACTTCGTCCCGGTATGTATATCGGACGTCTTGGTGACGGCTCACAGGCAGAGGACGGTATTTATGTGTTGCTGAAGGAGGTCATTGACAACAGTATTGACGAATTCAAGATGAATGCCGGTAAGCGCATTGAAGTCACCGTAGAGGAGAACCTGCGCTGCAGTATTCGCGACTATGGCCGAGGCATTCCCTTGGGTAAGTTGGTAGAAGCTGTCTCGATGCTGAATACCGGAGGTAAGTATGACAGTAAGGCATTCAAGAAGAGTGTAGGTCTGAATGGTGTGGGTCTGAAGGCTGTAAATGCATTGAGCAGTCACTTCGAGGCACACTCCTATAGAGACGGACAGGTCCGTAGGACGGTCTTTGAGAAGGGTCTTATTGTCAGTGATACCACTGAGGCAACAGAAGATGAGGACGGAACGTATATCTTCTTTGAGCCCGACTCCACCTTGTTCAAGCACTACCAGTTCCGTGGTGAGCATATAGAGATTATGCTCCGCAACTACACCTACCTGAACACGGGCCTGACCATTATGTTCAATGGCAGGCGCATCCTGTCGCGTGAGGGCCTTTCCGACTTGCTGAAAGACCGTATGGACTATGATGCCTTGTACCCCATTATCCATTTGAAGGGCGAGGATATAGAGATTGCCTTTACGCACTGCAAGCAGAATGGTGAGGAGTACTACTCGTTTGTAAACGGACAGCATACTACCCTGGGAGGTACTCATCAGGCAGCTTTCAAGAAATATATTGCCGAGGTCATCAAGGACTACAGTGGCAAGAACTATGAATATGGCGACATCCGCAATGGTATGGTGGCTGCCATCAGCATCAATATACAGGAACCTGTCTTCGAGAGTCAGACAAAGGTTAAGTTGGGCTCTTTGACAACAGCACCTGAGGATGGTATCAGCATAGATAAGTTCATTGGCGATTTTGTGAAGGAGCAGGTGGATAACTATCTGCATAAGAATACTGATGTTGCCGAGATTATCCTGCAGAAGATAGTTGAGAGTGAACGTGAACGCAAGGCTATGGCCGGTGTGGCCAAGAAAGCCAGAGAGATGAGCAAGAAGGCCAATTTGCATAACCGTAAGTTGCGTGACTGTAGGATTCATCTGTCTGATGTCAAGGGAACGCAGCAAGAGGATTCGTGTATCTTTATCACTGAGGGTGACTCTGCCAGTGGAAGTATCACCAAGAGCAGAGATGTGAATACGCAGGCTGTATTCTCATTGCGCGGAAAGCCTCTCAACTGCTTTGGCATGACCAAGAAGGTGGTGTACGAGAACGAAGAGTTCAACCTGCTGCAGGCTGCTCTGAACATAGAAGACGGACTGGATGGATTGCGTTACAACAGGGTGATAGTTGCTACCGATGCCGATGTGGACGGTATGCATATCCGCCTGCTGATGATAACATTCTTCCTGCAGTTCTTCCCTGATCTTATCAAGAAAGGACACGTGTACATCCTGCAAACGCCTCTGTTCCGTGTTCGTGGCAGGAAGACAAAAATCGGAAAGCAGAAACTGAAAGCCATAGAGGCTGAATTGGCTGCCCGTGAGAATAATACCGAGAATGAGGAGAGCGACAAGAAACGTCCTCGCCATCTGAGCCTGACATCGGATTTCGTTACCCAGTATTGTTATACCGAAGAGGAACGCTTGCAGGCGATAGAGGACTTGGGGCCCGAACCTGAGATAACCCGTTTTAAAGGTCTGGGTGAAATCAGTCCGGACGAGTTCCGTAACTTTATCGGCCAGGACATCCGTCTGGAGCAGGTTACGCTGAACAAGAGTGACCAGGTGGCAGAGATGTTGGAATACTACATGGGCAAGAATACTATGGACCGCCAGAACTTCATCATTGACAACTTGGTAATAGAGGAAGATCTGGCAGAAGAGGAGGAAGAAGAACATGAATACACCAAGTAACCATCGAGTTCTTCTCTTCCCAGGTTCTTTCGACCCTTTTACCAAGGGACATGCCAATTTGGTGGAGCGTGGGCTGCAACTCTCTGACCATGTGATTATTGCCGTGGGTTTTAACGAGCAGAAGCCAGGATGGCTACCCGTACAGGAACGTGTAGATGCCCTGAGGAAACTGTATGCCAATGAACCTAAGGTGACGGTTGAGAGTTACTCGGGTCTGACTGTTGATTTTGCTCAGCAGTGCGGGGCTAAGGTAATCTTGCGTGGTGTCCGTTCGGTGAAAGACTATGAGTATGAGATGCAGTTGGCGGATGTGAACAGGCAGCTTTCGGGTATAGAGACCATTCTGCTGTTTGCCGACCCTCAGTTGAGTGCCGTCAGCAGCAGCATCGTGCGTGAACTGGCTCATTTTGGGAAAGATATAAAGCCCTTCTTGCCTGAGGGGCTGCATTACACATATAAGAAATAAGAAAAACGGAAAAAGAAATGAAAAGAAAGTTTTTGGGCTTGTTGGCGTTTTGCGTGGCACTCTCGTCTGCTGCCCAGTTTACCAATAACCGCCCGTCGGAACAGCAATCAAACGAATTGCAGCAGAATCTTCAGAAATTGGTAATGGCCAGTGTGTTGATAAACGGCCGTTATGTAGACAACGTGGATTCCAAGAAGATGGTGGAGGATGCCATTAACGGAATCCTTTCGAAGTTGGATCCTCATTCTGCCTATACCAATGCTACGGAGACCAAGAAGTTTACAGAACCTTTGGCGGGAAGCTTCGAGGGTATAGGTGTGCAATTCAATATGCTGGACGATACGTTGCTGGTTATACAACCCGTTCCCAAGGGCCCCAGCGAGAAGGTGGGCATCATGGCAGGTGACCGTATCATCAGTGTGGCTGATACAACCATTGCCGGTGTGAAGATGAGTAAGGAGGAGATTATGCGTCGTCTGCGCGGTCCCAAAGGTACCATTGCACATTTGGGCGTAGTAAGGCAGGGAATAAAGGAAACGCTGTATTTTGATGTCAAGCGCGATAAGATTCCTGTAAATTCCGTAGATGCAGCCTATATGGTTACGCCTAAGATAGGTTTGATACGTTTCAACAACTTTGCTCAGACCACTCATCAGGAGGTGGTGGATGCCATAAAGAAACTGAAGGAACAGGGTATGAAGGACCTGATTATCGACCTTCAGCAGAACGGAGGAGGTTTCCTTCAGGCCGCTGCCGACATTGCCAGTGAGTTCCTGCCCAAAGGTGATATGATAGTCTATACCCGTGGTAGGAGCGTTCCCAGTCAGGAATTTCGTAGCACAGGTAATGGAATCTTTACAGAGGGAAAGGTGGTTTGCCTGATAGATGAATACAGTGCTTCTGCTGCAGAGATTCTGTCTGGTGCCATTCAGGATCAGGATCGCGGCATTGTGGTAGGCAGGCGTTCTTTTGGTAAGGGCCTCGTGCAGCAACCTATAGACTTACCTGACGGCAGTATGATACGTCTGACGACAGCTAAGTATTATACTCCCAGTGGCAGATGCATACAGAAACCTTACGAGAAGGGTGACCGCCTGAGCTATGCCAAGGATGTTATCAACCGTTACAACAATGGCGAGTTGACAAATGCCGACAGCATCCACTTCCCTGACTCGCTGCGTTATCAGACCCTGCGTGAGAAACGCACTGTATATGGCGGTGGCGGTATCATGCCAGACTATTTCGTTCCCCTGGATACTACCAAGTACAGTAAGTACTACAGGGAACTCTCGGCTAAGAACCTGATTGTGAATGCCAGTCTGAAGTACATGGACAAGAACCGCAAGAAGTTGGCGAAACAGTATAGCGACTTTGAGCAGTTTAAGGCTACGTACCAGGTTCCACAGGAAGTGATAGACGGTATCTTTGCAGAAGGCGAGAAGCAGAAGATTGTCCCCAAGGATGAAGAGGACAAGGCTAAGGCTACGGAGAATGCCCGGCTGATTCTGAAGGGAATGGTAGCCCGCGACTTGTGGGATATGAGCGAGTACTTCGCTATCATATATGAGAACGACGACGTGGTGAAGAAGGCCGTTGAACTGTTGGAGAAATAAGAGAAAGCCCTGCGCCTATGATATTATATAATGTAGTGAATACTGAGATGCCTCCCATCAACCAACAGAAGGTTGCTGAATGGGTGCGTCAGGTAGCTTCATCGTATCAGCGCCATGTGGGGGACATCAACTTCATCTTTGTTGATGACGAGGAGATATTGCGTGTCAATAGGGAGTTCATAGGGCACGACTATTACACGGATCATATAGGCTTTGATTACAGCAGCGGTACTACCATATCGGGCGACATATACATCGGTGTTGATACAGTACGAACCAATAGCGAGAAGTTGGATTGCCCGTATGCCGAGGAGTTGCATCGCGTTATCATACACGGGGTATTGCACCTTTGCGGTATCAATGATAAGACACCTCAGGAAAGGGCTTTGATGCAGGATGCAGAAGATAAGGCATTAGCAGTCTTCCCTGCTATGAATTATGAATTATAAATTAGCTCATTGTTAATTGTTCGTTGTTAATTATGAATTATGAACGCCGAAGGGGTCGCGAGCTAAAGCGAGAACGAAGTGGCAATTATGAATTAAGAATCAAGCCAAGGTGGAAGATTTCGATATAAGACAAGAGGGTCGTAACAAGGAGAAGGACTTCGAGAATGCCCTTCGTCCCTTGCGCTTCGAGGACTTTAGCGGTCAGCTGAAGGTGGTAGAGAATCTGCGCATCTTTGTTGAGGCTGCCAAGTATCGCGGAGAACCCCTGGACCATACCCTATTGCATGGTCCTCCAGGATTGGGTAAGACTACGCTGAGTAATATCATTGCCAATGAGTTGGGGGTGGGATTCAAACTGACCAGCGGCCCTGTTCTGGACAAGCCGGGCGACTTGGCGGGTATCCTTACCAGCCTAGAACCTAACGATGTACTCTTTATAGACGAGATTCACCGTCTCAGTCCTATCGTTGAGGAATATCTGTATAGTGCCATGGAGGACTACCGTATAGATATCATGATAGATAAGGGTCCCAGTGCACGCAGCATTCAGATAGACTTGGCACCATTTACTTTGGTGGGAGCCACCACCCGCAGTGGTTTGCTTACAGCACCCCTGCGTGCCCGCTTCGGCATTAATATGCACCTTGAGTATTACGATGCTGATACCTTGCAGCGCATTGTCACACGCAGTGCCGGCATTCTGGGTCTTCCCATAGATGCAGAGGCGGCGGGAGAGATTGCCAGTCGTAGCCGTGGAACGCCCCGTATTGCCAATGCCCTTTTGCGCCGTGTGCGCGACTTTGCTCAGGTGAAGGGAAACGGAGAGATTGACCTTAAGATTGCCCGTGTCGCCCTGGAGGCGCTGAACATCGACCGTTACGGTCTGGATGAGATTGACAATAAGATTCTGCTAACCATCATTGACAAGTTCAAGGGCGGTCCTGTGGGCATCAACACCATAGCCACTGCCATTGGCGAGGATGGTGGTACATTGGAGGAGGTCTATGAGCCCTTCCTGATAAAAGAAGGCTTCCTGAAGCGTACACCCCGTGGTCGTGAAGTGACTGAGTTGGCATATTCACACCTGGGTCGAAGCCTCACCCCCAACCCCTCTCCGGGGAGAGGGGAGTATGTTCAGGGAGAGCTTGATCTATGAATAATAACGTGACATCCTCTACTCGTTTTCGTTGGGCTGCTTCTGATAGATATGATTTGCTTAAGAAATATTCTAAAGAAAACAGAAGGAATAGTACACAGGCAGAAGATTTATTGTGGCAAAATATAAGAAATAAACAATTTGGGGTTGAGTTCCGCCGTCAACACATTATAGGGGACTTTATAGTCGATTTTGTGTGTCTTGATAAAATGTTGGTAATTGAAGTTGATGGAGGCTACCATACGGAAAGGAAGCAATTAGAAGATGATGAAATACGGACGGGAATACTCAATAGTTTGGGATTTAAGGTTGTACGATTTTCCAATGAAAGAGTTCTGCTTGATTTAGATAACGTAAAGATTGATATAAAAAATATCTTGAGACAATTAACATAGTTATTAATATCTAACATCTCCCCTCTCCTCGGAGAGGGGGAAGGGGGTGAGGCTTTTATGGTACTGAATTACATTTGGGTAGGTTTTTTTCTCATCGCTTTTGTGATAGCGTTGGTAAAGTTGGTTTTCTTGGGCGACTTTGAGGTCTTTCCTGCGATGATGGATTCTACATTCGCGTCATCCAAGACAGCCTTTGAGATTTCGTTAGGTCTGACGGGTGTGCTGTCTTTGTGGCTTGGTATCATGAAGATAGGCGAGAAGGGTGGAGTTGTAAACGTGCTGGCCCGATTGCTGAGCCCAGTCTTCGTGAAGCTGTTCCCAGAGATTCCTAAGGGGCACCCCGTTACGGGTAGCATCTTCATGAATATAGCAGCCAATATGCTGGGGTTGGATAATGCGGCTACACCATTGGGATTGAAAGCCATGGAGCAATTGCAGGAGCTGAATCCCAAGAAGGATACAGCCACCAACCCTATGATTATGTTTCTGGTGCTGAACACCAGCGGGCTGACGTTGATACCTATCTCTATTATGGTATATCGAGCTCAGATGGGAGCTGCCCAGCCTACGGATATCTTTATTCCCATCCTGCTGGCTACTTTCTTCTCGACCTTGGCAGGCATCGTTATCACCAGTTTGTTCCAGAAGATTAACCTGCTGAACCGTACCATGTTGCTGACATTGGGCGGTGCAGCCTTGGTGGTGGCAGCTATTATCTGGGGATTCGGACAGATGGATTCGTTGTTGATGAACAAGGTAAGTGTCAGTGCTGCCAACATCATTCTGATGCTGATAATCATAGCCTTTATCTTGGCGGGTGTTCGCAAGAAGGTCAATGTGTATGATGCTTTCATAGAGGGAGCCAAGGAAGGTTTCACCACGGCAGTGAGGATTATTCCTTACCTGATTGCCATCCTTGTTGGTATTGGCGTGTTCCGTGCTTCGGGTGCTATGGACATGCTGATAGACGGAATCAAATACGGTGTGGGCGCTCTTGGCGGCAATACCGACTTTGTGGAGGCTCTGCCTACAGCTTTGATGAAACCCCTCTCCGGCAGTGGTGCACGTGGTATGATGATAGACTCCATGACGACCTATGGAGCTGACTCGTTTGTGGGTCGTCTGAGTTGTATCTTCCAGGGCTCTACGGATACCACATTCTATATTTTGGCAGTTTATTTCGGTAGTGTAGGTGTTGCCAAGACACGTCATGCCGTCACCTGTGGTCTTCTGGCAGACTTGGCAGGCATCATTGCTGCCATCGCAATAGCATATATGTTCTTCGGATAAGGGCCCCTCCCGCTCCCCCTTTGGGGGAGTGCTTATAACAAGGTATAGTAATATTTTGATATGGTAAGATGATAAAAAATGACAATATAGTCCAAAGTTCTCACTCCCCCAAAGGGGGAGAAGGAGGGGGCTTAAAATCCTTAGCAAAAGATACAGCCATCTATGGCCTGAGCAGTATTCTGGGACGTTTCCTGAATTATCTGCTTGTTCCACTTTATACCCATTATATGCCCAAGGAATCGGGCGACTATGGTGTTTCCACCAATATTTATGCCTATACGGCCTTAATTCTGGTGCTGCTGACCTTTGGTATGGAGACCACCTTGTTCCGTTTTGCCAACGAAAGACCCTCTCCTCAGTCCCTCCCCCGTAATGGGGAGGGGGCTTGGGCTGATACGGTGTTCTCTACGGGCTTTGCTCTGATTGCATCGCTCACGGCGGTGTTCTTGGCTCTTGTTTTTGGCTTCATCACTCCCATTGCCGATTCTCTGGGGTATGCCGAGCATCACAACTACCTGTTGATGATGGCGGCCGTAGTGGCAATGGATGCCTTGCAGGCACTTCCTTTCTCGTATCTGCGTTTCCAGAAGAGACCCATACGCTTTGCTACGCTAAAGATGCTGTTCATAGCCCTCAATATCGGACTAAATGTGCTCTTCTTTGTCGTTCTGCATAAGACCAGCGTCTTCTATGTATTCCTGCTCAACTTGGCATGTACGGGTGTGATATCCTTGCTTTTCTTGCCTCAGCTGTTCAAGATACAATGGCACTTCGACTGGATTTTGCTTCGTCGCATGATTTCCTATTCATGGCCCATCCTTATTCTGGGCGTTGCAGGCATCCTGAATCAGGTGGCAGATAAGATCATCTTCCCGCTGGTATATCCTGATGAGGCTGATGCCCAGGTGCAGTTAGGAATCTACGGCAGTTGCGTGAAGATAGCCATGATTATGGCCATGATAACCCAGGCCTTCCGCTATGCCTACGAGCCCATTGTCTTTGCTAAGGCCAAGGACGGCGACAAGAACGAGTACTATGCCGTGGCCATGAAGTACTTCCTCGTCTTCACCCTGCTGGCCTTCCTGTTTGTGATGGGTTACATAGATGTTTTGCAGCTTATCCTGGGTAAGGGCTACCGCGAGGGAATGGCTGTTGTCCCCATTGTGATGGTAGCAGAGATAATGATGGGTGTGTACTTCAATCTGTCGTTCTGGTACAAGTTGATAGACAAGACTATCTACGGAGCCTGGTTCTCACTGGCAGGCTGTTCCGTGCTGTTCCTTGTCAACTACCTGTTTATCCCCCAGTATAGCTATATGGCCTGCGCATGGGGTGGAGTGGCAGGTTACGGAACAGCTATGGTGCTCTCCTATATCGTGGGACAGATAAAGAATCCAATTCCCTATCCTATGAAGAGCATCATGGTGTATGTGCTGCTAACCGCCCTGTTCTATACGGTAATGCAACTGGTACCGCGCGAATGGCCTTTGCTGTTGCGTCTTGCCATCAATACGGTGCTGATATGCGCCTTTGTTGGGCACATCCTTTATCATGATCTGCCCCTCAAGTCGCTTCCCGTAATAGGTAAGTATTTCCGCTAAGGCTATTTTGGCTTTGTCACCTTTGCCTCATCCAGATAATTTCCATAGGTCATTCCCTACATTAAAGTTCCCTAAGAAAATTGGCTAGCTAAAAAGAATTCGCCCTTAATATCAGTCACCTATCACCCTCGTCCTTCCCATACTGCAGCC